>NZ_JBHXSU010000002.1:33099-778922 GCF_042715345.1 Streptomyces sp. NPDC058697
CACCCCCCTCTCAGTCGCGGTGTCGTCCCCCCCCCCCCACCCAGGGGGGGGGGGCCCCCCCCCGCACACCTGCAGAGCGGCCGTTCACCCCAGAGGACCGACGGTGTGCTCCCGGCCTGCTCCAGATCGGCAGGCGTCAGATGGGTATGCCGCGGCGACGGGCGCAGTGCCAGAGCACGCCACACGTGTTCACAATTATTGACACTTTGGCTGGTGGTCCATCAGGATCTCAGCTACCCGGAGACTCCATCTGCGTGCCCTGTGGCCACGCACCGAGGTAGCGGAGGAAGAGGATGCCAGCACACCTGACAGCACTCGATGGGCTGACGGTGGAGCAGCCGACGGCCGGCGACTACACCGAAGGTGAACTCGTCGAGTTCCGCGGCCTGATGACAGACCTCCTGGCCGCATGCACGGCCTCGTCCGCCAAATATGCGCCCGATGGCGGCTGGAGTCCCGCCGGGACTCCTCAGGAGTTGGACGAGGCCGCGGACCTCATCGCCGAGCTGTCGCGAACTCTCACCAAGACGCGCAGGGCGATCCGCAAGATCAATACCGAGGCCCGGAAACGCGCCTCCGGTCCCACTGCACTCCCGTAGAGATATCCGGGCTGCCCTCTTCACAGGAGCACCTCCAAGCCCTGTTGGGCACACCGCGATGCCCCGTATGGCCCTTATTTGGCGGCTAGTTGGCGTATGCGACCCCCTCCTCATGCAGAAAGCTGAGGGTGGTGCCGGGCGGGGCGCTGGTGCGAGCGTAGAAGCCCACGATCAGGCGCCTCGTCGCCTGATCTCGATGACCGGCGTTCCCCCTGGGGAATTCCGCCCGATCCTGATGTGCCGTCTTCCGTGGCAGCGACCACGGCCACGTTGCGAGAAGGGAGCCGAGCGTCTGTAATTCAGCGGCGCTTGCGGCGGCGTGCGCGGATGACTGCGGACAGGATCTCGTCCATCGCGGTGTCATGAGCGGTGTCCTGGCTCAAGTCCTGGGTGCGTGCGGCAACCTTGGTCACGCCTTGCCCGAGCGCCTTGGCGACCTTGCTGAGGAACCTGAGGTCCTTCACGATCGGGCGGAGGTACGCGACCAGTGCCTCCTGCTCGGTGTAGGAGCAGAACCCTGGCAGTACGCCGAAGAACCGTTCGATCTTGGCAGTGTTCTCCGGGCTCGTGAGGCGGCCGTCCTGGAAGACGTAATGGACCGTCTGCCGGCTGTTGTTGGAGCCCCTGGCGATCTCACCCAGGCGGTACTGCCTCGGCGTCCTGCCGCTGAGCCGCCGGGTCATCGGTGTCGCCAGCCGGGTCTCACGCAGGAAGGTCATGCGCTGCAGGTACCGGGCTTTCGAGGCTTCCTTGGAGTCGTCGCGGTCCGGGTCTGCGCCGGCGAGTAGTGCGGGCACACGCTCGATCGCGATCCCCGTCGCGTAGTTGACCGCTTCAGGCGCCAGAAGAGGATCGAGCTTTCTCCTGGCTGTGGGGACTAGGCCCTGCCGCAGGTCGCGAAGCTCATCGAGGAGGTCGCCGACTTCGGTTGCTGCGAGCTCCTCGACGCCGGACAGCTCGTCGCTCTCCTCTGCCGGCTCGGCGGCTTCGTTCACCAGAGCTCTCCATAGCTGGAACCGACAGGACTGGTAGGGGCGTCACGAGGCTACCCCGATCACCGTTCCGCGCAATGGGTGGCCTGGCGAGATCCTACGGGCTGGGAGTGCCCGGCCGCCACGATCGTTCACAATCATTGACACTTTGGCTCGTGCTGCATCAGGATCTGCATATGCCGGTGATCGCAGCCGCCCGGCTCCATCTACGGGTATGCCCCGGCGCGGGCCGGCCGGTCTGCCCACACCGTTCCGTCCGGCAGCCTCTGGCCGGCGCACCACAGGGTCAGAGGCCGAGGACTTCAGACAAGGCGGCCTGGAGGAACACGATGACGCACGCGGCACGGACGAACGGGCGCGCAGCGGCCGAGCGATCCGCTGCGCTGCCAGCGCACCGTCGTCCTCCGCTCCCCACCCCTCCCGTCTGCGGCATGCCGTGGCCGGGCCAGGTACGGGCTACCCGGATCGCGCTCCCCCCTGCGCCGTCCGGTCCCGGCCTGGACTGGGGCGCCCGGGTACGGTCCGGGCGCTCCAGCAGCTCTTTCTCCTGCCGACCGGACACTCTCCATGACTGATATCACCAGCACCGATGCCGTCCGCAGTGTCGACGGAACCTGGATCACAGCAGCCGGCCGGAACTGGGACGCCGTACGGCTGCCCCGCGAGCTCGGTCTGGAGGCCTTCAACTCCGTGACCGGGCCCCTCGGCGCCGTGGCCATGGCGCCGGGCAGCCGCGGCATGTACTTCCTCGTTCCGCCCGGCACAACAAGGACGTGGGAACTGCCGCAGACCGTCGCCCTCGGCAAGGCCAGCCACATCGCTCTGCCACCGACGGACCGAAAGCGCCCGCCTGGGCCCTACTGGCTGATTCCCCCTCGTCCCGGCCACCTCCATACCCAGACCGGCGACCTGCACTCGGCCGTCGAGACCGCACTCGGTCTGCGGCCTGGCAGGCCCTCGACGGATCGGCCGGACCTGGCGCACCTGACTCTTGACCAGGTCAAAGGCCTGCGCTGTGCGTTGTGCGGAGACCTGCTCCACCGCAAGAGGCAGCTCGGTGTCTTCTGCACGGTCGAGGGGATGCTCGCCGAGCCCACCCGGCTGCGGGCCTGCGCCCCCAACTGCACGACCGCAGGCCGGACGCGCCCCGCGGCTGCCGGCCCCCTCAAGACACCCGAGCCGGCTGACTGAAACGCCTGCGACTGCGTTCAGGGCGCCCGCGCTACACGCCAGCCGGACCGGCAGGCAGCCTCGGGGCCGGGACCGCCACGGGCCGTGTTCCGTCCTTCTCCCCCACCCACTCTCTCGGCTCCAGGAGGAAGCACAGCAATGACGTCCCCCTACCGCGCCGCCCGCCCCCCGCGCTTACGCCGCACGATGCTGCTGCCGATCAGCATGCTCGCGGCCGCCGCACTCAGCGGATGCAGTGCCGGCGCCAAGGAGTCCGGGACTAACGGCGCCGAGGCCGCGAGCTCCGCCCCGAAGGGCGTGGTCACCGTCGAGGCCGCCCGCGCGACGGTCGACGCGTACGAGAAGGCGAACAACGAGGCCAACCGGACGCGGGGCAGCCGCGGCGCACGACTGCTGGGCACGGTCGAGGGCGGTCAGGTGCACGAGCAGTCCCTGGCCGGCTACGAACAGTTCAAGACCTGGTCCAAGAAGGATCAGGAGGAGTACGGGACGGGGTTCGTCTTCACGTCCCGCAGGTACTACATCCCGGATGGCCAGAGCTGGTTCGCGGTCAGGGCGAAGTCCAGCGGATCCGCGTCAGAGGCGCTCCTGATCTTCGACAAGGTCGGCGGCCGTCTCAAGATGGTTGCTTCCGTATACGCGGACGAGAAGACCGCGATACCCGAGATCGCGGTGAAGAACGGGCTCGCTACGGCCGTCGACCCGGCCAAGCGCGTAGGAACGCTCGCCCCGAACCAACTCGGCGATGCCTTCGAGGACCTGGTGGAGACCGGCGGCATGAAGCAGGGCCGGCAACTGGCCACCACCACAGCCACCAAGGAGTTCGCGCAGCGCTACGCGAACCGCACCGAAGGCAAACAGGCCACCTTCGCCAAGATCAACCATTTTGACGGGAAGCCCGCGCACCCGACGGTGTACGCGCTGCGCCTGGCCGACGGCGGCGTTCTCGCCCTCTTCCCGACCTCGTACACCGTGGAGTACCTCCACAAGAGGTTCATGAACGGCGGCAGGATCATCCCCGGCCCGGCCGAGGCGGTCTACAACGCCGAGCGGCGGCCGGTGGTCACGGACGAGTACCAGGGCCAGGCCCTCGCGGGGCTGGCCCCGTCGGGGAAGCCCAAGGTGATCACCTGGAGGTATTCGATGGTGGACTCCCGATGACACCCCAGTACGAAACCACAGTCACTCCCCACGAGTTGACCCGCCTGTGGCTGACCCCAGAGCTCGGAAGCAGCGCCTGGGCCCGGGACCGCGACCACAGGTTCGCGCGGTTCCTGACCGCCCGGATGGCCGAGGCCGTAATGCCCGGCGGCTGCCGCACCGAGCTCGAAACGCTCGCCGGCGCGCGAGATGTCCTGGACAAGTGGCTTGCCCAGCGGGAACTCGCCTCCATCGTCGACGACGATCTTCTCGCCGTTCAGGTCAGTGCGCTGGGCTGGACGCTGCGCAGCATCGCTCACAGCGTCTGGGCCGGGCATCCCGAGTGGGAGCTGGCGTTCCATCCTGCGGCCACCAGGCCCCCAGTCGACCCGATCAAGGCATTGGCGCACGCGAACGCGGGGAGTTCGCAACGTCATCCACCTCGGAACGTGACCGCACACCAATCCAGCTGAGGGAGCGAACGCACGTGTGGGGCGATACGCAAACACACTGCCGGCTGGCCAAGCCGCAGGTCTGGGCTGCCGAGGAAGGCCCGAACCGTTCGGGATCTCCCGGGTTCAGCTGCTGCATCCCTGCCCCGGTGTGTGTCGTTGTCCAGGCGCACCGGCTGTTTCAACGTACCTGCCTGGGTGGGTTGTTCACGCATGCGATGAGTTGAAGGGACAGAACGACAATTGATTTCACGTTCCGAAGGTGACCGGTTACGTCCCGAGTCGTGCGAGCCAACTCAGATATCGCGCTGGGAAGTTCACTGGCACAGGCGCAACCTCGCGATCACGCAAACGCATGACCGCAGGTGGACCAGGCCGGGTCTGGGCCGCCGTTTGTCGGAGGCCGGGGCAGCGGTCGTATCGCACCGCGTCGTACGGGGAGACAACGTGACACGAGCATCCCGACGTCCAACAAAGCGCACTGCCGTTCGCGGCCGAAAGCATGCAACCGCTCTGCTGATCGCGGGCGGACTGGTCGCTCTGACCGCCTGCGGAAGCGGCGACGACTCGGCCAAGAGCCCTTCGCCCACCAACAGCAAGCCAGCCCCCGCGACGTCGTCGTCCAGTGCCGATCCCCAGGCCCAGGCCAAAGGCGACGTGCTGAAGGCGTATGACGACTTCTGGACCGAGCAGGTCAAGGCTTACGGGCAGGCCGACATCAAGGGCACCGACCTGAAGAAGTACGCCACGAAGGAAGCACTAGGGCGCGCTATGGGCGACGTCCTGATCATGAACGAGGCGGGCACCGCCGCCAAGGGCGCCCCGACACACGAGGCGCAGGTCACCTCGCTCGCGCTCACCGGGAAGACGCCCAAGGCCAGCGTGCGTGACTGTCTCGACATCTCGGGCTGGAAGACGGTCAAGAAGAAGACAGGTGCCGTGCAACCGTTCCCGTCCAATCAGCCTCTGCGTTACGTGACGACGGCCAAGGCGGAGAAGTGGGGGAACCAGTGGATGATCACAGAACTCACGCCAGACGGGAAACGCACATGCTGAAGCGTCCCGCGCTGGCAGCAGTCCTTTCCGCAGCCGCGCTCTGTGCTCTCGCGGCGTTACCGGCCCACGCGGCGGACGATCCGGTCATCGGCGGTGACTGCGACGGAGCGAGTTCCTTCGTCACGGTCTGCCGGCAGGAGCCGGGCAACCCGGGCGGCCAGGACCAGACAGGCAATCAGCCGGGCACCGGCAAGGACAGCAAGCCCCGGCCGCAGACTTGTGCGGTCGAGCGACTCGATCCGCAGCCACCCGCAAGCGACCCGATCTGGAACGGCCACAAACCCGGCGACGGCGCGATCTACACGCGGGTCTGCCTCAGCGATGCGCTGGGAGCCGCTGCTGGCGCTCAGATCGTCCCCCAGGTCTTCTGGGCAGCGGAGGCCCCCGCGGTCAACGTCGACCCAGAGCAACTGGCGCGCCAAGCTGTCGACCGGATGCTGTTGACCGGCCCGGACATCGCCAGCCCCCGCGCGGCCGGCAAGTACATCGTGGGCGTGCCGATGTGGATGTGGGTCAACGAGAGCCCTACGACGTACGGGCCCAACACAGCCTCAGCGTCGCTGGCTGGAGTGACCGTGACCGCGAAGGCGAAGGTCACCAAGATCGACTGGGCGATGGGCGACGGCAACGCTGTCACGTGCCGGGGCCCCGGCACTGCCTACCAGGCCTCGTACGGCAAGCAGGAGTCGCCAACCTGCGGCCATACCTTTAGCCGCACCTCGGCCTCCCGGTCAGGAGGCAAGTACAGCGTGAACGCAACCGCTACGTGGACGGTGGACTGGCAGGTGAACGGCGGCGGCGAGGCGGGGCAGTTCACGGAGACCAGGCAGTCCCAGGCACAGGTCGCGATGGGCGAACTGCAGGTCGTCAGGTAGAGCCGCCGGAAGGAGAGAGTGTTGAGCAGCAAGACCAAAGAACGCACAGCCGCCACGGACGGCGTGCCTTCGGTGGCCGGCCCGGTGACTCCCCCTCGGGTGTCGGCCCGCAGGCGCCGACCGGGTGTCATCGCCTTGTCGCTGGCGCTGATCGCGGCCGGAGGGGCCGGTGTTGCCGTCCTGCTGCTACAGGTCGGCAACCGCACCGACGTGGTGACCGTGGTCCGCGACGTCCAGGTCGGGCAAGTCCTCACCGAGGACGACCTGGGCAAGGCCTCCATCGCCCTGGATCCGGCCGTCAAAGCGGTGCGCAGCGACGACCTGGACTCGGTGGTGGGCAAGCGGGCCGCTGTCGAGCTCAAGCCCGGATCGCTCCTCGCTCCGGCTCAGGTGACGAAGGACTCGCTGGTGAAGGCTGGCGAGCAGTTGGTGCCCATCGGGCTTGAGCCCAAGCAGATCCCGGCCACCGCGTTGATGCCGGGCCAGAAGGTACAGCTGGTCCACGTCCCGGCCCAGGGCCAGGCGGACACCGGCAAGACGTCCGGTACCCCGCCGGAGACCATTGACGGGCGGGTCGTGAAGGCCTCCAGTGCCGCCCCCGGCACCGGGATCGTAGTGGTCGACGTCGCCACATCCGCCGCTGACGGCCCCACGGCCGCCGCCTGGGTGTCCGCTGGCACCTTGCGCCTAGTCCTCGCCGCTCCGGACGGCAACTGATGACTGTCATCGCACTGGCAGGCTGCAGTGGCGCGCCCGGCGTGACCACAAGCGCTCTCGCTTTGCTGCTGTCGTGGCCGCTGGAGCCGGGCCGGCGGATGGTCCTGGCTGAGTGC
The DNA here is from genome assembly GCF_042715345.1 of Streptomyces sp. NPDC058697. Classification (NCBI taxonomy): domain Bacteria; kingdom Bacillati; phylum Actinomycetota; class Actinomycetes; order Kitasatosporales; family Streptomycetaceae; genus Streptomyces; species Streptomyces sp. NPDC058697. The sequence goes on from NZ_JBHXSU010000002.1 coordinate 40,238, forward strand.
GACCCGGACGGCGGGGCCGTGCTGCACGGGCTGCTCCAGGGCACGCTCGGCGACCGATACGGACTGCGCAACCTCTCGGTCGCCGCCCGCCAGGGCGACCTCGGCGATGCCTTCTGGCGTCAGCTGATCGACCTGGGCAGCGCAGAAGGCAAGACGGAGTCCCCGCGCGACCGCCTGCTCTTGCCAGGCATCACCGACCCCGCGCAGTCAGCAAGCCTGGGCTCAGTGTGGAAAGCCCTGAGCGTCATCTTCCGCGGCATCGAGGCCGAACACGGCCACGACATTCTGATCGACCTCGGCCGCCGCGGCGCCTTTGGCCCCTCCGGTGTCCTGGCCGAGCAGGCCGACGCCGTGATCGTCGTGGTGCGCAACACCCTGCGCTGCCTGCAAGCGGCCGAGGGCCGGGTGCGCGCACTGGAGGAACGGGTCGGTGACGTCAGCGTGCTGATGATCAACGAAGGCCCGTATCCCGCGGGCGAGGTGCAGCGGGTGCTGCAGGTTCCAGTGGTGGCGACCCTGCCGTACGCGCCCAAGGACACCCGCGTGCTGTCCGACGGTGCCGAGCAGCCGCGCCACTTCACCAAGTCACCGCTGATGAAGGCCGCCAGGACGAGCAGCACCCTGCTGGTCCAGCGAGCCGCAATGCGCCGGTTCCGCCTGGATCCACACGGCACGTTCGCCGCAGGCGGGGAGGTAACCCGTGCGCGGTAGCCCCCTGCACAACGACCCTCTTGTGTCTCCGCCGCCCAGCCGCCCCCGGCAGGCGAACGGCACACCTGCTGGTGCTGCCTCAAGTACGCACGTGCTCGGCGCCGCCACGCCTCAGGTCACCGTCGACTACAAGGTCGCCCGGCACATCGCCGGCCAGGTCGCCAAACAGCGCGAGGACTTGCTGAAGACGACGCCGGATATGGACCGGGCCAGCGAAGAACAGCGCTGCCTGGACTGGATCAACGAGGCGGTCGCGCTGTGGTCGGACGCAGCGGCCATGGCGCCGCATGAAGACGAAGCACTTCGGCGTGCCGTCTATGACCTGCTCTTTCGGGCCGGTCGGCTCCAGCCGTACCTGGACGACGAACGGGTCGAGGACATCATCATCCAGGGCCCGGACGAGGTGTGGCTCGACTACGGCGACGGCGAACGCCGCATGGTCGGGCCGATCGCGGACTCGGACGAGGAACTGCTGGAGCTGTTACGGGAGTTGGCGAGGGGGTCCGGGCACAACGAGCGCACCATCTCCACCGCGAACCCCACCCTGGCCCTGTCCCTGCAGGACGGCTCCCGGCTCCAGGCGATCACCGGACTCGGGCCGATGACCTATGCGGTCATCCGCCGCCACCGGGTCTCTCACGCCGATCTCGACGACCTCGTGCGGCTGGGCACGATCGATCCGATCCTGCGCGACTTCCTCGGCGCGTGCGTGCGCGCGGAAAAGAACATCATGATCGCGGGAAAGCAGAAGGCAGGGAAGACCACGCTGCTGCGGGCGATGCTCAAGGAGTTCAACCCGGAGACGCGTTTTGCCACCATCCAGACCGAGGACGAACTGTTCGCCCACGCCAACGGATACCACCGGCAGGTCGTCTCCCTGGTGGGCCGCGAGTCCAACGGTGAGAAGGACGTCACCGGACGGGGCGCCGGCGAGGTCACGCTGCTGGACCTGATGCATCCCGCTTTGCGGATGTCGCTAGAGCGGATCGTGGTCGGCGAGGTCCGCGGCCCTGAAGTCGTCGCGATGATGCAGGCATTGACGAACGGCTCGGGCGGCAACCTGTGCACCATCCATGCCCGGCGCCCGGACATCATCTTCGACCGGATCGCCGAACTGTACGCGCTCGCCCAGGACAACCTGTCCGAGCAGCTCGCCTACCGGCAGACTGCCAACGGCCTGGACTTCATCGTGTACGTCGACATGACGGATGAGACGCAGATCGGCGGCCGCCGTCACCGTTACGTCTCCCACGTCCTGGAACTGACCGGGATCGGCGAGAACGGCCGTCCCGCCACGAACACGGTCTTCTCCCCCGGCGCCGAGTTCGGGGATCTGCGCGCGGTGCCGAGGATGGACCCGGGCTGCGTCGACGACCTGCGCCGGGTCGGCTTCGACTCCGCCCTCCTGCAGCAGCCCTACGGGGCGTGGCAGGCGCCGCTGCCGCTGAAGGTGGGGGTGAGCCGATGACCCTGTTGTGGGGGCTGTTGAGCGGCATGGCCGTCATCGGCGGGCTGATCGGCATCGTGGCCGGTGCCGTGGGCACGACGGCGCCGCGCCGGGCTCCGCTGCGGCAGCGATGGCAGGCCCTGCGCGCCGGGAAGGACCAAGGCGAGGACGTCCGTCTTCGCCGGCGGACCCTCGCGGTCTTGGCGGTCGTGGTCTTCATGACCGTGTGGCTGGTCTCGGGGAACTTCGTGGGCGGCGTGCTGCTGGGCGCGGCCGTGGTCGGCGTGCCCTGGCTGATCAGTCCGGCGCAGATGGCGCAGGAACGAATCGGGCAGCTGGAGGCGCTCAGCGAGTGGACACAACGGCTGGCGGGCTTGCTCCGGCTGGGCATGGGGCTGGAGCAAGCGATGGTCACCAGCCGTCGGGGTGCGCCGGAGGAACTGGCGCCGCAGATCGTCAATCTGTCCGACCGGCTGCGGCTGGGCTGGCGACCGCAGGGAGCATTGGGCGCGTTCGCCGAGGAGCTGGACGACGTCACCGCGGACAAGGTCGTTGCTGCGCTCATTCTGTCGGTCAATGACCGCGGCCCGGGCCTGGCTCAGGCGCTGGAAGACCTGGCGGGAACAGTCCGCGACGAGGTCGCCAAGAGGCGCGCCATCGAGGCGGACCGGGCAAAGCCCCGGACCACCGTGCGGTGGATGACCATCATCACCGTGGGCATCGTGGTGGCCGGGTTCTTCGTGCCGTCCTACACGCAGCCGTACTCCACGCTCCTGGGTCAGCTCGTGCTCGCCTTCCTGACGGCCGGGTTCATCGGGGTTCTCGCCCTGATGCGGCAGCTGGGTGCTTTCCGCCGCATACCGCGCTTTCTGATCACCGACCCGTCCAGCACTGTCCGGCTGCCCGCGCCCGTCACAGAGCCGGATGTGCCGGTCGCCGGCCTTGAGCCGGAAGGAGTTACGTCGTGAACCTGCTTCCCGTCGTCCTGACCGGTGGCACGGTCGGCGCCGGCATCGCGCTGCTGGTGCGGGAACTGCTGCGCCCTCAGCCCGCATTGGGGCCGGCCCTGCAGCGCAGTGCCCCGGCCACCTTGGCCATGCCCGAGCCGGAGCTGGACCGCGAGGAGGTGTGGGGCCGGTGGCTGCTGGTCCGCCTCGAGCGCGTGCCCGGCGTACGGATCCCCACCACCAACCTGGCCCTGCTCGGGCAGGGGCCGGGCCAGTTCATGCTGAAGAAAACCGCGCTCGCAGCGCTGGGCCTGCTCTGCCCGGTGATCGCGACGATCCCGTGGATCATCGCGGGCGTCTCCCTGCCGTTCTACGTGCCGGCCGGTGCCGGACTCCTCATCGCAGGGCTGCTGTTCATCACCCCGGATCTCGCGGTCCGCGACCAGGCCAAGCGCGCCCGGGAGGAGTTCGCGCACGCCCTGTCCGCCTACCTCGACCTGGTCGCGCTCAAGCGGGCCGCCGACGCCGGACCCGCCGAAGCGCTGGAGAAGGCCGCCGAGGTAGGCCTCGGCTGGCCCTTCCTGTTTCTGCAGGGCGCCCTGCGCCGGGCCCGGATGGAGAAGATCCCGCCCTACCAGGCGCTGACCGAACTCGCCGCCGAGTACAAGCTGCCCGTCCTGGACGACGTCGCCGACATCATGCGGGGCTCGGCCACCGACGGCGCCGCCGTCTACAAGGCGCTGCGGGCCCGGACCGCGGCACTCAATGCCGAGTTGCTGGCCGATCAGGCCGCGGAGGCGAACGCGGCCAGCGAGAAGATGACCGCCCCCGGCGCCTTGTTGGCCGTCCTGGTGATGCTGCTGATGGCGTTCCCCGCAGTCATCCGCATGCTCACCGTCTGAAGATCCCCCTAGTCACGAACCTCTGAAGGAGCAAGGAGTACAGATCATGAAGTACACCGCAGCCCGCACCTACCGTGCGGTGCACTGGGCGACCACGCGTGTGCAGGAGGGCCTTCAGGAGGCCAAACGCAGGCCGGACCGCGGCGACATCAGCACCACCACCGTCATCATCTGGGTGGCCGCCGTCACCGGAGCCGTGTTGATCGCCGGGACCATCGCCGTCGTCATCGCCAAGTACAACGGCCGACTCAACGGGCTGTGATGTCGGCTCCGGAGCAGCTGAAGGCCTGGTGGCAGGGGCGAAGATGGCACGACGACCGCGGCGACACAGCCATCCAGATGGCCATCATCTACCCGTTCGTGCTGCTCGCCACGATCGCCGTCATCCAGGCCTCGATGTGGTACTACGCAAGGCAGATCGCCCTGACCGCGGCCCGCGAGGGCCTCACCGCGGCCCGCGCCTACAAGGCGAGCCCGGCCAACGGCGCGGCCCAGGCACGGGATGTGCTGGGGCGCGTCGCAGGTGACAGCCTGCGCGGCTACAGCGTCGCCGCCACCAGCAACGGGCAGCGGGTGCAGGTACAGGTCTCCGGCACGGCCATGTCGATGATCCCGGGCGTATCGGGTCTGCAGGTCACCCAGTCAGCGTCCGGTCCGGTGGAACGCTGGACGGCCCCGGGAGAGTGAACTACGTGCGATACACGGCCCGATGGGCTCGCAGGCTGCGCAGCGACGAGGGCAGCGCCGCGATCGAGGCTGCCATCGTTCTACCATCGCTGATCATGTTCCTGTGTCTGGCCATCGCCGGGGGCCGCCTGGTCACCTCCGGCTCGAAGATCGACGCAGCAGCGGAAGACGCGGCCCGGGAGGCGTCCATTCACCGCACGGCGGGGGCCGCGCAGGGCGCCGCGCAGGCGGCGGCCGCCGATTCCCTCAACGACCAGGGCATCAGGTGCGCGTCGACCAGCGTCAACATCAACACCGGAGGCCTCAGCGTGCCGGTGGGCCAGGTAGGCACGGTCACCGTGACTGTGAACTGCACGGTCAACCTGTCGGATCTCCTGCTGCCGGGCGTGCCAGGGTCCCGGACTCTCACGTCGACCGCGACCTCAGTGGTGGATCAGTACCGGCAGAGAGCTCTTGGGTTCACCAATTCTGAGGTGTCTTCGTTGCGGAACTCAGGGACCGAGGGACGTGAGGATGGTGTCTGACTGCTTGGGTTCGCGAACTCCGTCCTCGCCGTTTCGGACACGGCCTGGCATCGTTGGCGCCGGTGACGGTGAACCGTGGCTGCCACGGGAGTTCGATCCGTGTGGGACGAGGGGGCAGCGCGCTAGCACCCTGGAACACCCGGTAGAAGCTGGCTGGGAGGAATCGGGGAAGCGCTTCTGCCCAGCAGGGTTGTGCAAACTATGTACGGCGGTGGGTGTCGGGCCAGGTCGTCGTGTCGTCGGCGCGGACATCCGTGAGGTCGGCACCGTTCAAGTAGGCGTCCGACAGGTTGGCTCCCCGCAGATCAGCACCGCGCAAGATTGCCTGCCGCAGGTCAGCGTGCTCCAGATGTGCGTCGCGCAGGTCCGCGTGCGACAACCGGGCGCCTCGCAGGTGGGCGTGACGGAGATCAACGTTCACCAGTTGGCCGTTTTCCAAGTTGCTATTGGGCATGTAGGCACGGGACAGATTCGAATGGCGCAGGTTGGCACCGTCCAGCTGCGCTTTGGAGAGCTGTGCGCGGCGCAGATCTGCTCGCGACAGGTACAACGTGTGCTCCTGGGGATGCCCAGGGCGGCGGCCCAGCACGTACAGGGCGGTCTGTACATCCGGGGCCCGGGTGGTCAGCCAGGGCACATTACGGTCCACGGTGGGTGTGGGGTGTTCTGGTCCGTCGGGGGCGCCAACCGGCCATCGAGCGTGTTCACGGACGAACGCGCACAGGATATCGGTGACGGTCGGTCGGTCGTCGGGAGAGTTCTTGGCGACCCGTTCCAGTGCGTAGATGCCCCCGAGCCGAACATCGAGTGTTTCGCTGCCGAGGTGATCGATGGCGCGGGTGAAGCGTTCCGTTATCTGCCCCTCGCGGGCAAGCCCGAGTTGCTGCCAGCCGACGGCTGCGCCCGCGACTACGACGAAGCCGCCCATGGCTTGCAGCAATTGGCTGCGAAAGTCGTTCTGTACCTGGGACTGGGCTTGTTGCAGTTCGACGCGCTTCTCTGCACTTGCCACGTGACCCAGCTCGCGCAATGTGAGGGGTGGATAGACCATCCGGGGAAGCCAGACGACCGCAGCCAGAGCGACCAGTACAGCAACTCCGCCCAGTGTGCCGAGCACCCTCGGATGCAACCGCATTGGTATCACGTTCCCCCCTGCCGACAAGGCTGGACTCGTTACCTTGCCCAACTCCAAAGGCCGTCAGTCTCAGCATGCCGAAAGCCTGCAGATTGCTCCCGAGTTCACGAATCCCGAATGGTCTTCGGGCGGGAACTCGAGCGGTGGGGTTCAACGGAGACGCATTCCATGCCTGACTACTGCGGAACGCTCAGGAATCCCGGCGCTTTGTCGGAATCCCGTCCCGTTCGGGTGAATTTGGACCGACCAGCTAACACTGCCTACCAGCAGGCTTCACCCTTCGCCGAACTCAACACCCTTCGGACACGAGGTGACTGGTGATCTTCCGGCAGATGAGGCTGAGCCGGGCACGGTGGGATGACCGGGGTGGAGTCACCGTGTTCGTCGCCGTGTGCGTCATCGCCCTGATCGGCATCATCGGCGTCGCCGTCGACGGTGGCAGCAAAATGCGCGCCACCGAACGCGCCGACTACGTCGCCGGCGAGGCCGCCCGGGCAGGCGGGCAGGCCATCGACCCCGCCGAGGCCATCAGCGGCAACGCGATCGTCGTGGATCCGCAGGATGCCCAGGCCGCTGCCCAGGCATACCTGCGCTCGGCCGGCGCCACCGGCACGGTCAGCGTGTCCGGCGACGGCAAGACCCTCACCGTGAACGTCACCGGCACGTACGACACAAAGTTCCTGTCGGCCGTCGGGATCGGCTCCTTGCCGGTGGCCGGCCAGGGCAAGGCCACCCTCCTGCACGGCGTCACCGCTCCCGAAGGAAACTGATGCGCGCCACGCCCTCGCCCGCCGCAGCGGCCGCCCGCACCCTGGGCCGTATCGTCAAGGCCGTACTGAGTCTGCTCGTGCTGGCCGCCACGGTCGGTGGGCTGCCGCTGCTGCTGGCCTGGGCCACACCGGTCATCTGGTGGGCCAGCCACGACGACCTCACGCACCTGCTGGACCGGCAGGACACGGGAGCGGTATTCCTGCTGCTGCTCGTCGCGGTGGGCTGGATCGGGTGGATGCAGTTCACGTTCTGCGCCGTACGCGAGTTGATCGCACAGGTGCGGGGCCGGACTTGGCACGCCCCCCGCGGGATGGGCTCCTCGCAGCGCGCCGCGGCTCTCCTGGTCGGCAGCATCCTGGTGCTGCTGCCCACCAGTTCGGCCCTGGCCTCCGATGCCCAGGCCGCACCGGCAACCACCGCGCCCCAGCTGCCCGGCCAGGCCCACGCCCCGCAGGCCTTTGAAGCCGATCGGGCCGCGCCGTCCTCCGCGAGCAAGCAAACGGCCCGTATTTCGTACACGGTGCGCGAGACGCGGCCGGCGGAAAGCTTGTGGGGCATCGCCGAACGGGAGTTGGGTGACGGCGAGCGGTGGCGGGAGATCTCCGCCCTGAACGAAGGCCGCACCATGGCCGGCGGCCAGGTCTTCAAGGCGAACAGCTTTCTGCAGCCCGGCTGGCAGCTTCAGATGCCGGATTCCGCTGCAGCGTCGGAAGGAGTCCGTGCGCAGTTGGGTGACGGCGTCCCGGCTGCTGCCGAGGAGAGCGCGCCCGCCATCACGGTCCACCCGGGCGACTACTTGTCAAAGATCGCGGAGGAGGAGCTCGGCGACGGCGACAAGTGGCCCGCCCTCTTCGAGGCCAGCCGGGGCAAGCCCCAGCCGGATGGTCTGCCCGCCATCTCCGACCCGGATGTCATCTACGCCGGGCAGCAGGTCACCATGCCCGGCACCCTGCCCGACCAGCACAGCCCGCCTCACGACAGCGCCCCAGACGATGAGGCAGACAGCCAGGAGTCCACTCCCCCGGCCACCCAGAAGCCAGGCGATGACACGGGCGATGGGCAGGCATCCGCGCCGAGCCACACCACGGCGCCCACCGCGGAGTCATCAGCCTCCAGCACACCCAGCAGCCGTCCTGCCGAACGGCCCGGGCAGGAACAGGGCTCCCCTTCTGGGATGCCGCAGCCCAGTTCCAGCGCTTCCCCTTCTGCCGCATCACCGTCGTCGTCGACTGGGCCGTCCGGCTCTGCTGCCTCCTCCCCCGCCGCCACGGCGTCCGAGACGTCGGCTCCGGCCGACAGCCCGCTGACCCTGCACACCGTTCTCGGCGCCGGCGCGCTGCTGGCCGCCGCGATCACAGCGGCTCTCGCCCTGCGCCGGACGCTGCAGCGCCGCCGCCGCAAACCGGGCGAGAAGATCGCCATCGCGCCGGAGACATCCAGGACGGAAGCTCAGTTGGCGGCGGCCGCCGAGCCCGGCAGCGCAGCCCGCCTGGACGTGGCCCTGCGAACCCTGGCCCACCATGCACCGCGGGATGCCGATTCCGACAGGCTCCCGCAGCTGCAGGCCGCGCGGATCGGCGCCCGCTCACTTCAGGTGCTGCCCGAGGACCAGGCTCTTGAGCCGCAGACGCCCTTCGTGTCCGGGCAGGGCGGCTGGTGGGTCCTGCCCGCCGACGCTGTTCTCCTGGACGAGGAGGCGGCCCGCGACGTTCCGGCGCCGTATCCGGGGCTTGCCACGATCGGCAGTACCGAGTCGGGTGACCTCCTGCTGCTCAACCTCGCATACATGCCCGCGCTGCTCCTGGACGGCGACCCGGCCCACATCACCGAGGTGTGCACCTCGCTCGCCCTGGAGCTCGGAAAGAGCCCGTGGGCAAGCGACGTTGAGGTCGTCGTCGTGGGGTTCGGCGAGGAGATGCCACAGTTGCTGCCCACCGCGAGGATCGCGCACATGCGCCAGCCGGCGCACGCGCTGCGTGATCTGAGTGAACGGCTGCTGGAAGCCCACCAGATGCCCGAAACCCGGCATCAGCCCTACCTGCTGTTGTGCGCGTCCGCTCTGGACCCGGACCTGGCCTGGGAGTTCGCCGACGTCATCGACAAGGCCGGGCCAGTTCCCATCACCCTGGTCGCCCCAGCTGGTACGGCGGCCGGGCATTTCCCCCACGCGGAAATCCTCAACGCCTCGCTCGGGGCACCGCAGCACGTCGACTACGCCGGCACGGACGTCACGCTGCAGCGCCTGGACCACGCCTCCTACCTCCAGATCGTCACGGCCCTGCAGGTGTCCGGGCAGCCGGCCTACCCGGCCGAGGGTCCCTGGCAGGGTGTGCCGTACGAGCCCGACAGCATGGAACCGCCCCGGCGCAGCGCGCCGCAGGATTCCGCCGCATCCGCGACCGACGTACCCACGAGCAGTTCCGGTATGCCGGCAGCAGAGGTGAGCAGCGAGGGCTTCCCTGCCCTGCTCGCCGCCACCACCGATCCGTCCGCGCTCCATCTCCGGCCCGCCGCCCGGACGTCGGCGCAGACCGAGGAAGAACACGCGGGCCCTGGACCGACGATGCCCCCGGCCCCGCAGTCCGCGCCGTCGGCTGAGTCTGCAGAAGCGGACGGCGAGGGCGGCGTCGAACTGGGCGCGATGACAGAAGCAGATGAAGGCGAAGGCCTTAGCCAGCACGCGCCGGAGATCCGGGTCCTGGGCCCGGTCGAGGTGACCGGCGTGGACAGCACCGGCCACGGACCGCGGATGGCGCAGCTGGCCGCCCTGTTGCTCTTCCGGCCCGGGCGGAGCGCGGACATCCTGTGCTCTGACATGGACCCGGTCAGCCCGTGGTCGTCGAGCACCCTCAACGCCCGGCTGCAAGGCCTGCGCCGCACCCTGGGCAACGATCCCGACGGCACCCCCTACGTGCCACGCCGCAAGACCGGCGATACCCCCTACAGCCTCTCCCCCGCCGTGCGCTGCGACTGGACCGCCTTTCTCCACCTCGTCGAGCGTGCCCTGCCGTTGGGCCCGGCCGGCCTGCCCGATCTGGAGCGGGCCCTGACTCTCGTCCGGGGCCGGCCGTTCGGAGGCAGGCCCCTGCCCTGGGCGGAGCCCCACCAGCAGGAAATGATCACCCGGATCATCGACGTGGCGCACACCGTAGCCACGCACCGCACCCCTGCCGGCCCGCATCACAACCTGAGCGCGGCCCGCCAGGCCGTCGCGACCGGACTCGACGTTGACGACACTGCTGAGCTCTTGTACCGGGACTGGGCCAGGATCGAGTACGCGGCGGGCAACCGGCAGGGACTGCACACCGCGATTGCCCGCGTCCAACAAGTCAACCGCGGGCTCGACTGCTCACTCGAGATAGCCACCGAACAGCTGATCAACGAACTGCTCAGCACGACACGAGACGATCGAACGCGCGGAGCCGTGAGCGTCCCGCATTTATCGGCGTCTGGCTCCAGCGGTCGCAAGGCCCCCGTCCGGCGGACAGACGTGCCCGCCGAATCGCCCGACGCGCAGTCGTGAACACCTTGCAGATACGAGGCCGTTGATGAATCAAAGGCAGCAGCGTACGAGCCTCGGGAACACGGACATGGCTGTGGGGGCCGGCCGTACCCACCGCCTGCTCATCGGGGTGGTCGTTTTCGGAGCCGTCATCATCGCCGGTATCGGCTTCGCCGGTTCGTACGCGGCGGTGCGCGAACTCGCCCTCGAGAAGGGCTTCGGGAAGTTCAGCTACGTCTTCCCGATCGGTATCGACGCGGGAATATGTGTCCTGCTCTCGCTCGATCTGCTCCTGACCTGGATCAGGATCCCCTTCCCGCTGCTGCGCCAGACGGCGTGGCTGCTGACGGCGGCGACGATCGCGTTCAACGGCGCGGCCGCGTGGCCGGACCCGCTGGGCGTCGGGATGCACGGTGTCATCCCGATCCTGTTCGTGGTCTCCGTGGAGGCGGCCCGGCACGCGATCGGCCGCATAGCGGACATGACGGCCGACAAGCACATGGAGGGCGTGCGCCTCACCCGCTGGCTGCTCTCCCCGCTCCCCACGTTCCTCCTCTGGCGCCGGATGAAGCTGTGGGAGCTGCGCTCCTACGAGCAGGTCATCAAGCTGGAGCAGGAGCGTCTCGTCTACCAGGCCCGGCTGCGTTCGCGCTTCGGCCGCGCCTGGCGCCGCAAGGCCCCGGTCGAGTCCCTGATGCCGCTGCGGCTCGCGCGTTACGGCGTACCCCTGGCGGAGACGGCCCCCTCGGGCCTGGCCGCGGCGGGCATCGAGCCCGCGCTGCTGCCTCCGGCGCCACGGCAGCAGACCGAGCCGGCACAAGCCGCCACACCCCCGGACGCGGCCACCCGTACGGAGCCAGCAGCGCACGGACAATCCACAGAACAAGCGTACGGGCCAGGACACCTGGGCGCGCAAGCACCGCAAGAAGAGCAGCGCTGCCAGGAACCCGACCGCCCCCCTGCCCCCGACGAACAGCAGCAGTCGGACCGCGCGCAAGAGCAGCCGGAGTACCGGGAGGAGGAGCCCAACTCGAGCCCGTGGTTCGCTCCCCCGCAGCAGGAGATCGTCTACGAGGGCGGCTACGACCCCTCGTACGCCCCGGACCAGATGTGGGCCCAGTACGAGGCCGAGCAGCGCCAGACATACCAGAACGGACAGGGCCAGGTGCTTCAGGAGTACGAGAAGCGCGAGCCCTCACCCGAGGACACCGGCAACCCTTCCACAGCGAGAGGAATCGGCCGCACCCGCCAACGCAGCCAGAGCAGCGCCCTGGAACCGGAAACCGAGCAAGGCCCGCATCCAGCCAGCCCTGTTGAAGCTCCCGCACAGGAAAACGCACCACTTCTGATGACTCTTCCAGCTCAGGCCCAGCACACCCGCCCCGTGAAGACCTCCCTCAACAACACACTGACAGGCGACACGCCAGCGCCTGCCACGACACTGTCCGAGCTGCCCACTGTCGACCGCTACTACCTGGCCTGGCACACCTTCCAGCAACAGCACGGCTACGAACCCCAAGGCCCCGAACTGTCCCAATACCTGGCCGAACGCAACGTACTCGACCGTGACGGCCAACCCATCAAACCGAAATCTCTGACCCGCTATTACCTTGAATTCCGGATCTACACCGCATGGGCAGAACACCGCACCCACGTTGAGATCCCCAATCCCGACCAGGTCGCCCGTGATCTCACCGACCGCGGAATCACCGCCCAGTACAACAAACCAATCCAGCCATCCGACCTCAGCAAATACCTCAACACCTTCCAACGTCGCTACACCACACTCCAGGCACCGTCAGAAGCAGCAGTCCCGATACGCGCCCCTCGGTAACCGGCGGGGACGTCTCACGCTGATGCTCCAGGCCTTCTCAGCAGACGCCACCGCCGATTCTCGCGTGGTGTCAACCAATCAACTCTGGGACCAGCGAGGACATCTGACATCCAGGTGAGTGTCGAGTTCGACAGCGAAGCGAGATGTCGTCCAACGGTGCCCTCGTCCTGGTCCGCGCCTGAGCCGGGGCCGCCACCCTCGCCAAGCCAGCAATCGCCTACAACGCTGGCACCCTCACCAGGACCCCGACAAGACAACCCACACCGCCGAAGCGGCCGCCGCCTGACCCACTCCCCATCCACGGTGTCGCAGAGGGTTTGCTCCGCGCCCAGACCTCATTGCTGAAGTCGACCCGACGACGCGACACACAGCCGCCTAGGTAACCAAGCTCTAGCGACCGTCCCATTCGTGGTCGAGCATCGAGTGCACGACGGAGTCACGCCACACTCCGGCCTTATGGATGTGTTCCCGAATGACGCCTTCCTTGGTCATACCCGCCGCCATCATCGTTCTTGCGGAGGCTTCGTTGATTGGAGAGCGCGCACCCCAGACACGGTGGAGGCCGACCTCGAAGGCAAAACCCAGGAGAAGGCATACGGTTTCGACGCCATAGCCGATGCCCCAGGCATCCGGGCGCAGCGCGAAGCCGAATGTGGCTCCGCGCTGCTGGTGTGGATCTGTGGCGATGCGCCCGAACCCGATCAGTTCGGTAGTGTCCCGCCGGATGACTGCGAGTGCGTACTCGGTACGCGGCGTAGCGGTGGCTGATGCGATGGACCGGGCAACGATGTCGCCGACCTGAACTCGGGAGCGCGGCTCGAATGACAGATGCTCCGTCGCCTCTTCGCTTCCGTAGATCTTGAACACCGCATCCACGTCGTCGATCGCGAGTTCGCGGAGGTCCAGGCGTTGGCTGGAACGTCTGACGGGACACATGCGGCGAGTGTCTATGACGCGGCCCGTTCGAACAGTTCCTTCACCAGGACCGCGTACACCGGCGAGTCGGCGAACGGTTGGCGCTCGCCAGCCTTTTTGTACCCCCAGCTTTCGTAGCGTTCCTGGACCTTGGGGTGCGTGACGTCGACCAAGAGGACGGCAAGGTCCTCCGGCCGACCTTCCAGGAGCGCCCTGTGCAACTCCTCTGCCACCCCCGACTTCCGCCATTTCGGACGGACCATCAGCTCGGAGACGGCGAAGGTGAGCGAGCTCTTCGGCTCAGGATAGGGGGTATCGCGCCACCACTCGCGCCCCTTCGTCGCCGGCGCGCCGTAGACGAAACCCACAGGCTCAGTTTCGTCATAGCCAATGACACAGCGGTACTCCGGTTGTCCGCCCCAGTGGTCGACGAACCATGGGAAGCGTTCGTCGAACTCGCTCCCGACGTGGTACTCGGGGATGTCGGCATGTACGTCGAGGAGCACCTGCCGAATCTGGGACAGGTCGTCGTGCCCGTAGTGGCGAAGGTCTATCACTCGTCAGCTCCATTTCGTGCGCAGCTCATCGGCCCATTCGTAGGCGCGTGGTGATCTTGGCGCCAGGCTAAGCAGGTCTCGGTGGAAGTCGCCGAGCAGCGTTCGCATCCGACCGGGTATTGGATCACCTCCCATGATGTCGAAGACTCTGGACGCCGTGGCACACCCAAGTTCGACATCGCCCTGGTGAAGTTGCGCGAGGGCGAGCCGCGCTGTGGCGAGTGCCCGGTTGCGCTGGAACCGGTCGGGCAGCGCGGCCAGCGCCTTGTGAGAGGACGCCTCGGAAGCAGCGGGCATCTTTAGATTTTCCTGGACAATGCCAGTCATGGCGAGCAGCTCAGCCGGCCCGTAGAAGTGGGTCCAGCTCGGCCGCTCCAGTGGCGTCGCCTTTGCCAAAGCCTCCTGTGCGTACCCGATGCGGCGGAGAGCCTGTTGGCCTTCCCCGAGGTTGGAGAAACCGATCGCAGTTCGGGCGTGGGCAAAGGATGCGAAGAATGGATCCTTGCGGGTGATCGGGAGATTCTGGGCGGCCCGAGCCGCTGCAACGGCATCTGGGAAGCGTTTCTGCTGGTGAGCCAGCATCGCGATCGAGTTCCACACCCGGAGCTGGATGACGTGGTCCTGTGCCATGCCCGCAAGGGTCATCGCCCGGTCTAGATACCTCTGAGCTCGGGCGAGGTCACGCGCGTCGATACAGCACCAGGCGGCCAGGGCAGTGAAGTCCGCAGCGACTCCGTACAGGCTTCGTCGCACGCGTTCTCCAGCAACGTTTTGCTGCTGTAGGTCTAGAGCCCTCGTCGCCCAGGCGAGTGCGTCCTCGACGAGGGTTGTGTGGCTGTCGTCCAGGGTCGTTTGGCCACCGTGACGGTCATCGAGCAACGTCAGTTTGTTGATCTGATCTTGCAGCCTGCGAACGTCGGCCATACCGACACGGGCGGGCGGGGTCGTCAGGTGAGGCGTTGCGGCGGCGGCCGCCGTACCTGCTGCTGAAGTGATGAAGCGGCGACGCCGCACGTGCTCCTCCGGCGGTGCTGCGGTGGTGCGTGTTGGGTAGAACCCTAGGTCTTCCGCTGAGCAGCCGAAAACCCTCTCCAGCGCGACCTTGGTGTTCCCTGCCGGGCGCCGCGTCGATCCGTTGAGTAGTCGCCGGATCGTCCGGTCTGAGAAGGTGCCCGGTTTGCCTGTCACCGCCTCAATGGCGTCATTCATCTGACCAGCCAACTCGTCTTGTTTCAGCCCAAGGTCAGCTAGGCAGGCCGCTAAGACGACGTTCACTCCCATGTGACGAACGTAGCCGTCCGGGCAACCCTCGGCCACGCCAAGGGTAATGAGCGAGCAAAGTTGTCCGGTTGGCTGCAAGTGGGCGAAGTGCAACTTGTCCTGTAGCTGGTGGGACTTACGCGGTTACCTGAGTGACGCCCCGACCGTCGCTCCGGTGTCGTCGTATCCACCGGCGCGGAGGAGGGTGATCCCTTTCCTAGGCGTAGTTCTGCACCTCCCGTGTAGGTCCCAGGAAAGGGATCGACCATCGCACCGCTCGGCGAAGCCAAATGATCAGCCAGGAGTTCCCCGTGAACCTGCAGATGCATCGCACCGCATTTCCTCCCCCGACGACGCCTAGTGCGCTTTCAGGCTTCGACGCGCAGACCGTGCCCCAGCGTTCCGACCGGACCACCCCAGGCTGCTGAATCCCGGACGCTGGTCGCCAAGTGAGGACGGATAGAGGACTCGGCATGACACCGACTGCGGCCATCGCGCGGACGGACCCCAGCACCGCCCCTCATCTCAGCGTGTGCGACGGCATTGAGGTGTCCTTCGCCCGCGCCAGCGACTCTGAGGGCGACGGCATCGCTGAAGCGGACCGGGTCTGGCCGAGCCAAGTACGCCGCATCGTCCGGGCCGGGCTCAGGCACTGGGGTCGGCCGGACCTCGCCGAGTCCGCCGAACTCCTCGCCACCGAGCTGGTCACCAACGCGCTCAGGCACGGCTGCGGCGACATCGTGGTGCGCCTTCACCTCGCTGCTGATCGTCTCAGGCTCGACGTCCAAGACGGCTCTCACGAATCTCCTCTGCCGCGCAACGCCGCTCCCGATGACGAAGACGGCCGCGGCCTCCTCCTCGTAACTGCCATCGCCGACGACTGGGGCGTCAGTCACGACGGCACGACGACCTGGTGCACCCTCCCCTTTTGAGAAGGATCGACGACATGGAACTCGCCGTGGCCTCCAGCTCGGATGAATGCTCCGCCGCCCTCCCTCTGCTCCGGCCCGAGCGTCCTCAGGAGTGGAGCAGAGCCTTCTCCATTCAGCTGGAGGCGGTGCGTCTCGCTCGCCTGCACGCCCGTACGCGGTTCACGATGATGAGCTGGTCAGGAGACCAGGAGGACGCCGTAACCGTCGTTGCGGAGCTGATGCAGAACGCGGTTGACCACGTCGGCGCGGAGCATTCTGAAGGCGTCCTTGTGCTGAAGCTGGCCGTTGCCGATGACGAGACGCTGCTGATCGCCGTGACGGACCCGAGCCCCGCGTTCCCCGACTTCCTCACGGCCTTCACCGCGCAGAAATGCACAGGCCTTGCGCGCGTCCGTGAGCTCGGCGGAGAGACCACCTGGCGACCGTCCGACGACGGAGACAAGAAGACCGTCCAGGTCCTGATCAGGCATCCCTCTCCGGCTGCCGACTCCCACTGACCGACCGCCGGACCGCGGCTGTCAGCCGAGCCTCCCCAGGATCGCCCCCGCGGCCCGGCGGTCATCACCCCACCTGCTTTGAGGACTCCACCCCCATGTCCCTCTTACGCCCGCCTGGCGAGTCCGTTTCGCTGGTGCAGGCCCCTCGCTTCCTGCGGGGAGGCCCCGATGTCACCCCATGACATGGACCTGATCGATCACCCGGCGGGCCCGGACGAGAAACTGCGTCTCGCCTGCGAAGATCTCCAGCTGGACCGGTGGCTGGAAGCAAAGCGACTGCTTCGAGACACGGGCGATGACTGGACGCTGCGCACATCCCGCAGTCAGGTTCTGGCGAGGGTTGCCGCCAACAACAGGGCGATCGAGGCCTGGTGCGCGGAGGAGCCCCACGACGCGGATGCGCTGATGATGCGGGCCCGGGTGAATACCGAGCGTGTCCTCAATACTCACCGCGGTGGTGTGTCCGGGCGGGCGTTGAGACGGGCTGTCGATGCTGCCGACGCCGCGTGCCGGATCGCTGCGGACTGGTGGCCGCAGGATCCCGTGCCGCCGGTGTGTCAGCTGGCCCTCGCACAGACCGACACCGACGAGATGTTCCCGCACAGCCCGGTCAACTGGAGCCGGCCGCTCGACATCACGCTGCCGCTGGGACCGTGGCGGTTGCTGGACTGGGCGCACCGAATGGACCCGTACGGCCGCGAGGCCCATCACCGGATGCTCGGCGTGTTTCACGCCCGCGGCCACGGGGGCCTCAATTTCGCTCACGCGGTGGCCTACTCCGCCCCCGAGGGATCGGCGCTGCATCTGCTGCCGCTGTACGCCCACCTCGAGGCCTACCGGAGGCAGTTGCAGGGCCGCCAGACCGCCGGTGTGACCGGCTACTGGTCGAGTGAGGACGCGGCCCTCTGCGCCGAGCAGGCTCTTTACAACTGGTTCGAGCAGACACAGCCCACGGAGGACGAGCCCGACACCCGCTCCCTGCTGGACCTGAACTACCTGGCCTACGCCCTGACCGTCACCGGCGTGGGCCAGGCGGCCGCGGTGTTCGAGGCAATCGGCCCGTACGCGACTCTCGCCCCCTGGGCCCAGGTCACCCCGAACTACTCGTGGTGGCAGGACGATTTCCGCTCCGCCCGTTACAGAGCAATGAGTGAGCGGAGCCGCCGGTGAAGACCACCCGAGGCCCTCCGCAACCACCCCACGCGCCCCGCCGTCCTCCTTTCCTTCGACCCATCCAGAGGATCTCTCTCCGTTGTTCTTACGACACGTCCGGCACCGGCCGGGCAGGCTCCGCAACCGCGCGCTGCGTATCGCGGTGGCTTTCAGCATGGTCAGCGGCCTGACATTGCTCGGCCAGGGCCTCGCCCTCACCGCTGCCGCCCGTTCCTACACGACCTGTTTCCCTCCCTATGCCGCAGAGGTGCCCGGTGTCCCACTCACGACCCGCTAACGCCATGCTGGACGATGACGCCGCGCTGCGTGCGCACGGCTATCAGCCCGAACTGGCCCGCAGGATGGGCGGCTTCGGGAACTTCGCGATCAGCTTCAGCGTGATCTGCATCCTGGCCGGCGGCATGACCCTGTTCGGCTACGGCCTGAACACCGGCGGACCGGCCGTCATGCTGTGGGGCTGGGTCGGCATCGGCTTCATGACGCTGATCCTCGGCATGTGCCTGGCCGAGGTGACGTCCGCCTACCCCACCTCCGGCGGCCTGTACTACATGGCCCACCGGCTCGGCGGCCCCAGCTGGGCGTGGGCGACGGGCTGGCTCAACCTCCTGGGCCTGCTCGGCGCCATCGCCGGCATCGACTACGGATGCGCCCTGTTCATCGGCGCGTTCGCCAGCCTGCAATGGGGCCTGGAACCCACACCCGAGACGATCATGCTGATCTTCGCGGGCACCCTGCTGCTGCACGGCACCCTCAACACGTTCGGGGTACGCCTGGTCAACGTCCTCAATTCCATCTCGGTGTGGTGGCAGCTCTTCGGCGTCGCGCTGATCGTGGGAATGCTCACCCTCGCCCCGGGCGAGCGCCAGAGCCCCGAGTTCGTGTTCACGCACTTCAACAACGGCACGGGCTTCGACAGCCCCCTCTACGTGGCCGCGCTCGGATGCCTCTTGGCGGCATACACATTCTGCGGCTACGACGCCTCCTCCCACCTGTCGGAGGAGACCAAGCAGGCGCAGACCGCTGCGCCCAGGGGCATCATCCGCGCCATCGCCTGGTCCTGGGTGGCCGGGTTCGTCCTCCTGGCCGGGCTGCTGTTCGCCATCGAGGACTACGCGGGCACCCTGGGCACCAGCACCGGCGTGCCGCCCGCCCAGATCTTCATCGACGTCCTCGGCACCGGCGTCGCCAAGGGCCTGCTCCTGGTCGTGATCGTGGCGCAGCTGTTCTGCGGCAATGCCGAGACGGCCGCGGCCAGCCGCATGGTGTACGCGTTCTCACGGGACGGGGCTCTGCCGTTCTCCGCGACCTGGCGGCGGGTGAGCTCCCGCACCCGCACCCCGATCGCCGCGGTGTGGCTGTCCGTGGGCGTCGCGCTCGTGCTGGCGCTGCCGAGCCTGTACTCGCCGACCGCGTACGCCGCCGTCACCGCCATCAACGTCATCGGCATCACGCCCGCCTACGTGATCCCCGTGTTCCTCCGCCGGCGCTTCCCCGAACGCTTCGAACCCGGCCCCTGGACCCTCGGGAAGTGGAGCAAGCCGCTGGGCTGGATCTCCGTCGTCTACGTGATCGTCCTGACCGGAGTGTTCGTCCTGCCGCAGGCCTCGCCGGTCACCTTCGACTCGTTCAACTACGCGGGCGTCACCCTGCTCGTCGTGCTGCTCCTCGCGTGGATCATGTGGATCACCAAGGGGCGGCGCTCCTACAAAATCCCCCCGCTCGGGAACTCGGCCGAACACGCCGCCCTGGCCGAGGGGGTCGTGTGATGAGCGAGGACAACCAGCACACCGGACGCCTGTCCCTCAACGACCTCAAGACCGCGGTGGACAGCGGCGACGTCACCACGGTGCTCCTTGCCGTCCCCAACATGCTGGGCCAGCTGAAGGGCAAGCGCCTCGACGCCTCCGGCTTCCTGCAAACGATCACGAAGCAGACGCAGGACAGGGCGACGGCCGGGGCGGAGATGTGCACCTACGTCCTGGCCACCAACGTCGACATGGAGCCGCTGGAGGGCTTCGAACTGGCCGGCTGGGAGACGGGGTTCGGGGACTTCGGCGTCGTCCCCGACCTGGCCACCATCCGCCGCCTGCCCTACATGCCGGGCACCGTTCTCATCCACGCCGACGCCCTCCACCACAGCGGCCTTCCGATCGACGCCGCGCCCCGCACCATGCTGCGCACCCAGATCGACCGCCTCAAGGACCTCGGCTGGGACGTGAAGGTCGGTCTGGAGAGCGAGTTCATGCTCTACCAGGGCACCGCACAGCAGGCACACGCGGCCGGATGCCGCGCTCTGGAGCCGGTGGCACCGCACAACCTCGACTACGCCCTCGACCATCCCGTGGAGCTGACGGACTTCTTCGACGACCTGGAGGACGTCCTGCGCGGCGCCGGCACCCCGGTCGAGGCGGTCAAGACCGAGGGCGCTGCAGGCCAGATCGAGGCCACCTTCCCCTACGGCGAGGCGCTGGCAGCCTGCGACGCGTACACCGTCTACAAGCACGCCGTGAAACACCTCGGCGGACGGCACACCATGACACCCACATTCATGGCAAGCCCCCGGACCGACCTGGGCAGCGGCCTGCACCTGCACCTGTCCCTGTGGCGCGACGGCCGCAACGCCTTCGCCATCCCCGACGAGGGGGATCTGCCCGAGACGATGCAGGAGGCCATTGCCGGATTGCTCTCCGGCCTGCCACACCTGATCCCGCTCCTCGCGCCCAACGTCAACTCCTACCGACGGTTCAGGCCGCGCTCGTTCGCGCCCACTCATTTCACCTGGGGCCGCGACAACCGCGGCTGCGCAATCCGGGTCACCGGCCACGGCGACGGGGCACACCTGGAGAACCGTCTCCCGGGCGCCGACGCCAACCCCTACCTCGCGCTCGCCGCGACCCTCGCCGCCATCCACCACGGCCTCACAGAGCGGCCCGAGTTCCCGCCCGAGACCAAGGGCGATGCCTACCAGACCGACGATGGCCTGCCCGTACCGGCCGACCTCGTCGAGGCACTGGCCGACTTCCGCTCCAGCAAGATCGTGCTGGAAGCGTTCGGGCCGGCCGCGGTGCGGCACTACGCCTGCGCGGCCCGGCACGAGATCCGTTGGCACCGCCATCGCGTCACGGATACCGAACGGGAACGGGGGCTCCTCCGTGCCTGAACCCTCACCACATCGCCGCCTCATGACACCCGAAAGGATCACAAAGATCATCAGGGGACGAGTTGCCGATGGCACGTACGGGCCCGGGACGGTACTGCCCGCGGAGAAATGTCTGGCCGCCGAATTCGGCGTATCCCACTGGGGCCTCCGTCAGGCGCTCCGACCTCTCAAGGACACGGGGATCCTGCACGCCATCTGCGGCATGGGAAACCTCGTCCCCGACCCGCAGGCCACGCAACCAACCGCCCGCGAAGCCTGGGAGATCACAAAGATCATTCGGGAACGGCTGGCCGCGGGCACGTACGCCGTTGGAACGTGGCTGCCAGGGACGCGGGTCCTTGCTGCCGAGTTCGATGTGAGCCCCGCCACGGTTCAGGCGGCACTGAGACCGCTGAAGCAGGAGAGACTCCTCGCCGCCCTCGACGCGCAGGGCACGTACGTCCTCGACCCGCACCACCGTTGCGCGCCCCCGCCAAGCGCGCCGTCACACCATGTGGCCATCGGAAAGGTCATCCGGGAGCGATTGCGCAGCGGCATCTACCCGCCCGACAGCCCCCTGCCCACCTATGCCGAGCTGGAATGCGAGTTCGGCGCGGGCCACTCCACGATCTCGAGTGCCCTCCAACTGCTCAGGGAAGAAGGGCTCGTCAGCAGGCGGCAGCACAACAAGAGGGTCTACGCCACCGTGCCGGCTTCCGATCCCGACGGCTGACTTCAAGCTCCCTTCTCTTCGCGGGACCAGACGGTGGCTCGTGAAGAGAAGGGGTCCGGCAGGCATTTCCAGGTGCCAGCACCTCCGAGACACCCCACCACACCTACTCCCATGGAGAACCTCTTGACCGGGATCGATGACGACGCCTTTCGTGTGGTCTCGTGGAACGTCGAGCACAACGGCACCAGCAACAGCGGTGACGACGCGAAATGGCACCTGGCCATGGACGTCCTCGCCGAACTTCAGCCGCATGTGCTCCTGCGCCAGGAGCTGACCCGCGCCGACATGTTCGGCGGGCGCGCGGTCTGGGCGGAAGCCGCTCGCGTCGGCAGCCGCATGATTCCGTTCCTCGCCAGTGCCACCCGGGAGTCCGCCAACCCGACCGGTGTCTACGTCGACAGGAACCTGCTGCGGCCTATCGAGTTCTTCGAGCACCGCACGTCGATGTGGCATCCGATCTGCAACCCGGTGGTACAGCTCAGCGGTGCCGCGAGGAGGCTGAGTCTGGCCTCGTTCCACCTGTGTGCTTTCTCCCCGGCCAATCGAGCGGTGGAAGCCCACCGGCTGGTCACACTGGGCAAACCAGGCTTGGAAACGATCATCGGAGGTGACTGCAACTCCTACCCGCACCGCACGGCGGACGAGATGGCGCCGCTGCCGGACTGGAACCAGATCGAGGACCGGAGCCACTTCCTGCACCGCACGATCGAGCGGAACGGCACCCGGCTCTCCGACACCGTCCCGGATGAGATCCTCGCCGGTGAGCACGACGGATGGTCACCCGTCTTTGTGGATCTGGCCCACCACGCGGCGACCGTACTGGGCCAGCCGGAGGCCCTGGCCCCGACGGCGTCGTTGTGGCGCGAGGACCAGGGACCGAGGCAGCGCATTGACCGCTTGCTCGCGACGCCGCGGACCGCCCAAGCCCTGACCCGGGTGGAGGTCATCGCGACCGACGAGGTGGTCGAAGTGTCCGATCACGCGCTGGTGATGGCGACGTTCAGCCTCCACGGCCTGCGCCGCGCCCTGTCCCCGGCCACCCGTGAGACGGCGGTCGCCGCATGAGCACCCACATCACCCTGCTGTCCTGGAACTTCGAGAACAACAGTGGTGGTGACTCCGCCAAGCGCCTTCAGGCGTACGAGAGGCTGGTGTCCCTGAGCCCGCACCTGGTGTTCCGTCAGGAGATGTGGCGCGCGGCCGCCGACGGCAACACGATCCTGTACGAGCTGGAGGGCGTTCTCGGGATGCGCGGCTGGCTCGGTCCACAATCGTGCACCGCGGTCTTCGCCGATCCGCGTTTCTTCCAGCCGGTGCGTGAGTGGCCGAAGCCGGGTCCCATGTGGGTGTTGCCGCCCACGGCGTTGAGCATGCGCTATTTGCCCGCAGGCAGCGAGGCCACACCGCTTGCCCTGGCCTCCTACCACCTGAACTACGCATCCAGCACCAACCGTGTTGCCGAGGCAGAGTGGCTGTCCACGTGGGCCGACAAGAAGTGGACCACCCCTCAGGGCGAGACCGTACGGATGCCGTGTCTGGTCGCCGGTGACAACAACAGCTATCCCGTCCCCGGCATCGAGGGCGACCCCGTCCTGCCTGTACTGGACGAGATCAACGACCGACCCCACCGCCTCCACCGCTCGTTCATAGGCCCGGACGGCACCCGCGTGATGGACACCCGCCCCGATGAGGCGCTGCGCACCGCCGGCCTGGAGGACGTGGCCCGCCACTGGTCTGCCAGGCATGGAGACGTAAGGGCTGTCTCCCGCACGGTCAACGCCTGCGAGACGCACGGACCGGACGCCCGCATCGACCGCCTCTCCGCCACCACCGACTTGCTGGACGCCGTGACTGGCGTCGACGTGATCGAGGTCCCCGAGGAGGTTTCGGACCACCACATCGTCCGAGTCACGCTCGACGGCGACCTTCTTTCGGACGTCCTCAACCAGCAGCCCAGCGCGCTCGATTCGCTGGTCACCCCCTGAGACTGCCGCTCGGTGGGACGTACCACGAGCCCGGCTCACCGAGCGGCTTGCAGCTTCCCAGCAGGGGCCAGCGTGACGCGGAACCCCGCCGCGTCCCAACCCCGCTGCGGGCCTTCAGCCCCCTGCCCCGCTTCTGACCGACTTTGGTCCCCACGGTCGGGTCAGAACGGGGAGGGGTCGCACAACCGGCCATCCGGCCAAAAGTAAGACAGTCCGTCAGCAACTAGAAGGGACGAACGATGACTGCACCTGCTGTTCTCCTGCCTCCGTCGGCCGAAGCGCCGACCGGCTTGGACCCGTTCGACGTCGAATTGACCGTCGTCACCGAGATCGGCTCCGAGCTGCTTCCGCAGGCGTGTGGCACTGGCGACGGCTGCGCGGGCTCCTGCGCCTCGTCCTGCGCCAGCGCCGTGTGACGCACAGCCACTGAAGTGGTGGGCCGGGGAGGCTACTCCCTCCCCGGCCCACCGGTTCCGAACTCAACGGCGGAGGCCACTGATGGGAAGCAAGGAGAAGGTGTACCAGCGCACCGGCACGGCTTTGCTGCGGGCCGCCGCAGTACCACTGACGGGACTTCCTTCGCAGTGGCCGGCCCCGGACAACACAGACGCGACTCGCACATGGCTGCAAGGCATCTGGCAGCGACCGGAGTTCGCCGCAGCGATACAGCAAGCGAGCGGCGACCTGGCCGCCCGACTGGGCACCATCTGCGACGGGCACCCCGTCCGCGCCCGGCAGGTACGCCGCGCGTACCTGGCCACCGTCTCCTACGTCCTGCGCGCCACCGGGCGCCCGACACCGTTTGGCCTCTTCGCCGGAGTTGCTGCCGCCGCGATCGGAACAACGCCGCGGGCACAGTGGGGGGACGCCCACCGCACTGTGATCCGCCCGAACACCGAATGGCTGGACGACATCGTCACCCGCCTTGAAGCCATCCCCGATCTGCTGAACCACCTGAGCGTCGTCCTCAACAGTCTGGCCACGAACCGCGGCAGCCGCCTGCACGTCCAGCACGGAGGACCGAGCGGCGCCGCGATCCGGCGCACCAGCGCCGTACGCGCCATCGAGAAGCACGCTGCGCACCCGGTCCCTTTCACCGCCCTCACCGCCGCACTGCAGGAAGACTTTCCCGGTACCGACCCCACGCGCACACGGGCCGTACTCACCTCCCTGCTGCAGCAGAAGTTCCTGGTCAGCAATCTGCGAGCGCCGATGACCGAGACCGACCCGCTCGGCCACGTCATCGGCCAACTGCATGCCACCGGTGCCCGCCGCACCACATCGGCAGCCGGCATCCTCGACGGCCTGCAGGCCGTGCAGCAAGCCGTACAGGAGCACAACGGCGCGCCCGTCGGCCACCAGGACATCCTCCGCGAGGCGACCGTGCGGCAGTGCCGGAAGGTCTCTGACGCGGCCCGCAGCCCCCTTGCCGTCGATCTGGTCGTGGACGTCGATGTGCAGATCCCCGGCACTGTCGTGCGGCAGATGGAGAAGGCGGCCGACGTCCTGCTGCGCCTCACGCGACGACCTGCCGGGCAAGGGGTGTGGCTGGACTACCACGCCGCGTTCTGGGAGCGGTACGGCACCGGCACGCTCGTGCCCGTCAAAGACGTCGTCGACCCCATCGGCGGGCTCGGCTACCCGGCCGAGTACCCCGGTAGCCGCATGCTCGCCCCCACACCCGCCATGTCCGAGCGCGACGAGCGGCTGCTGTCCCTGGCCTGGCAGGCAAGCGCCACGGGCAACCGCGAGATCGTGCTGAGCGACACGCTCGTCGACCAGGTCGCCGAGGAGCGGCCCGCGGGGCGGGAGGCGCCGCCGCACGTGGAGATGTGCGCCCGCATCCACGCTGAGAACCTTGTGGCCCTGGAGCGCGGCGAGTTCACCGTCACGGTCACACCGGCCCGGAGCGCCGGCACCCTCACATCGCGGTTCACGCCTGTTGCCACCGGGTCGGGACTTGAGGAGGTGTACCGGCGGGTTCCTTCCGGCGTCGAGGGAGCCATCACCGCCCAGCTGTCCTTCCCCGGTCTGTACGCGCACACCGAGAACGTGGCCCGCATTCCGGCCTACCTCCCGCACGTGATCTCCCTCGGTGAGCACCGTCCTCCCGACGCGCACGAGGTCGCTCTGATCGACGTCGACGACCTGGCCGTCACGGCCACATCCAGCCGTCTGTACCTGGTCAGCATCTCCCGCCGCAGTGTTGTGGACCCGCAGGTCTTCCACGCCATGGCGCTGGAGAAGCAGCCGCCCTTGCTGGCCCGGTTTCTCGCTCACCTGACGCGGGCCTTCGGCCCCGCGTGGACCGGCTTCGACTGGGGCCCGTTCGCCGAGCGGCTGCCGTACCTGCCGCGGGTGCGCTACGACAAGGCCATCCTGTCGCCCGCCCGCTGGTACCTGTCCGCCCGGTCCCTGCCGCCCAGCGGGGCGGACGCCGAGCAGTGGGCGGGTGCACTCGCTTCCTGGCGCGCGATGTGGCAGTGCCAGGGCACGGTCGAGCTGCGCGATGACGACCGCGCTCTGCGGCTCCAACTCGACGTGCCCGCACACACGGCCATCCTGCGCGAACACCTCGACCGGAAGAAACACGCCGTCCTCACCGAAGCACCGTCCGAAGAAGGCTTCGGCTGGCTGGGCGGCCGCGTCCACGAGGTGGCCCTGCCCATGGTCAGCACCCTCCCGCCCTCCGTGAACCCGCTGAGCGGGCCCCTGCCCGTGCAGCGGAACAGCTCGCTCGGGCAGCTCCCGGCCTCACCCAACGCGACGTGGGTGAGCGCCTGCTTCTACACCCATCCCGATCAGCACGACGACCTGATCGCCCACCACCTTGCGGTCCTGGCCGGCCAACTGCCCGGGACACCCGCGTGGTGGTTCGTGCGCTACCGCAGCCCCCACGACCGGGATCACATCCGGATGCGGATCCACGCCATGATGAGCCCGGCCCAGCGCGCCGCGTACACGGCTGCCGTCGGCGCCTGGGGCATGGTGCTGCGCTGCGACGGGCTGATCAACGACCTCAGTTTCACCAGCTACTCACCGGAGATCGGCCGCTACGGTTCCGGCCCGGCACTGCTCGGCGCCGAGGCTGTATTCGTCGCCGATTCGCACTTCGCCGCAGAAGCCCTCACCGGCTCCGGGCTGCCAGGCGTGAACGGTCAGGCACTCGTTGCCACCGGTCTGGTCGATATCGCCCGCGGCCTCCTGGGGGCACACGACGGGCTGCGCTGGCTGGCCGAACGCACCGTGCAAGCCCCTGCCGCAGAGCGCACGGTGACCGATCAGGCCGTCGCTCTGGTCCGGGAGACAACGCCCGCTGCCCGAGGCTGGCAGCCGGCGCTCGCCACGGCCTGGCACCGCCGCGCCGGCGCCCTGGCCCTGTACCGCGAACGCCTCGATGGCGACATGGACGTGAACGCAGTCCTGGAGTCCCTCCTTCACATGCACCACAACCGCCTGCGAGGGGTCAACCGCGACGACGAAAAGACGTGCCGCCGCATCGCCCGGCAGGCAGCCCTCGCCTGTCTCGCCCGGTCGGGGGCAGACTGCCGATGAACCATCACAGCGATGCGACTCCCGGCTGGGGACAGTCGCTGTACTCCGGCGCCGCAGGCGTCACGCTGATGCACGCCGTTCTGGCCCGCACCGGTGTCAGCGGCGGGGAGATGATGCGGCCGTGGGCCACGGCCATGCTCCGTGGCCCGATCGTGGCCGCCGAAGCGGCCAGCCTGTACGAGGGCGCCCCTGCCGTCGCCTACGTGCTGACCTTCATCGACAGCCCGGCCGCGGCCCGCAGACTGGCCGAACTCGACGGCCACGTGCGGCGGCTGACTGCCCATCGGCTTGAGCAGGCCCACGCGCGCATCGACCGCGGAGATCTGGCCGAGACAAACGAATTCGACCTGATCAGCGGACTCACCGGCCTGGGCGTCTACCACCTCCGCAAGAACAACACGGCCGAGGTCCGCGACATCCTCACCTACCTGGTCCGGCTCACCGAACCGATCACCGTCGAACGGCAGACGCTGCCGGGCTGGTGGAGCACCGGCAGCGTCGGAACACAACGGCCACACGACCCTGGAGGCCACGGCAACTTCGGCATCGCCCACGGCGTCGCCGGGCCTCTCGCACTCCTGGCAACGGCCGCCCGGCACGGCTACACGGTGCCCGAGCACGAGAGCGCCATCGCCCGGATCTGCCACTGGCTCGACCAGTGGAGGATCGGCCCGCACGGGAATGTGCGCTGGCCGGAGTGGATCAGCAGGTCCGAGCTCCGTCGCGGCCAGAGCGAGCAGACGCAACCCCGGCGCCCCTCGTGGTGCTACGGCACTCCCGGACTCGCGCGCGCCCAGCAGCTCGCCGGGCTCGCTCTTGGCGATACCGGCATCCAGGACCAGGCGGAGCGTGCACTGGCCGGATGCCTCGTCAACGAACACCGGCTCGCCCTGCTCACCGACGCCTCCCTCTGCCACGGGTGGGCCGGGCTCATACAGGTCGCGCGACGCGCAGCCCAGGATGAGAGAGGAGGTCAGCTCTCGGAGCTTCTCCCCAGCGTGCAGGCCGGTGCCGTCGCGAATCTGGAGCGCCACGGGATGCCCGACGGCCCCGGCCTCATGGAGGGAACCGCCGGGCCGCTTCTGATCCGGCCCGACCGTAACTCAGCCACGCCCGACACCAGTTGGGACCTCTGCCTGCTGTTGAGCGGCTGACCGGCTCAAACAGGCAGTGCACCACCACGACCTAGCTAGGCTCTGCCCCTTACCCGCTCCACGAGGCGGCCGGGCACTCTCGGAAGGAACGACATGACCGAACCGAACACCCCGCAGGAACTGCGCAACCGCCTGGTCGACCACATCGTGAAGACCAACGTCGCCGGCCTGTACGACCCCCGCGTCGAACAGGCCATGCGCACCGTGCCCCGGCACGACTTCATCCCCGGCGCCTCGCTGGATGACGCTTACGCCAACCAGGCCGTGACCATCAAGGACAACCCCGACGCGGATGCCCTGCCCCTCAGCTGTGCCTCGCAGCCCGACGTCGTGTTCTTCATGCTCGCCCAGCTCAACATCCAGCCAGGCGACAACATCCTCGAAGCCGGCGCGGGCACCGGCTACAACGCAGCCCTGATGCGCTGCCTCGCAGGCCCCTCCGGCCACGTCACCACCCTCGACATCCACGACGACGTCGCCGCCCACGCCCGGCAGCGACTCGACAACACCGGCTTCACCGACGTCCGCGTCCTCACCCGCGACGCCGCGATCGGCGCACCCGAGTACGGCCCCTACGACCGGATCATCGCCACCGTCGGGATCTGGGACCTGCCCGAAACCTGGTGGGACCAGCTCTCCATCGGCGGCAGGCTCGTCCTTCCCCTGCGCTGGCGCGGCCTGACGCGCAGTGTCGCCTTCGTCAAGGAAGCCGACTGCCTGCGCTCGGAGTCCGTCGCCACCTGCGGCTTCCTCCCGATGATCGGCCAGGACGGCGAGCGTGAGGGCTACGTCGACCCGGACCGCTCCATCAAGCTGTACTGGGACGCTGATCAGACCATCCAGCCGCTGAGCCTGCGCCAGAGCCTCACCGAGGTCAAGGAACACCTCCTATGGACCAACGTGGCAGTCGCCCCAGACGAACCGCTCGACGGGATCTGGCTCCGCCTGAGCGCCTCGGACCCGGCGACCTGCCGCATCACCGTCCGCCCCGAAGCCTTCACACGTGCCGGGAGCCTGCACCGACCCGCCATCCCCGCCCTGAGCCCCGCGCTCGTCGAGGGCGACTCCGTGGCCTACTTGATTCTCGAATCCATGGAAGCCCAAGGCAGTAGGCGATACCGCCTCGGCGCGGCCGGGTACGGACCCGCGGGTGCCGAACTAACCGAGCGGCTGTGCGAGGAACTGCGGGCATGGGACCTCGACCGCACCCTGCCGCCGTCGATCATCGCCTACCCAGGCGGGACACCGGACGAGAAGCTGGCCAGCGGTCACCTCATCAACAAGCCATCGGTGCGCCTCGTCATCACCTACTGAACAACCCGACTGGGGCCGCCGAGCGTGCGATCGGTGGCCCCAGCTGCAACAGCTGCCATCGCTGTCGCGTCTCTCCCAGTAAGCAAAGGCCCTGGAGCCGGCCGCCAGGGAGAGACCTGCACATGATCGACAACCCTCGTCCTGATCCACCACCGCAACCAAGCACCCCCACCTGCGCTTGGGCACCCCAATGACGCCGACACCCCGTGTCGGCACCGGGAGAGCGGAGCTCGACCTCCTTGCCCAACTGTGCGGCCAGTACCCGCAACAGTTAGAGAACCTCCTCGCCAACTCGTCCGCTCCCGCTTGCAGGCCCGCAGGCGGCACCTCGGCGACAAGGAGATCTCCTGGCGCCTTCCTCCCCACATCGGAGTGGGCCAAGCAACAGTTCAACGGTGACGACACAGCTGCCAGCCACTGGTGGGGTGCACGCCGTATTTGCTGACTGTCCTGCCTACACGGGAGAGTGACACATCCGCCGCTACAACGCCGACTCGGACATCGCGCACGGCGACATCGTCGCACTCGCCCTCGACATCTACCTGCGCGCCAAAGGCTACCCGCCCAACCTCAAGTCCCCCCAAGCGGACGCACCGTGAGCGGATCAGACGATCAACTCCCGCTGGAGGACATCACAACTCAGTGCGTACCCATAGACGGATCGGGCGAGCAGCTCTCGCTCCTCGGGGAGCCAATACTCATCAGGTGTAGCTCCTCTGGCGGGACGGCCGCACCAGCACAAAGCTGCGAGTTTCCATTGGAGTGTGATCCTTCCGGCGGCTCCGGTCCCCGTGCCGCTCACCAGCTACGACCGCTCGGTCGATCTTGGTCGTGGCCGACACGCCTACCTACGGCTCTCCAACGAGGGGCAGCCGCACCGGGCACGGTCGATTTGCCAACGTCCCAGCTCAGCCTGTCCCTCCAGAGGAGCTACGCCCAAAGGAGATTCACCGTTAATTCTGGCCTCCGCACTGCGGCAAGGCCGTTTCTCTGATTGATTCCGTCGGTCGTGTGCCGAACGGCACCATGCCGCACCGCAGCACCACCAACACGGGCGCGGCGAAGAGATGAACGGCAGCCAGAGCGCCGCCAACTCAGCATCACACCTGGTGAAGTGCACACCCCACAACACTCGCCCTGGCGGGACCACAGCACACCACCCGGGAACGGGCATCACCCAGCCCCCACCTCAGTACGTCCTCCTGCCAGGCCAGCATCCGTCAGTTAGAACCCGGGCAACCATGACACTTGACCGGCCCTCCTTTCAGGGATGAACTGGGCCACAGACCAAGTGCTTTGCTCACCGATGAGGACCGGCGCGGCCTGACCGCGCTGTTCTGGTCCAACGTCAACCCGTACGGCACCTTCCGCCTGGACATGGACACGCGGCTCGACCTGGTGCTGACCGCCGCCGTGCCCTGCCCCCGCACCCCGGCGGACGCCGCCGCTCAGGTCTTGGTGGAGCCCGGTGAACGCCGTGCCGAGGGGCCGGCGTCTGTACTGGGCCGTGCGTGCTTACGTCGACGGCGCGGGCGTAGGTCACGACGTTCTTGACCTGTATGCCACCGGGGGCACGCCGATGGATGAGTGGGACTGGCCCGAGGGCCTTGACCTGTGGGACCTGGTCGCCATCGGCGGCCAAGGGCAGGTCGTCATCGACCCGACCCCGTTCGACGAGCAGTGGACGAGCGAACCGGCCCAGGTCGTCGCCCTCCGGTCTGGCCAGACTCCGCCGAACTCCGGCGTCATAGCCCACAGCGAGCTCCACGTCGCGTGCGAAAGGCGCTGTCCGGCCCCCGGCGCCGTAGACCGCCAAGCGCTCGCCGCGCTACGCGACGCGCGCCACCAGGTGGGCGTCGCGTAGGCGTGTCTGACCGGGTTGCAGGCCGAGTACGACCAGGTCAGCAGCCTAGTCCAGGATCTGCTGGTCCAGGACCTCCTCAGGGATCTCGACCCGGAATGAAACCCGCCCGCACAGCGGCGACTGCCCGACCAATCGGAGAAACGATGAAGGACTTCCAGGACCTCACCGACCCCCGGATGAACGAGGAGGCGTGGCGGGCCCACGATCTGTTGCGGGCCTACGCCGCACGCGACCGCGCCGCGATCGTCGAACACCTCGCGCACCTGGAGGCCGACCAGCTGGAGTTCGCCCGGGGCGTGACCGCGAACTTCTACCATGACACCCTTCAGATGCTCCGGGACACCGGCCGCCCGTACGTCCCGGCGTCCCTGGGGACTCCCTGCTGTAAGGCGGCATCAGCCTTTCGTGCCGGTGAGTCCGTGGGGAGCGGTATGCCCTGAGCCCATCAGAGGGGTCGTTGAATTGTTTTGGGCCGGAATGGGCGTGCCGCCCCACCTTCCGATCAATCCCGGCCGGTGCCAAACTGAGCCTCCTCAAGAGTGCGGGGAACACTCGAAAGAGGGGGAAATAGTGCCGGTGGAAAAAGGCGACCTCATTATCGGCGACGGACCCGAGGTGTATTACATCGAGAACGACAGGCGTCGTCTGGTCCCCGATTACACGACCTTACTGGCGCTGAACTCCAAGGGCTGGGACGCCGTAAAACACGTGCTGGCAGACGAACTGCTCGCCGTCGAAATCGGTCCGCCTATTCCCTCGCTCGCGAACGGCAGTCTGCTCATCGGCACCGACGGAAAGTCCTTCCTGGCCCGGCGCGGGCGGCTCCATCCCGTCCCCGACGCGGCCACGCTCGCGCTGTATCCCCGCCACCGCGCCGCCCAACTGCGGCCCGGGGACCTCCAGCTCTTCCCCTCGCGCCTCGGCGAAAAGCTGCCCAGCGTGCACGACGTGAGCGCGGAGGTGCTGGCCATCGACACCTACATCCGCTCCCTTGCGCCACTGCCCTACCGGGACGACACCGACGAGGCCGGTCCGGTGGTGAAGCGCCCGGGTGTCACCGAGGTGGACGGTGTGGAGGTCGAGTTGTCGGAGCAGCGGATCCGCATGTCACGGCGAGTCTCCGACTTCGTAGAGATCAACCCCATTCCGGACGTCATGTGGGCGGGTGCACTCGTCACCGGGGCTTCGGTGGCCCCCGGCGCGCTGGCCCCCATTCCGCTGCATCGCCATCCAGGCTGGATCACGGTCGCGACAAACCTCACCGGTCCCGCCCCGAAGTCCCAGTCCCGTCGGTTGGGCGAGCCGTCGTTGCGCGCCTACCAGGACGCGCTGACCGAGCTGATCCACGAGCTGAAGCCGCAGGACAGCGCGGCGGCCGTTCGGATCCAGCTGGAGAAGGTAGACACACTGGAAGAGGGGATGCTCCGGTTCGGCCTCAATCTCAAGGGTTCGGGGTGGGGAGTCAACGCCAAAGGCCAGCTGAATACCCGCGCGAGCCGGAGCACTACCTTCGGCTATTTCTCCCAGTCGTACTACCAGGTCACTTTTGACCCCGACGGATCGCCGCCCCGATTCTTCGCGGACGATGTCACTCTGGAGCAGGTAAAGGCCTATTGCGGCCCAGACAACCCACCGTGTCATATCGCCACGGTGTTCTACGGCAGGCTGCTGACGTTCCTGGTGGACAGCGAGGCCACGAGCTTCGATGTCAAGGCCGCGCTCAACGCGAGCTGGGAGTCGGCCGTTTCCGGCACGGCCGCCCTGACCGGGGAGCACAAGAACACCCTGTCGCGCAGCTCGGTGACGGCGGCCGTGCTGGGCGGATCGAGCGGTGTGGTCGGGGAGGTCATCACCAACCCGGTCGCGGGCCTCGTGCCCTGGATCCAGGGGCAGCTGGCCGTGAATAGGGATGTGCCCGTGGCGCCGATCCAGTACACGGTCCGCTATCTGGCGCCGCCGCACAACCTGGTGCAGGTCTCCCGCACGACCGATGTTGTCCGCATCGTCGACGCGAATGTGTACGGCGGACGCGAGGTCGCGGGCACCTACAAGGTCGGTGAGGGCGACGGCAAGGGACCGGTTCCCACCGGGATCCGGGTGAACCGCGGGGACGAGGTCACGTTCACGGCGACCGGACGGGTCTGGGCGGGGTGGATGTTCATCGGCGCAACGGGA
Organism: Streptomyces sp. NPDC058697; assembly: GCF_042715345.1. Taxonomy (NCBI): domain Bacteria; kingdom Bacillati; phylum Actinomycetota; class Actinomycetes; order Kitasatosporales; family Streptomycetaceae; genus Streptomyces; species Streptomyces sp. NPDC058697. The sequence continues at coordinate 73,951 of NZ_JBHXSU010000002.1, forward strand.
CCGGAGGGCATCAGCGGCTCACCCAAGTCGTGGTACCCGCTCCCCGACGGCGAGGGCGTACGGGGCTCCATGCTGATCGGCGGCTACGACAATGGCAAGTGGTTCCCCATCGGTTCGGGCGCACGGGTGCACGTGCCCGCCGAGTCGGACGACTGCGAACTGTGGCTGCGGCTCAACGACGACGACATGACGAACGGGGACGGTGACTTCGACGTCACCGTGTCCGTCCGCCGACGTTTGCCGACCATTCCGGCGATGACCCAATAGGCCCTGTTCTCGTAGACCGGCGCCGCTCGGCCCGCCATGCCGACAGCGCCGGCTCGATCAACGCCCACCGGGCATCGGACAGGTCACTTGGATACGCACGGCTTTGGGCCATGACCAGGTGATACCGCCGGACAGGGGGCGTGGGCCCAGGCGTGTGTCCCGGCGTTGGAAGCACGGACCAGGTGGCCTCGTCGGAAACTGCTCCTTCCGCAACCTTTGTGACGGCCGCATTGTGAAGTCCGCTTGATGGCAACTCCATTTGAGTAGCTGCACTCAGGCGTGTGGATGTCCGTCCGCTTCAGCATGGTGAACATGACGAAGTGGGTCCTGGACCTTGGCCTGGCGGTCCTGTTGTCAGGGCTAGAAGTGGCGGCGCTGGTTGCCTTCTGGTTCGTCGAAGGCATGAAGAAGTGGGCTGCCAAAGGAGGGCCGGTTCCCGGTGGGACGAGTCGGTTCTTCCTGGTACTGAGCGTGGGGTCGACTTCCTCTGCGCTGATCAGCTACGGCTGCTCTTGGGCTGATCTGCCGGTGGCCTGCGCGTCTCAGGCGATCGTGGCTGCACTTCTCACGTTGCTGCTGATCCTGGGCGCAGGAACCGAATGCGGCAAGCGGATCAGCAGATACCGATTATGGCGCCGTCTTCGCCGGCACGAGTACCAGCGCGAAGGCAGCGGACATGCATCGGCTCCATTTCGCCGGTGCTGGCGGCGGCGGTGCCCCCTCGTCACTGAACCGGACCATGCGGCAGACGTCCTGGGATGAGACAGGTATAGGGCGCCTTCCGCCTCTCCGGTCACCCCACATGACCCATCCCCTGCATCCGACTCGTCAGCCCCACGACGACGACACCCACGCACCAAGGAATACGAGGAATGTTCGCTTAAAGGGTTAAAACGACCCCTGAAAGAGCGTTTTGTCCTGTCGGGGGTGCTTCATCGCAGATCAGGTGACGGACCGCTTCGTGTCGACTGGGGCAGTAGACATGTCTTGTGGCAGGTGAGGCGGATGACGGCCTTCGAGGGCCCGTTTCGGTCCCTTCGCTCCAGTCTGATCCCAACGCGCCCCCGGTTGCACCGGTTTGCGCCCTGTGGCGGGGCGGCGGCCATCGGTACTACAGAAACATGCCTCGTAAGCAGCGGCCCTACCCGAGTGACCTGTCCGATGCCCGTTGGGGACTGTTGGAACCGACTCTGACAGCCTGGCGGGCCGAGCGAAGAGGGAAGGGCCTGGACATCGGGCGGCCACCCGAGCACGATCTGCGCCGGATCATGGACGCCATCCTCTACGTCGACCGGACCGGGATTCCCTGGCGGTACCTGCCGCATGACTTCGCCCCATGGGAAACCGTTTACGGGTACTTCGCCGCCTGGCAGAAGGACGAGGTCTTCGACCAGCTCAACGGTCTCCTGCGGCGACTAGTCCGGGAGGCCGAAGGTCGCGACGCCGAGCCGAGCGCCTGCGTCCTGGACGCCCAGAGCATCAAGACCTCGGCCAACGTGCCTGCGGCCGGCCAGGGCATCGACACGGGCAAGAAGATCACGGGCCGCAAACGGCACATCGGCGTCGACACGCTCGGCCTCCTCCTGGCCGTGCTGGTCACAGCCGCCAACGTTTCCGACAACGTCGGCGGCATTCAGGTTCTTTCGAGCATCGCCGCAGACCATCCCCGTGTCACGAAGGCGTGGGCCGACACGGGCTACCGCACCAAGGTCATCGACCACGGCGCCCGCCTCGGCATCGACGTCGAAGTCACCCGCCGCGACCCCGCTCACAAGGGCTTCAAGGTGATTCCGCGGCGTTGGGTCGTCGAGCGGACCTTCGGCTGGCTCATGCACCACCGCCGCCTCGTCCGCGACTACGAAACCCAACCGCACCGCTCTGAAGCCATGATCAAGCTGGCGATAGTCGACCTGATGAGCCGTCGGCTGACCAGGGAATCCACCCCGAACTGGCGCGATACCTGAACTCCGAGTGCGTCAATGGAACGGGTGGGATCGTTGGCTCGGACTGGGAAGGTCAAAGCTCACCCCGTTCTCGTCGAGTGCGTTGAAGATAGACACGCGACCCGCCTCGAAGGCGAAGCTGATGTCGACGTTTCCCTGAGCGACGTCCCCGCCCGCCCATTCGAGCAGTTCGGCCCCCTTGAGCTGCAGCCCCCGCAGAGCCTGCAGCTCGGGAAAAGGCTCGCGGCGCCACTGCAGGTCGAAGCCAGGCCACCGGACTGGACAGGTGGGGTCGATCATGTTCCAGGTCAGGGAGAGATCGCCCAGCTTCTGATGGTTGATCTCGACCTGCTGGCCATCGAAGTCGAACAGCACCGGGCAATCGCAGAACCACTCGTCATCCCTGAGGTCCCAGACCATCCAGACCCTAGTGAGCGTCCGGCCAGCAAGACCACGCAGACGATGCCCATGCTCCTGCACGACGTCGCTACGGCCGTCCAACCATGCCGGCTGGTAGCCCGCGATGCCGAAATCGAACATGACGTCATCTTGCCAGAGCCACCCTTCTTCGGATCAAAGCAGTCCCGAGCGGCGGCCAACCGTCGACTTCGCAAACAGCCCTGCCGGGACAAAACGCTCTTTGAGTTCGCCGCTTTACCCGCCGCCGTTCTGGAGAACGGTTCCGCAGGCGAAGCAAAGAGGCGTATGTCTTCCAGGAGCCGCAGCGGTCTCAGTCTCAAGGACCAGGGCATGCTCAGTGCAGTCTGGACACGTCTCGATCGGCCAAGTCGCTGAGTCCTCGTACCCTGGCTCCCACTCCTTGCCCAGAGTAACTCCGACGTAGAACTCGGCGATGCCGACTGCTGAGCGGTGCTCCTCGTCACAGAACCGGCATTGAAGAGGAGAGGAACCTACTACCAGGGCCAGTTGCCCGCATTCGGGGCATTCCACTGTCCGCTCGGCAACAGATGCGATGACGGGCCGGACCCGGTCCATACGGGCCTTGATGACGGCTCGCATATCGGTGAGCCGGGCGCGGATGTGATATTCACCCTCCCCGGCATACATCGCGTCCCGACCGCTGAGCCCTGGCAGTAGGTTCTCGGCGATGAACAGCAGGAGGAAGTCCAGGATGCGTGCCGCGCGCGACTCCACCGCAGGAGCCGGCACTGTCACGCCGTAGTGCTGGAGGGCGTTGCGCCACTTGGCCAGCTGATTGATTTCGTCGATGGCCGCCTTGGGGAGGTCGACTCCGACGATGTTGCGCAGTCGACTGACTGCCTCGGCGGTACCGCAGCTCTCGAAATCGCCGCTCTCGAAGCGGGATCGGTCGGCGCGTCCGGGATCTTTGAAGACCAGGCTCCAATGCTCCTGGAGCAGTCGGGCCTTCAGGAGTACTTCTGCCGCGGCTTGAAGATGGAGTACGGCGTACTTCAAGTCGCGCGGCTTCGGCTCTCCGGACAAGTGGTCCACCACGCTGTCGAGATAGTCCATCCCGTTGGGAATCGGTGGGTAGTCCACGTGGGGGCGTCTGACCGATGCGCTGTCTGTCACGGCCGGAGCCTACTGGCGAAGGGTGAGAGTCCGCGGCGACTCCAACCTTTCCATCAGGCCGGGCCTGGAGCCGATCCTGGTCCCAGAGACGTGACGTGTTTCGCGTCGCGGTGGAGTCCGTCACCGATCAGAAGACCGCGGTCGGCGCGTACGCACCACCGACCGGGACACCACGGTTTGTGACTTCGGTACGCAGGCAGAGCCACCAAGACGCACCCGCATCATCGATGGAATATTTTCAGGCATGTTTTTGTGCATGCATCGATGAGGTGTACCGTGTCTGCCAGTCTGCAGAGTCGAGTCACGGGAGGTGAGCGTCAAGATGGAGCAGTTCGACAACCTGGTTGCGCAACCTGCTCTGTTGACTCTGGCGCGCGAGTCCCGGGGCTGGACGCAGTCCGACTTGGCAGGGGAGATGAGCCGCCAGGCGGTCGGCGAGGCGGTATCGCAGGGGTATGTCAGTCGGGCTGAAGCCGGTCGCCTCACGGTGAAGGGCGAGCGTCTCGCCTTGTATGCAGCAGCGCTTCGATACACACCTGAGATGCTATGCCGCGCCACTGACACCGGCGGGGTCGGCGTTGGGCTCGTCCATCACCGCAAGCGCGCATCCCTGGGTGCCTTGGCACTGCGGCGAGTGCACGCGACCTTGGCCCTCACCCGTCTACAGGTGGAAGGAATCACTGCTGCTGACGGTGAGGACCACAAGCACCGGTTCCGACGCATCGTCGTCGACGACCTCGATACGCCGGCTGATGCGTCGGAGACGCTACGGTTGGAGTGGGGACTTCCGGCGGGCCCAATTACCAATGTGGTAGAGGTACTTGAAGCTGCGGGCGCCTTGCTCGTGGTACGTGATCTACAAACTCGTGACCTTGATGCCGTCAGCCAGTGGCCACAGGGGCAACGTCCGCTCTTCCTGCTCAACTCGACTGCTCCTGGGGACCGTTTCCGCTTCAGCCTGGCTCACGAACTCGGGCACATCGTGATGCACACTGAACCCGGGGACGCCCGCTTGCAGGAACAACAAGCGAACCAATTCGCAGCTGAGTTCCTCATGCCGCACGAGATTGTCCTGCCTGATCTTCAGGCGGGGGTGGACTTGGCACGGCTGATGAAGCTCAAACGTCGGTGGGGGGTGTCAATGGCAGCGCTCGCTCTCAGGGCCAAGGCGCTCGGCGTCCTCTCCGAATGGCAATACCGCTCGCTCATGGTGGAGATGTCCGCGCTGGGCTACCGCACCACCGAACCCGTTACCTTCGAGCGCGAGACCCCGCGCTACCTCGCTGAGGTCGTAACCCGACTGAGGCAACAGCACCACCTCGACCTGTCCGAGACGGCTCACCTGGCCGGCCTGGAACTCGAGGAGTTCACCGAGATCTACTCGTGTCCTTCCTCTACTCCGGTCACCTCACGGTCACCGGACTCACCAACAGGTAGGTGAAATGGCCAACCCGTCGTTCCCCGGCCGCACGCCCGCTCTGCGGATCCTCGATGCGTCGGTACCGGCAACGCCTCTACTGCAGGGGCGCGTACTGCTGCACGAGAACGCTCGCCTCATCCCCAAGATGCGGTCTCCGCTCAACGACGACCTCGGCGGCGTCGTGACGACCGGGGAGAAGGCGGGCGAACGCGCCTTCCAGCTTCGGGCGTCCGGATATGAGGGCGCACTACTGATCGATACCGCGGCCTACAAGACCCACACGGCGACCGAGGACGAGCCCTTCCTGCTCGACGGCAACGAGTTGTTCGCCACCGTCGACACCTCACTTGCGCTACAGAAAGCTCGGGGTGCAAGCGCGGCCCTCACCCCGACTGGCTACATCCCTCCCGGTGCCTCGAAGGTGCTCAAGGCGGTCATGCGGGAGGCGCAACGGATCAAGCGAGCAGACACGGTCGTCAATCTGCCTGTCAACACCGTCTGGCTCACCGACCAGTACGTCGACCAGCTGATCGCCGTCTGCAAGCGCATCCCCCATCCGAAGACACTCACCCTGTTCCGGCAGTTCGATCCCATGGAGCAGGACAAGAACGTTCCCGCCAACCTGCGGCGCGTACTGAGGGAACTGCCTGACATCGCGTTGCTCCGTAGCGACCTGGCGGCCCTGGACGCACTCGTCCACGGTGCTCTCTTCTCAGGCATCGGTGCTGATAGTGCCCGTCGGCACAGCATCCCTCCCGGCGAGCAGGCGCTGATCGGTTCGCGGAACGGCGGCGGACCACAATATCCGTCCGTGCTGATGCCGAGCATGATGTGCTTCAAGACCGCCAAATCGTTGGACCACCTGTACGCCAATGATCCGCCGGCCACCTGCAGCTGTGACGTCTGTGATGGTCGCGGCCTCGATCGCTTCTACGACACCGGCAGTGAAGCGCGACGCGAGTCGGAGGATCACAACATCAGCACATGGAGTGCCTGGGTGATCGAGATCGCCGACCGCAAGCCGGGACTGGAGCGTAAAACGTGGTGGCGAGACCGGTGCGCCACCGCTGTCGATCAGTACGCCATTGAGAATCGGCGTCTTGGCCTGTCGGCAAACGCGAAGGCGGGCTTCGAGGTGCCTCCGCCCCTCAGGGCGTGGGCGACACTGCCTGTCGAGCCGTGAGATCAGGCATTCACCGACTCGTCGGGCACAGCTGCCTATACGCGTCTTCTACAAACTGCCAGCCAGCTGCGGTGTACCGCCGCCGGACGAAGGGGCGAGGGGGCACGATCACCTCAACGTCGCGGCCAGTCGCCACCAGCAGGCCGATGCCGTAGAAGTCGGCCTCCATCAGGGCGTCCTCTCGACGACGGAGAGGCCCCTCTATCAAGACAGCCCGAGCACAGAATGGAGTGAACCACTCCGCCTTTTCCTTGGCGGCGGTCCAACTTCGACCAGGAACGACGGCCAGGTCAACCTTGAGCGGTTGAGTTACCTGACGCACGACCATGTCACCATGCCGTGAGACCGTTCCCTTGGGCATCCGCCGCAGCGCACGCCGCTCCACCTCGCTCAAGGAAGTGACCGGGACTGGCTCGCCCAGCGGCAGGTTCATCAGTAGATCGAGTGCCCGCCGATTCGTGAGTTCCGCTGCGCCCGCACTGACCCGCCGTTCAATCTCCCGCGCGTCTTCTCTATAAGCAACTACGGTATCGAAGCCAAAAATGTTCAGCACTCCGATATCCGCGCCGCGCGGGAACAAGGTGCCAGGCGCCGCTGCACCGGAGATCACTTCTGCCGGACCCTGCGCCGCCACAGTCATGGTGCTACCTCTACCCTCGCCTCAAGGAGGCCAGCCCTTCACAGAGGACCGCCTACTTACCCACCGGTAGGAACCTTTCATGGAATCGACGCTCCGCGCCAGCGCCGAAGGCCTTCGATGTCGCACCCATCGCGGCCACGCTGCACAACTGAGGCACTGCTGCCCGGGTCACGGGCACTGGCCTCAGTCATCAGGTCAGGCTAGTGCGGGTCAACCCTGCACTGCCGCTGGAGTCATAGCCTTGACCTTAGTGCGGTCCCTCGCGGCTCCACAATGGTCAACTTGGCGTGCGATCCAAGCGTTTTCTGCTCGTGATCGATCATATGTGACGGTGATCTGAGGCCATCCAGCGGCCTACCCACGTCGGCTGCGGTCCAGGGCTTCACAAACGGGCCTGCACCTCGGTGGAGCCGGGAACCGCCGTAGCCACTCCGGTCTCTTTGTGGCTGGCAGCTTCGCCTGCGGTGGTGGATCTGACTCGGGCGATGGCTTCGGGGCGGGTCCGACAAGAGGACCGGTGTACCACGATCGGCGACCTCCCCATGTCTGCTGGCCTGCTGCCCTTGCACGACTGGATGTGCAGGGCAGCACATTCAGAATCCCTTGGTCCGCATCCACAGTCGAAGGGGGCGCCGGATCACGCGGGCGAAAATACGAGCTGGCCGCCGAAGGGCGGCGGGGTAGTCAAGGTGAGCTAGTCCGTCCGCGGCGGAGTCCACCAGGTTGCGCACCAGATCGCGCCCCCGGTGGCCGGGGAGCTCCCTGAGCTCGCCGAGCAGCCCAGACAGCGTCAATCCCAGCATCGACCCCATACGGTCAGACAATTCGGCTTCACTGACGTCTTCGCTCCGGAGGACCGCCAGCTGCGACTCCAGCACCCAGTCCTCGTCCAGGCCGAGTGCACGACCAAGGTGAGCAACGGCATCGAGACGGCCGAGCAGCCAATCCCAGTCTCGCCAAGTGGCATCGCCGAAAGCGCCGAAGTGAGCAAGCTGGGTGCCGTAAAGCTTGCTCTGAGGGTTGACCATGACTTGATCGCTCAGGTCCGTGCCGAGCACCGGCATGGCGACATCTGGGCCAAGTCGCAGGAACTTAAACGGTGCAGCCGGGCGCGATGGAGATCGGGCATGGAAGGCGCGAGAGATCACCTCAACATGAAGCGCAGTATGCAGGACCTCGTCTGCGCTCAGCCCAGGCCCTGCAGCATTGCAGTAGGACTCCGTGGCTCTCGAGACGAGCCAGGCCAGGACCTCACCGAGCTGTAGAGCCTCGATCACCTGATTGACGATACCCCCGACGGTCTGGGCCGGAGCATCTCCAGCCCCCTCAAGCTCAACACGCAAAATGTCAGTGAAGGCTTGCTTCACGGCGTCAATGCGGGGCAACCACTCGGTACTCAGCTCGGTCAGACCGCTGGCCGTGTTGACGTCGCCCGGAGCCTCGCTCAGGCGTCGCCGCAAGTCACGAAGGAACAAGCGCATCGTCCGCTCGGCTGCCGTGATGCCCCATCGCCACGGAGCCACAGGCAAAGCGGCAGTGCTCGCTTCTGGGATCTCCGGAACCCAAAGCGGAATCGTATCTCCCAGGTCTGCGGCAGTTTGGGTGGGAGCCAGTGAAGTCGTAGCGACGAGCCGGCGGGCCTCAAAGATGCCACCGACGATCCGGCCCTGGCGGTAGGTGTTCAGCATAAGGCGAGCGGTCTCGGCTGCCTGCTCGCGCTGATCCGGTGTGGTGAGCAGAGTGGCGAAGAAGTCTCTGCTCTCGGCGTGCAGGCCGTCTGCCTGCTCCAGGAGGGCTTGGATGTCTTGCACGTCGGCGCGCAGGTCCGTTTCCCGTGGATGCTGAATGGCGCTGCTCAGGACGTGAGTCCATCGCGGTTCAAGTTCAGCCCCTTCTGCTGGGGCGTGGGCGCCGGCCGAAGGCACCACGTAGATCAGCAGTCGCTCAACGGGGCCGGAAAGCTCACGGCTGGCGATGGCTTCCAGTACTGGTCCGAAGGGCGCGTTGTCCAAGACGCCGCCGTCCATGAGCCACGAGGCATCGCCAACCCCTTGCACCCGCACGCTGGTCGACAGTTCCATCTCGGGAACCGGTGCGAAAGCCAGGGGATAGGAAGCCGAGGCTCGCGCGGTCGAAGCGAGGACGTTGGGCAGCCCGGTGGCTCTGTCGAAGTCGTTGCGGGCAATGTCCGCAACGAAGGCCTCTTCCGGCCGCTCTCCCCAAAGGGCGGCCTGGTAGGTGTACTGAAGGGATTGCTTCTGGAATCGGAAGACCCGGCGGTGATCAGGGCAAGTCAGCGGGTTGCCGTAGGCGTCCCGGTAGAGCCGTGCGTCCGGTCCTGTCGACGTGGCCGTGACGAACAAGGTGATCGGCGGCGACTGTGCCGCGAGTCCCCCCGTTGGATTCACTGGGCCGTCGATTTCTTGCAGCACCTGGTCCACGGCCTGCGCGAAGAAGGCGCCGTCAAGAATGGAAGGACGTGGAGGCGTCCCAGGCCGCGGCAGGAGCTTGTCGAACTGCAAGGCTGCGTCATCCTGCCAGACCTTCCTGAGCTTGGACCCGGCTGCTGGCATACCCGTGGCACCCGCCTCCGGGGCCGGGTCCAGAGCAGTGCCTCGCGCGATCGCGGTAGCCAGGAGTGTGCCGTTCAATCCGCCAGCGCTCGTCCCCGCGACCACGTCGACGATGACACGACGCCGCGGGCGCCCCGGCGAAGCGCTGCAAGCAGCCCGCCACCGCTCGAACATGGGCTGATCGCTCTCGCGGACCGTGCTTGGGGCCACGTCAGGATCTGAGGCTCGACGCAGTAAGTCGACCTCGTGTGTCACGCCGCCCATCCAGACGGCGAGACTCACGCCGCCGTTCATGACGAGCGCCAGCCGAATCTCTTCATCCTCAGAGGCGTCCATACATGCCACCATCCTCTGCCGCCGTACGCTCCGCAGGTTCGTGCGGGCCATACGGCTGCACGACTAGCCCCGCACTTTCACCGGGCCACCCGTCTAGGCTTTGATCGAAAACGTGAGAAGTGCTCCTGACCTGCTCAGTCGGCTCACTTCTTTCTTGGTATCCGCGAGATACGCCCGACACAGCGACCAGCTTGATGCCGGGGCGGTCGGCGTGAAAGTCGCGGCTGAGCTTGGTCCGCTTTGGCGTACACCTTTGGTGTGCTGGTCAGGCTGCGAGTGCGATCTCATCGTCGGCGGGACTGCGGTAGCCGAGGCTGCTGTGCAGTCGGTGCAAGTTGTACCAGCCTTCGATGAAATCGAAGATCACGGTGCGAGCGTCGGTCCGGCCGGGCCAGGTGTTCATGTCGAGCAACTCCCGTTTGATGGTGGCGAGGAACGACTCGGTGAGCGCGTTGTCCCAGCACTGCCCGGTGTGGCCCACCGACAGCTGGAGGTCCAACTCCGTTACCAGTAAGGCGGATTGCTGACTGGTGCTGGCACCCGCGATCGGAGTGAAAGATCACCGGACGGGTGGGGACGCTGCCGACAGGCAGCCTTCAGAGCGTCGGCGACCAGCTCGGCGCCCCACCCATCACGAACCACCGTCTGCCACAGCCCTCGATGCCCCTTGGTCCGGTGCGCGCGGCGCATCGTCTCCCACGGACCGGGAGTGCTTCGCGTCCAGCAGCGGGCCGCTATCTCGGCCGAACGGTCAGCGGGCGTTCATGGCGAGATCTGGTGGGAGCGGGACTTGGGCTTTCACTGCGGGTTCAGCGCTGGATGCCCCACCATAGGTTTCTTGTCTTGGAAGCAATTGGGGGGCCTGTGGCGGAGCTCATCGCGATGGTCGTGGATGGCTGTGAGGAAACGGCCGTCTTCGAAGTAGACAGCGGCCTGGCGGGCTCAGACCTCGAACTGGCAGCAGATGACGGAACTGTCGCCCGTGCACAGACGTCGTTGCACGAGGCACTACGACGGATACGGCCAGCCCTGGCACAGGTATCCGAAGCCGTGAAGGAGCTCCAGCCAGATGAAATGGAGATCGAGTTCGGCCTCAAGGTCGGTGGCGAGAGCGGCGTGATCATCGCGAAAGGGACGGCCGAAGTGAACTTCGCTGTCCGTGTGCTGTGGAAGCGCGCCTGAGCTCATGCATGCTCAGCGCGAAGGGTTCATCGTCAAGATCCGCGCACAGACATCGGAGACCCCCGTCGGTGTAGGGGTGGTCGTGGGCGACCGACACATCGTTACCTGTGCTCACGTGGTCAACGCCGCACTCGGCCGTGACAAGTTCCATCGTGAACCCCCGTCCGAACTTGCGCGTATTCAGGTGGAGTTCGTGCTATTGGGCGACGGAGAAGGTGCGCCACTGCGAGTGTGCCGGGTGGCAGCCTGGGACGCGCCTCCCGGTTCCGCCGGCGCCGGCCGTGACATCGCAGGCCTCGTGATCGTGGGCGGAGACGCATTGCCTCGCGGGGCGGGCCCGGCCCGGCTGGTGGACGCGCGGGTCGGCGTGGTTGCCGATACGCCGGTTTCCGTCTTCGGGTTCGCGCGTGTCCCCGAGCGGCGAACCAATGGTGCATGGAGTACGTGTGTCTTCCGGGGATCAGTCGGAGGGGGACTGATCCAGCTCGATACGCGCTCTGAGGCAGCTCTGCGAGCCCAGCCCGGTTACAGCGGCGCCCCGGTCATAGCGACAGACCGCTGGGGTGATGTGGTGGTCGGCCTGCTGGCCATCGCCGGCAAGACCGACGAAACACAGGATGCCTATGCCATTCCTCTGCCGGAGGTGGCAGCCGCCTGGGGGGATGTTCTGGGCCGGGCTGTGCTGCCCCCATGCCCCTACCGGGGACTGCAAACCTTTACCCCCCAGGACGCCAAGGCAGGGGTGTTCGTGGGGCGGGAACGGGAGGTCAAACGCCTCCAGGACATGGTGAAGGCTCAGCCCTTAGTCATGGTCACGGGACCGTCGGGCGTGGGCAAGTCGTCGTTGGTGGCGGCCGGCCTGCATCCGGTGCTGGAGAACGACGGGTGGAAGGTGAGCACCTTCCGTCCCGGAGCTGCGCCCTATGAGTCGCTGGCCCGCGCTCTGCTCGACCTGGAACGTCCGGGCGCCAGCCACTCCCTGGAGCAGCTCGAGCGCCGGGCGTGCGCCCTACGGGAAGAGGGCTTCTGGACCGTGGCGTCGAAGACTGCCGTCCTGGCAGGCAAGCCTCTGACTCTGGTGGGAGATCAGTTCGAGGAAGTACTCAGCGGCGCGGGCAGCACCGATCCTCTGCACTTTTTGCAGCACCTGCTCCCACCCCCGGATACGGTGCAGGATCCACGCGTTCGTCTGGTGTGCACGCTCCGTGCGGACTTCCTCCCCGACCTGCTGGAGCTGCCGGACATCGGTGCCCGGCTGCAAGACCGGCAGCTGAACGTCTCTCCCCTCAATGAATCAGCGCTGACCCGGGTGATCGTGGAACCAGCGCACCTCACGGGCGTCACCTTCACCCCGGGGCTGGCAGAGAAGATTGCCGCCGAAGCCAGCAGGTCGCCGGGAAGCCTTCCGCTGCTGGAGTTCGCCCTCACACAACTATGGCCGTTGCAGCACGAACGGCAGATCAGTTTTGACAGCTACTACGGCCTCGGCGGCGTGTCCGGAGCACTCAACCAGCACGCCGAAAAGGTCTACCAGGAACTACGCGAACAACTAGGACTGCAGGAACACCGCATCCGCCGCGTCCTGCTTTCCATGGTGCGCGCCCGTGGCGGGGCCGCCAGCGCCGTACGTGTCACTGCCCAGCGGTCGCACCTTGGCAACGACTGGTACATCACCCAGCTCCTGGCCGACCCCGACCGCCGTCTCGTCGTCCTGGGCAGCGGAGGACCCGAGACAGCAGAAATCGCACACGAAGCCCTCATCAGGGAGTGGGGCCGACTGTCAGCCTGGGTACAGGAAGACGCCGTCTTTCAGCAATGGCTGGCGGTGATGGAAGAACGCGCCCGGGACAAAGACCTGCTCTCCGCCACCCGGGTGGCAGAGGCACAACGGTGGCTGGGCGAGCGCAGAAACGACATCCCCCAGGACGTTGCGGACTTCATTGAGCACAGCAGCGCAGTAATCCTGGAGCAGCAACAGACCCAGGAAATGCTCAGCCAGTCGCAGGAACTGACCGACGAACTACGCCGGCGGTCAGCCGAGTTGGAGAGCCGTCAGAAAACTCTGCAAGACTCCAACGCCGAGCTGGAGGAGAAGGCCGAAATTCTGGCCCAGCAGAACCGCGACATCGAGGTCAAGAACACCGAGATCGAGGAAGCACGGCAGGTCCTGGAGGAACGCGCCGAACAGCTCGCCATCTCCATGAGCTACAAGATCAAGTTCCTGGCCAACGTGTCACACGAGCTGCGAACACCGCTCAACTCGCTTCTGATCCTGGCCAAGCTGCTCGCCGCCAACGCGGACTCCAACCTCACCCCCAAGCAGGTCGAGTTCGCCGAAACGATCCACGGCGCGGGCTCCGACCTGCTCCAGCTGATCAACGACATCCTCGACCTCTCCAGGATCGAGGCAGGCAAGATGAGCGTCTCACCAACGCGCATCGCACTGGTCCAACTCGTCGACTACGTAGAAGCCACCTTCCATCCGCTGACAGTAGAGAAGGACCTCGACTTCTCCGTACGGGTGTCGCCGGAGCTGCCGGCCACGCTGCACACGGACGAACAGCGGCTCCTCCAGGTGCTGCGCAACCTGCTCTCCAACGCGGTGAAGTTCACCAACACGGGAGCGGTAGAACTAGTCATCAGGCCCGCAGGTACTGACGTGCCAACCTCAATCCGGGACCAGCTTCTAGAGTTGGACTCAACACACGACGCGGATGACGACCTGATCGCGTTCTGCGTTCGCGACACCGGTATCGGCATCGCGCCCGACGAACTGGAGATGATCTTCGAGGCGTTCACACAGGGGGACATCGCGATCGTTCGGAGGTACGGCGGCACGGGGCTCGGGCTGTCCATCGCACGCGAAGTCGCGCATCTCCTCGGCGGGGAGATCCATGCTCAGAGTGAGTCGGGGCGAGGCTCCACGTTCACGCTGTATTTACCGCTCGACTCGCGCCTCTCGCCCCTGGACACCGAGGCGCCTAACCGTAGATGGCCTGCACGCCCTACTGCGTCCGAGGATCCGCCGTCTAGCGCCCGCGCCTCCTCGGCTTCGGCGACAGCCCGCACGGATACAAGGCGTAGCGCAGACGAAGAGGCTGTGCTGGGCCTGCCCCCTAGTCGGTTCGACGGCAACACGGTGCTGATCGTCGACGACGACATCCGCAACGTATTCGCCCTCACATGCGTCCTGGAAAAGGCCGGCCTGTCGGTGATATATGCGGAGAACGGACGCGAGGGCATCGAAGTGCTAGAGGACCACGACGGCCCGATGGCTGTCCTGCTCGACATCATGATGCCCGACATGGACGGTTACGCGACCACGACGGCGATCCGCAATATGCCCCAGTTCGCCGGACTGCCGATCATCGCGCTCACCGCAAAGGCAATGCCGGGCGACCGGGAGAAAGCCATCGAGTTGGGCTTTTCCAACTATTTGACCAAGCCGGTCAACCCCGACGACTTGATGTCCGTCCTGCATGCATGCATGACCTCGTCATAGCAGGCCAGTGCACAACATCGAGGAGGCCGATAGGGCTCCGGTAGTCCTTCCCTGTCCCGCCAGCTGCAGTGCGACCACTTCGCAGTTTGGGACCAGTCCCGCGCCCACGTAGTCTTCGTTCGTGCCCTGCCGCGAGCCCTCGTAGCGCGCTGCCCGAACGAAACCACGGGCTCCTGCACTGACTTCACCCGCAGCCCCCGCGCCTCGGCGGTGCGTGTGGCACCGTTGATGAGGCTCATTGAATTTGGCTCTGTCAGCGATCTCGTGATGCCGACCTGATCACGCTCCCTGTCCGACATCCCTCACGCTCGTTACTCTGCACGCATGGACGGCACACTCACCATGGCGGTACTGGGGTTGCTGTTGTCTGCGATCTCGCTGGGATGGCAAGTGACAAGCCATTTCCTTACCGCGGGGCGCGTGCGGTGTGAACTATGGGTAGGTCGAAGCGGGTCGGGATCGTCTCAATCGGGGCCGGGGTCGCTGCTCAGCACCCGAATGGCGAACTGCCATGTTCGAACTACGGTCCGTCAGAGCCGCCGCCAGAATTGCCCGCAGACCTTCGAACGCTCGCCGTCGACGCTCTGGACCAAGTAGCCTCCGAGCGGTCTGAACTCGCCGAACTTTGGGACAACGCTGCGAACGGCTCGAAGTGGCACCACGACATCACCCGTCTTCGCGACGTCCTTGACCCTCCGCTCCCTCCACAAGAGGAAGCCCTCTTCGCCATCTGAGCGATCACCCACAGTCACGGGGCAGAGAAATTGGACCAGAGCCCGCAGGGACCGCCACAGCAAGGCGAAGGACTACTCCATACCCAAGAGCTGCTTTCCCTCGCACGCCGACCTATTGGTGTGGAGTGGGGCCATGCCGCGTGACGAGGGGCCGTTCATCTCTGTCCCGCCAACCGGGCAGGCGATTGACACCATCACCAAGGTCGGCATATCGGGTGCTTGACCACGCCCGTGGGCGGCCGAGGACCTCTCGTCTGCCACGCTGCCGAATGGCGCACGACATGCGTCGGCCCGCGGAGGGAGAATGAGAGAACATCCCGGAGTTCTGAAGGCGGTGGGAACCATGGTGCTGCCGATAGTCGTGGGTGTCGATGGCTCGGAGCCCAGCCTCCATGCCGTCGACTGGGCCGTGGACGAGGCAGTCCGCCACAGGGTGCCGCTGCGGGTCGTTCACGCCTCGCTGTGGGAGCGGTACGAGGGTGCGGCCCTGGCGGACACACCCGATGTCGTCTCGGATGCGGTGACCGGACACGATCTCGCCGAGAGCATTGTGGCGGGAGCGGCCCGGCGTGCCGGGCTGCGCGCCCCGATGCTGGAGATCAGCACGGGCGTGGTACCGGAGGATCCCGTGTCGGCGCTGCTGCGCGAGGCACTCCGCGCCAGTGCCCTCGTGACCGGTGTACGAGGCATGGGCCCGATCAGGGAACTCCTGCTGGGCTCGGTCAGTCTCTCCCTTGCCGCCCGTGCTCCCTGCCCGGTCGTCGTGGTACGCGGCCGGGCGCAGCAGAGACAAGCCGCTATCGGTCGTATCGTTCTGGGCGTCGGAACCGGTGCCACAGCGCCAGCAACGGTCCGGCACGCTTTCCGGGAGGCCGCGGTGCGCGAGTGGGAGATCGAGGCCGTACGGGCCTGGCGTCGCCCGGCTCACCGGGCTGCGTCGCATCCGCTGCTGACCGGGGAGCCCGCCCATGCCGAGGAGGATGACGCCGCGGCTCTGCTCGACGAGGCGTTGGACGGCGTTGCCCAGGAGTACCCCGGCGTGGTCGTGCACCGCGCGCTCGTCGAGGGCTCCGCACGCCATGCGCTGGTGGCCCGGTCCTCGGCGGGCGATCTCCTCGTCATCGGCGCCCGTCGGCCTCGCGGCCACCTCGGACCGCAGCTCGGCTTGGTGGGACACACGGTGCTGCACCACTCCGACTGTCCGGTGGCGGTGGTTTCGCAACAGGAGTGACATGGCGGACTGATGCGGCCGTCACGAGGCGGGCTTGAGTCACTCCTGGTGCCTGAGGCCGGCCCGCGCTTTCGGCACGCTCAGGCTGCACCCGAATCTGGCCACTCACGGACATCGCGGCTACGACTAGGCGTTCGTGGTGGGCGCACGGCACCGCGCTCAGGAGACTTGCCGTACGGCGACCAGTGACTCGGCCAGCCCGGCCCGCCCACCCGGCGCGGCTCGTTGTCGATTCGTCCTCCCGTCAGCTCCACCGGTGTTCCACGCACCCGTACGACGGTGCGTTGGAAGGATTCCGTCCTCTCCTGCGGGTGCACGACAGTCTCCTGTTTCCGTTGCCTGGGCGCGGGCCGACAGACGAAATCTCAGGAGGCGGGGCGGGTATGAGGCGCGTGCCGAAAGCACTGATCAGGCCATTAGGTGCTGGTGGTTGCGGTCGCCGACGCAGGCTTTCGGGGGGTCAGTTCGCGACTCATACATGATGATCGGGAACGTTGCGGGTTCCGGGAGGGCGCGTGGATGAGGGCGACGGGGTGGACCTGATCCGCCTGATCGAATCGGACAGCAGTGTCCGGTTGCGCATGCTGGGGCGGACCAGGCCGGGGAACACGCCGTACAACGACTGCCTTGATGCTGAGCTCGTCATCACGAGCACCTACGCCAGCGGGCCCCTTGGGCTGTGCTTGTCACTCAAGCCCTGGATGACTGGTCGACGGCCCTGGATGAACCAGGCGGCCCGCCCAACTTGCACCTGGCACCAATGTCAGCTTTAGCGCAGTGCGCGTCGGCGCTCGCCGAATATTCACCCCACTAGTTGCGTTCCGGGGCGGTGCGCGAGGTGCTCGCCGTGGACCTGCCCGCGATTCCCGGGCGGCATGCCGTCGTCGTGGTCGACGAGATCGGCGAGGGCGTGCAGGGGGTGAGCATCGGTGACCGTGTCTTCGGGCTGGGCGGCGTCACCGGCGCGACAGCCGAGCTGGCCGTGCTCTCGGCCTGGGCCCACGCGCCCACCGCCTGGACCGACGAGGAGGCGCCGGCGCCGGTCTGGCATCCGTGACCGCGATGGGCGGCCTGAAGGCGCTCGGTCCCCTGCGGGGGCGCACCCTGCTCGTCGAGGGCGCCGCCGGAGGCGTGGGCAGTGCCGCGGTCGAGATCGCGGTGGCCCAGGGCGCCACCGTGATCGGGACGGCCGGCGAGCGCAACCACGAGTTCCTCACCTCCCTCGGAGCCGTTCCCACCACCTACGGCACCGGCCTCGCGGAACGCCTGGCCACCCTGGCTCCACCGCGACTCGGTCACCGGCACGGTCGAGGCCCGCCCGAGCAACGCGGTCTGGGGTGGACTCAATGAGATCGCACAGCCACGGCTGAGCCGCGCCCAAGCACGTCGAACTTGGGCCCGCGAAGGTCACGTACGGGTTGCTCAACGTGACCTTCTATTGGTTTCGGCAGATGAACCGGTGGACGCAGGGTCCGATCAGATGCCGAACCGATGAATGAGGTGCCGTGCGATGACGAATGAGCGGGCGAGGGCCGTGGCGTGTGGGCTGACCCGGGTGCTGGTCCTGGCGGCGGTGTGCGCGCTGCCGACGGGGGTCGCATACGCCGACGAGACCAACACCGCCTCGCACAACGGCCCCCGGATCGGACTGGTCAACGTGGGCCAGGTGGATGACCCGATGGAGGACGTGCTCGAGCACGTGTTGCTGGTGGGCGAGCACTCCTGGAGCTGATCGCCACCGCCGTGAGGCCGGGGCTCGTACCGCGCACGGGCGCGATACGGGCCCTCTGCCTGTCCGCTGCATTTTCGTCGCGGTGGCATCGCGGTCGAGACGATGAATACCGAAGCGCAGAACGGCTTCCGGGAGTTCGTGGAGAACCGATCGTTGTCGCTGCTGGGACCGCAGTGCTGCTCAGCGGGAAGACCGGCACACCGCTGGGGCCCTGCTGCAGAACGCCCTGATCAAGGCGGCCAGCCGTTGGCACCCATCGACGAGCAGGAGTCGACCGAAACGAGCCGCACCCATACGAGGTCTTTGGAAAGCGGTGGTCAGGGAGTGGTCGGGCGTTCGTCCTTAGCGATGGCACGCCACAGGGTGCTGCCCAGACGGTGGGCGTTGTCGTGGTAGCCGGTGACGCGGAGTCGGCCGCCGGCCTTGAGGTGGATCAGGCAGCGCACATCGGTGCCCACTAATCGGGCGGCGGCCCGGTCGTTCTCCTGGTAGTCCACGCGGGCGATGTCCTGCCAGGCCAGGACGCGTTCGGCATCGGCCCGGTGGTGCACCAGCCCGCCTTGGTGAAGGCGGAAGACCTCCCGTCGGCGGGTGACACTGCGGGCCAGCAGGGTGCTTCCGACGGCTAGCCCGAGCAGGCCCAGGCCGAGCACGAGGCCGGGCAGTGGACTGAAGCCGCTGCTTCCGGCGTCGGAGATGTATCCGATGGCCACAGGGACGCCGATGGCGGTGCCCAGCACGCCGACGACAAGCGAGCCGACAGCGCCGCGCCGGGCCCGCTCCCAGTCGTATCCGTGCTCACCGATCAACGCGCCCAGTTCATCGGCTCCGGTCGGATGCGCCACCGAGATCCTCCTGTCCCTGCCATGCCGCAGGATGCTGCCAAGGAGCAGCATAGGAAGCGGAGTTGGCGGAGTGAAGAGGCCGGGATGGCCCCTGCCGCCTGCCCAACGGAAAGCAGCATCAGCACTTGGTGACTTCGAGCGAAGGACGGCATTCCGCCGAAGGGATGGCCGGTGCCGTCCGCACGACGGTTGAGTTTCCGCTGGCCGGACTCTCGATCAGTCGAAGAGGCGGACGGACCGGCCATTGACCGCGAAGCCGCATGTCTGCACGGGTCGGAGCGCCCCTTAGGAGGAGCTAAACCTCAGGTCTTTCAGTTGTTCGGCGATGCGGTCCAGCACGTGCTTGTCGACGGCTGCCCGCAGGCCCGGCTTGGGGCCGAAGTGGCGTGTCACCAGCGCCGGCGCCAGTCCGGCCGCGGCCGCCATCGCCCGGATCGAGGTCGTATAGAAGCAGTTTCGGCGAACAACTCCAAGGCGGCCTCGCGCAGTTGTGCCCGCCCCGTCAGATCACGCTTCACCACTACCCGATGGCGCCGGCGTATCCACCCCGTCGCAGCGGCCGACTCAGCGGCGGCGCCCCTTTGATCCGGTCCAGCGCGGCGACGCCGAGTGCTGCCAGGCCGATCTGGATGAGCCGCTCGACCCAGTCGACGCCCTTGCTGTCGGCGACGTCGAACCCGGCCGCGATGCCCGTGCCGGCGAACGCGGCCGCCATGCCAACGAGGATGGTCCACAGCACACCGATACGTTGGCGGCCGGGGACGACGAACCGGCCCAGCACGCCGATGACGATGCCGATCACGATGGCGCTGACGATGCCCGAGATCTCCGTGGCTGCCCCTCTTCGCCAAGTCTGGTCATCTCAGGTGTGCCTTGAGGGTGATGGCACAGTCCCTTCCGCTTCATGCGGTGGGCGCACGGGGAAGCGCTGAAGACTCACTTCGAGATCGTCGAGAGCTCGTCGGGCGGCCGCGATCCGCTCGCGTAGCTCGCGTTCTGCCTCATCCCCTGTCACGGCAGGGGATGGCTCGACCGCACTCCGCGCCTCCTCCTGCTCGCGCTCCAGTTCGCGGGCCTCGTCCAGCGAGCTGATGACGACCCCGATGAGGACGTTGACCAGGACGAAGGAGGCGAGCAGGACGTAGGAGGCGTAGTAGACGATGCTCCAGCGGGAGATTTCCAGGCCAGCGCGGACCGCGTCGCCCAGACCGTCCAGGGTCATCAGGAGGAAGAGGGTGAGCACGGCGCGGCCGAGGGAGCCGAAGTGTCCGGGGTCGTTGTCGGCGAAGAAGACCCAGCCCACCATGGCGTAGACATACAGCAGCAGGGCGCCAACGAGCAGAAAGCTGAAAGTACCGGGCAGGCTGCGCCCGACCGCGACCATGAAAGTCCGCAGCTGGGGCAGGAACCGGGCCGTGCGCAGGACACGGGCCAGGCGCAGCAGCCGCAGAATGGTGCCGTTCTCACGGACGACGGGCAGGAACGCGGAGACCACGACGGCCAGGTCGAAGAGATTCCACGGGTCGCGGAAGAAGTCGCGCGGGCGGTCGACATGGGCGCAGACACGCAGGAGTATCTCGATCGTGAAGGCCGCCAGGAAGCAGTACTCGACGAGCTTCAGCTCCCCGTGCCAACGGTGAACGACTCCCGTGTAGGTCTCGATGCCGAGGACTACCGCGTTGGCAATGATCAGCGCGAAGACCGCGAGGGCGAACCAGCGGGCCTCGGTGAGGGCGCGACAACGTTCGGCCAGAACCTGGCGAGTGGTTAATCGCGTGGCCACGCCATCCGTCATCACGCGCTTCCAGCTCCCTCACCGCAAAATCGTGCATCACCCACCGGAAGTGGATCTTAGTAAGCGTGTGCCCCTCGGCGGTGACGGCAGGGTGAACTGTGCACTGGGACAAGGGCGTTGACCGCGCCCCCGGAGCCGGTCTGGCATGCCACGACGCCGCCGGTCTGCCTGCGGCCCACTGGACACGAATCAGGCGAGCGAACAGCCGGTGCGCTGGGCCGAGCGACTGACCGGACGGGCCTGGGGTCCCTGCCCCGCGCACTGGGCAGGTACCCCGAGTTCCCCCTTCACCCCGACTGCGGGTCCAGGAGGCGGGCCAGCAGGTCGTCGAGGGTGACCAGGCCGGTGAGCCGTCCGCTGTCGTCGCCGACCACGGCGAGGGAGGCGCGGTGCCGGCGCAGTTGCTCGATGGCGTGACCGACGTTGTCCTGTGCGGTCAGTTCCGGTACCGGGCGGGCGAGTTCACGAGCGGTGGCGGCCCTGCCGCGGGCGCGGGCGATCAGCGCGTCGCGGGCGTGGACGGAGCCGACGACCAGAGAACCGTCGCGCACGAGCAGGCGACTGCGGTCGTGCGCGGCCGCGGTGGCAAGGATGTCGTCGACGCTCGCCTGCGCAGGCACCGAGGTGATCTGGTCCGCCGGTACCTGGAGGTCTCCGACCGGGGTCTGCGGCTCGGTGAGCGAGCTGGTGATCAGCTCGGAATCGTCCTTGCTGATCAGCCCTAGCCGTTCCGACTCCGCCACCAGGTGGGTGAGCTGCTCGCGATTGTGGACCGAGGCGAGCTCGTCGCGAGGGGTCACCCGGCACAGCCGCACGAGGGCGTTGCTCACCTTGTTGAGCACAGAAATGAGAGGGCGTACGAGCTTGACGATTCCCCGGAAAGGCGGGGTCAGCAGCATCGCGGAACGCTCGGGGTGAGTGATCGCCCAGGACTTGGGGGCCATCTCGCCGACCACCATGTGCAGGAACACCACGATGATCATCGCGACGGCGAACGCGATGCCGTAACTCACCCCACTGGGCAGTCCCAGCTTCTCCAGCAGGGGGTCGAGTTCGTGGGAGATCGCGGGCTTGGAGATCGAGCCCAGGCCCAGCGTGCAGACCGTGATGCCGAGCTGGGCGCCGGCGAGCATGAGCGACAGTTCACGCATCCCGGCGAGCGCCGCCTTGGCGCCGCGCTGCCCCTCGGCCGCGGCCTTTTCCATGCGGTGCCGTTTGGAGGCGACCAGGGCGAATTCGGCGGCGACGAAGAAGCCGCTGCCGATCAGCAGCAGCACGGTGACGAAGAGCGCCATCGGGAAACTCACGCCTACTCCTCCTGACGGCTCTGCGCCAGCTGTTGCAGCCGGACGCGTTCGGGGACATGGCGGTCGAGTGTGCGTACGTCGATCACCGCGCGGCCGCCGTCGGGCAGTTCGACGGTGACGCGGTCGCCGATGGCCGGGAAGCGCCCGAGCCGGTCCACGATCAGGCCGGCCACGGTGTCGTAGTCGTCCTCCTCGGGCAGCTCGATGCCGGTTGCCTGGGCGACCTCGTCCAGGCGGCGGCCGGCGTCCACCAGCCAGCCGTCCCCGTCGCCCTCACGGACGGCGAGTTCCACGACCTGGTCGGACTCGTCGGCGATGTCGCCGACCAGTTCCTCGGCGATGTCCTCGTAGATGACGATGCCGGCCACGCCACCGTGTTCGTCCAGCACGACGGCGAACTCGTCGTCCCGCTCGCGCATCTGGTCCACCGCGTCGGGTAGTTGCAGCGTGTCGGGCAGCAGCAGCGGGGGCCGGGCCAGGGCGCCGGCCGTCGCGGCCTGATCGCCGTCGAAGCGGTCCGCGGGCAGTCGCATCAGCTCGCGCACACCGATCACGCCGATCACGTTGTCGGGGTGATCGTCGAGGACGGGGTAGTTGGAGTGCCCGTGCTTGGCGATCAGCTCCACCGTGGTGGCTGCGGAGGCGTCCTTGCCCACGAAGGCCACGTCCGCGCGGGGCACCATCACCTCGTCCAGCGTCCGCTCGTTGAACTCCAGGGCATGGTCGAGGAGTTGGGCAGTGCGCGGGGGCAGCTCGCCCCGCTCGTGAGACTCGCCGATGAGATGACTGAGCTCCTCCAGTGTGGCGCCGTGGTGCAGCTCCTCCACCGGTTCGATGCCAACCTTGCGGACCAGCTTGTTCGCCGCGCTGTCGAAGAGGTGCACCACCGGGCCGACAACCTTGAGGTACCCGAGGGTGGAGGCGGCCAGCGACTTGGCCAGCCGGTCGGGCACGGCGAGCGCGAGGTTCTTCGGCGCCAGCTCGCCGATCACCATCTGCAGCACGGTCGCCAGAACGAAGGCCAGGACGACGGAGATGCCGGGGATCGCGCCGTCGGGGGTGCCGATGCCCGTCAGGACGGGCTTGAGCAGCGCGGACACGGACGGCTCGGCGAGGAAGCCGACGACCAGGCCGGTGACGGTGATGCCCAGCTGGGCGCCGGACAGCATGAACGACAGCCGCTCCAGCACCTTCACAGCGCGGGCGGCCCGCTTGTCGCCCGCTTCGGCCTCACGGGCGAGCGCGAGCCGGTCGGCAGCGACGTAGGTGAATTCCTGGGCGACGAAGTAGCCGGTGCCGACGGTCAGGACGAGAACGGCAAGCAGGCCCAGTGCGGCACTCATCGAACACCACCCCGCGGTGTGCCGCGATCAAGCTCTTGCTGGCGGGGTGGTCGGGGACTGTGCCCCGGTGGGTCCGTCGGTGTGGCGGACACGGGCTTGCTCCTTGAGTTGGTGTGCAGCGGGTAAACGATTGTGACGGAATCCGCGTTCCCGGTCGCTGCCCACCGCGTCTGCGATCATTGTGCGACCATGCCCACCTGCGGCGTCGCGAGAGCCAGCCATGAAGGTTTTCCGCATCAGTGCACTTGCCGCATCAATGTCTGACATCCCTCACGAGGCTCGACTATACCTTCCCTTTACTCGCAGGTATCCGCGAGCCGAGGAGTCAGTAAATCCCTGGTCAACTTCCGTTGCGATCCGGAGTATTTCACTTCTGGCGTCAGGGCATGAATCTCCTGCGGAAACTAAACAAGCGAATGGGTGCCGCCGTCGGATACGAGGTACGCAGGGTTCGCCGCCCCGGCACGCCCGAGCCCGCAAGCCCGCCCGCAGCGGCGAAGGCCGCAGCAGCAGCGGGCAGGGCGAAGTACCCGTAGGTCGCCTTCCGCCAGCCGGAGAATCCCGCCGCTGACCGGCCGTTGAAGGGCCCGGTCTTCATCATGTGTCCGGTCCCGCTCCGGCTCCAGGCTGCTGCGGCCGCTGGGCACCCACCCGTACCTGCACGTCCCGCGCGAACTGCATGTCCGCCTCCCGGAGATGCGATGTAGCACCTGGCTCGCGGGGCGGTCCATGGACGTGCTCGGCCACGAGCGCGATGATGACCCACTGAACCCCCTTCGGCCGAGCGAAGGCTATCCGCGAGGACCGTCGAAGACAGCCTTCAGGACCGACGCTCCCGGCCACGCGAAGAAGCCGCGGACGGGTCCCGCCAGGGGACATGCCAGCACCATGTGCGGGCACCGCTCGGCGATCGCCGGGAACGCTATGTCGGACTCCTCCCGCAGGGCGCTGAAGAAGGCTCGGCCCTGGGACGACTGCCGCGATGTGGACCAGATGTAGCCCGGGCAGGAGGCCAGCGCGGTGTGCACGGCCTCGCGTGCGAGTCCTTGGCCCTGCCAGCCGCCGGCCACGGTAATGCAGTCGATGTAGCCGAGCCGGCAGGGATGGCAGACCTGGTAGTCGAGCAGACCGATCTGCCGTCTACCGCCATCCAGGATGTGTAAGGCCTGGCTGCCCCCGGTTGCCGTGGCAACCGTGTGTTCCATCCGTGGCACAGCCCGGACAGGTTTCCTCACTGGGATCGGGCCAGGTCTACGGCGTCCCGCTTGAAGGCCCACTCCATCTTCGGCTCCATCGAGAACCGGAGTAGGCGCTGCACGGGTGGTGTGCACAGCACGGTGATCACGACGACGGCGACGAGCGTTACGGCGATCGCCCCCAGCGGCCGGTGGATCCAGTCGGGCTCGTACCAGTCCCAGATGCGGGAACCCTGGATGAGGAAGCCGTGCAGCAGATAGCCGTACAGCGTTCCGGCCCCCAGCACCGTGAACCGCATCTTCCGACCTGGCACCCAGGCAAAGAAGCACGCGACCAGGACCACCGAGCAGCCGAACAGGGCCAAGGTCATCACCACACCGGTCCAGCCCGGGGCGGCCAGTTCCTGGGCGCTGTCGCGGCGGTAGAACCATGCTGCGTTCATCCGGGGCACCGCCCAGTACGCGACCGCCAGTGCCCCGGCGAAGACCGGGACGGCCAGGAGGCGCACCGCCCGGCGGCGTACCAGCTGGAAGTGTTCCGGCCTCAGGAGCAGCCCGAGCACGAAAAAGGGCAGGAACTGCAGGACGCGCTGCAGGTCGAGGTCATCGCCGATG
Source organism: Streptomyces sp. NPDC058697 (assembly GCF_042715345.1). Lineage (NCBI taxonomy): Bacteria > Bacillati > Actinomycetota > Actinomycetes > Kitasatosporales > Streptomycetaceae > Streptomyces > Streptomyces sp. NPDC058697. Next base: position 99,349 of record NZ_JBHXSU010000002.1, read on the forward strand.
TCCGGCGAGACGGAGGCCAGGACCGCGATGGCGAGCGCGAGCGGCAGCGGCAGCGGCCAGCGCACCATCTTCCACAGCGGCGTGGTCAGCCGCCAGACGAACAGCGCGACCAGGAACCACGTCAGGTACCAGGGATCCAGCAGGCTGATCGAGTAGCCGGGGTCGTCGTCCGCCCACCGCTTGAACAGCGAGTAGGCCACCTCGAAGAGCACATAGGGGACGGCCACGCCGGTGACCAGGCGCCGGATCCTGCCTGGGCTCGCGTCGAAGCTGCGCGAGAAGTAGCCGGAGATGACGATGAACGCCGGCATGTGAAAGGCGTAGACGGCGATGTACAGCGCGGCCGCGGCCCGACTGCCGCCGCGCAGCGGCTCCCAGGCATGCCCCATCGCCACCAGCACGATGGCCAGATACTTGGCGTTGTCGAAGAACGCGTCGCGCTGCTTGACCGGCTTCGCCGTTTCCGCTGCAGCGGCGGTGTCGCCCGCGGGAGGTTTCGGGCGCGCAAGCGGCAGTTGCGCCTGCGGCTCCGGGCCGACGCTCGGTCGGCGGAGCGCGTGGCGTCATTCACGGGCCCTCCCGAGACAACCCGGGCCCGTGGTCGCGCGTCCTACGTCCAATGCGGGTGTTGCGTCAGCGCAAAACATCTCCGGCACCTTAGCCACACGGCTCAACTCCCGTACAACCTGGCTGGATACGAGCCTGAGTGTGCCGGGCCGTTCTGTGCGAGGGCGCGCGCAGAACCGCTCGGCTCTCACGCGGCGGCCGGGGTCGGGCCGACCAGCTCTGTCAGAACGTCTTCCATGGTGACGAAGCCGAGCACGGTGCCCGTCTCACCGGTGACCGCGGCCAGGTGGCTGTCATTGGCGCGCAGCGCGGTGAGGGTGTCGTCCAGCGGGGTGTCGATGCGGACCTTGGTGACGGGGTGCAGGGCGCTGCACGGGAAGGGCTGGTCCCGGGCGGCAATGCCCAGGGTCTCCTTGATGTGAAGGTAGCCGAGCAGGGCCTTGTCCGGTCCAGTGACGGGGAAGCGGGAGTACCCGGCGCGGGCGGCCGTTCGCTCCAGTTCGGCCGGGGTGATCGCGTGGTCGACGGTGTGCATCTGCTGAGCAGGGACGAGGATCTCACCGACCGGGCGGGTGCCCAGCTCCAGCGCGTCGCGCAGCCGCTCGCCGTCGGCCGGTGAGAGCAGTCCGGCCTGGCTGGAGTCGAGCACCATGCGGGCAAGCTGGTCGTCGGTGAAGACCGACTCGACCTCGTCCTTCGCCTCGACCTTCAAGAGCTTCAGCAGCGTGTTGGCGAAGGCATTGATGCCAAAGATCACCGGCTTCAGCGCCCGGGTGAGGGCCACCAGCGGCGGTCCCAGAACCAGCGCAGTCTGCGCGGGCGCGGCGAGCGCGATGTTCTTCGGGATCATCTCGCCGATCAGCATGTGCAGATACGTCGCCACGGTCAGCGCGATCACGAACGCGACCGGATGCACCAAGGCGTGCGGAATGTGCGCCGTCTCGAAGGCAGGCTCCAGCAGGTGTGCGATGGCCGGTTCCGCGACCGCGCCGAGCACCAGCGACGAGACGGTGATGCCCAGTTGGGCGGTCGCCATCATCGCGGAGATGTGCTCCAGGCCCCACAGGGTCATCCGGGCCCGCTTGTTGCCCTCCTGGGCACGCGGTTCGATCTGGCCGCGCCGTACGGAGATCAGGGCGAACTCCGCGCCGACGAAGAACGCGTTGGTCAGCAACGTCAGCGCGCCGATGGCCAGTTGCAGGGCGGTCATCGGGACTCCTCCATGACCTGCCGGGGCACCTTCACCGGTTCCGTGATGCGGACGCGGTCCGCGCGGTGGTGCTCCACGTCCAGCACGTCGAGGCGCCAGCCGTCCAGGTCGAGCACGTCGCCCTTGGCCGGGATCCGCGCGAGGCGGGTGGCAACCAGTCCGGCGACAGTCTCGTACGGACCCTCCGGCGCCCGCAGGCCTATCCCGGTGAGCTCGTCGATCCGTATCCCACCGTCCGCCTCCCAGGCGGCCCGGCCGTCCTCGCCCAAGGGTGCGGGCAACAGGTCGGGCACCTCGATCGGGTCGTGCTCGTCCCGCACCTCGCCCACCACCTCCTCGACGATGTCCTCCACCGTCGCCACACCCGCCGTGCCGCCGTACTCGTCGATGACGACCGCCATCGTCCGGCTCGCCCGCATCCGCTCCAGCAACCGGTCGGCCGGCAGACTGTCGGGCACCAGCAGGGGCACCGTCGCCAGCTCGGTGACCGGCGTGACGGCCCGCTTCCCGGGTTCCAGGGCGAGTACGTCACGGATGTGGACGGTGCCGACGACCTCGTCCAGGCTGTCGCGGTAGACCGGGAAACGGGACAGCCCGGTGGCGTGCGTGAGGTTGGCGGCGTCGGCAGCCGTGGCATGCGCCTCCAGCGCCTTCACGTCCACCCGCGGAGTCATGACGTTCTCTGCGGTCAGCTCCCCCAGATGCAGCGTACGGACGAACAGCTCGGCGGAGTCCGCCTCCAGCGCGCCCTCGGCGGCCGAGTGCCGCGCCAGCGCGACCAACTCCTCCGGGCCGCGGGCGAAGGCCAGCTCCTCGGCAGGCTCCAGACCGAAGCGGCGCACGAACCGGTTCGCGGTGTTGTTCAGATGCCGGATGAACGGCCCGAACGCGGTCGTGAACCCGCGCTGCGGGCCCGCGACCACCTTGGCGACGGCCAGCGGCCGTGAGATCGCCCAGTTCTTCGGCACCAGCTCGCCCACCACCATCAGCACGACCGTGGACACGACCACGCCCAGCACGGTCGCCACGGACGAAGCCGCACCACCCAGACCGGCCGCCTGAAGCGGGCCGTGCAGCAGCGCCGCCAGCGACGGCTCGGCGAGCATTCCGATCACCAGCGAGGTGACGGTGATCCCCAGCTGCGCCCCGGACAGCTGGACGGTGAGCCGGCGCACCGCCTTCAGCGCACCGTCGGCACCCCGCTCGCCCGCCTCGGCGGCCCGCTCCAGATCACCGCGCTCGACGGTGGTCAGCGAGAACTCGGCCGCCACGAACACGGCACAGGCCAGCATGAGCAGAAGGGCGAGCAGGAGCAGAAGGGTCTCGGTCACCGTGCCACCCCCGCTTCCTCACGCGCATGCGGCGGGCGGGTCATGGCACGGCTGGTACTGGGAGGCTCACCCATTGCGGGACGTCGCTCCTTCTCGGCTCGGAGGGTCGGGCAGACCCTCGGGGGCGGGGAGGGCAGACACACCCTCCGGTTCATCCTAAAAGACGGGCAAAGCCACCTGGTCAAGTCCACTGCTGACCCGGCGGGCGACTCTTTTCGGACTTTCCCGCCGCAGGCCTCGGGAAACGGCCTCGACGGCCTCCGGCAACTCTATGCTTCTACGTGCTTGTAGAGGGAGAACGGGAGGGCTTTGCGGCTTGTTCCCGGGCACCTGCCTGCTCATCCCTCGCCTTTCGTCACGAGTTGCACACGCACATGAAGGAGTGGACGCCGCGATGGTGTTCAAACGACTGCTCGGCTCGCTCGGCGTGGGCGGGCCCACGGTGGATACGGTCCTCGATCCGGGCCCGGTCCTGCCCGGCGCCGGACTTTCCGGCCAGGTCCACCTCAAGGGCGGCGACGCCGACTTCGAGATCGAGCACATCACCCTGGAGCTGGCGGCACGGGTCGAGGCCGAGCACGAGGACGGGGAGCGCGAAGGCGCGGTCGTCTTCGACCGGTTCACCGTCGGCGGCGGTTTCCGGCTCGGCGCAGGCGAGCAGCACAGCGTTCCGTTCAGCGTGACGCTGCCCTGGGAGACCCCGGTCACCGAGTTGTACGGGCAGGCGCTGGGCATCGTGCTCGGCGTGCGCACCGAGCTGGCCGTGGCCGGCGCGAAGGACAAGGGCGACCTCGACCAGCTCAGGGTGCGCCCACTGCCCGCACAGGAGGCGATCCTCGAAGCCCTGGGCCAGCTCGGGTTCGGCTTCCGGTCCGCCGACCTGGAGCACGGCCGGATCGGCGGGACCGGGCAGCAACTGCCCTTCTACCAGGAGATCGAGCTCACTCCGGCACCGCAGTACGCACACGCTGTGAACGAGATCGAGCTGACCTTCCTCGCCTCGCCGGGCGGCATCGAGGTCGTCCTGGAGGCCGACAGGCGCGGCGGCCTGTTCTCCTCCGGCCGCGACGCCGTCACCCGCTTCACCGTCGATCACCATGACGTCGAGCACCGCGACTGGAACACCGAAGTCGACGGCTGGATCCAGCAGTTGGTCGAGCACCGGGCCTCGCACGGCTCGCACACCGCGTACGGCCACGGCGGGCATCACGGGCACGACGAGCATCACCACGACGGCCACCGCTCCGGTCCCGGCATGGGCACCGCCGTCGCCGCAGGTGCGGCCGGACTCGCGGTCGGTGTGGTCGGCGGCATGGTCGCGGCCGAGGTCGTCGACGAGGTCGGCGACTTCTTCGAAGGCGACGAGGAAGAGTGATCCGGGTGGGGGTGAAGCCAGCGGCACTTCACCCCCACCCCCGGCACCCCACCCCGGGCACCCCGCCCTCGTCACCCCGCCCTGATAGCTTCTACGTTGCTGTAGAAGAATGCGGCGGTCGGGGCCTCCACGGGCTCGGACCCACCTCTGACACGTACGGAGTTCTCATGGCCCTGTGGGACCGCATCAAGGATTCTGCGTCGACGATGCAGACCCAGCTGGTGACGAAGAAGAACGACCTCAAGAGCGGCGCCTTCCGCGATGCCAGCATGGCGATGTGCGCGCTGGTCGCGGCCGCCGACGGCACGATCGACCCGGCCGAGCGCCGCCGCGTCGCCCAGCTCATCACCACCAACGAGGTTCTGCAGAACTTCCCTGCCGACGACCTCCAGCGCCGTTTCGACAACAACCTCGACAAGCTGGTCGCCGACTTCGGCTTCGGCAAGGTCAGCGTTCTTCAGGAGATCGCCAAGGCGAAGAAGAAGCCCGCCGAGGCCCGTGCCGTGATCCAGATCGGCATCGTCATCGGGGGCGCCGACGGCGACTTCGACAAGACCGAGCAGGCCATCGTCCGCGAGGCTTGCTTCACGCTCGACCTGCCGCCGCACGAGTTCGACCTCTGACCGGAGCACCACGCGCATGCCGGGCCGCTGCCCTTGGGGCAGCGGCCCGGCATGTCGTCTTCGGCGGGAGCCGGCCTGCTGCCTGGTCAAGTCAGGTCAGGTCAGGCGGCGGATCCACCAGACGCAGAAGCCGGTCAGGGCCAGGGCGAGGCCGAGGTAGAGCCCGGTCTCGGCCCATTGAAGGGCCCAGAAGTTGCCGGCGGGCTGGTACGTCACCTGCTGCTGATAGCCCTGGGCGCCGAGGTCGCCGAGGCAGCGGTCGAACTGCTGCAGGGTGGGCGGCCCCGAATCGGTGTGCAGGCAGTCGGCGAAGGACGACGGCACGGGGACCGGCTGGCCCGCGGCGTTCAGTGTCTGTTGGGAGGTGACCCAGGCACCGGGCACTTCGGGGTGCGTGACGATCTCCTTGGCGCCCTCCTGGATGCTGATGGGGGCGCCGTCGGGCTCGATCGGCACGGTGATCCGGTCCGTGGCGGCCAGGTAGGGCCGGATCCACATCGGCGCGGAGATCTGGACGGCGGCGTAGACGACGAGTGTGGTTGCCATCGCGGGCAGGGTGCGGCGGATGACGAGGCCGAGGGCGACGCCCAGGACGAAGGCGAAGGCGGCATGGGCCATGGGGACGACACCCCGTGCGGCGAAGGCCACGGGGTCGAGTCGCGGGAAGTACGTGTCCGTCGCGCCACCGCCGTTGACAGCCCGGTCGATGGGGCTGCTCCACCAGCTCACCGCGAGTGTGGCCAGTCCGGCAGCGGTCATGGCGGCGGCCGTACCGAGGCCCAGCTTGGCCGCCAGCCAGCGTGTGCGGGTGACGCCCTGGTTCCACGCAAGATAGTGGGTGCCGGTCTCCAGTTCACGGGAGATCAGCGGCGCGCCCCAGAACATCCCGATGACCGCCGGCACGACGAGCACAACCACCAGTCCGGCGTAATAGACGCTCTGGTCCGAACTGGAGAGCCGGTCCACCAGGCTGCTACCTGCAGCCCGGTAGAGGTCGGCCAGCTGCGGGCCGGTGACGGCGAGGGTGGCGGCGAGGGCAACCACCACGGCGAACATCACGGCGGCCTGGGTGCGGAACTGGCGCCAGGTCAGCCAGATCATCGGAGGACCTCCAGTGCGGGTCGGGTGTCACGTACCGCATCGGCGGGCCGGGTCATGTAGGCCAGGACAATGTCTTCCAGACCGAGCGGGCTGACGGTCCAGGACGGGTCGTGGACCGCGGTGTCGGTGCGCACCAGGAGGGTGGTCTGCCGGTCGGTGTGACTGGCGGTGATGACGAACTGACCGGCCGGGAGCGTGTCCGGGTCCCGGCGCGGGCCGGTGAGCCGGTGGTGGCAGGCGATCAGGTCGTCGATGTCACCGGCCACCTGCACCCGGGAGTCGACCAGCACGATGACGTAGTCACAGGACCGCTCCACGTCGGAGACCAGATGAGAGGAGAGCACGACGCTCAGCTCCTGGTCGGCGACGGCTTCCATGAGATCCTGCATGAATTCGCGGCGGGCGAGCGGATCGAGGGCGGCGACCGGCTCATCGAGGATGAGCAGCTCGGGCCGCTTGGCGAGGCCCAGGGTGAGGGCGAGCTGAGCACGCTGGCCCCCGGAGAGTCTCCCGGCCCGCTGCTTGAGGTCCAGGCCCAGCCTCCGGATGCGCTCCTGCGCCAGGGTGTCGTCCCAGCCGGGGTTGAGACGGGCACCCAGCCGCACGTGGTCGGCAATGCTCAGGGAGGCGTAGGTCGGGGTGTCCTGGGCGACGAAACCGACCTTGGCCAGCTGCGACGGCCCGGTGGCGGGACGGCCACCGCACACTTCGATGGTCCCCGCGCTCGGGGTCAGCATGCCGGAGGCCAGGTTCAACAGGGTTGATTTTCCTGCCCCGTTGGGGCCGACGAGACCGACGACCCGTCCGGCGGGCACGTCCAGGTCGCAGTTCTGCAATGCCCAGCGCTGCTTGTACTTCTTGCCCAGGGCCTGGGCCCGTAAGACGGCGCTCACGCTACGTCCTCTCCAGCGGCGGTCCGAAAGGTGGTCATGAACAGGGCCTCGATGGACTCCTCATCGAGCCCGGCCAGGCGGGCCTTTGCCAGCCAGCGACGCAGGTCCTTGCGGAGCGGGCCGTGCGCGGCGAGCGTCGCGTCGGCCAGCGTCCGTGTCACGAACGTCCCCACACCCGGCCGGGCGGCCACCAGTCCCTCGTGCTCCAACTCGCGGTACGCCTTGAGCACGGTGTTCGGATTGACCGCCACCTGCCTGGCCACCTCCTTGACCGTGGGAAGCCGGTCCCCCTCCTCCAGCAGACCCAGCCGCAGCGCGTGGCGCACCTGCTGGACCAACTGTTGATACGGAGAGAGGCCGGACCGGTCGTTCAGGTGGAACTCAATCACCGGTTCCTCCATTTATCTAGGTGCCTAGCACTTTAGCTTCCTAGAGAGGTGGTGCGTCAAGGCACGCACGATGACATAGTCGGTACTGACAGCGTCCAACTCCGCCAGACGATCGAGGCGTTGGGTGACAGCGACACCACGCTCGCGCCCGGTCTCGGGGACGCGACAGCCAGTGAGGCCACCGAGACCGCGTGCGTTCGCAGCCGGCAGTTGGCAGCAACGGACCGGCGAAGTGATCCCCCGGATGCACGTCGTCTGCGACCGCTACCGAACTCGCCCTCAACCTGCTGGGACACGGGATGGGCCACACGAAAGGGCAGCTACGTGCGCGCACGGGGCATCAACTACGACACCGGGTTCCTCCCCGGACAGGAGCTCTCCCGCAAGACCTTCACTCCCGAGACGGTCCGGCAGGACATGGCGGTGATCTCCGGTCATCTCCACTGCGACGCCGTCCGCGTCTCCGGGCGCGAGCCCGAACGACTGAGCATCGCCGCCCGGCATGCCGCGGACGTCGGCCTCGAGGTCTGGTTCGCCCCCTTCCCTGTCGACCTTCCTCCTGACCAGCTGCTCCCGTTCTTCGCCGACTGCGCCCGTCGGGCCGAAGCCGTACGGCAGGCCGGCGCCGCTGTCGTGTTCGTTGCCGGCTGTGAAGTCACCGCCTTCTGCGGCGGCTTCATCCCCGGCGACACCTATGGCGACCGGCTGCGGGCCATGGCCGCCGCCGACATGGAATGGTGGTCCGCCCTCGGCCCGGTGCAGACGCGCCTCAACGAGTTCCTCCCCAAGGTCGCCGCAACTGTCCGCACGCACTTCGGAGGGCAGGTCACCTACGCGTCCGCCCCCTGGGAGTCCGTCGACTGGCGTCCGTTCGACCTCGTCGGCATCGACGCCTACCGGGCCGCCTACAACGCCGACAGCTTCCGGGACGAACTGCGCGGCCACTTCGCCCACGGCAAACCCGTCGCGGTGACCGAGTACGGCACCTGCGCATACCGGGGCGCGGGGCAACTCGGCGGCATGGCCTGGCAGGCGCCTCACGATGCGGTTCCCGATGAGGAGGAGCAGGTGCGCTACCTCACCGAGCTGTTGGACATCTTCGATGAGGAAGGAGTGGACACCGCACTCTGGTTCACCTTCGCCGGTTACAGCAGGCCCGGGCACCACGACCTCGGCTCCTACGGCGTCGTCCGGATGCTCGACGAGACCCACTGGGAACCGAAGAAGGCGTTCCACGCGATGGCGGCCAGGTACCAACGCCGGTGAAGCGTCAAGAACCCGCCGCGACAGCACCGGGTCCGCAGCACCCGTGTCGGTTCGCCTTCTCAGCCCCGGCTGTCCCTCTCTGTGACAGTCCGCCCGGCAAACCCCGCGATCGGTCGCCTCTTACAGCAGGGGTGAACCGGCGCGCCGTAGCAGGACCGGCGTGCTGCACTGAGGTGATGTCGCCCGCGTCGGTCACCTGGAGGTCCCCGGTGCCGTGCCCCATTGCCTGGCTCGCTGCAGACCGACCTGAACCGCTGAGACCCCTGAGGAACCGCTCCATCCCAGCCGAATCACCGGATGTCGTCGAGGGCGAGGTCGGTTCCGACTACGCGGGTCACCACACCCGAGACGGCATCAGCTTGAGTTTCAATTTCCGACTGCGGCCAAGAAGTTGCTGCGCGGCGCGAATGCACAGGCCGACCTTCCCGGCCCTGGGCGGGCCGACGGGCATCGGCGCGGGCCTGAGCGGCGTACGGCGTGATGTCCATCCCGGCGATGAACGTCTACGTCGGCGGCGAGGTCGCCAAGACCATCGTCGGCGTGAAGCCGAAGGCCGCGCTGGAGCGCGACCTTGCGGACTGCCTCGGCTGAAGCCGAGTCATCGCACGAAGACGAGTCACGGCCACATGACGGCTGGCGGACCTGGATGAACGCCGGGTTGGAGTAGAACCACAGGTCCTCCCAAGGGCTTTCCAGCCCGTCGGCGAGCGGCTCGGCCTCGTCGGTGCTCGTGCCTCGCACGCGCGCGTAGAGGTCTGTCTCGACCTTGGGCAGGGTGTGCTTGATGACGTACTCGCGCCCCTGCTTGCGCCAGTCGCCGGGGCCGAACCGCGCCACGACCTTCATCGTGGGGTTGGTGTCGGAGTCGAGGTTGACTTTCGGGCCGGTGACCTGCCCGACGATCCGGTCGACGCGCTGGACCTCCGGACGGTCACCGTTGGCGTTCGTGCCCTCGCGCGGCCGGAACCTGATCTCGATCACCTTCCACCGCCCACGCACCCGCGGAGTCCGCTGCGGACTCCTGTGGCTGCGCCGCAGGTTGCACCTGCTGCTGATCGACGCCGTCACCAACTCGGTGTCCGTGGCACTGGGCTGCGGTGTACAGAGGTGCCCGGGTCGCCGACCTGTGAAGAACCGGCCGACGGGGCACCGCCATGCGGCCTGTCGGCCGGAGTTTGTGTGCGGGCCCCGCAAGTCAAGGGTCCGCGTCGGTGAGGCACAAGGAGATCAGGGTTCGAGCCTCGGCCGCCGTATTCGCCGCGATGATCTCCCCGAGCGTCCGGATGCCGGTGGTGAAGGTCATCGACCTTGCCTGGCTCGCGGCAGGAAACGTACGCGGGCCCTCCCCGAGTACCACCGCTTGCGGTGGAAGAGCGTTCCGATGGTGGGGATGTGATGCCGTCCATGGACGGCGCCCCAGCGCGGGTACCGGGTGACCCAGACGGGAAGATCGAGGACCGCGCGTCGAAGATGTGCGGGACGGGCGTCACATTCGGCGGCCTCGTGGAGGCGGAAGATGAGGTTTTCCGCAAGTCGCTGATTGAACTTTGTCGCACGGGGGCGATGGCGTCGCGCACGCCAGCATCTGACCAATTGGCGTTGATGCATCAAACTGAATTGATGTATCTTCGCCATATGGGATCTCGCCCTTCGGACGTGGACGTCGCGCCGCCCGAGTTCGTCCGGCTGGCCGCGCATCCGCTGCGCTGGCGGCTGCTGACGGAACTTGGCGACGGCGACTATCGGGTCCGTGAACTGGTGGAACGTGTCGGGGAGCCGCAGAACCTGGTCTCGTATCACCTGCGGCTGCTGCGTGACGGTGGTCTGGTCACAGCCAGGCGCAGCAGCTTCGATGGTCGGGACAGCTACTACCGCCTGGACCTGGAGCGTTGCGCTGAAGCGTTGGCGGCCAGCGGTGCGGCCCTGCACCCGGCGTTGCGCCAGGCCCCCACACCACCGCGTCGTGCGGTCGTCGGGGCGCGAGCCCGCCGTGTTGCGGTGCTCTTCGTGTGCACCGGCAACAGCGCTCGCTCGCCGATCGCTGCGGCCCTGTTGCGCCACCACACCGCCGGCCGGATAACTGCGGACAGTGCCGGTACCCGTCCCAAGCCGCAGGTGCACCCGCATGCTGTCCGGGTGCTGCTCGAGTCGTTCGGCATCGACCTGTCCGGTCGGCGTACCCAGCACGTAGACGACCTGGCCGGCCGCCACTTCGACCACGTGATCACCTTGTGCGACAAGGCTCGCGAGGTCTGCCCGGAGTTCGGCCCGCGGCGGGTCCACTGGAGCATGGCCGACCCGGGCGCGGCCGGTGACACGGGCCAGGCCGGCTATGCGGCCTTTCAGCACGCGGCGGCAGACATAGACGTCCGTATCCAGCATCTGATGCCGGTCCTGAACACCCCCGAGACCGTTGCGAGGTCCCAGCCATGACCGCTCACGACGAATTCGTCGGCGTCCGCTACCTCGTCGATGACGTGCAGGCCGCCATCGACTTCTACACCACCCACCTCGGGTTCACGCTGCACTCCAGCGCCGCCCCTGCCTTCGCCGACGTGATCCGTGGCCGGCTGCGGCTGTTGCTGTCAGGCGCGGCGAGTTCGGGCGCCCGGGCCACCCCGAAGGAGGCTGCCGTCGCGGGCGGCAATCGCATCCACCTCACCTACGACGACCTCGATGCCGAGATCGCTCGGCTGCGCAGCGCCGGTGTTTCCTTCCGCAGTGAGGTCGTCTCCGGTCCAGGAGGACGCCAGATCCTGCTGGCCGACCCGGCAGGCAACCTCATCGAGCTGTTCCAGCCTGCCCGTCGGCCCACCGCGGCGACCAGCGCTGGCCAGGTGCGACGCTGACCGCTTCCTCACCCGCAGCACTGCGGCGGGCTGCGGGCCTGCCGTGCTCGCGGTGCGCGGTGGCGCGCCGTGAGGGTCATTCGTGTCGTCCGATACAGATGTCGCAGAGGCGTGCTGGGCACGTCGGCGAGGAGTCAGCGCGTGACCAGTGAGGCGACGGCGGATGCCGCGGACGGCGAGCGGGAGCCGGGGACGCCGCGGGTGGGGCTGGGCGTGATCGCCCGCGAGTGGGGCCGGATCGGCTGTATCGGCTTCGGCGGGCCTCCGGCCCACATCGCGCTGCTGCGGCAGCTGTGCGTCCAGCGCCGGGGGTGGATATCGGCCTCGGAGTTCGAGGACGGAATCGCGGCGACGAATCTCCTGCCAGGACCGGCCTCCACCCAGTTGGCGATCTTCACCGCGTGGCGGCTGCGCGGTACGCCCGGCGCGCTGGTCGGCGGGGTGTGTTTCATCGTGCCGGGGCTGGCCCTGATCCTGGCGCTGGCCGCACTTTTCCTGGCCGGGGATCCGCCGCTGTGGGTGCTCGGGGCCGCAGCCGGGGCAGGGGCCGCGGTGGCGGCGGTCGCGGCGCAGGCGGCGGGAGCCCTGGTGCCGGCCAGCTGGAAGCAGGCCGGCGATCGAGGCGCGGCGCGGGCACGGTGGGTCGGCTACGCGCTGGCGGGCGGTGCGGCGGCCGCGCTGGCGGGCCCGTGGATGGTGCTGGTGTTGGTGGCCGCGGGCCTGCTGGAGGTGGGCCTGCGCACCCGCCCCGCGGTGCCGCGTCCGAGGGGCGGGGCAGCGTGGCCGGTGCCGCTCGCCCTCGCGGCCCCGGCTGCAGGTGGTGGGCTGGCGGCGCTGGCATGGGTGGCATTCAAGGTCGGGGCACTGTCGTACGGCGGCGGCTTCGTGATCATCCCGCTGATGCAGGCGGACGCGGTGGACCGGTATCACTGGATGAGCGACGGGCAGTTCCTCAACGCGGTCGCCCTCGGCCAGATCACCCCTGGGCCGGTGGTGCAGACAGTGGCCGTGGTCGGATACGCCGCCGCCGGGCTTGCTGGCGGGCCGCTGGCCGCCGCGGTGGCCTTCGGGCCGTCGTTCCTGCTGGTGATCCTCGGCGGCTCCCGTTTCGATCGGCTGCGCAGCAGTGCGGCGGTGCAGGGGTTCTTCGCCGGTGCCGGGCCGGCGGTGATCGGCGCGATCGCCGGATCTGCGATCCCTCTCGCCCTCGTGCTGCAGCACGGCTGGCAGTTCGGCGTCCTGGCCGCAGCGGCCGTCTGGCTGCTGGGGCTGCAACGGGGGGTGGTGAGCGCCCTGTTGGGAGCAGGAGCGCTCGGGGCCATAGCCGCACTGGCCGGCTGGCCGGTCACCTGACCGGTCCCCGCCGCCAAAATGCCGGTAGCCGCTGCCCGGCTGTCAGCGGTTGCGTGGGGCGACCAGGCCGGATTCGTAGGCGAGGACCACGAGTTGGGCCCGGTCGCGGGTGTGGAGTTTGGTCATGGCGCGGTTGATGTGGGTCTTCGCGGTCATGGGGCTGATCACCATGTGGTCGGCGATCTGGTCGTTGGACAGGCCCTGCGCGGCCAGGGCGACCGCTTCGCGTTCGCGGCTGGTGAGCTTCTCCAGTGCGGCACTGGTGGCGGGGGGCGGCTGGGTGACGTACCGGTGGATCAGCTTGCGGGTGATGGACGGGGCGAGCAGAGCGTCGCCACGGGCGGCTACCCGTACGGCGTGCAGGAGGTCCTCCGGCACGATGTCCTTGACCAGGAACCCGGCGGCTCCGGCGCGCAGCGCTTCGAAGATGTACTCGTCCATGCCGTAGTTGGTCAGCATGACGACGTGCACGTCGGCCAGGGCCGGGTCCGCGGCGATGCGCCGGGTCGCCTCGATGCCGTCCATGACCGGCATCTGGATGTCGATGAGCGCGACGTCGGGCAGATGCTCCTTGACGAGCACCAGCCCCTCTTCGCCGTCGGCGGCTTCGGCCACTACCTCGATGTCGTCCTCGAGGTCGAGCAGCGCGCGGAAGCCGCTGCGGATGAGCGGCTGGTCGTCGACCAGCAGGACACGGATCATGATGCTCGTTCCACGGGGAGTTCGGCCTGGACGGTGAATCCGTGCTCGGTGCGCGGCTGCGCACGCAGTCTGCCGCCAAGGGCGGTGACGCGTTCGCGCATGCCGAGCAGCCCGAGGCCTGGGGCCGGGGCGTCATCGGGGGCGGCCCTGCCGTCGTCGTCCACCTGGACGGCAAGGGAGTCGGGCCGGTATTCGATCCGGACCGTCGCGGTGGTGGCGCGGGCGTGTCGGGCGGTGTTGGTCAGCGCCTCCTGGACGATGCGGTAGGCGGTCCTGCCCACGGTGGCCGGCACGTCGTGTCGTTGCCCTTCGATCGTCAGCGTTGCGTCCAGACCCATCGAACGGGCGCGCTCCACCAGTTCCGGTACATGTTCAAGGCTCTGCGGCGGGGTCGTGTCGTCGTCGCGCAGGGCCTCCAGAGTCGCGCGCAACTCCCGGGTTGCCTCGCGTCCGGCCGTCTGGATCGCCAACAGCGTCTCGGGCACCTGCTCGCCGCGCCTGCGGGCCACGTGGACGGCGACCTCAGACTGCACCTTGATGATCGAAATCTGGTGCGTAAGGGAATCGTGCAGCTCCCGCGCGATGTGGAGGCGCTCCTCATCCGCACGGCGCCGAGCGGTCTCCTCCCGGGTGCGCTCGGCTTCGTCCGCCCGCCGCTCGGCCTGCCGCAGTGCCTCCCCGGCGGCAAAAGCGGCAATCAGCCAGGCGATTTCCAGTACGTTCCTGGCCTGCGCGAACGCCTCGCGCGCCGGCCCGTCGCGGAAGACCAGCGCAGTGAGAGGCAGGACGACGAGCAAAGACACGGATACCGCCACCGCCAGGGCACGGTGCCCGGCCCGCACGGCGCTGTACACCGCGACCAGGTACGAGACAGCGAGCACCTCGAAACCCGCCGCCTCGTACCCCACCGCGCACAGGCCGGTGACAGCCAGCACCGCAATCGGTGCCCTACGACGCGCGACCAGCGCCAGACCGCCCGCCGCCAGCAGCACCGCTCCGAACAGCCCGCGCCCCCCGGCCGGGTGCTGCCCGGACAACCCGGTTCCCAGCAGCAGTGCCGCCACGCCGACGGCAACCGCCCAGTCCATGGCACCGGCCGGGACACGAAAACGCCCTGTGTCCATGCGCGCAGACTAGCCGGACGCCGCCGCGGGCGAGTCCCGCCCGCGGACGAGCGGCCGACTACCACACCCGCGGTACGTGCCCGCCGACTGCCGCACGCGCAGCAGCCAACTGCCATGCCGACGGCAGTCCGAAAAGACTGCACCCACCGGACGACCAGCAGCACGGTCGCCAGGCACGCTCAAGGCACAACGGAAACCGCGGAATCCGCACGAAGGAGGAGAACGACATGAGCGCAACAGACGTCCTGACGGTGGCCGCCGAGGGCGGAGCCATCGGCGACGGCCGTACCGGGGCCAACCTCGCCCTCGGGGTGGGGCTGATCGGCGTGGCCATCGGCTGGCTGGCCCTGGCCCGCGCCGCCGGCCGTATCAGCACCGGCAACGCACGCACCGCCGCCATGTCGGCCATAGCGGTAGGCCTGGTCGGCACGGCCCTCGCGGTGCTGCATCTGGCCACCTCCAGCGGTGGCCCCGGCACTGGCAACGGAATGGTGGGAGCCATCGCGGCCATCCCCTTGGGGCTGGCCGCTGCGACCCTCGGCCGGCGCGCTCTCGCCCGCTCCCGGCGCACCGAACAGTCCGCCGACCGCCTCGGACACGAGCGGGAGTTCGGGCCCACCTAACCCGACGGGCAGACGTGTTCATCGCAGGGTGAGCGAGGTCTCGGCCTCGATGCGGGTCAGCTTGCCGCGGGGGACGCCATCGGCCGCTGAGCCGGGGGCGCCCCCTTGGTCGTGCCTGACGGGATACGGCCGTGCCGCCAGCGCTTGCCGGTGCGGTAGTTGATCCCGACGATCCGGCACACCTCGTAGCTGGTCAGGCCCTGGTCCATGAGCCGGGAGTATTCCTCCCGCTCACGGACCGGCTTCCTGCGACCTTGAGCCACTCGCACCATGCGGATCTCGAACTCCGTCGCACCCCTTGAACTGGGGTGTTGCGACGACTCCTAGAACCCAAGACAAGCCCGAGAAGAAGGCCAGGACCATACGTCGGGCCTTCGGCGGCGGCCGGTAGCGGGCTCGCGGGTAGCCGAATGGTAGTGAGTCTTGCGGCGAGGTGTCGGCGGGATCGACTGCCACGATCGACGGAGCCCACCTCGGCAACCGTGGAGACGAGCCGGGCCTTGGGCTTCCCTGTGGACATACCGGAGATGAAAGGCTGTACTGCACACAAGAGTTCGCTCGACTCGAGCAGTTCGTCACCCACTGACTGTCCGGGACGTACCGGAATTCCAGCGCGAGAGGACGGCATGCCGCAGCAGGACGCCGGACCCAGCGGGGCCGTGCCCCGCAACCGCCCGGGAGACACTTCCCTCACCATGGGCACTGTCGCCCTCGTGGGTTCCTTCATCCCCGTCGTCGGTGACTTCGTCGCCGCGCCTCTCGGGCTCCTCGCTCTCCTCCTGGGAGTGCTGGGGGTCTGGAACAACGAGCGGGGCCTCGCCACAAACTTCGGCCCGTCCCTCATCGGCGCCACCCTCGGCGCCCTGGCGCTCTTCATCGTCCTGCTCATGTTCTCCGTCACCCGCTGAACGGTGCCCTGGGTACGCGAGCAGAAGGCTGTGCGGCAGCAAGTCCCGCTGACGGCCGGTCCGCGACGGGTACGGGTTCGCGTCGACGATCTCCCGCATCGCGTACTTGCCCTGATGGCCACTGCCCGAAGAACGCGCGGGACTTCCAAAGCGGTATCACGGGCTCGATCAACGCCCACCGCTCGCCGGACAAGTCGCCGCGATGCGGCTCAGCACCCTCACAGAGGCGTCGCCGCGTGCAGGATGAGCACCATCGTCACCGCGGAGTTCGCGGACGACAGTGCGGACACCGCGGTCCCCGCCGCCGCACCCCAGGCGGCCAGACCCACCGAGGTGAACACCGACGGCCAACTGCGGAGCGCGGGCGCAGGCCCGAGCAGGGCGGTCACCCGACGCGGCACCGGACCTGGCGCGGTGAAGCCCGCGAGCGAGGCCACCGGTGTGCCGCGGGAGACCAGCGCCGCCTTGCCGATCGCGCGAGCCACGGCCCTGCGGCTGCCGACCGCCTGGGCCGCTTCCTCGTCCGCCCACCGCTCCGCCGTATAGGACACGGCCGTACGCAGCGGGCGCAGGAACGGGTTGGCGCGCGCGGCCAGTTGGACGGCGAGCAGGAACCGGTGGTGCCGGGCGGCGAGGTGGGCGCGCTCGTGGGCGAACAGGGCGCGTCGTTCGGCCGGTTCGAGGCAGGACAGCAGGGCGGTGGTCACGACCACCCGGTCCCGTCGCCCGCCGGGCAGGGCGTACGCATACGGCACCTCGTCCGGCAGTACGGCCACCTCCGTGCCCGGCAGCCCGGCCAGAGCGCGGTGGGCGCGGCGCCGCACCCGCCCGTGCCGCCACAGCGTGCGGCCGCATGCCAGCAGCACCGCGAGCAGCGCCGGGATGGCCGTCTGACCGGCAATCTCGTCGTACGGCACGGCCTCGCGCACCTCGGGGTCCGACCAGGCGTCGGGCAGCGGGTTACCGGGCAGCTGCGCCGTGCCGACCACCATCAGCAGCCCCAGACACACGGTGCTGCACACGGCCATCACAACGGCCAGCCCGGTCAGCAGCCGAGTGGCGGTCCGTGGATGCAGCCGCTGCTCGGCCAGGCGCGCGATCGGCCACGCCGTCAACGGCAGGACCAGCGGCAGAAAGACGAACACCCCCATGAGGCTTCAGTCTTCCCCTTCACCGTTGGCTCGACCCAGCAGTTCACGCAACAGCCGCTCGTCGTCCGGTTCCAGAGAGGTGACGAAGCTGGCCAGCACCGCCCCGCGGTCGCTTTCGGCATCGAGCACCTTGCGCATCTTGTGCGCGGCCAGGCCCGCCTGGTCCGAGGCGGAGGTCCACGCGAAGGACCGGCCCGTCCGCTCGCGGGTCACCGCTCCCTTGGCCAGCAACCGGGTCAGGATCGTGATCACCGTCGTATAGGCCAGGTCTCCGCCGAGGCGCTCCTGCACCCACCCCGCACTCACCGGGCCGTCCGCCTCACTCAGGGCCGACAGGACAAGTGACTCCAGTTCACCCTGCCCCCGCCGGGGACGCTGCCGCTGATCCGTCACGCCCTGTCTCCCTTCCGCCGACCCCGAATTCACGGGCGATCCATCGTATCGACGCCACGCAGCCGGGACCGGTGCTCCGATGCCCTGCACCACAGCATCTACGTGATTGTAGAAGCCAGGCCGCCCGGGGGTTGTTCCTGCCGGCACGACAGCTACGGCACCACAACAGCTGCGGCACAAGAAGGCAGGCGGACATGGTCGTCATCGCATGGCTGGTTCTGGGGTTTCTCGCCGGGGCCATCGCCAAGACCGTCCAGCCCCGGCCGTAAGCCAGGTCGGCTCATCGGTACGACGTGCGCCAGCGTCGCAGGGGCTTCCCTGGGCGGGCGGCTGCGGCAAGGTTCCTCGACCAGCCGATGCGTCGGTAGTTCTTCGACGCCGCCGCCTGGGGCCCGGCCATTCGCGACACGACCGATCCCCGATGGCCGCGCAAACCCCTCCTCGCTTTCTACAGTGTTGTAGTTTTCATTCCGGGGCCCGTCGGACCCTGACCTGACGCACCGAGAAGGAGTACCTCGTGGGAGTTTCCCTGTCCAAGGGCGGCAATGTCTCGCTCAGCAAGGAGGCACCGGGCCTGACGGCCGTCCTGGTCGGCCTCGGCTGGGACGTACGCACCACCACCGGCACCGACTACGACCTCGACGCCTCCGCGCTGCTGCTCGATGCCTCCGGCAAAGTGCTGTCCGACCAGCACTTCATCTTCTACAACAACCTCAAGAGCCCGGACGGTTCGGTCGAGCACACCGGCGACAACCTCACCGGCGAGGGCGAGGGCGACGACGAGGTGGTCAAGGTGAACCTCGCGGGCGTGCCCGCCGAGATCGACCGGATCGTCTTCCCCGTCTCCATCCACGACGCCGAGAACCGCGGCCACAGTTTCGGCCAGGTCCGGGGCGCCTTCATCCGCGTCGTCAACCAGGCCGGCGGCGCCGAGATCGCCCGCTACGACCTGTCCGAGGACGCCGCCACCGAGACCGCCATGGTCTTCGGCGAGCTCTACCGCAACGGCGCGGAGTGGAAGTTCCGCGCCGTGGGCCAGGGCTATGCCTCGGGGCTGTCCGGGATCGCCTCCGACTTCGGCGTCGGCGTCTGACACAGGCAGCCCGCCCCCGTGCCTGATCCCCGGGGGCGGGCCCGCGCACCATCATCCGGCGCCCTCGTCAGGAGACCTTGTGGCCAACCCCTCCGGCCTCCGCCCCGAGGACCGGGTGGACCTCCAAGCCGTGCTGCACCTCGCGCCGAACACCCCGGACATCCTGGGCGCCCTGCGCGCCGACCCGACCGGCCGGGCGGCCACACGCCTGCGCATCCGGGCCCTCGCCGAGGCCGACGAGATCACGGCGGCGGCCCACGGCGAGTGCCGCATGTATCGCACCTGTTGCGCTCGGAACACGTCCGCCGCGGAGACCGCACCGCGCCGGCCCGCCGACGCCCGCCCGGTGGCCGCCCTTGCGGTCCTCACGCCGCCGGTGGCGGCCTCGTCCGCCGCTGCCCTGCTCCTCGTCGGCCACCTGCTCCAGCTGACCGACGTCCGGGGCGCACTGCCCGGCTCGCTCATATCCGTCGGCTGGATCCTCGCTCTCGTCGCGGCCGTGAGCGCTCTCATTGCCCATGCCTCGCCGCCGGGGACAGCGATACGCGGGCGTGGCGACTCCGTGACCCCCGCCCGGCTGGAGCAGACACGGCTTGACCGGCAGCAAGCCCTGCTGGAGCGCGGCATGCTGTCCCACCTACGCCGGTCGATCGCCGAAGATCCGCTCCTCTGCCCGAAGCCGCCCCCTGCCACACCCACCACCGACCCCCAGAGCGGCCCCCCGCTCACCGGCTAGCAGCCGCGACGCTCCGGACGGCCGAGCAGATGGTCCCGAACACTTCGCTCAACAGCACCAAACCCGAAGGAGAAGCACCCCATGTCGGTCAACATGACCAAGGGTCAGCAGATCAGCCTGAGCAAGGCCGACGGCAGCGCCCTGAGCTCCGTCCGCATGGGCCTGGGCTGGCAGGCCGCACCCCGCAAAGGCTTCCTCGCCAAGCTCACCGGAGGCGGAGAAATCGACCTCGACGCCTCGGCAGTACTCTTCGCCGCCGGGCAGCCGGTCGACGTCGTCTTCTTCCAGCACCTGGTCAGCGACGACGGCTCCGTCAGGCACACCGGCGACAACCTCACCGGCGGAGCAGGCGCCGGAGGAGACGACGAAGCCGTCCTCGTCGACCTGGCCCGTGTCCCGGCCCAGGTCGACCAGATCGTGTTCACGGTCAACTCCTTCACCGGCCAGACCTTCGCCGAAGTACAGAACGCCTTCTGCCGTCTCGTCGACGAGACCACGGGAGCCGAACTGGCCCGCTACACCCTCACCGGCGGCGGCAAACACACCGCGCAGATCATGGCGAAGGTACAACGCACCAGTGGCGGCTGGCAGATGAAGGCCATCGGCGAACCCGCCACCGGCCGCACCTTCCAGGACCTGCTGCCCTCCATCACACAGCACCTGTAGACGAGAGCGCCCCGCCCGCCTCCTCCCCCGACGCCCCCGGCCGTACCCCACATCAGACAGGAACCGCATGTTCGGACTCAGCGAGCTTGCGATCATCCTCATCGTCGTCATAGCCGTCCTCGCCGCCAAGAAACTCCCCGAACTCGCCCGCTCGGCGGGCAAGTCGGCACGCATCCTCAAAGCGGAGGCCAGGGCGATGAAGGAGAAGGAGGAGCAGGGTACGGCTGAGGAGCAGGCGCGCCCTCGAGTGATCCAGGGCGAGAGCGGCACACCCGGCCCACCGCCCGCCGATGCGCCCCGGTCCACCACACGACCGGGCAACGGAGAGCCTCCTCGAACCCAGGGCTGACACCCGCCCCGTTCACACGCCCACGGCACGCAGCAGTATCGGCAAGGAGTGGTGCAACTCCCGCTCCCCGTAGGCAGGATGGTGGGTGCCGGAGTGGAAGTGACCGGTCACCGGGGCGCCGAGCCGCCGCAGCCGGGCGTCCAGGGATCGGGTCAGGTCGTGAATGACGGCTTCCGCCGGGTCGTAGGCGCTGCCCGGCGGATCGAGCGGTCCCGGAGTGCCGTCCCCGGTCGAAAGGTAGACCGGGGTATGGCACAGGCGCTGGGCCAGATGGTGCGGGTCGTGCGCCTGCCAGATGGCACGCTGGGCACCCGGGTCCCCCCACAGGGCATCCAGGTCACCGCCGTACGCCTCCTCCATCTGCGGCCAGACCTCGCGCATCCGAGCGTGGAGAAGATGGACCGGCCCGCTGTAACTCGCGGCGGCACGGAACAGGTCCGGGCGGCGGGCCGCATAGGAGACCGCACCGAAGCCTCCCATCGACAGTCCGGCCACCGCACGCCGCGTCCCGGCACCGTAGTGACGTTCCAGCAGTGGGCGCACCTCGTCCAGGTGGAAGGTCTCCCAGGCGGGCGGGCCGCCGGTGCCGTGGTTCCACCAGTTGCTGTAAAAGCCGACCTGGCCTCCCTCGGGCATCACCACCAGGACATCCCGGAGCTGAGGCAGCTCCTCGACGTCGGACTCACGGGTCCAGGTCTTGTACGTCTCCGGCTCGAAGCCGCCGTGCAGGAGATACAGGACGGGCCACGTCTCGCCGGGCCGCCGCCGTTCCCAGCCGTCCGGGGTCAGTAGCCGGACCCTGGCCGTACCGCCCAACGCGGGCGAGGAGACGGTGAGATCGACCAGACGCTCACCGGCGCTCTCCTCGGCGATGATCTCGGCAGCGTGCCGCCCGGCGGCCCTCGCGTCGGCTTCCGTTGCGGATACTCCTGACAACATCAGGAGGTCCGCGACAACCAGGATGAGGAGCAGCCGTAAACGCGCAAGGCTCCAGGGCATGACGAGGGTCCTTCCATACGGGTCATACGGGGGCTGTTGTCATAGGTCACGTGTACGCAGGGCCCCTGCCGCGAGCAGGAGCAGCGCCGCCGTGTAGCCGGCGATCAGGAGCAGGGACGACCAGCGGCCGAGGCTGGCGAGGCCGTGGTCGCGGGCAAGGTCGCTGATCGCCTCGGCATCGGGGCTGTCCACCCGCCAGCCGCCCCGGTCGTCGAGGCGTACGGTGGCGCCCTTGGTATCCATCAGGTCGCACAGCTTCCGCGAGCCCGGCCAGGTACTGGTGGGCTGTGCGGCCGCTATGCACGTCCTTGGCGTCCAGCGGCGAGCCAACTGCGCGCAGAGGTCCAGGCCGCTCGCCGTACTGCCTGCCGCCGCGTGTGACCGTGCCCGCGGTGTGCGCGTCCAGGCCGAGGACGAACCGCACGGTGGTCGACCCGCCCGGCCAGTTGTACCCAAGGGAACTGGTCACCCGCCCCGGCCGGACGGTGCAGGTCAGCCGGTCGACGGCGGTCTTGTCGCCGTATCGCGGGACGAGTTCGCATGCTTCACTCATGCCGACGACGCTACGAAGCGCAGACGAATCGGACATCCGCCAGCGGGAGTCGGCGGCTACTCCCCCGGGAGTAGCCCTCCATCACCAGGTCGGACGCAGCGACGGCATATCGACGGAAGGACTGGGATCGCCCAGTTCCTCCCGTTTCCGGCGGACGCTTGCCTCTTCATCCGTCGCCGACCGCGCGGACTGATTGCCGCTTCGATCCAATGAGTCCATCTGTATACAAAAATACCCAAAGGGTCGCGTTGAGCCACGAATCCGGCTTCCCTGATGAATGCGCGTTCGAAGGCTGCTCTATCGCATCGAAGTCCTTACCGAGGACGAAGAAGCCCTCCGCAACGGTGAGCACATCAGCGGTCCGGCCGCCGACGCCTACCGCCAGCGCGCGACCGCGGCCGGCCGCCAGTTCACGGACCATGCCCTGACCAGCGACCGCCAAGCCCGCGACTACCTGAGCGATCCCCGTCTGCAGATCTTTCACGGCGATCGCATGATCTGCGTCCTCAACCCCGCCCCAGCGGTTGAACTTCCTGCGACACGGCCAGCGCAGTTGCGAGTTCAGCGAGCGACACAACGCCGTCCTCCACGCCAACGGCGACCTTGGCCCTGAGATCAACCTTGCTTTCCTGCCCTTCCACCTTCCGAGTCGGCCGGGACGGACACAGAGCAACAGCTAGCCGACCGGTCAACGGTCACATTAAATCCACGTGCACAGTTTCGGCGCTGCCCCACCGACCTGCTGATCCACCGAATCTGGGTGTCTGCTTGCCGGCGTCGGCCGCGCGCTCAGGCGCTCCAGCCGCCGCCGACCGCCCGGCTCGACAGGTACGAGTCGCGCAGCGCCTTGCGCAGGCCGGGGACGGTCTTGTCGAACCGAGCGGCGAGCGCCTTGAACGCCTGCTTGTGGGTGCGGAGCTCTCCGCGGCTCCACACGCAGGTCACCTCGAGTTCGGCTGTGAACACGGCCATGGCCAGCTCCTCCAACGGGACCAACGCCGGGTCGACTCCGTTGAGCACGGTGGCGCGTACCCGCTCCTGGAGGGCGCGCACCTCCTCCGGGTGGGCGACGGTGACACGGTCGGCGGGGATGAGTCCCATCACCTTGCCGCGGGAGACGGTGACCTCTCCCGCGGCGGAGAGCTGGTCGCGGACCGGCGTCTCTGCGGTGTGGGCCTTGTTGTGCACGAACTGGAGCCAGCCCTTCGGCTTGCTGTCGGGCAGGTCGCCCCACACCGCGGCGCTGAAGGAGTTGTCCGGCGCCTTCCCGGGCTTTCGGACCACCTTGCCTCCCGTGGCGCCGAGCAGTCCGTCGCGAGCCAGCTCGGTCAGGGCACCGGCCCGCAGCAGCTGGCCGCGGCCCTGCAGGTTGTCGAGCTGGAACTTGCCCTTATCCACGGTGTAGCAGAGCAGGTAGAGCCGCTGCGGCAGCGTCTGGATCATGTTGTCTCCCCTGAAGCGGGTGCGGAAGGATGCGGGTCGGCGGGCTGGTGGCACACGGCGTGAAGCCGAGTGCCCTCATCCCTTGTGGGCCTCGAAACCGAGGTGTTCGGCCAGGAAGCGTTCCGCCGCGGCGTAGAGGGCGAGCACGTTCTCCGGGTTCTCGATGGCGTGGCCCTCGTCCTCCATGACGATGTACTCGACGGGGACGTCTCGTGCACGGAGGGCTTCGACGAGCTGGTCGGACTCGGCGAGGACGACGCGGGCGTCGTTGGCGCCGTGCACCACCATTAGCGGTGTGCGGATCCGGTCGACGCGGCTGATCGGGGAGCGGGCCAGCATGTCGGCCTCCTGCTCCGGGTCGGCCGGGTCACCGACGTACGTGAACCAGTTGTAGGCGAGCATCGGTTTGACGAAGTCGGGCTGGCTGCGCATGAAGTTGGCCAGGTCCGAGACCCCGACGACATCGACGGCGGCGGCGAAGACGTCCGGGGTGAAGGTGACACCGACCAGTGACGCGTAACCGCCGTAGGAGCCGCCCATGATCGCCACGCGGTCGGGGTCGGCGTAGCCCTGGTCGACCGCCCACCGCACACCGTCGATGAGGTCGTCGTGCATCCTGCCGGCGAACTCCCCGATGCCGGCCCTGGTGAAGGCCTTGCCGTAGCCGGTGGAGCCCCGGAAGTTGATCTGCAGCACCGCACAGCCGCGGTTGGCGAAGAGCTGCGCGGCGGGGTGGTACCCCCAGCTGTCCCGGCTCCAGGGACCGCCGTGGACGAACAGCACCAGCGGCAGCCGGGACGGCTGGACACCGACCGGCAGCGTCAGGTACGACGGCAGCGTCAGACCGTCACGGGAGGTGATCGACACCGGTCGCATCGGTGCCAGCGACTCGGGGTCGAGGTGCGGCTTCGCCCGGTGGAGCAGGCGGCTCTCGCCCGTGGTGTGGTCGTAGAGGTAGGTGGCCCCGGGGTCACGGTCGTGGGTGAAGCCGGCCACCCACCGCTGTCCGCTCTCGTCGGAGGACAGCCCGGCGAGATCACCGTCGGACAGCTTCTCCAGGTTCTCCAGCACCGCGGCGAAGTGCGGGTCCACCGCGTGGATCACCTGCCGCTCTCCGAGATAACGGACTCCGAGCAGCTCGCCCGTGCGCCGGCTGCGGATCAGGGGGGAGGGCAGGGCGGGAAAGACCCGTGCACGGGTGTCCAGGTCGTAGTGCGGGTGTGAGTCGACCTCGTGCTCCTCGCCGGTGGCCAGGTCGAGCCTGGCCAGGCGGAGACGGTCGCTCCCGCGGTTCGAGCCCAGCCAGACCCCGGTGCCGTCCGGCGTGACCTCCATGGGATAGATCCCCAGCGGAGCGTCGCCGCCTTCGAACCGCGCCACGGGGTCCAGGGCACCCGTCGCCCCGTCCCACCGGGACAGCTCCACATCGCCCTCGGCCGTCGTCGACACCGCGAACGGCTCGCGCTCGCTGTACAGCCACCCCTCGACATTGCCCCCGGGGCTCTGGGCGAGTGTCGTGAGGTCTCCGGTGGCGATGTCCAGTTCGACCAGGTCGAACCGGGCCCGGTCGCGCAGGTTCAGCTGGGTGACCACCTTGCCGGGCCGTCCGGCTGGCAGGTCAAGGCCCATGGTCCGCGCCCCGGGGTAGGGCGTGAGGTCCACCGCGGCGGCGTCCGGGTCCTCCAGGTCGACGCGGTAGATGTGCAGGTTCTCGTCGCCCCCCTGGTCCCGGGTGTAGAGCAGCCAGCGCGGGTCACGGGTCCAGTGGTAGCTCACCACTCCGCGGTCCTCGGTGGTCACGCACCGCGCGTCCCCCGGTGCGTCGACGCTCTCGATCCAGACGTTCATGCGGTTCTTCCACAGCGCCAGGTACGCCATTTCCCTGCCGTCCGGCGAGAGGGTCGCCTTAGCGCGAGTCGGTGGCCCGAAGAACTCCTCGACGGAGATGGTCTCCCGCAGTGCCATGTCGATCCTTCCTGTGGTCAGCGTCCGGTGTCATGAGGAGGCAAGACCAACAGCCTGCCTGTCACTTAATGACAGTTTCACTAAATGACAAACGCTGCAAGCGGGCACTCGTGGAGCTCTCGACCGCCAGGCCGGTGCTGTGGTTGAGATCCGCGATCGGGAGCAGAAGCAGCGCGAGTGCCCCGCACAGGGGTGGCGGGTCGAGTGAGTGTCACTTTGTGACCCGCATCACACCACGAGGGGTGGTCATCTCTGTCACTTAATGCCAGGCTGGCGTTAAGTGACACATTGACATTGCATCTCGCCCCCCCCAGACGAACTCGGGAGAACTGACCACCATGAAGACCAAGAGCTTCCTGGAGACAGAGTCCGACACGCAGGCGGAGCGGACGGCGCCCCGGCAGCGGCCTTCGGCCCTCGACCACGCGGGAGGCGTCAAGGGAGTCGTCTACTCGGCGCTGCCCGTGCTGGCATTCGTCGTCGCCCACAACTTCAGCGGGCTCAAGGCGTCGATCGTCGCCGCCGTCGCCGTCGCGGTCGCCATCGGTGTGGAGCGGCTGGTGCGCAGGGAGTCGGTACAGCCCGCGGTCGGCGGCGTGTTCGGCGTCGCGATCGCCGCCGGCGTCGTCTGGTTCACCGGCTCCGCCAAGGACTACTTCCTCATCGGTATCTGGGCGAGCCTGGCCGGCGCCGTCCTCTTCGTCCTCTCCGTCCTGGTGCGGTGGCCGCTGGCAGGCGTGATCTGGAACGCGGCCACCGGCAAGGGCACCGTCTGGCGCGCGGACAGGCGCTCGCGGCTCTACTACGACGTCGCCACCCTGGTGCTGGCCGCCGTCTTCGGGGCCCGGTTCGCCGTCCAGCAGTACTTCTACGCGACCGACCAGGTCGGCTCGCTGGGCTTCGCCAAGATCGCCATGGGCTTCCCGCTGCTCGCCCTGGCCCTCCTGGTGGTCGCCTGGGCCTCCCGGCGCTCGAACAAACGGCTCGCGGCCATCGGCCTGCTGCCCGCCAAGCGCGTCTGACCTCCCCGGTGAACACCGGCCGGCCGAGCAGGGCAGGAACGTATTCCGCGGGCATTCCCCGGGTACGTACGTGCCACCCGGCGGCGGACGGTTCTCCTCCAAGCGGAAGGAAGCAACAGTGACCCCGAGCCGAGGAGGAGTCGTTCGACCGCTGGGCGCGTTCGAGCGGACCATCGACTTCTACATGCGCAGCAACCCCCTCCAGTTCTCCCTGGTCGCCGAAATCGACCGGCACGTACCGGCGACCGAGCTGGCCGGGGCGCTGGCAACGCTGTGCCGCCGGCACCCACTGCTCGCAGTGACGGTGGACCGCACCGCACCCGAGGCCGTGTACCGGGAGACCGACCGTCCGATCCCGGTTTCGACGCTGCCCGAGGGCACGCCCTGGCAAGCCGTCGTGGCCGCCGAGCAGACCCGGCCGATCGCCTCGACCCCTGGCCCACTGGTGCGCGCCGCCCTTCTGCCGCGGGGCCGGCGGTGCGACATCATGCTCACGTTCGCCCACCAGATCACCGACGGGGTGGGCGGGCTGCGAGCACTGCTGGACCTGGTGGCGGCCCTGGACGGCGCGGAGCAGACACCCGGCGGTGTCCCCGAGGCGCAGGAAGACCTCCTCGCCCGCGTCGTCACGCCGCCGGACACCATGGCCGCCGCCCCGCCACTGGACGATCCACGCATGAGTGCCAGCGGCGAACTCGTGCCGTTCTCCGGGCACCTGCCTTACCTGCAGGCCCTGGCGCTGGACCAGGAGCTGACCACCCGGCTCGTCGACCGCTGCCGCCTGGAGAGCACGTCGGTGCATGCCGCGCTCTGCGCCGCCGCCGCGGTGGTGTTCCACCGGCGAGGCCGGGAGTTCGTACGGGTCCTGACCCCGGTGGACCTGCGCCGCGCTGGCGGCCTGGTCGACGAGGTGGTGAACCGCTTCGTCGGGGCCCGGACCGCGAGTGAGGCGCACGAGGCCGACGACTTCTGGAAGCTCGCCCGGAACACCCGCGAGTCACTCACACACCAACGCGCTCCGCACGCCATCAAGGCCGCCGGTGCGCAGCTCACGGAGCACGCCCCCGCGAGCGCGGAGGAGGCCGAAGCGATGATGGCCGCCGCCACCGCGGCCGACATCCAGATCACCAACCTCGGCGTGGCAACGCCGCGTCGACAGAGCGCGAGCACGCTCACCGCCCTGTGGGGCCCGACGCAGATCACCCAGCTGCGCAGTGAGCGCGTACTCGGTGTCGTCACCACCGGCGGACAGCTGCGCATGACGGAACTCACCCACGACCCCGTCGCCGGGCTGGCCTGGGACATCGCCGCCGTACTGGCCGGAGCCTGTGCCGAGTCGGCCGGCGCCGCCGACCGAGCCTGAACACACGGGCAGCGCCGTCGGCCGCTCGGCAGCACTCGCCGCGCCGGAAGCGCTGATCACCACGCAGACCACCAGTCCCCGGGAAGCGGCGACCGACATGCAGACGACAGACCATGGGAAGCGGAAGCCGGCGCTCGGGCAGGCGGGCGGCACCAAGGGGCTTGTCCTCTCGGCGCTGCCCCCCGTGGTGTTCGTCGTCGCCAACAACGCCGGCGGACACAAGGTGGGCGTCCTCGCCGCCCTGCTCGTAGCCCTGGGCATCGCGGTACGGCGGCTGACGCACAGGGAGCCGATCCAGCCAGCGCTCGGCGGCGTGTTCGGCGTGGCGATGGCAGCCGGCATCTCCTGGTACGCGGGATCCGCCAAGGGCTTCATCTTCTTCGGCATCTGGCCGGGGCCGTCGCCTTCATCCTCTCCGTGCTGCTGCGGTGGCCCCTGGCTCGCCAGGTCGGCTCGCTGGGCTTTGCCAAGATCGGCATGGGCCACCCGCTCCTCGCCGTCAGCTTCCTGGCTGTCGCCCGGGCCGCCCCGGCTTCCGGCAAACAACTCAAGGACGTAGGCCTGCTGTCCGCCCGGCGCGTCTGGCCGATGCCCTCTCCGCTCCTCATCCGTGCCGGACAGGCCCTCCATGGCCCGTCCCGCATACGCGTCCGCACCGCGAAGCGGCCACGGCCGTACCCGACGTGACGCCCGTTGCACCGCCCGCGACGGTCCGATCTGCCGCCTGGCGCCTGGCGTTTGTTTCCGCGGATGTATGACGAGGTGAACCATGCAGGTGAGCAATCGCGTCGGGCCTGGGATGAGCGGGCAACGACGCCGCCGGATCCGGTTGGAGATCTCCCGGGAGGCCTCGCGTCTCTTCTGGGAGCAGGGCGTCGCCGCGACCAGCGGTGACCAGATCGCCGAAGCGGTGGGCCTGTCGACGCGCACCGTCTGGCGCCACTTCCGCAGCAAGGAGAGCTGCGCCGAACCGATCGTGTCGCGCGGCGTCGAATGGGAGATGGCCGTCCTGCGGCGTTGGAAACCCGAACTCTCCCTCGAGGACCATCTCGCCGACGAGATGAGCAGATACGGCCGCGAGGCCGACGAGGCGGAGCGTGCCGACGACGCGCTCGCGGTGAAGATGATCGCGCTCGCCGGCAGGGAGCCCGCGCTCCGCACGGCCTGGCTGATGGCCTGCGACCAGGTGGAACGCGAACTGGCCGGGATCATCGCCGGCCGGTTGAGTCTGCCTGCCAACGACATCAGGGTGCGCGTGCACGCGGCGGCGGCCTCGGGCGCCCTGCGGGTCGTCAATGAGGAGATCGGCGAGGCCCTGCTCGGCGGTGCCGACGCGCGCCGATTCACCTACGCGCACCAGCTCCTGGCCCAGGTGGTCCGCAACGCCACGGGAGGCGCCGTGGGGGACGCGGCCACGACCTGAGATCCGTACGCGGCGGCACCACCGGGGCTCCGAGCAGGGGACTTGCCGATTCTGTCACTTAGTGACACTGTCATTAAGTGACAGGGTGAGTGTCGCTCCCGCTCACGATTCCTCGGCGCATCGCCGACCGGTGGCGCTGGGTGCCCATGAGCACGCCACCCGCTGTCCTTGATTGGGAGACTCAGTGACTGCCGAAACTTCCCCTGTGACGAAGCCCGAAGTGGCGGAGATGCCGCCCCGGCAGGTGCTCCAGACGGTTTCCGGGCTGGTGGCCAGCTTGTTCGTCGCCGTCCTCGCCGGAACCGTGGTGGCCAACGCGCTCCCCCGGATCACCGCCGAACTGGGGGCGAGCCAGGCCTCGTACACCTGGGTGATCATCGCGGAGCTGCTGGCCATGACGGCCACCGTCCCGTTGTGGGGCAAGCTGTCCGACCTCTACAGCAAGAAGTCGCTGCTCCAGATGTCGCTGGGCCTGTTCGTGGTCGGCTCGCTCGTGGCCGGGTTCTCCCAGGGTGTCGGCATGCTGATCTTCAGCCGAGTGGTGCAGGGCGTGGGGGCCGGTGGACTCACGGCACTCACGCAGGTCGTGATGGCGGCCGTCATCCCCCCGCGGAAGCTGGGCCGGTACTCCGGCGTCTTCGGTGCCGTCTTCTCGGGCGCCACCGTGGCCGGCCCGCTGATCGGCGGCCTCCTGGTGGACACCTCCTGGCTCGGCTGGCGGTGGTGCTTCTTCATCGGCGTGCCCTTCGCGCTCCTTGCCATCGCGCTGCTGCAGCGCACGCTGCACCTTCCGTACGTCCGCCGCGACGTGAAGATCGACTGGCTCGGTGCCTTCCTGATCGTCGCCGGTGTCAGCTCGCTGCTCATCTGGGTCTCGATGGCGGGCAGCACGTTCGGCTGGCTCTCCTGGCAGACGGCCGCTCTGGTCGGTGGCGGAACGCTGCTGCTGGCGACGGCCGTCCGGGTCGAGTCCCGGGCCGCCGAGCCGATCATCCCGCTGAGCATCTTCCGCAACCGCACCGTGGCGCTGACCACTCTGGCCTCCCTGCTGGTCGGAGTCGGCCTCTTCGGCGGCACCGTCTTCCTCTCGCAGTTCTTCCAGGTGGCCATGGGCAAGTCCCCCACGACCGCGGGCCTGATGAGCCTGCCGCTGATCCTGGGATCGCTCGCCGCCTCCACGATCGCCGGGCACCGGATCAGCGCGACCGGCAGGTGGAAGCGGTACCTCGTGGCGGGCGCCGTCCTCATGACGGCCGGCCTCGCCCTGCTGTCCACCATCGGATCCCAGACGCCCTTCGTCCTGCTGAGCGTCTACATGGCCGTCATGGGGACCGGCGTCGGCATGCTGATGCAGAACCTGGTCCTCGCCGCGCAGAACGACGTGCCCGCCGACACCCTGGGCAGCGCGACCTCCGTACTGTCCTTCTCGCGCAGCATGGGCGGGACCGTGGGCACCAGCGTCCTCGGGGCGGTCCTCGCCCACCGCGTCGCCACCGAACTGGCCTCCGGCCGCACGGCGGGAGGCGACACTCTGGGAAGCGGAGCCGGGCACGGTGTCCCCGACGCGACGACCCTGCCCGCGGCCCTGCGCGCGCTCGTGGAGAACGCCTACGGCATCGCCACCGCCGAACTCTTCCTCTGGGCCACCCCATTCGCCCTGCTGGCGCTGATCGCCGTCCTGTTCATCGAGGAGAAGCCGCTCAGGACGACCACCAGCACGGAGCGGCTCGCCGAGGAGAGCGCCATCGCCGCCCGGGGCCGCGCACTCCCTACCCCCGCCGGCACACCCCGTACCGACCTCGCCGAGGCGTCGACCGGGGGCAGCGGAGGAAGCCCCCGACAGGAGCCGGTCCCATCCGGTCCGGGAGCCGCCGCCGCGCGACGACAGCCGTGACGACGAGGCCGGAACAGAGGGTCCCCGGGACGGTGGACCATCCTGGGTACCCCTCGTGACCGGCTCCGCTCCGCGGGCGAGTGCGCCCCGCGTGGGCCAGGTCGGCGCGGCTGGCGATGGGCCGGCCGTACGGGCGATCGGCGGATCTCCGCCGGGCCTCGGGTTCGCAGCTTCGCGGCCCCCGCGGTGCAGACCTCGCCGCCTGCCATGGCAACCGGAGCCGTCGAGCACGACCCGTCGGGGCGACCGGCTTCGTCGGAAGCTCGCCGGCTGGTCTTTGGCGTCACTAAATGTCATCCTGGCGCTCGGAGTCGGGAGCAGGGAGCAGCGGGATGGCCGGTACGGCATCGACCAGGAGCAGGGGCGGCATGAGTGATCAGCGGCGCCACCGCCTGCGTCTGGATATCTCACGGGAGGCATCCCGGCTCTTCTGGGCGCAGGGTGTCGACGCGACCAGCGGCGACCAGATCGCCGAGGCCGTGGGTCTGTCGACGCGCACCATCTGGCGCCACTTCCGCAGCAAGGAGAGCTGCGCCGAGCCCATCGTGATGCAGGGCGTGGAGTGGGAGATGTCCACGCTGCGCAGCTGGCCTCCGCAGCTCTCGCTGGAGGTCCACTTCGCCGCGGAGAGCAACAGGTTCGGCCGTGAGGCCAGTGACGTCGAGCGGATGGACACCGCGCTCGCGGTGAAGATGATCCGGCTGGCCGACACGGAGCCGGCCATCCGTACGGCCTGGCTGATGGCCTGCGACCAGGTGGAGCGTGAGATGGCCGAGATCATCGCGCAACGACTCCGGCTCCCGGCCGAGGACCTTGACGTACGCCTGCACGCCGCCGCGGCCTCGGCCGCCCTGCGAGTCCTCAACGAGGACATCGGCGCCGCCCTCCTGGAGGGCGCGGATCCCCGGGACTACGCCGACGCGCCCGCCCGGATCGCACGAGCGGTACGCAGGGCCACCGGCGGAGCCGTGGGAGACCCCGTCACCACCTGAGCAACCAGCCCGCCGGGGACGGGACGACAGGTCCGGGACACCGGCCCTGACGGCAGGAGCCCTGACGACGGCGCCGCGCCCTGTCCGGTGGGTGACTCCGGTGACTCCGCGACGCGAGCCGGTCTCGCCGGACCTCTTGAAGTACGGCGAGAGCCTTGGTGAGGTCGAACTTCATGTACTCGAAGAACTCGGGATTCGAGTTCTGGGTGTCGATCTCCTGCTCAAGGGTGCCGTATGCCTGCCCGGTCGACTCACGAGACCGCGTAGCGCCGGGCCTCACTCCCCGAGTCCCTGGGCTGGGCCCCCGCAGACCAGGAGCGCATCGCCCGGCTGCAGGCGAGGGGGCCGAACTTGTGGCGGTGATCGTGTGTCAGACGTTCTGGTCCGAGATTGAGCTGTCCGAGCGCATGGCGGCCCGCAGCAGTCAGCTCAAGCACCACCGCGAACGGGTGCCGCAGGAGGCCGCGTCCTAGGCTCTCCGCCCCTCCTCCGCCAGGGCTTGCACCGATAGACCCCGGCATGCCAGCGCCGCCGATTCAAGAGAACACGCAGGTTAATTGGGGTTGCATGGCTGACTCCCGCTGGCAATATCGTCGCTGCGCTTCCCCAAGCCCCGCCCCACGGCGGGGCTGTGCTGTCTTCCCATCTCGATGCCGAAACCCGCGTCATAGCCTCACCATTCGGCGCTCTCTTTCCTGTGCCATTCCTTCCGAGGAGGACGTACGCATGTCCGTGACCCCAATCCATTCCAACGACACCCAGTCCTCGGATAACGACCAACAGCAGCTCCCGCCCGCACCATTCTTCGAACCACGCGCTTCACCAAATTGCGCATCACCCCGCAGCAACCGACCTTCCGGCTGGCCGGCACCCTCATGACCGTCGCCGGAGCGGTCTCCGTGTGGCTCACCCGCTGATACGCGGGCTCGAAGCCGGACATGGCTGTGCCCCGTCGCCTGACGGGGCACAGCCAGAGTGCAAGGCCCGCCCTCCACTGCACCGCTCCGTCGGCTCACCGCCCAGCCCTGTGACTGCTTGGTGGTCTACCCACCCGGTCGTGTCCGTCCCGGACAGCCGCAGCAGATCGAACGCGACGAAGTGGGCCCGGCCACTCCTCCGCCGCCCCGGCACCGTGCCGGGCAAGTCGCCGGCCTCCTTCGTGGTGTCCTTCTCCAGCACCTCCGCGTTCCCGATCAACGTGCGCGTGATGTCGATAGCCAGCGTTCCTTTGTGCAGCGACGGGCGTGCTAAACAAGGTCACGGCTGTAGGACCAACGGGTCTCGTCCGCTGCCTTGCGCAAATACCGACGTGTGCGGCGACCGTTGTTTGTGGGTCAAACGACCGGCACAGTCAGCGACCGGGTCGCGCTACCGTTCCCGTTGTATTCGATCCGCCCACCCCGCTTCGAGGAGAGAAATCCATGAAGGTTCTGCTCAAAAAGCGTTCTGCGAGCATCCTTTCGGCCGGCGCCCTCCTTACCGGCCTGCTGGGCGGCGCGATTGCTACCGCACCGTCCGCCGCAGCTGCGGCAACCTACGAATGCAACACCTCCAAGAAGCTCCCCACGGGGAGCTACTACATCCTGATGCCGCACCAGAACTACGCCCCCGCCGACCCTTACTGGTGCTACCTCAAATACGGGAGTTCGAATAGCGGAGTGAGTGCACTGCAGTTCACGCTGAACAAGTGCTACGGGGCGGGACTGGTCGTAGATGGTGATTATGGCCCCGCAACCAGGTCTGCAGTGATTACACTTCAGAATCGTGTTGGCGTCCGCGTGGACGGCGAATACGGACCGGAGACCCGCAATGCGATGAAGTGGTCGCACCGGACCAGCAGCGGCGCACACGCTTACTGCGCATAGAGCTGACCTGCAACTACTCCACCACGTGGGAGGGCCCCGGCGATGCCGCCGGGGTCCTCCCACGGTTCAAGATCAACCGGAGACCTTGGCACGGCGACCGTGTCGGCCGCGGCCGTCCTGGTGTCGATTGGATGGGCGGCCGTACCGCCGGGTTTGACTGACCAGACCGACAGTGGCTCCGTACCCACGTGTTCGTCGCCCTCCCGCCTGCGCTGAAGGGCGACTCGTAGATCTCGATCGCGTTGTGCCTCGGCTGCGGAGCGCCCCGGCAGAACCAAGAAGCCGACGTCCTGCAACAAGGCCTCGCGAACGGGCTTCCGGTCTAGCGGGTAGACGAATCGGCAGTCCGTGGGCCCCCTCTTGGGCGAGCAGACCTCTTCTGGCTGTCGCAGAAAGAGGTGTCCGGGCCGGGGCACGGCTTGCCCGGCAGAGGGGCATGCGAGAACAGTGGGGGCTTGCCCGGGGGTGCTGCACCCCCCGGTGCGTGTCCCGGTCCCACCGTCCGGGCAACGGTGGGCGCGGTGGTCGCCGAACTGTTCCAACACTTCACTGCCGTACGCGCCGATCGCTCCGCCCGCACGGCACACCGCCACCAGGCTCTGGCGGCCACCGCCCCCGGCCTGTTGACCGCGCTTGTTGGGCACCGCGAGCCGCAGTACCTGGGATGACAGCATCCTTACCGGCACCCCAGCCCCAGCGGACCACCACGTCACGGCTCGACTGCATCACCGCATTTTTCAGGAATTGTTTGTTCGGCGCCAACGACTCGAAGGCGAACAATGCGCGGGCCGCTATACCTGTGCCAGCAGCGCAAGAGACGTTGCCATCCGTGTGAGCCAGGAGAGCTGATGAACAAAAAATTCCTTGCCGCCGCTGCGGCCCTCGCAGGCGGCCTTATCGTTGGCACAGCCGCGCCCGCCTCAGCATCCGCGGCGGCGACTGTGTGCGATCAGCGCCACCTCTGCATGTGGGAGGACACGTACTATCAGGGGGACATGTACCTCAACATATACATGGACGCTGAGGCAAATATAGGCACAGTCGGGGAGATCGACGGCTGGGACGGCGACAACGAGATCAGCAGCCTCTCGAACGGAACTCGTTTCTCCATCGCCTTATACGACGGTGATGGCGGCACAGGGGAACGCTTGAGGTGCTACAACCCCAACCTCGACGTCCCGATAGTGATACCCAATGACAGGGCTGAGAGCTACAAAGTCCTTCGCGGCTACACCTGTTAGCCCACGCTCGCCGGGTACCGGGCCTATCAGGCCGTGCCCTGCGTCCCTGTACGGGTGCGGGGTACCGTCTCCCGTTGTAAGGGCCAGTCGATGTCGCCGGCGGCGTCCGCGCAAGCGACGGAAGCCATCACTGCCCCGGGCTCGAGACTGGTGGGCTCGCATGTTGAGGCGTCGCGTATTCGCCACCGGAGACCGATTCTTGTCCACAGGACGTGACAGACAGTGATCTCCGGGAAGTCTCGCCCCCGCTGGGTGTCTCGTGATCGCGATTCCCCGCTTACTCCAGGTAGAGTGCTGCCAAGCGCGGCAGGTGGCGAGTCATTTCGCCTTGGTCGTCGAAGTCGAAGTCCCAGGTGGGGTCCAACTCCGGGTATCGGATGGTGAATGCGTCATCCGGGAGTTGCTTGCCTGTCGCCATGACGTGTGCGTTCCAGACGATGCTCAGCGCCTCCTCACAATCGAGATCAATTCCGTCGGCCGCTGCAGCTCGCACGATGGGCACTTCTACGAGGGCATCGGGGTCAGCAACTATGCGCTCGAAGACCTCGCGTCCCTGCGCGATCAGCCAGCCGCGGAAGTAGTCGAAGCCGTCGTCGGAGCATCCACCGTTGATCACGTAAGCAGCAGCCCACAGACGATTCGTGTAAGAGTCGGCCATCAGGTCCCACAACACCTGCTGAGCGGCGACGATCTCCTCGGCCGGGTGCGTGGCCAGTTGCGAGGCTGCCCGGCGGGCGACAACTTCTCCGTCGTTGAGGTTGGATGCCTGGTTGCGGGCTGCCTCGATGAGCTGCCAGAACTGCTCTTTGTTCATGGCGGCAGAGCATGCCACCTGGTACTGACATCATGCCGGTCCCGGGAGGTTGGCTCGCCAGAGCAACCATGTCGCCGCCCGTCAGCGTGTGTGGTCGCCGGGGCGTATCGGCTCCTGGTTCCTCCGGCTTCGGTGACCAGGCGGGTGGCTGCCTTGTCGTGGTAGCCGAGCGCCTTCGCGATGACGGGAGCTGGGGCCTGAAGGATGAGTTGGCGGATCGCGGAGGTCCTGCCACGTTGCGGTGGGACACCGATCTTCCGCAGGTGGACTTGGCAAGTCGTAGGGCCACTCGTGCGGCAAGTGGTACGGCAAGAGCCGCGGCGGCGACCCGGTGGCGGCATACAACCACTCGGCTGACCACGCCCGCAGCTGTCCAGGAGGGTGGAAGGCATCCCAGATGACATGGACTCTGCCGGAGCCGATGCTCACCGACGCGGTACGCAGCCCCGCCCTGCCAGCGTCGTCGGCCGCGGAACCGGAGTGGGACAGATTCCGGGCCGCCCTCTCCGTCGACGACGGCCAGGTAGTGCTGCGCTCACGCCGTGGCACCCAGATGGCACCCGCGTTCCCTGAGGTCGTGACCGGTGCCGCGCAACTGCCCGACGCCACCGCCCTGGACGGCGTTATGTGACCTTCACGGGTGTCTCAGACCCAAGGTGTCTCAGCGTGAGTCAGCGCACCGGGCAAGGGGGTTCTGACAGTGCCTGTATCACCAGGGTCTCCCCGATGTGCAGTACGCCTGTCAACCTGGCGTGAGTCGAAAGCGCCGACAGCACTCCATGGACACGCACTGCAGCTTTACCTCCATCAGCTCAATTCAGCTGCTGCCCCGAATGCGTGACCGTGTCGGCGCATTCTGACACGACAGAAGGAACGGATACCAATGACGGACAACCAATTCACCACTCACACAGAACTTTTCGATCTGAGTGGGAAGTACGCCCTTGTCACTGGCGGAACCAAGGGCATTGGGATGATGATTGCGCGCGGCCTTCTCCAGGCGGGCGCCCGCGTCGTCATCAGCTCACGCAATGCGGATACGTGCGCGGAGGCACAGCAGCTGCTATCCGAATTCGGCGACGTCCAAGCAATTCCCGCCGACCTGTCCAGGCACGACGAGTGCCGGCGCCTCGCTGATCTTGTCTTGGCCGACTCGGAACGCCTGGACATCCTCGTCAACAACGCGGGAGCGATGCGTAGCGCGCCGCTGGAGACGTTCCCGGACGAGGCCTGGGATGCAGTGCTCGACCTCAACCTCAAGTCGCCGTTCTGGCTGGTGCAGGCACTGCTTCCCGCACTTCGCAGGGCGGGCACCGCCGATGATCCGGCACGGATCATCAACATCGGCAGTATCGCCGCCATCCACGTCGCCCAGGCGCCCACCTACTCGTACTCCAGCAGCAAAGCGGCTCTCCATCAGCTCACCAGGGTGCTTGCCCGGGAGCTGGGCCCACAGCACGTCACGGTGAACGCGGTAGCACCGGGAGTCTTCCCGTCGCAGATGATGGGGGCCACGCTCGATGCCATCGGCGACAAGATCGCGGCGGCGGCCCCACTGCGCCGGCTCGGCCGCGACGACGACATGGCGGGTGCCGCCGTGTTTCTCGCCAGCCGGGCTGGGTCCTACCTCACGGGCGCCATCATCCCGGTGGATGGCGGCACCGCGACGACTGCAACGGGTACCCCCCCTGTCATGGGCCACTGACCAGTACGGCTGAACGGTCCTATGGTAGGGGGATGGTCACGATGGATCCACGCACCGAGATCCGGGAGTTTCTCAGCTCGCGTCGTGCCCGCATCGCACCCGAGCAGGCGGGCCTGCCCGCTTACGGCGGCAACCACCGCCGGGTCAAAGGTCTGCGCCGCGAGGAGGTCGCGCTGCTCGCGGGGGTATCGGTCGACTACTACGTGCGCATGGAGCGCGGCAGCCTCGCCGGTGCCTCCGACGGAGTGCTCGACGCGTTGGCCTCTGCCTTGCAACTCGACGAGGCCGAGCGCGACCACCTGTTCCACCTCGCGCGCCAATCGAGGGCGCCCCGCAGCCCACGCCGGCGCAAGCCTGCCGTGGGGGTGCGCTCGACGCTCCAGCAGGTGCTCGACGCGATCTCCGATGCGCCGGCCTGGATCGGTAACGGCCGTTATGACGTGCTCGCCATGAATCAACTCGCTCGCGCGCTGTATTCACCGGTGCTGGCCGATTCGCGACGGCCCGCGAACACAGCGCGGTTCGTCTATCTGGAGCCCGAGGCGGCCAGAGATTTTTTTGTCGATTACGACCAAGTCGCCGGTGCCGTGGCTGCGAAGCTGCGCATGGCAGCCGGCCGCAATCCGCACGACGAGGAGCTGATCGCCCTGGTCGGCGAACTGTCAACGTGCAGTGAGCTGTTTCGGCAGCGGTGGGCATCTCAGGACGTGCGGCTGCACCGGTCCGGCCGTAAGCGTATGCACCATCCGATCGTGGGCCGGCTCGACTTGGACGTCGAGTCCATGGAACTGCCCGCCGAACCCGGCCTGCACCTCAACGTCTACACCGCACCCGCGGGCACACCGACCGCCGACAATTTGGCGCTCCTGGCGTCGTGGGCGGCCACCCAACAGACGCTGGCGACCGAGCTCGAAGCACACAACGGATAGTCCAACCCCTTCCAGCCGTACTACTGAACTTGAACTCGTGATGTCGGCCCAGGGTCTGATCGTGCTGCCAGGACGGCTGCTCTACGATCCTGTGTTTGCCATACGTGAGG
The DNA here is from genome assembly GCF_042715345.1 of Streptomyces sp. NPDC058697. NCBI lineage: Bacteria > Bacillati > Actinomycetota > Actinomycetes > Kitasatosporales > Streptomycetaceae > Streptomyces > Streptomyces sp. NPDC058697. The sequence continues at coordinate 138,369 of NZ_JBHXSU010000002.1, forward strand.
CGACGAGCTCCACGAAGTGCTGGAGGACGGCGAACGGCAGCGTTTGCGTCGCGTCGAAGTAGACCTCTGCCGGCTTCTCCTCCTCGGGCGCGTAGACAAGCACCGTCACGGCTGTCGGCCCTGGAGCAGACAAAGCGGGCGTAGAAGAGGCCCGGCCCGGAACCATGAGGGCCTCGCTGAGCTCGAAATGTGTCATCCGGCCCTCGCCCGCACCCGTCTCGGTGGCGAGGGCGCAGAACAGATCACCGTCGTAGTCCCAGGTCAGCAAAGACATGGCGGTGATGCTGCCATACCTGGCGCCGCCAACGGTCGGGCATTTCCATCACCGCATCCGTCAGGGCCCGGATCCATGCTCAAACCGGTGCCGGCGAGACAGCCATCGACCACATCAGGGCGGTACTGGATCTGCTTGAGCCGACGTTTCACTGCCCGGGTGATCTGGCCATGGTCAGCCGCCGCGAGGTTACCGATGTCGCGCTTGACCAGCGACCAGAGGCCCTCCTGAGGGTTGAGGTCCGGGGCGTAGGTCGGTAACTGAAACACAGTGGGCGCAAGCGGTGTTGGCCTCGAAGAACTCCCGTAGTGGCGCGACCAGGTGCATGCGCAGGTTGTCCCACACCAGGACGATCGGGCCGCCGAGTGCGGGCGCGGATGACAAGGTCGCGGTAGTCCTTCCAGCCGAAGCCCTTCGGTTCGTCCTTGCGGCCCCGGTACTCGCAGATCGCGTAGATCAAACGGGACCGCTCGCCGGGCTTGTAGCAGGTCATCCCCGCCATCGACACACGGCCCGAGCCACGTCCGCGCACACGGACGACCGGGGTGCTGCCCTGTCGGCCCCAGGTCCTGGCGCGCGGCGGCGTCATCGACTGGCCGGCCTCGTCCTCGAAGACCACCCAGGCATTGTTCGCCGCCGCGGTGCTCTTACCCGCGCCCAGGCCTCCCGCTTCCACAGCTCCACCGCATCGTCTTCGCGCTCGATCGCGCGCCGGGCAGGCTGCTGCCAGGACCAGCCGTGCCGCCGCAGCAGCCGCCATGTGCTCTCCACGGTGGAACAGGCGGCCGATCAACGTCTTCACCCGGGCCAGCGTCCACCGCTGGTCGACCCACCCGTGGGCCAGCGGACCGCTCCAACTCCCGTTCCAGCCTGGCTATCTGCACGTCTGACAGCCGAGGCCTGCCGGGTGAACCCTTCGACGTCAACCCGACCAGGCCCTCCTCACACCGCTGGCGCCGCCAGCGTTCCACCGACCGCTCCGAAACGCGCAACGCGGCAGCAGTCTCCCGGTTCTTCTCACCAGCCTCGAAGCCGACCATGGCCTGGCGCCGGACCCGCTCTCGCGCAGCTCTCTCGGCGTCGGTCAAGCCGCGGCCGTGCGGATATCTCACCTCACCAGGACTACCGAAGACACCAGCCTGCTGGCCGGCGAACAACCCGACATCACCCGATCAAGTTCAGTAGTCAGCGGACCATGACGTGGGGCAACAAACTGCCGGAAAGCCGATGCGCGTCTCCCACACGCATGCGCCGTGCTGTAGCGACGACGTGGTCATGGCCGGGCCGACGAACTCCCAGCGGGCGGACTTCACGATCCAGCTATGGGTGCCGAGCCTGTAGGCCTCGCTGTCCCGCACGTCGAGGAGCCGCACGCGGACATCGTCGGGGAACGCACACCAACGGGCCGCCATCGCTTCGCCGTCGCGGGTGCGGACCTCGAAGGGGGTGATCTTGTTCCGCCAGGTCTTACGGGCTCGACAGGCGATGTAGTCCGTGTGGAACCTGAGTAGAGCGTAGGCGTACCCCTCGTCGACGTACTCCTTTGGGGCGACGGTCTCCAGTAGCTTCCCAAGTTTCGCCAGGTGAACGAAGCGGTTACCAAGCCCCTCGACGTCGCTGTCCATTGGCGCCGGGTAACTGGTATCGCCCTTCGTGAAGTCTTTGTGGTTCTCACTACGAAGTAGTCCGTCTCGTCGAGGTCCTTTCTGGCGTACTCCGCTGCAGTGAGCAAGATCGCGACGTCTCGTGCACCGACCTTCACCTTCTTGTCGCCGTCACCCTTGATGCCAGCAGGCGGAAGGACGTTGGCCTCCCGCTTGAAGCCTTGGAGGGCCGCGTCGCCACTCTTCAGGAGCACCTGCAAAAATTCGTACTTCTTCCGCCACATCTGCCGCACGCCCTCCACATCCGGCTCTTCGAGTTTCGGCTCCGTCCGGTGGCTCTTGTGCCCGAGCTGCCACAGCGCGCGGCCCGCGACGCGATACGCCTCGATGTACTCAAGAGCCTTCTGCGCCGCGAGCTCCTCCACGGCCATGGAGGGGGCACTGACACGCTCGGTCCCCGTCGCCACGATGGCGCGGAGGACCTCTACTTCGCTGCCGTCGAGGCGCATGCTCCGTATGGCGCATGTGTCAAAAATGATGACGCTGTTGCCCTAGCTCTCGCGATGTGTCCAGCAACGACTAACACCGGGACCCGCCTGCGCGCAGCCGAGTTAACAGATCGGGAGACAAGACGGTCCCGAAGCCTCGATGGAGGAACCGCCCTGGGGCCGCAACAGCGAGGACCGGCCGATCGCGTGGGTGGGCAGCACACCCGACGACTGGTGAGTGCACCAGGCCGTTGCCGCCGCCCACGGACCGGAGTTGGAGGCGGTGTGACGCCGCCGGACACGCCCCCGGGTGGGCAGCCGGGTTCCTTCGCCGCCCGGGACGAATGGCATCGCACCCCACTACACGCACCTCAGTGCGATGCCATGGGCTCCGAGATGCGGCATCGCACTGGAGTGTGTGTAAGCCATGGGATCCCGGGCCGCTCCGCCTGCGGACAGCATGGCGGCAGGGAGGGGCCTGTGTGCTGATTCTCGTTGATTGGGCCGGCTCCGACCAAGCCCGGCGTGCATCCCCGGAAGTCTCGGAATCGCGAGGGTCACTCCAAGCGAGCGTAGTCCTCGGCTCTGACGTTGATCGTGGTACGCAGGTTCCAGTGGTCGTGGCTAGTGCACTGCCTGACGCAACGCAGGTGCATGAGATCGTGTCTGGAGCAAAAGGGCTGCCCCGGCCGTTATGGACATGGGGGCCGGTAGGCCAGGTTCCCGAAGTAGTTCCTCCACTCGGAGCGGGTCATCCTGGGGTGACTGATTCGGCATACCTGGGCTGCGACGCGTTGTGGGGAAGTCGCCCACAGGCGGGCGGTGCGGTCCGCGCCCGCAGTGGCCAGGGTGTGGCCGCCGGGGCCGAACACCGCGCCGAACACCGCCGTGGTGTGCCCATCGCCGTTGGTCAGGGAGGCCAGTGCGTGGGGGCGGTCCGGATCGGTTGTGTCCCACAGGCGGGCAGTGCGGTCCGCGCCCACGGTGGCCAAGGTGTTCCCGTCAGGGCTGAAAGCGGGAGAGTAGACGGCTCCGACATGGCCGCCGAGGACCGCTGTCTGGTTCAGGCGGCGCCCGGTGACACTCCACAGGCGCGTCGCGCCGCCGAATTCCGTGGTGGCCAAGGTATCGCCGTCCGTGCTGAAGGCAACGGCGCTGACCCCCTCGGTGAGGGTCGGGGAGGTGTCCAGCCTCCTTGGGCGGCGAGGGTCGCTGACGTCCCACAGCCGCACCGTGCGGTCCCAGCCCCCGGTGGCCAGGGCGGTGCCGTCAGGGCTGAAGACGGCGGCGTTGGCGCCCGTGACGTGTCCGGTGAAGGAGGCCGACGCGCGAGGGCGGCGCGGATCGGTGACGTCCCACAGCCGCACCGTGCCGTCCAGGCCAGAGGTGGCCAGGGTGTGCCCGTCGGGGCTGAAGGCCACGGTGTTCACGTGGTCACCATGTCCCGTGAGAGTGCCCAGAGTGTGGGGGCGGCGCGGATCGGTGATGTCCCACAGCCGGGCCGTGCGATCGTGACTGCCGGTGGCCAGAGTACGGCCGTCCGGGCTCAGCGCCAGCCCGCATACGGCGTCCTCGTGCCCGGCGAGGGTGGCCAGCTCGCGGAGGCGGCGCGGATCAGTGGCGTCCCACAGCCGGGCGGTGCGATCGTGACCGCCGGTGGCCAGGATACGGCCGTCGGGGCCGAACGCCACCGCGCAGACGGTGTCGGTGTGGCCGTAGAGGGTGGGGGCGGCCAGGTCCCACAGCCGGGCGGTGTGGTCGTCGCCGGCACTGGCCAGCGTGCGGCCGTCGGGGCCGAACGCCGCGAAGACGGCAGCGTCGGTGTGCCCGGTCAGCGTGGTCTGCCGCCTTGGCCGGCGCGTGTCGCTGATGTCCCACACCCCCACGGTGTGGTCCAGGCTCGCGCTGGCGAGGGTGCGCCCGTCCGGGCTGATGGCGACTGAGCGCACGCCGTCGGTGTGGCCGGTCAGGGGCACCGAGCGGGCTTGGCGTCCGGGGGCGGCCAGGTTCCACAGCCGTACCGTCCGGTCCCAGCTCGCACTGGCGAGCGTCTTCCCGTCGGGGCTGAACGCCACCCAGCTGACAGCGGCGGTGTGGCCGGTCAGGGCGGCCGAGCGGCGAGCGCCCTTGGCGGCGTCGAGTGTCCACAGGTGTACGGCGTTGTCGAAGCCGGCAGCTGCCAGGGTGCGGCCGTCGGGGCTGACGGCCACAGCGACGAGCGCGGCGTTCGTGTCGTCGTCTGCGAGCAGCGTGGCCGTCGTGCGAGGGCGGCGCAGATCGGTGACGTCCCACAGCCGTACGGTGCTGTCGGTGCTCGCGGTCGTGAGGGTGGTGCCGTCCGGGCTGAACGCCACGGCGTTGACGTCGCCGGTGTGGCCGCGCAGGACGCCCGTGCGGCGGGGATGGCGCGGAACGGTGATGTCCCACACCCCCACGGTGTCGTCCCAGCTCGCGGTGGCCAGGGTGCGGCCGTCGGGACTGAAGGCAGCGTGGCTGACCTTCTCGGTGTGTCCGCTCAGGGTGGCCAGCGCACGGGGGCGATGAGGGTCGGTGATGTTCCATAATCGGGCCGTGTCGTCGTTGGCAGCGGTGGCCAAGGTGCGGCTGTCGGCGCGGTAGGCCACCGCGTTGACGTTGTCGGTGTGACCCGTGAGCCGTGTCGCGTAGGGGGTCGCGAAGGTGCTGAGCAGGCCGCTGCGGGCCTCGGTGGTGGGGGCCAAGCGGTAGGCGGCGAGGCTGAGCTGGGTGGCGAGCGCGGGGTTGGTGGAGCGCAACGCGGTGGCCTGCACCGCGACTTTCTGGGACAGCGCGATGTTGCGCTGCCGGGTGGCAGTGTGCTGTGCGCGCACCGCGTAGACGGTGGCGGCCGAAGCGGTGACCAGGAGCACGGTCAGCAGCACTGTGAGCCGGCGCAGTCGGCGGGCACCGCGGCGTGCGGCGGCTTGTTCGCCGTCCGCGGCGGCCCGGCTCACGTCGAGGAACTCCCGCTCCCGCGCAGACAGGGAAGCGCGTTCCAGCGCGCGGGCCGTGGAAAGTCGCGTGCCCCGGTACAGCGCGCCGGGATCCCGTCCCAACGCCTCCCACGCGTACACCGCATCGGTGAGCTGGCGCAGGACCCGCATCGCTTCCCGGTCCTCGGCCAGCCACTCGTGCAGCCGGGGCCAGCAGCGGATCAGTGCCTCATGGGTCAGCTCCACCCGTTCGCGGTCCAGCGTCAGCAGCCGTGCGCCGGCGGCACGATCCAGTACGGCGACGATGTCGGCGCCGTCGGCCTGCTCTGCGAGCCCCTCCAGTTCCTCCAGGCGCGCCGGCCGGCGGGTGTCCTCCGTCCCGTCGCCCGGCGCGGTCAGCCGCACGAACACCCGCCGGGCCAGCTTCCGTTGCTCCGGTTCGAGCTGTCCGTAGAACTCCTCCGCGGTGCGGGCCAGGCTGCCTTCGAGTCCGCCCACTGCCTCGAATGCCTTCAGTGTCAGTGCGTGGCCGCGCCGCCGCTGCCAGGTCTGCAGCAGGGCGTGCGACAGCAGCGGCAGCATGCCGGCCTGGCCGTGTGCCTGTGCGGTGAGCGATGCCAGCAGTGCGCCCTCTATGGTGCAACCGGCCCGCTGGGCGGGTTGCACCACGGCCCGGCGCAACTCCTCCAGGCTCATCGGCCCGACCGGCACCTGCGCGTCGCGCATCGCCTCCACCAGCAGCAGGTCGCGGGTGCAGTGCGCGTAGAAGTCTGCGCGCACACCGAGTGCCACCCGGCACCGGCCGGAGGCGGCCGCGGTGACCAGTGCCTCGATGAAGCGGTGCCGCTCCGTGTCGTCCCGGCACAGCGTGAAGGTTTCCTCGAACTGGTCGACGACCAGCACCACGTCGCTGCCGACCGCACCGGCACGCGCAGTGATCTGCCGCAGCACGCGCCCGAGATTCTCCGGATCCTCCCGCAACTCCCCATACAGCGCGCCCGGCACCAGGCCGGCCAGCGCACCCAGCCGCACCGCGCACTCCTCCAACGGCCGCGGCCCCGGCGTCAACACCACGACCGTCGTCGCAGCAGCCCGCAGGCGCGGCACCAGCCCTGCCCGCAACAGTGACGACTTACCCGAACCCGAGGCCCCGACCAGCACCAGGAACCGCTGGCGCGCCAGCCTCTCCGAAACATCCTCCAGCAGGTGCTCCCGGCCGAAGAACCACTCCGCGTCCTGCTCCTGGAACGAACGCAGACCCACGTACGGCGGTGCACCGGCCTCCTCTGCCGGGCCACGGGCAGGCTGCCCTTCGCCGAGGTCTCGCGCCGCCTCCCGCCAACGCTGCTCCCACTCCCGTACGTCCCCGTCACAGGCGCGCACGTACGCCAGCGTCACCGCCAGCGTCGGAAGCCGCTGCCCGGACGCCGCCGACGACAGGGTCGAGATCGAATAGTGCGCCTGCTCCGCCAGCTTCCGGTAGGGCGGACTACCCGCCTTCTGCCGCAGCTGCCGCAGGCCCGCGGCGAACTCCGGTAACGGACCGTCCCCCACATCCAGCGGTCGCTCTCTGCGCGGCATCGCCGCACCTCCCGGTTCCCCCAGGCCACAGTGTGACTGCTTCGTCATATTTTTCACGAGTTGTTTGTTCGACACCAGTGCCTCGAAAGCGAACAACGTGAGAGCGGCTACAACAAGAGCGGCCGATTCCCGGCTGGACGCAACGGATTGCGGAGGCACGGAAATGTCTGTCCTACGGAAAATGACGGCTCAGCTCGGAGCGATCACCATCGTTCTGGGTGCGGCCTTGGTCGCTGCCCCGTCCGCGCAGGCGGACACGGCGGACACGACCGAAACCCAGCGGCACGCGATAGTAGGCGACGAAGCCCAACCGGCCGGCTGGGACCGCGTGATCAGCGTGGGTCAAGGTCGCAGTGCCTGTCCGGTGCACTACGTGTGCATCTGGACGGGCACGAACTTCACCGGTAGCGGCAGGGGTTACACCGGCAGCATTTCACGCGGTGATGGGGTGACGTGGTTCGGCACCGTGTGGCAGGACCGTGTCTATTCGGCGTTCAACAACACCCTCTCCGTCCCGATCACTTTCCTCAACATCTACGGCAGTACCGGGACCCCCATCGGCAGCCTCAACCCCGGCACCTGGGTCGCCAGCGGCTGGGTGAACAGCGACAAGGCGGACGGAATGGCCTACCTGTAGCTCGCCGCACCTGGTCGTCCACGCGCGGGCCGCGTGCGTCGGCAACCGCTTGATCCCGGTCGGCCGGGCACTCGTCCGAGGCGCCCACGCCGACGACCTGGCGGTGATCGGTTGGACGACACCGTGCACATCGACACCGAGCCTTCGGACACGTCGCCGCCCGCGGCGTCCGCGGGCTCGGTGTCGACGCCTCCCTCCACCCGTTCATGGCGCAGGAGCAGAGCTTCGGGACGGGAGAGGAAATCGATGAGACAAGCGAGGAAAGGAGCGGCTCGGTCAAAGGGCTCAGCCGCCGCTGGGGCCGCGTAGCCCGCGGTCATCGGGCTCTCGCTTCCAGGCAGACGAACGGATGGCACCTTCGACGCTAGGGACGAGAGCCCGACGCCACACCAGCGTGGCTGCGCACGGCGGAAGACCCGGTCTGCTTCGGCGCGTCCCCGGCCGCCAGACCCTCACGCGGCGTGAACGGTCCCGGTTCCTCCTCCGCCAGCCGTTCCCGCTCGCCCAGCCGTTTCAGCTTCGACCGGAAGCGCTCCCCACCTTGCTCTTGTCGATCGACAGCCCCAGCGCGGCACACAAGCAATGCGCCCGCATCGGATTCACCGCGTCCCGGAGAACCTCAACGATGTACCGGTACGAACCCGGCCCGCTCCGAGGGTGCTCGATTCTCTGCATCAAAGGACGGCAGCTCAGTCAGCCCGCAGACCGGGATCCATCAGGGCCGCCAGAGCGTCTCCGTCAACCGGGGAACGGCTGGATCCTGATCAGAACGCCGACGGCTCGTCAGATTTCGGTTGACTTCGTCCACACGTCACCCCTCGCCGCTCGACCCCGTGATGCCACAGCCCGCGCTGACCAGCCGTGGTACGCGTCATGGTCGGGGGGTGCGCAGCCCCATGGTCAGGGCGGAAACCCATCTGCGACGGGCGGTGCACACGTCTCACTCGGGTGCCGCATGGCCTGGGTGGAAGGCATCGACCGTGACGTGGACCTTGCCGGCCGATGCTCACCGAAGCGGCGCACGGCCCTCCGCCTTGCGCCGCTGTCGGCCGCGGAACCGAAGTTATTGACAGGGTTTGTTGGTGTCTGCTGTCCAGTGCCAAATGCCCGTTGCGAGATCTCTGTCTTGGATCCCCAACCGGGTGTGGCCGATGGGACGGTCAGTTCACGCGGCATGCGTGGACATCGTTGCCTTCGTCAGTGTCGGATCAGGCCGGTGCGTTTGACCGTCGCCAGGAGTGGGGTGGTGTCGATGGCGGTGACCCCGTCGAGGGGGCCGACGGTGTCGGTGAGGAAGGTGTACAGGGCGTCGAGGTCCGCGGCGGCGACAGCGACGACCAGGTTGGCGGGCCCGGTGGTGGCGGCGCAGAACCGGACGTGCGGGTGGGCGCTCAGGGTCTGCGCGGTCTCCTGCAGTGCACCCGGCCGTACCGAGATCCACAGCAATGCCTCGGTCTGCGCGCCGAGGAGTGCGAGATCAAGTTCGGTGGCCAGGCGCAGCACCTGGGCATCCACGAGGGCTTCGAGTCGTCGGCGGGCGGTGAGTGCGGTGGTGGCGGCGCGGCGGGCCAGGTCCGTGTAGGTGGCCCGGCCGTCCTCGGTCAGCCCGGCGATCAGCGCGATGTCGACGTCGACTTGTGTGTACGACGGTGTCGACGTCGTCGGTTGCACGCGATCGGGGGCCAGTTCGGCCAGTTCTGCGGGTGAGAGGAGGCCGGCGGTCCAGCGGAACGCGGTGGGGAAGACGCGCAGCAGGGTGTGGGTGGTCCAGGAGCCGACGGCGTCGGTGGCGGGCAGGTCGCGCAGCAGCAGGTTGTTGCGGGCCTCCGGACCCTCCAGGAAGAAGACCGTGGAGATCTCGTCGCCTCCGCCGAGGATGTCCACCCAGACGGTGTCGGTGCGGCGGGCCAGCGCCTGCGCGACCTGACGGATCTTGTTGGGGCGGCAGCGGATGCGCAGGGCGACGGGGACGAGGGGCGGGAAGCGCGCCGGGTTGCGTACGACGGTCGCGTGCAGGGTGCCGTCGGCGTAGAGGAGGGCGACACGGCGTACGACGGTGCGCTCGGACAGGCCCAGACAGCGCGCCACCTCGCGCCAGGAGGCGCGCGGCGAGGCGACCAGCGCGGCCGCGATCCGCCGATCGGTCTCATCGAGCACGTGTCTCATGATCTGCATCATAGGCGGCAGATCTGGCGTGTTTCCTATGCAGATGGCCTCTGGTTGGCGCTAAATCCCCCTACGGCTCCTACAACAGTCACGTCACCGAACGACACGTTCGAGACCCGACACCTTCAGGATGAGGGAGAAGACGATGACTGAACATGGAGCCGATCTGCTGATCCGCGCCGGCGCGGTGAACACCCTGGTGCCTGGTCAGGCCCCGCAGCGGGCACTGACCGTGCGCGGCGACCGTATCGCCGCCGTGTCCGCCGACCCGCACGGCCTCGACCACCTGGTGAGCGCGGGAACGAAGGTGCACGACCTGCCCGGTGCCACCGTGCTGCCCGCCTTCGACGACACCCACACCCACCTGATCTTCGCGGCACTGGGCGCCCAAGACGTCCCCGTCCACCGGGCCCGGAACATCCCCGAGTTTCTCGACCTGATCCGGCAGCGGGCCGCGGTCACCCCCGAGGGCGAGTGGATCCGCACCACCACCAACTGGCAGGAACTCAACCTGGCCGAGCGCCGCATGCCCACCGCGGCCGAACTCGATGAGGCCACCGACCGGCACCCGGTCCTGGTCAAGCGCGGCGGCCACAACGACATCGTCAACACCTACGCGCTCCGTCTGGCGGGCATCACCGAGGACACCCCCGTACCGCCGGGTGGCACCATCGGCCGAGGGAGCGACGGCAAGCTGGACGGCCGGCTGATCGACAACGCCCTGCACCTGGTGGAGCACCTGGTCCCGGCCCCGGACCGGGCCGAGCGCATCGAGGGACTGCGCCTGGCCAGCCGCGACTACGCCGCCACGGGTATCGGGACCGTGCGCGACTGCGCGGTGACCCCCGAGGACTACGCGGTGCTCCTGGCCGCCCGTGAGGCGGGGGCGCTCAGCACCCGGGTGCGGGCCCTGATCTCGGCGCTCGGGCTGACCAGCGCGGCCCAGGTGGAGGACCTGCTCGACGTCATGGAAGCGTGGCGTGACAGCTCCGACCCGTGGCTGTCGGTGTGGGGTGTGAAGTTCGGCCTCGACGGCGGACTGGAGGCCGGGGCCACCGAGGAGCCGTACGCCTGCGACCACTCGTACTCCGGGATGCTGATCTGGGAGCCGGATGCGCTGGTCGAGGCGGTCGAGGCGGTGGTCCGGCGCGGCTGGCGGGTCGGCACGCACGCCTACGGCGACCGCGCGGTCCGCACCCTCCTGGACGTCTACGAACGTGTCCTTGAGCGCAACCCCGGTCTGCCCGCCGGCACGCTGGTGATGGAGCACGGCGGCCTCGCCGGGCCCGAACAGCGCGCCCGCGCCGTCGCGTTGGGCATCCCCGTCACCATCCAGCAGCCGCTGCTCCACGACACCGCCGAGGTGGAGGAGGGCTTCTGGGGCCCGGAACGCGTAGCCCGGCTCTTCCCCGCCCGCGGCTGGATCGACCTGGGCGCCCAGGTCAGCGCCGGATCCGACTTCCCCGTCGGCCAGTTCGGCGCCATGCGCTCCATCTGGGGCATGACCACACGGCAGACCGTTATCGGCGTCAAGGGCCCCGAACACGCCATCACCTACGACGAAGCCCTCACCCTGCACACCACCAACGCCGCCCGGCTGACCGGCGAAGAACACCTGCGCGGAACCCTCACCCCCGGCCGCCTCGCCGACCTCACCGTTTGGGACCGGGACCCCGCCCACTGTCCCGGCGACGCCCTGCGCGACCTGAACCCTACGCACACCTTCGTCGGCGGCCTTCTGGTCACACCCACCGGCACCCGGTAAACACGCCCCTTACTCACGACAGGGCCAGTCAATCCCCTCTGTTGGGACTGGCCCTGTCGTGGTCGTGCCGACTCCCGATCATCACGCCTAACTGGGCCTGGGCCATCCAGGGGCAGCGGGCGTTGCGCCGGCTGCGGATGAGCGCCCCCAAGTCCACGGTGGCCGTGGACAACGCCGCGGGGTACGGCGGTAGGGCGTGGATGCGAGCGAGTGGTCCCCCCGTTATGTTTTCCGCGGTCCTGCAAGAGGGCCGCAGGCCTCCGGGCCCGGCATGACTGTTCCCTCCTGTCGAACGGATGACCTGGGGAGTGGTGTCACCGGGCCCGGGAGGCGCCGTTGGAGACGCTGATGAGAGGTCCGACTACCGCCTGGCCTGGCGCAATGCCCGGCCGCTTGCGGGCGGCAGGTCTGCACAACCTGGATGCGCGCATACGACGCCAACGCCCTGGCCAGCACCGCGCGAACCCCGTTCGGGAGGATGGGTTGGACAACATCGACGCCGTGGGCGTCTTCCTCGGCCTGGACGTCGGCAAGAGCGCCCATCACGGCACGGACTCACTCCGGCCGGCAAGAAGGTCTTCGACAAGCAGCTGCCCAACAGTGAGCCGAAGCTGCGGGCCGTCTTCGACAAGCTGACCGCGAAGTTCGGCACCGTGCTGGTGATCGTGGACCAGCCCGCCTCCATCGGAGCCCTCCCTCTGACGGTCGCCCGGGCGGCCGGCTGCAAGGTCGCCTACCTGCCCGGCTTGTCCATGCGCCGGATCGCCGATCTCTATCCGGGCGAGGCGAAGACCGACGTGAAGGACGCCGCGGTGATCGCGGACGCCGCCCGCACCATGCCACACACCCTGCGCTCGCTTCAGCTGACCGACGAGATCACCGCCGAGCTGACCGTGCTGGTGGGCTTCGACCAGGACCTGGCTGCCGAGGCCACCCGCACCTCCAACCGGATACGCAGCCTGCTCACCCAGTTCCACCCCAGCCTTGAACGCGTCCTCGGCCCGCGTCTGGACCACCCTGCGGTGACCTGGCTGCTGGAACGCTACGGATCCCCAGCCAGCTTGCGAAAGGCCGGACGTCGCCGACTGGTTGAGGTGATCCGGCCCGAGGCTCCGCGCATGGCCCAGCGGCTGATCGACGAGGTGTTCGATGCACTCGACGAGCAGATCGTCGTGGTCCCGGGCACCGGCACCCTCGACGTCGTGATTCCGTCTCTGGCCCGTTCGCTCGCGGCCGTCCACGAACAGCGACGAGCCCTGGAAGCGCAGATCGGACCGCTACTGGAGGCCCACCCTCTTTCCGCGGTCCAGACCTCGATCCCCGGGGTCGCGGTCAGGACCGCCGCCACGCTGCTGGCCACCGTCGGCGACGGCACCAGCTTCCCCACCGCCGCCCACCTGGCCTCCTACGCCGGCCTCGCCCCGACGACCAAGTCGTCGGGGACCTCGATCCACGGCGAACGCGCACCCCGAGGCGGCAACCGGCAGCTCAGACGGGCGTTGTTCCTGTCCGCGTTCGTCGCCCTGCACGACCCCACCTCCCGCACCTACTACGACCGCTGCCGAGCCCGCGGGAAGACCCACACCCAGGCACTCCTCCGCCTGGCCCGACAGCGGATCAACGTGCTGTTCGCGATGCTCCGAGACGGCACCTTCTACGAACCCCGCGTCCCCCAAGCGACGGCTGCATGAACCGGCCCACAGGCGGATCGACTCCAGTCAACACCTTGTGTCGTCTGTCCACGCGGAGATCTCCGCGGCACCCCGCCGGACAGCTTCTTCCTGGTCCTGGGCGAGCTTCCCACAGACCGCTGCGACGTCTGGCACACCATCCGGTCCTACGAGCGCGTCATGCACCCCGGTCTGCAGCCAGTCAGCGTGGTCGCCGTCAGCCTCGCCAACCGCGAGCGCGATGAGCCTCACGGCGGCCACAGTCCCCACCTGGGTCAGGGCTTCTGCCGTCCGCCGGGTTACCGCCGTGTCCTCGACATCCAGCAGCAGCCCTGCCAGCACTTCCGCAGCCTCAGGAACATCAGCGAAAGGAGCAAGGCCACGTCCAGCACGGACACGTTGCGTCCACGAAGGAGACGACGCCTCAGCCAAGGCCGCCTCCATCCCGCTCATCATCTCTGCACGACCAGACAGTTTCATGCCCCAGGAAAAAGATCGAAGCTGCGGGCCGAAGTTGCCCGCAATCTTGACCAAGACCATAGAGGCCCCCCGGCGACTCCAGCAGTTGGAGGGCCACGTCGATCCGTGAACCCATCAGGTATTGGTACGAGTCGCGGCCCGTGGCTGCCTTGGAGCGGCGGAGGAAGTGGTAGCGGCTGTACCCGGTAACCGCCGCCAATACCTCCAGGCCAATGGGTTCGGCCAGGTTCTCCTTCATGTAGCCCGTGACCAGGGCCACTTGTTCCCATGCCAGGGGCTCGATCACTCTGCGGTCCGCACTCGCGCACCGCTTGGTCCGCCAGTTGGTAGCGGCGGGCGTTTGTGCGCGACCGCGTTCACGTAGCAGGTCTCGGCGCCGTCCCGCTGCGCGCGGAGCAGGGCGTCGAGGGCCAGAATGACCGTCAGGTCGCGCACCTGCACCGCGTCGTTGACCCAGCCCGTGCCATCGGCGGGGTCACCACTCAGGCGCCCCTTGGAGTCGCGCTCGAGCAACTGCGGGCGCACCACGACAGAGGCCAGATGGACCGGCTCGGCGGAAAAGCAGCAGGCCGGTGAACTCCGCGGACGGGTTCGGGGGCGTCATCCACGAGTCGCCTCGCACGAACGTTCTCTCGGACACCGTGGTGGCACCCTGGTGCCGCAGTCTGGCGACCCTGTCGAGCAGCACCATGACGCGCAGGTCGCCGCCCGACAGGAGTTTCACCGACGCGTTGCCCGGGTCAGCCTCATCATTTCCACGGGAATGGATTCGCCCACTCGGAAGGCAACCGTCATGTGCGTCCCCACCGCCTCCAGCATCCCTCGGCCGACCTGACCGCTGTGATCGCGACACCCGAGAGCGAACTCGCCCCGCGGCTCCCCGCCCGGGGCCACGCGCACTCCGCCGCCACCGATGATCCCGAGTGACACCATCTGCTGGACGCGATGGCCCACCCACGCACCACGCAGGCGTTCTATCGCCTGGCCACCGTGGGCAGCTGACGAGGCGAGCCCGATCCCTCCCTGCCGAGGAAGCACGCCGCCGCGAAGCTGCGGACTCCACCACCGCCGATACCGACCGATCGCTCGCTCTGCCGCGCAGTGACCGCGCGGCCCGCAAGAACGCCCGGCCGAACACCCGGGTTTGCCCCTGCGGCCGATGCTGAGGGGAGCCGGCACAGCCCATCCTTGGACCACAGCGGCATCTGGACGGAACCTGAGCGCCACGCGACAGTGTGCGAGCAGCGCATGGAAGGTGTAGGCGATGGCCGGCATCGGAGCGGCGGACGACGGGTCGCGTGGGGCGTTCTTATTGGACTCCACCGTGCCGGGTGCGGCACCGCAGGGATTCGACGCCTTCCTGCGCGGGTGGGAGGCAGAGTTCGGCGGTGGCTTCCAGATGCCGTCCCTGTGCCTGGCCACAACCGGTGACTTCCGGGTCAAGGGACGCTTCGCCAGGGTGCGTGACGTGGCGATCGGCGATCTCCACGGCGCGTCGGCCCTCCGGACCGGGGGCGCCCCGTGCGGCGTCGAGGATCTGGTGGCGATGTACGCTGTGCGGCGCGGCACATGGACCTTGGGCGCCCTGCGTGATCGCGGTGAGCACACCGTACCGGCCGGGCAGTTCCTCCTCGGGCGCTTCGGGAGGCAGGTGCCCTTCGAGACGCCGCCGCACACGAAGCTGAAGATCCTCATCCTGCCCGCCGCAATACTCGGACCACTGCTCGGGAACCGGATGCTCACCGGGCCGGCGGAGTCGGCCGAGATGCGCCTGCTGACGGCCCACGCGGACATGGTCCACGCAACCGTCACCGATCTCGGCCCGGCCGGTGCGCTGGCCGCCCACAGCTGCCTGATCGAACTGGCCAAGGCGGTGGTGACACGCCGGTTCGACGACACGGAACCCCTCCTGGCTCCCGCGCTCGCCCAGGCCGCGAAGGACCTCGCCGACAGCCACCTCGCCGACCCCGAGCTCTCGCCCGCGATGCTGGCGCGTGAACTCAACGTCTCCGTACGGACGTTGCAGCGGGCGTTCGCCACGACGGGCGGGTCGGTGACCGCCCACATCCGCCGACGGCGGCTGGAAGAGGCATGCCTCGCCCTCGCCGTCCCGTCCAGCCGGCTGAGCGTCTAGGAACTCGCCGCTCACTGGCAGTTCGCGGACAGCAGCCACTTCATCCGGGCTTTCAAGCAGCAGTACGGCCAGACGCCCACCGAGTACGCCCGCTCGAACAGGCCGACCTGAGCGACCGAGTACTGAACGGTTCCCGGCGGCCGTTGCCCCGCGCCAGGATATTGGCGGGGCGAACCCTCTGCCTCCGCTGCCGGCGGAGCGGTCCGTCTGCGGGACGACTGGAACAAGGTCCGGTTCCACGACATCAGGGGCAAACCTTTTCGTGACTTGAGGCCGGTCGGGCTTTCGCCAGGCCGGCCTTCCGTTGTGTCGGGTGCGTGCGGGAATTGGACTGACCTGACGAGTCCAAGTCGCCTGTCTCCGCGGTGCGATCAGCGGGTCTCTCATCCGCAACCCGCTCACCGGGCCGGCACGACCCCGCCGTACATGGTGGTACCGGGTGTCCCGACGGTAGTGCCTGCGGTATCCGCAGGTGGGCAGAGTATGGGTTGGTGACGCACACCGTGCCCACGGGAATCTGTAGCCATGACGCGACGCAGAGCAGTAATCATTCCCTCGGTCCTCCTCTCCCTCGGTGCGGTGGCGGTTGCCACCCCGGCCATCGGGGACACAGCGCATGAGTCACCCACCTCGGTCTCGGTATCGAGGGCATCGGCCCCCGGTCAGCATGCGGAGAGTGTGGTCGCTGCCATCGAGCGCAGCGCCCACACGTTGAAGAGCACCAGCCCCGAAGGCAGCCTGCGGGACCTGAACGCGCTGGGCCGAATGGTCAAGGACGCCAAGGTGGTGGGGCTGGGCGAGGCCACTCATGGTTCACAGGACTTCTTCCGCATGAAGCACCGGGTCTTCCGCTATCTGGTCGAGGAGAAGGGCTTTCGGTCCTTCTCCCTGGAGCTTCCCTGGAGCAGCGGCGTGCGGCTGAACGACTACGTGCTGGACGGGAAGGGCAACCTGAAGGACATAGCGCGTGAGGAGTTCCAGGGGTCGTACCGGATCTGGAACAACCAGGACTACATCGACCTCATCGAGTGGATGCGCGACTACAACCTCAAGCACCCGCACGACCCGGTGCAGTTCATGGGCAATGACATGGGCTACGCCGGGCCGGAGCTGTACGAGCGAGTGGTCGACCAGGTGTCCCGCGAATACCCGCAGTTACTGAAGCGCGTCACCGAGCTGTACCGCGGCCTGCCGCCGACCACCGATGCCGGCACCTACTACGCGCAGTACCTTCAGCTACCGCTGGCCGAGCGCGAAGAGCGGGCGGAGCGGACCCGGAAGGTGTACGAGCTGCTGCGGAAACAGCGCCCTGCTGCCGGTGCCGACAAGCAGGACCACGCGTGGACGGTGCAGCACGCCAGGGCCATCCATCAGATGGCCGAGGGATTCTCCTTCGACATCACCGACGAGGCCCAGATCCCGGAGATGATGAAGTACCGGGACCAGGTCATGGCCGAGAACGTGGCCTGGTGGCACAAGCACACCGGCGACCGGGTCCTGCTGTCGGCACACAACACCCACGTGTCCTACGACTCCTTCGACGTGCGGTATCCGAAGACCCAAGGTGCCTTCCTGCGCGACGCGTTCGGCACGGACTACCTCAGCGTCGGCTTCAGTTTCTACAAGGGCTCCTTCGCGGCCTTCGGCACCGACGACGACGTGATGCGGACCTACAGCGTGGGTGCCGCCAAGCCGGACACCAACGAACACACCCTCGACAAGGCCCGCCAGCAGGACTACATCCTGGACATGCGCACTGCCCCCAACCCCGCACGCGCGTGGCTGGACAAGGAACGCGTCACCTGGAACATCGGTGCCGGATGGCCCGATCCCACCCAGTACACGACCGCGCTCGGCCAGGCACACGACGTCCTCATCCACCTGCACGACGTCGAAGCCACCAAGCACCTGGGCACCCCTCGTCTTTGACTTCCAGCACACCGCCCGGGCCGACCACTCCGTGACATCGCCGCCCGGGCGGTGTTGGCCACGCGAACCAGACCCTCTCTTCCAGGACCATCCGCTGGTGGATCAACGCGCCCGATCGCCGCGAGCGCCCGGAGTCCGGCGCCGGCGAGGGTGTCGATCAGGGGCGAGACGGTCGGGGCGCACACCAATCCGGCGGTGGTGCGGGTTGGCCGGGAGAACGAGGTCGAGCATCCGGGCCAGACCGGTGACCAGGGCGGCGTCCCGGCCAACAGCGCAGCGGGGGGTGCGGCGGCACAGTCTGCGGTCGTCATGGCCCTCCCCGCCTCTGAACGGCGCCCACGACCTGACTGCGGAGCAGCCTTCTTCCATTTCCCCGCGCCCTACCAGCGTCCCGAATGCAGCGCCCGCCTAGGAGCAAGGCCTCGTTCAGCCGACCCGACGCCCAAGAGGGATGCCCGCGCTGTTCTGCCAGCGGCAGAACATCAGTTGGACCGGGCTCGACGATCACTACCGTCCAGTCTCATGACGACGACTACGACGCGTACGGTCGAGTATCCGGCCGACGGTATGACGATGATCGGGTACCTCGCGCTCCCGGCCGGTGTCGACCGCCGGCCCGCGGTGCTGCTCGGACCAGAGGGCATGGGGCTCAGCGACGTCGAGCGCCGCCGGGCCGATGCTCTCGCCGAACTGGGATATATAGCGCTGGCCTTCGACCTTCACGGCGGGCGCTATTTGGGCGACCCCGAGGAGATGCTGGCCCGGTGCCTGCCGCTGCTCGCTGATCCCGACCGGATGCGAGGCATCGGCCATGCGGCGCTCGACGTGTTGCGCACCGAACCGCGGACCGACCCCGACCGGATCGCCGCCGTCGGTTACGGCACCGGCGGCGCCGTCGGGCTGGAACTCGGGCGCGACGGCGTCAACCTGCGCGCGATCGGCACTGTCAACGCGCTGACCACGGGCCGACCGGGCGAGGCAGCGCGCATTCGCTGCCCGGTGTGGGCCGGGGTCGGGTCGGAAGACCCGATCATGCCGCCCGCTCAACGGAACGCGTTCACCGCTGAGATGCAGGCCGCGGGCGTCGACTGGCGCCTCGCGGTCTACGGCGGCGCCATGCACGCCTTCCACCACCCGCCGGTCGCCCACCCCACGGTCCCCGGCGTCGGCTACCACCCACGGCACGCGCAGCGAGCCTGGCGCGACGTCGTCGACCTGCTCGCCGAGTGCCTGCCCGTGACGGAGGATCTGGGGGCACGACCCACGTAAGCATGCTGGCCCCGGGCACTGAGGGCTGACCCGCCTACTCCCCGGAGCTGGACGTGAAGGGCAATACGTGGGCGCGGGAGCACGATGCGCAGCGGGAAGGGGTCCTCGCCCGTCGTGCCGCGTGGCGGCTGGAGCGGCAGGACACGCGATGAGTTGAAGGCGCAGGTGTGACTGTCTGCCGATGTGAGCCGCCGACTGCGCGCGATTGCCGACCGTACCGGCCTTGAGCCGGAGCAGTTCCTCGCCCAACTCGCCGACCGGGTGCACATGGACGACGACGGCGTCCTGGCGGTCGCCGCCTTCGCCCCACGCTGACGGCCGGCCCCGCGCGCGGGGCCGGCGAGTGCGGGGCAGCCGGCGCAGTGCCGCCTTACGGCGCGAACCCGGCCATGCTCACACGGCCGGGCTTCACTGGCTTTCTGCCGACCGTCCCGCCAAACCCGCCGGCTGTCATCACCCACAAGCGTGACACCGTGCCGCGGGAAGCTGTGTCACCACTTCTCCCGCAGGTCACATAGAGGTGCGGGTCGAGCGGCCGGTTAGGGGATGTACTGCACTGCCTTGTCATACGCACTGTTGGCGCCTACGGCACAGGATGCGGTGGCTCGGGCTCGTCTACATTGCGTCACTCGCGATTGTTGCGGTGACCTCTGTTGGGTACCAGTATTCCAGTCCCAGAGCCGATCACATGAACACGACCGGGCCCACCCCTTTGCTTCAACCGACCCAGTGCTGGCTCAGGTAGCCGGGCTCGAGGTGGCACCAGGACATGGTCACCTTGGTGCCCAGGGCATAGGACCCGAGGTCCATGCACAAACCGCTCGCCCTGTTGCGTAGATTCCCGTTGCCGATGTACTCCCACTTCTGGCTCAGGTATTCGGGCTCGGTGAGGCCATGGCATTCGTGCATGCCCACAGGGGTGCCGGGATCGCGGGACCCGATGTCCATGCAGAGCCAGTTGGCGACGTTTCTGATGTTGTAGCCATCCGCGTTGTCGTCCCAGAGAAAGTCCCACTGCTGACTCGTGTACCCGGGCTCCTCGTGGCACCGGTTCATGCCCACAAGTGTGCCGGGCGCGGTGGACCCGATGTCCATACATAAGCCGTTGCCTCGATTTCGCAAGTGCGAGGAGGCCATCACGGAATCGGAAGTCGCCGACGCCGGAATGGACATTCCGAATACAGCACCAGCCATGACGAGCGCGACGGCAAGAATTCTACGTACGGAGCCAACCACCTTTTTTCCTCCTGACCTTGATCAACTCGTACTCGGACCGGTCTTCTGCTTCTTCTGGTATTTCTCCCACGATGCGTCTTTGGTGAACTGTCAGGGTCCTGGCCAGGTTGGCGCGGACCCTGATACCTCGTCAAAGCTCTGCCCCGGGAGGAAACACCGGGGAAAAACTCCCTCCAACGGTCGAGGATTTCACCCCACGCTGACCGACCACCCGGCACTCGCGAACGGGCGAGTGCGGGGCAGCCCGCGCCATGCTCGCCTGACGGCGCGTGACCGGCCGCGCTCAACGACCGGGCTCCATTGGCTTTCTGCCGAGCGTCCCAAGAACGCCACCGTCGGCCTGGCCGCAACAGCAACCAGCGCGGCGCTACTGAGGGCAGCCACCGGAGCAGAGAGTGGTGAACTCCCCGGCACCGGTGGGGAGGTGGGAGGCCTCCCAGGGCAGCGGCTTGGCGGGCGCAGTGCGGCCGGGCTCGGCTGCACCGGCGCCGGATACGAAGCCCACGGTGAGTGCTACAGCCGCCAGCAGGCCGGCGGACAGACGAGCAACAGCGCGCATGAGGGTCTTTCCCCTGGTGTCTGAAGCCGGGCGGCCAGGTCAGGCCACCCTGGCGCTCATCCTCGCTTTCACGTCGGGCTCACCACAACCATTTCGGCTGTGGCCGAAGGATGCTTCCCGAGCTCCGGCTAAGAAAGGGGCCATCCTCCTCGCGCCCCTGAAACGGAAACCCTGCGCACCCGGCTGCCAGGGCGGCGTTGTGCACGGCCGATGCAAGAAGCCCCTCAGCGCGTCAGGCGCCAGGTGTGGACGTGCTCCCACGTGAGGGTCTGCCACCAGCGGCCCGTCCAGTCGTCGCTGCGGGTGCGGTAGAGGGTGACCCTGTCGCCGGGGAAGCTCTCCGGGAAGGGTACGGGGAGTCCGGTGACGTACTCCTCGACCTCTTCGGACAGGTCGGGGCGTACGTACATGTCGTGCGAGACCAGCGACAGGTGCGCGCGGAAGGTGTCCCTGTCGAAATGGTGCTCGGCGTGGTTCGGTGCGGGGGTCTGCAGGGGTGCGACGGCCTTGTCGACGCGGGCGGCGAGGTCCACGAAGTCGGGGTTCGGGGTGAGGCCGTCGGCGAGGTGGTGGACGTCGTAGACCAGGCCCACTCCCTGGCGTCGGACGCCGGCGTTGTGGACGGTGAAGGCGGAGGCATCGGACAGTCCCCGGGTCACGGCGGCCACGATCTCCTCGACGGGATTCGTGATGTGGCGGCTGCCCACGAGGGTCGCGTGGGGCGGGAACGCGCCTGCCGAGACAATGCCGTACTGGGCCCGCAGTTGCGACGTCACGGCGGTGACGGCGGCGCAGGTCGCGGGGTCGGGGCGGAGGTAGACGCCGTAGCGGTACGGGTCCCCCGGAGCCTGTGCGAATCGGTCGGTCACGTTCGCGGTCACTGGCCTGCCTGCTCTCGGTAGTTCTGGATCTTGGCGGTCGCCGCCTTCTCCGCCGCCTTCAGGGCGTCGTCGAGGGAGGTCTTGCCGCTGAACGCCTGCTGCATCGCGGGTTCGACCTCGGCGCGTACGCCCGTCATCGCGCCGGTGAGGCAGCCGGAGGTGGCCGTCGTGGACGGGGTGTCGGCGAACTGCTTGTCGAGCACGGCGTAGGGCTCGTTCTTCGCGAGGAACTGCTTCCAGGCGGGCGAGTTGTCGACGCCTGTGTTGATCGGGGCGTAGCCGGATGCCTCGGCGAATCGTTCCTGTGCGCCGGCGGACGCCAGGTAGCTGACCAGTTTCCAGCTCGCCACCTGCTCGGCCTTGCTGTGTCCGGCCTGGTCCACCCACATCGCGGCGCCGCCGATCGCGGGCCCGGCGGTGGACGCCGAACCCGAGAGGGGATAGGGCAGCGCGGTGTAGTCCGTCATGCCTGCCCCCGTCAGGCCGCCGATGGCGCCGCTGGAGTTGAGCATCATGGCCGTCTTGCCCGCGGTGAAGGCGGACAGGGCTGCGTTGCCGTCGATGCCCGTGTCGAGCCCGACGCCGTCCGTGTAGAGCTTGGCCATGGTGCCGATCGCGGCGCGCTGCGGCCCGCTCGTCAGCGTCAGCGCCGTCGCTCCGTCGCCCTTGCGGCCGTTGTCCGGCGTGCAGTAGGGGACCCCGGCTGCGGCGGTGAGCTGCTCGAACCACCAGCCGGAGAAGGGCATGTCGATGCCCTTGACACCGGGAGCCTTGGCGTGGATCTTGCGGGCCGCCGCTGCCACACCGTCCAGCGTGCCGAGGGTCGAGCGGTCCACGCCCGCCTGGTCCAGCAGTTTGTCGTTGACGTACAGCAGGGGCATGGACGTGTTGAGCGGTACGGCGAGCAACTCGCCGTCGGCCGTGTAGTAGTTGCGCGCCGCCGGGCGGAGCTGGTCGAGGTCGAGGTCCTTCGGGTTGGCGGCGGCCATCGCCTGGGCGGAGACCGTCTGCTTGGCGTCGCGCAGATAGCCGGTGGTGGTGTCGTTGGAGACCATGACACTCGGCGTACCGCCGTCGCGGATCGCGGAGGTGTACTTGGCGATGGCGTCGGTGTAGCTGCCCTGGAACGAGGCCTTCACCACGATCTTGCCTCTGTTGGCCTTGTTGAACGCGTCGATCTCCTTCTGGAGGGCGTCGCCGGCCGGGGCGCCGACCCCGTGCCACAGGGTCACGGTCACCGGCCCCTTCGCGGCGGCCAGGGCCGACGGTCCGGGCGCGGCTCCGGTGGCCTTCTCGCCGGAGCCGGATCCACAAGCGGTAAGGGTCAGGGCGCCAACGGTCAGCATGCAGGCGGTGGAGAGGCGCAGATTTCTGTTTCGTGAGGACATTGGGGACTGTTTCCTTTCCGGGGTGTGTGTAGCGCGCCCTTGAGGGGCGCGGGGCTGTATCGATGTGCGGCTCCGCCGCGTGGGCGCGACCAGCCACGACGAACCCGCGGCCGGCATCGCGGAGAAGCGCTTAGGTGGTGACCCGCGACGCCAGCCCCCGCACCAGGAACCGCTGGCCGAAGAGGACGAGCAGCAGGGTCGGGAGCAGAACGAGCAAGGTCCCGGCGTAGATCACCGCAGGCGAGGTGACCTGATCGACGACGAGTTGGGCGAGGCCGACCTGGATGGTCCGCCTCTCGGGAGAGTCGGTGATCAGCAGCGGCCAGAAGTAGCCGTTCCACGCCGACAGGGCGCACCACATCGCCGCGGTGATCAACTGCGGTCGTGCCATGGGCAGTACGACGTGCAGCAGGGCCCGCAGTTCGCCGCAGCCGTCCAGGCGGGCGGCCTCCCAGGTCTCCCGCGGCAGCGCGAGGAAGGCCTGGCGGAGCAGGAAGACCGCGTAGCCGGCGGCCAGGTACGGGATGACGATCCCGAGCAGGGTGTCACGCAGCCCGAGCGCGGTGGCGGTCTCGAAGTTGGGGATGACCAGGCTCTCCCCGGGAAACGCCAGGGTGGCAAGGACCAGCGCGAAGGCGATGCCCCGGCCGCGCCAGCGGGGAAAGACGAGCGCGTAGGCGGCCAGTGCGGCGGTGGCCAGTTGGGCGGCCGCCTGGAGGACGGTGACGGCCACGCTGACCAGGTACTGCCGGGCCAGCGGGGCGGAGTCCAGCGCTTCGCGCACGTTGTCCAGGGTCAGTCGTCCCGGCGCCGGGAGGAGTCGGCCTGCGGCGACGTCGCCCGGCGGGAGGAGGGCGGTGACGAGGGTGACGTAGACGGGGAAGGTGACGAGCACGACCACGATGGCGAGCCACGACCAGCGCAGTACGGATCCGGCCTGAAGGCGTTTCACAGCCATGTCACGCCCACCTCCGCAGCACCCGGAACTGGATCGCGGTGATCGCCAGGACCAGGGCCAGCAGGACCATGGCCAGGGTCGAGGCCGAGCCGACCTGGGGCAGCGCCTCGCCGAACGCGCGCTGGTACAACTCGTAGACGAGCGTGGACGTGGCGCCTGCGGGGCCGCCCCGGGTGAGCACCTGTACCTGGGTGAAGATCTGCAGGCCGCTGATGGTCTGGGTGACCAGGAGGAACACCAGGCTCGGCCGGAGCATGGGGATGATCACCGACCGGGCGAGCCGCAGTCCCGAGGCGCCGTCGAGCGCCGCGGCCTCGATGACCTCCTGGTCGAGTTGGGTCAGCGCGGCCAGCAGCACGAGGAAGGCGAACCCGAATTCGTACCAGGCGGTGGCGATCGAGATGCTGATGACGGCCCACGTCGGTGACTGCAGCCATTGCGGCCCGGTGACGCCGAGGTGGGCCAGCACCTGGTTGAGCGTGCCGACCGCCGGCGCGAACAGGCCCGCGAACACGGCCGCCGACGCCGCCGCCGAGTAGGCGAACGGCAGGGACAGCAGCACCGACACCACGGCGCGCGGCTTCCGGGCGGCCCGGCGCAGCGGGAGCGCGGCGGCGAGCGCGCCGCCCACGGAGAGCAGCACGCTGAGCGCGGCGATCGTCCCGGTGGCGAGCAGCGCCCGCCGCAGGTCCGGGTCGGCGACCACGTCGACGTAGTGCGCGACGCCGACGAACCGGGTGGGGTCTCCGAGCAGATCGGTGTCGTACAGGCTCAGGGCGACGCCTCGGACGACCGGCCAGTACGCGAAGACGAGCAGGAGTCCGACGCACGGCAGGACCATCAGCGGACCGGCCAGGGCGGCGGGACCCCGTCCGGACGACCCTGCCGATCCGCTTGGTCTGCCGCGTCGACGGCGAAGTGGAACGTTCCCAATCATGAGTGGAACGTTCCCACTCCAGGCCTGGCCTCCAAAGGACCCGACGGGTGAACAATCCGCAAAATGCCCGTCAGCCGCGGGGCGGCGGGGGTGCCGTCGTCCGGCCCGTCACCAGCGTGCCGGGCAGCGCCCGGTGATGGTCGGGCGGCTGCTCACCGTCGAGCAGTTGCACGAGGGCATCGACGGCCCCGCCGCCGATCAGATCGATCGGCTGACGCCAGTGGGTCAGCCCGATCAAGGAGGTCGTCAGATCCCCGATGCCGTCGTAGCCGGTGACGGACAGCTCTTCCGGTACGGCCACGCCCCGGAACCGGAGTTGTTCCAGCAGGGCGATCGCGTGCCGGTCGCTGGGCGCCATCACCGCGGTGATCCCGGGATGCCGCAGCACCTCCGTCGCCCACGCGCCGGCCGTCTCCCGATGCGGTCCCGGGATCTCCAGCACGCGCGCTCCACGCTCCCGCAGGCGGCGGACCATCGACTCCGTCCGAGGCCCCAGCGTCACGGAGACACTCCTCGGCACCGTGACCACCGCGACCTCGCGGTGCCCCAGCTCGACGAGATGGTCCGCCAGGGCGGCACCGCCCTCATCCTCGTCGCAGTACACACTGGTGATGCTCGGATGGGTCTCCGGGCGGCCCGCCACCACGGTCGGCAACCGCGCGGCGAAGGGCAGGATCTGCTCGCTCGGCAGCAGCCCACTGCACACGATCAGCGCCTCGACCCGCAGCATCGCGAGCGTCTCCAACGCCCGGTACTCGTCGCTCACCTCGAACCGGCCGGACCCGGTCGCGGTGACCACCCGGTAGCCGTGGAAAGCGGCGCGCTCCTGCATCGCGGTGAGCAGATGACCGTAGAAAGGCGTCGCCGCGTCGCGCACGAACGCCCCGAAGGTGTACGTGCGGTGGGCCACCATGGCACGGGCGGAGGCGTTGACCACGTAGCCCAACTCCTGCGCGGCCTTGAGGACCCGCTGCCGGGTCTCCTCCCCCACACTGCCGCGCCCCGAGACGACGCGGGACACCACCGACTTGGACACCCCGGCCCGCCCGGCCACATCTATGATCGTCGGGTTGCGCGGCCGGTCAGTCATCGAGCACGCCCTCTCGGGCGAGCACCGCCGCGGCTGCCTCGCCTCCGGTCCACACATGTGCGCGCCAGCCGTGCGAGCGGGCCGCTACGACATTCTCGGGCCGGTCGTCGAAGAACACGACCTCCGACGCGGGTCGGCCGAGTCGTTCGTCGGCGGCCCGGTACACGAGCGGGTCCGGTTTCATCAGGCCCAGGTCCGACGAGAAGACCAGGGTCTCGAAGCGACCACTCCACGGCGCTCGGCGGATCGCCCGCGCGAGTGAGCCCGGAGCATTGGAGAGAACCCCCAACGGCGTTCCCCGCTCGCTAAGTTGGTCCAGCAGGGTCTCGGCGTCGGAATCGAGGGTCGCCCAGCAGTCGGTGTCGATCCGGTCGAGGCGCTCGACCCACCCCGCGTCGAGCGGACGCCCCAGCGCCTCGGCGATCCGCTGCCAGTACGCTCCCGGAGCGGCGCCCAGGTCGTAGGCGTCCCGGTGCATCCAGTACGGGTCGGCCAGTTCGGACTCGGGCACGTCGAGGGCCTCTGCGAGGGCGGCCAGAGCACGGCCCGATGGCGCAAGGACGCCGCCGAGATCCCAGACGACTACGGTCGGCGGTATTTCTTGGGAACGTTCCACATGCAGGATGATAGCGGCCGCTGCTGCCTCGACGAGCGGGCGCAGCCCATCCCGACGTCCCTCTTTTGTACTGGCGGTCCACCCGCAGACATAGATGCAGAGACAGCACCGCAGCGCCGGGGCGGTCGGCCTCGTGGTGGCCGCCAAGGCCAAGCTGCTGGGGCTGACCCTTTTGCACCGTGACCGGGACTCTGAATGCATCGCCCCCGTCACCGACCAGGTACTGGGTTGTTTGTTGTTCAGGGCAAGGCGTCGGCGTGCTAGTGGTCGGTCCGTGGTGTGGTCCGCCGGTCGATGATGTCGCGGAGTTGGTGGCGGCCGGCGATGCCGAGCTTGGGGTAGGAGCGGTACAGGTGTGAGGCGACGGTGCGGGGGGACAGGAACAGGCGGTCGGCGATCTCGGCGTTGGTCAGGCCCTGTCCGGCGAGGATGACGATCTCGCGCTGTTGAGCGGTGAGGCCGTCCAGCGCGCCCGGGGCGCCCTGCGGGGATCGCACAGTTACGCCGCAGGCACGCAGCTCGGCTTCCGCGCGCCGGGTCCACGGTGCCGCGCCCAGACGGCGGAACGTTTCCAGGGCGGTCATGAGGGTGGGCTTTGCGTCGTTGATCCGTCGCCGGCGACGCAGCCATTCCCCGTAGTCCAGTTGGAGCTGGGCCCGTTCGAACGGCCACGTGTCTCCGGTGGGATCGGCCAGGGGGCCGGCGAAGTGGGCTTCGGCGCTGTCGGGCTCGGCGAGCAGTCCGCGCGCCCGGGCCGCGAGTTGTTCCAGGCGCGGGCCCGGCGCGGGATCCACGCGGGCCAGCGCGCGCTCCAGCAACGTACGCGCTTCGAGGTGCCGTTCGGCGCGCACCGCCGCGGCGGCGAGGTCAGCGACGGCGAGGTACGAGAAGTGATGGTGCAGGGGTGTGCCGTCGGCGGCGAAGAGCCGGCTGAACTGCGTGTACGCGGTCACGTAGTTGCCCTGGGCCAGCGCGGCGAGACCTGCCGTCTGCCAGATCCTGGCGGCGAAACCGCGGTAGTCGGAGGTGTCCACGGCGGCGCGCACACGGGCCAGCAGCGGTGCCACCTGGTCGTGTTCGCCGCGCATGGCCGCCACGACGGCCGTGGTGAGGTCGGCCGAACCCGCGACGGTTTCCATCTTGTAGGCGGCGGCGATGTCGCCCGCCTCCCGGGCGGCGGCGAGTGCGTCGTCCCAGCGCCCGCTGTCGACGCAGGCCCATTCCAGTGCCGACAGCACCCCGCCGCTGGCACCGCGGACGCCCGGGGCGCGCAGCCGGCTGAGGGCTTCGCGCAGCACCCTGACCGCCAGTTCGGTCTCGTCCAGTACCCAGGCCGCCGCGCCGAACGTACCCGGGTCCGAGAGGGGGCCTTCCGCTGTGCGCCGGAGAAACGGGACGAGGTCGGCTCGTTCGCCGAACGGGTCCGTGCAGGCCCGGATCCAGATCCGGTACTCGTCGGCGGGCCGGTCCTTTGCCGACGGCAGTGGCCCCTCCCGGGAGTCGAGCAGGTCGAGGGCGGCACGTGCCTTGGCGCAGACTTCGGGGAGGCCGGTCTGGTGGGCGACCGTGGCGGCCATCCAGGCGGCCTGCCACGCGATGGCCGGTGTCGTCGGGGATGCCTCGGCTGCTACGGACAGGAGTGTGTCGAACGCTTCGGCGTTGCGGTTGGACCACAGCAGCGACCAGCCGATGTCCAGCCGGGCGGCGATGCGCAGGTCCGGGTCGCAGGTCAACGTGAGGACCTGGCCCGCCAGTTCGCGTACCCAGTCGGCCTGGCCTGCGGACAGCGCGAGCTCGGCGGCGGCCAACAGGCGCCGGGCCCTGTCGAGTTCGCCGGGGCTGAGTTCGGCGGCGCGTTCGAGGGCGCGTGCCGCCGCTGCGGCGCCGCCACGGCGCTGTGCCTGGGCCGCGCTGTCTTCGAGCAGTGCGGCCAGGTGCTCGTCGGGTGCCGGCGCGGCGGCCGCCAGGTGCCAGGCGTGGCGGTCGGGCTGGTCATGGAGCGCGTCGGCGACCTGCCGGTGCGCCGCGGCCCGCTCGGCGAAGGGCGCGGCGTGGTAGACGGCCGACCGGGTGAGCGGATGGGCGAACCGCGGGCCCGGCGTGTCCAGCCGGATCAGGCCCACCACTTCCGCCGGGGCGAGCGCGTCGGCGGTCAGCCCGGGTACGGCCATGGTCAGGTCCGGGCTGTCGGCAGCCGCGGCGAGCAGCAGCGCGGACCGGGTCGCCGGGGGCAGAGTGCCGTACTGGGCAGCCATCAGGGCGGTCAACTGCCCGGTCAGCGGCAGCGGTTCG
Source organism: Streptomyces sp. NPDC058697 (assembly GCF_042715345.1). Lineage (NCBI taxonomy): Bacteria > Bacillati > Actinomycetota > Actinomycetes > Kitasatosporales > Streptomycetaceae > Streptomyces > Streptomyces sp. NPDC058697. The sequence goes on from NZ_JBHXSU010000002.1 coordinate 167,274, forward strand.
GCGGTCCACCGGTGCCCCGCGTCGGGATCCGCGGCGATCACCCTGGCCAGTTCGATCAGTGCCAGTGGGTTGCCGATCGCCTGGGCCAGCACCTGTTCGCGCAGGCGGCCGTGCGGCGGGCGCGGTTGCGCGTCCAGGAGCAGGCCCGCGTCAGGCGGGGTGAGTGGTCGTAGCAGGAGCTGCGGCAGATCCCGCTCGAAACCGGCGGGAGGTACGTTGCCGCGGGCGCCGGCCAGCAGCACGAGTTGCTCCGATTCCAGGCGGCGGGCGGCGAAGGCGAGCGCGTCGAGGGAGGCACGGTCCAGCCATTGCGCGTCGTCGGCCGCCACCAGCAGCGGCTGCTCGTCGGACAGCTCGGACAACAGGGTGAGTACGGCGATCCCGGTGAGCAGGGCGTCGGGCGGCGCGGGGTCCTCGGACAGCCCGAACGCACCGCGCAGTGCTTCGGCCTGGCGGGTCGGCAGGCGGGCCACGCGGTCAAGGGCAGGGCGCAGCAGCTGGTGCAGCCCGGCGAACGCCAGGTCCTGCTCCGACTCCCTGCCGGCGGTCGCCAGCACCCGCATCCCCGCCGCCCTGGCCTCGCGCGCGGCTTCGGCCAGCAGGACGGTCTTGCCCAGACCCGGATCGCCCAGGAGCAGCAGAACGTGGCTTTCCTTGTGGGGCGGGGCGATCAGTTCCCGGAGCAGGGACAGCTCCTCCCGCCGCCCGATCACGGTCGTGGCCTGGGCGCCCTTCGTGTCCCTCGTGTCCTTCGTACCCCTCGTGTCCTTCGTGTCCTTGCGGGTCATCGCGGGAACGCCACCCTCACCTCGTGTGCAGTCAGGTTGCGGATACCGGACGGCCGCTGCGCGGCCCAGGGTCGAGTGTATGGACGCTGTCCCCTGCGTTGCCCTCCACGATGTCCCCGGCGCGCAACCGAACGCGGGTTCGTGATGCCGTATGTCGTGGTCGGCCGGGAGAACACCGGTGACATCCGGATCCACTACGAGGACCACGGCGCGGGTCCGCCCGTCGTGCTGATCCACGGCTATCTCGCCGACGGGCGCTCTTGGGAGAAGCAGGAGGCGGCGCTGCTCACGACCGGGTACCGCGTCATCAGCTACGACAGGCGCGGCGGCGGCGACTCCGGCCGGCCGGCGACGGGCTACGACTACGACACGCTGGCCGCGGATCTGAACGTACTGCTGGAAGTCCTGGACGTGCGGGACGCGGTGCTCGTCGGCTGCTGCTCCGGCACCGGGGATCTGACCCGGTACCTGGGAACGTACGGGCAGCGGCGGGTCCGCGGCGCGGTGCTGCTGGCGCCTCTGCCGCCATTCCTGCCGCGGTCGGACGCCAATCCGGAGGGCATCGCCGTCGGCGTCCTCGACGCCTTCGTCGGCGAGCTGTCCGCCGACCGCCCCGCGGCGATCAAGACTTACCTGGACCGGCACTACAACCTCGACTACTACAACACCGACTACCGCGACACCGACCCGCTCGGCGGGAGCCGGGTGAGCGACCAGGCGTGGCAGAACAGCTTCCACGTGGCGCTCCGGGTGTCGGCGGTCGCGGCCCTGGGCTGCGCGGTCGCCATGCGGGAGGACTTCCGGGACGACGTCGCCCGCATCACGGTCCCCGTCCTGATCGTGCAGGGCGCTCAGGACAGAGTCATGCCGCCCGGCGCGACCGGGAACCGCCTGGCCGCGCTGCTGGCCGACACCCGCCTCGCGGTGATTCCGGACGGCGGGCACGCGATCATCTGGACGCACGCCGCCCAGGTCAACCAGCTGCTCGTCGGCTTTCTGCGGGCCCTGTGAGGTGTACGTCGGGCGGCGGGGAACGCCGGCAGAGCCTGGTTGACCGGCGGGTGCAGTCAACATGCGGATTCCGCCGCCGCACCGCGGCTGATTCGCTCGGGTCATGGAGCACAACTCGTACTCAGGTCTGCCGAACGAGCGGGTCAAGGCCGCGAACGGCATCGACTACGCGTACCGCGACACCGGCCCGACGGACGACGGCACCGGTGTGCCGCTTGTCCTTCTCCAGCACTTCCGTGGAAACCTCGACAACTGGGATCCGGCGCTGATCGACAGGCTGGCACCGGCCCGGCGGGTCGTCGCCTTCGACAACGCCGGAGTCGGCGGCTCCACCGGAACGACCCCGAACACCGTGGACCGGATGGCACACGACGCCATCGCCTTCATCGAGGCGATCGGGGCCGGGGGCCTCGGCCAGGGCCCCGTCGATGTACTGGGATTCTCCCTCGGCAGCTTCGTCGCGCAGCAGATCGCCCTGACCAGGCCGGCGCTCGTCAGAAGGCTGGTCCTCGCCTCGTCGGCGCCGCAGGGAGCCGACGGCATGCACGGCTGGGCCCCTGAGGTCATCGGCGCTGTCGGCAACCCCGAAACCAGTCCCGCCGAATACCTGAGCGTCTTCTTCACCGGATCCCCGGCAAGCCTGGGGGCCGGCCGGCAGACCTTGCAGCGGATCTACGGCGCCCGGAGCGATGACCGGGACACTGTGACCGACTGGGCGACCCGCGAGGCGCAGTACGACGCGGTGTGCACGTGGGGGATCCCCGACCACGCGAAGCTCCAGCGGCTCGGCTGCCTGCGGATGCCCGTGTTCGTGGCGAACGGCGACAATGACCCCATGATCCTGCCGCACTACTCCCACCTGCTCGCGGGCCTGATCCCGCAGGCCCGCGTGAAGATCTACGCCGACTCGGCGCACGGGTTCCTGTTCCAGCACCACGCGGAATTCGCCGCGGACGTCGACGCGTTCCTCGGCGGTCCTTGATGACCGGCACCCACATGATCGTCCTGCCCGGCGGCGGGTACGCCGAACACGCCCCGCACGAGGCCGAGCCGGTGGTGGACTGGCTCGGCGACATCGGCGTACGGGCGAGCGTGTTCCGCTATCCGCTGCACGCCCGGCACCCGGAGCCGCTCGACGCGCTGCGCGCCGAGATCCGCCGCCGACGGGCCGCCGGCGCACAGCGCATCGGTCTCGTCGGGTTCTCCGCGGGAGGTCATCTGGCCGGGCTGGCCGCCCTCGCCCCGGGCGGCGAGCCCGAGGAGGCCGTGGACTTCGCCGTACTCGGTTACGCCATCACCTCGATGGAGACCGAGACCTACCGTCCGGCCCGGCTGATCCTGCTCGGCGAGGACGCCGGCCCCGAACTGCGCCGGTCGACCTCGCTGGACGCGCTGGTCACGCCTCAGTCGCCGCCGTTCTTCCTCTGGCACACCGCGGAGGACCCGTACGTCCCCGCCGAACACACCTACCGCCTCGCCGCGGCACTCGCGGCCGCCCAAGTCCCGCACACCGCGCACGTGTTCGCCCACGGCCCGCACAGCCTCGGCCTCGCCCGGAACGCCGGGGAGACCGCGACATGGACCGCGCTGGCGGAGGCCTGGATCCACGAACAGGCGTGACCGTCGCCTGCATCACCAGTCCCCGGTACGTCACCCGTCCCCGGCCGCCGCCCGCAGCTCCTCGATCTGCTCGCGCGCCGCGGCGACAAGTTCGTCGTTGGTGTTCGCATGACCGCCAAGACCCCACCCACCGGGCACGGCCTCGGTCAGCAGCACCCAGGTGCGGTCCGCGAGCGTCGGGTCGCCGGCGGCCTCCGCGACCATGCCGGTGAACCGGCTCACCACCGCGAGCTGTTTGTCGCGGTCGAGAGCGCCCGCGTTGGTCAGCACCTGCACGCGTACGTAGTCGGACGCGCCGTCGACGTTCGACAGCCCGCCCGCCGGCAACTCGTGGATGAAGGCCGCGGTGTTCCGGCGGAACATCGGGATGTCCGGAACCTCCTCGATGGCCATCAGGGTGGCGGCGAGGTCCTTGGCGAGCCGGTGCCCGTCCTTGAAGGTGCCCGCTGTGGCGTATACGTCGATCATGGGCATTGCGTACTCCTTGGATGCTGCTCGGGTGCTACCACCACTTGGCTTCGAGCGCGCGGTCGGTGCCGCCGGTCCGGTCGAGCGCGTCGAGTTCGGCCATGTCCTCGTCCGACAGGGTGAAGTCGTGGATCTGCGCGTTCTCGTGGATGCGGTCGCGGTGCGTCGACTTCGCCACGACCACTAGACCGTGCTGCAGGCCCCAGCGCAGCAACACCTGGGCCGGTGTCCGGCCCGTCCGGCGGGCGATCCCGGCCACGGTCGTGTCGTCGACGTACCGGCCGGTGCCCAGCGGGCTGTAGGCCTCGACGGCGACGTCGTACCGGCCGCAGGCGGCCAGGAGCGCCTGCCTGCGGTGCGGCGGGTTGAACAGGATCTGGTTGACGGCGGGCGGAACCGTCCCCGCGGCGATCACGGCCTCGAGTTCGGCCGCGTCATAGTTGGAGACCCCGATGGAACGGGCCAGTCCCCGCTCCTTGGCACGTTCCATCCCTGCCCAGGCCCGGGTCGGGCCGCCCTCGGGCCAGTGGACCAGGTAGAGGTCGACCTGGTCCAGGCCGAGACGCCGAAGGCTGGCTTCCGCCTGAGCGACCGGATCGTTGCCCCGCGGCTGGAACTTCGTGGTGATGAACACCTGGTCACGCGGTACGCCGCTGTCGCGGAGGGCGCGGCCGACGCTCTCCTCGTTGCCGTACGCCTGAGCCGTGTCGATGTGCAGGTAACCGGCGTCGAGCGCCCAGCGCACGGCGTTGACGCACTCACGCCCGTCCGGCACCTGCCAGACGCCGAGGCCGAGGACCGGCACCTGGTTGCCGTCCGCCAGCAGGCGCGTGCCGCCCCCGGATGTGGCTGCGTTCTGGTTCATGAGCACCAGCATCCGGCAACGCGCCGTGGGGTGGTATCAGCAACATGACTGCAACCGGCTGCCGCTCGGGCTCGCGATGCGGTGCAGTGCTGCGCGGAGCTGTGCGGTGCGGTGCGGTGCGGAGCTGTGCGGTGCGGTGCGGTGCGGTGCAGTGCAGTGCAGTGCAGTGCAGTGCAGTCAACATGCTGATACTCCGCCGCCGTCCCCCGGAGTGACCATGAGGGCCGGCCGAGTCAGCTATGCCGGAGAACCGGAGAAGACGATGAGCCTTGACTTCGACGTGTACGTGGTGGCGCCCAAGCCGATCCCGAGTGCGGTACCGGGATTCGAGGAGGTGGTGGGCCCGGCGACCTGGCCGCCGTCCACCTCCACGCTGATCAGCGATGACGACGGTGCCGTGCTGATCGACTGCCTCATCACCGAGCGGGAGGGCCAGGAGCTGGCGGCGTGGGTGAAGTCCCACGACCGCGAGCTCGACTACGTGTACATCACCCATCCGCACGCCGACCACTTCCTCGGGCTGCCGGAGATCCTGGCGGCGTTCCCGCAGGCGAGGCCGGTGGCCCTGGACGGGTCAATCTCCGCGATGGAGGAGCAGATCTCGGCGGGGTACATGCAGATCTGGGGCGGGTTCTTCCCCGGCCAGTTGACGGTCAAGCCCGTCGCGCCCGAGCCGCTGGCCGGCCGTACGATCCCGGTCGGAGAATCGTCGGCCACGGTGATCCCGGTCGGGACCACCGACACCGTGCATTCCAGCGTCGTCCATGTCCCGGAACTGAGCCTGGTCGTCTCGGGTGACGTCGTCTACAACCGGACGCACATGTGGCTGATGGGATCGACACCGGGCTCCCGGGCCGACTGGGCGCGGGCGCTTGATGCCGTGGCGGCGCTGGAGGCCGACACCCTGATCGCCGGCCACCGCGATCCAGGGGCCCCCGACGACGACGCCCGTCGCCAGATCGACGAAAGCCGCCGCTACCTGGCCGATTTCGAGACGGCGCTGGAACGCAGCTCCGCACCGGGCGAACTCATCGACCGCATGACGGCTGCCCAGCCCGACCTTGCGAACCCCTACACATTGTGGATCGCGGCCCACGACCTGCTCGGCACCGGAACCTGACCCGGACATAGAGCTGCTTCTCCTGCGAGTACGTGAACAGGCCCCCGTAGCATCGAGATCGAGGGCCGAGCGACCACAAGCCACGGTGGGCGACTTGAGTCCTCGACGAGGCAACGAGGGGCGCATGCTCGGCTTTCCTTGCACAGGGCGCCGGCCATGAAGTTGAGCTCGTCGCAGCTGCGACGGCGGGCCGGGAAACTGCAGGCCCTCCGAAGACCCGGCTCAGGCCGCCGTCGACCGCGTGGCTTCGGTGACTTCGTATCCCGCCTCGCCGATCGCGTCCCGCACGGCGTCGTCGCTGACCGACTCCCCGCGTACGGCCACACGGCCGGCCGGTACGTCGACATCGACCTCGGTCACTCCGGGCACCGCCATCACCTCTTCGGTGACGCTCGCCGCACAGTGACCACAGCTCATTCCGGAGACGGTGTAGATCTTCTCAGCCATGTCGGGGGCTCCTGTCCACTGCTTCCCAGGAAGGGTGTGGCATGGGATACGCGACGCGACGTCGCCGTGTTCACCACCGCTGCCGCCGCCCGGCCAGTCGGCGGCGGCACGGACCCGTCCGGCCCCGCGTCTTCCGCCGCCTCGGGAGCAGTACTAGCGTCGTCGGAGCACCGCCCCACCGCACCGTTCCATGGGGGACGCCATGCTCCGCACAAGGGAACTCCTCGACAGCGTCACCACCGCAAGCCCCCTCAGCCACGAAGTCCTCGCCCGGGCCGTGGACGTGCTCGGCGACTGCGAGGAGGCCACCACGGCGTGCGCGGCCGGCATGCTCGCGGAGAAGGACGCCGACGAACTGCGCGCCGCGATCAGCCAGGACCTGGACTGCGCCGACGTCACCGCCGCCACCCGTCGGGTCCTCACCCGCGGCAGCAGCCACGATCCGGCACTCCTGACCGCGCAGGTCGAGGCATGTCTGATCGCCTGTCGCCGCAGCCACGACACGTGCTCACAGCACGCTCAGCACCACGAGCACTGCCGCATCTGCGCCGACGCGACCGAACGTGCCGCAGACGCGTGCAGGGAGATACTCGCCGCCGTACGGTCGTAACCCGGACCGGACAGCACAGGCGTTCGTTTCGCGCGCCCCGCCCACTCCAGGAGTCGTTCGGCGGCCGCGTCCAGTTCCCGCCAACTGGCGTGGTTCTTCTCATGTGTTGGGACCGTTTCGCGTCGACCGCGCACCGGGCATCTTTGGCGTGCCGGACCGTCCGGCACGGCGGAAGCGACGAGGTGGCACAGATGGCTGATGTGAACCCGGAACCGATCGCGACCTTCTGTGGGGAGTGCGACTGCGGTTGTCCCCAACTCTTCGTGGACCCGGACGCACCCGAGGACAAGCGGGTGCGTATCACCGACGACTTCGGGCAGCAGGTGCAGATGAGCGAGGGGCAGTTCGCCGACCTCGTCGCCCAGGCCAAGGCCGGCGCTCTGGACCAGCTGACCGCGGCACTTGTCTGACTCCGGTAGGGCGCCTGCGAACGACGATGCCCTGACCCTCGGCGTCCTCGTCTTCGAGGACGCCGAGGAACTCGACGTCGTCGGGCCTTGGGAGGTTCTGGGGTTCTGGGCCGCCCATATCGCGTCCCGGCCGGTGCGGGTCCTGACCGTGGGGCAAAGCGCTGGTGTCGTGCGGTGTGCCAAGGGACTCGGCCTCGTCGCGGACCATGAACTGGCCACGGCTCCCCCGCTCGATCTGCTGGTCCATCCCGGAGGCGACGGCACCCGCGCCCTGGCGAAGGACGGACCGCACCTGGCCTGGCTGCGCGAACTGCACCAGCAGGGAACCGTCCTGGCGAGCGTGTGCACCGGCTCGCTTGTCCTCGCGGCAGCCGGCCTGCTGACGGGTCGGCCTGCCACCACCCACCGGGGCTACCTCGACAAGCTCGCGAAGATCGACCCCACGATCGACGTACGCGCCGGTCAGTGGTACGTCGACGACGGCGACATCATCACCTCCGCCGGGGTTTCGGCCGGCATCGACATGGCGTTGCACCTGGTCCACCGGTTGGACGGGGCCGAGGCGAGCGAGCAGACCCGTGACGGTATCCAGTACGAGGTGCGTGGGACAGGCTGATCCGCACGGCTGGTGACGATACGTCACCGGTCGGCGGGCTCGGCCTCCCGGTCGACGGCAAGCGGCTGGGCGTCGAGGGCGAGCGGCTGGGCCGCGTACGTGATGCGGACGACGCCGTCGGCGTGCCGCTCCGTGCTGCCCTGTACGCCGAAGACGTCGCGGAGGAGGTCCGGTGTCAGGACCTCCAGTACGGGTCCCGCCGCCACCACCGCGCCCTCGTGAAGCACGACGAGGTGGTCGCAGAGCCGGGCTGCGAGGTCGAGGTCGTGCAGGACCGCCAGGGTGGTGATCCCGGTGCTGCGGATCAGGTCCAGGAGCTCGAACCGGGCGCGGATGTCCAGGTGGTTGGTGAGTTCGTCCAGGACCAGGAGCTGCGGCCGCTGGGCGAGGGCCCGGGCCAGCAGGACGCGCTGGCGTTCGCCGCCGGACAGGGTTGCGTAGTCCCGGTCCGCGAAGGGTCCAACGCCGCAGCGGTCGACCGCTTCGGCCACCGCCTGGTGGTCCTCCGCCCCGTCGCGGCCCATCAGGCCGTGGTGGGGCGTACGGCCGAGGGCGACGATCTCGGTCACCGTCAGGCCGCTGGTGGTGCCGGCGTCCTGGAGCACTGCCGCCGTGCGGCGGGCGGCGGTACGGGAGGACAGCTCCCAAACGTCGTCGCCGCCCACCCGCACCACGCCGTCGGCCGGCCGCAGCGAGCGGTAGACCGTTCGCAGGAGGGTGGACTTGCCGCTGCCGTTGGGACCCACGAGCCCGACGATGTCGCCCTTGGCGGCCTCCAGGTTCACATCGCGGAGGATCGGCCTGCGGTCCAGGGTGATGTGGAGCTGGTCCACGGTCAGTTTCATACGCTGTACGGCCCCTTCGTACGGTGTCCAAGCCCTTGCTGCGGCTTCATACGGTGTCCAGGCCCTTGTTGCGGCGCAGCAGCCACAGGAAGAAGGGGGCTCCGAGCATTGCGGTGAGGATGCCCAGTGGCAGTTCGTTGGGGCGGGTGAGGGTGCGGGAGAGCAAGTCGACGAGGACGAGATAGATGGCGCCGAGGAGTGCGGTCAGGGGCAGCAGTCTGCGGTGGTCGGCGCCGGTGGTGAGACGGACCAGGTGCGGGATCATCAGGCCGACGAAGCCGACGCCGCCCGCGACGGCGATGACGGTGCCGGTGAGCAGCGCGCTGATGACCAGCAGGATGGCGCGCAGCCGGTTGACGTCCACCCCGAGGGCGGTGGCGGACTCGTCTCCGGCCAGCAGGGCGTTGAGCCGCCGTCCAAACAGGGTCAGTACGACGGTGCTTGCCAGGACCACCACGGTGACGGTGGGCAGTTGGTCCCACTGGGCGCCTGCGACGCTGCCGAGCATCCAGAACATGACGGTCCGCAGTTCGGTGGGCGTCGCCAGGAGCTGGACGAAGCTGGTCATCGAGAGAAGGACATAGCCGACGGCGACGCCTGCCAGGACCAGCCGGGTGGGGGCAAGTCGGCCCCGCCGTTGTCCCAGGGCGAAGACCAGGGCGCCGGCCGCCAGGGCGCCGACGAACGCCGCGCCCGACACTCCGAGGCCGCCGAGTCCGGCGAGCGCCGCACCGCCGAGGGTGATGACCAGCACGGCGCCCAGGGAGGCGCCGTACGAGAAGCCCAGCACGATCGGGTCGGCGAGCGGGTTCGAGACCAGGGTCTGCAGCACCGCGCCCACTACTGCGAGGCCCGCGCCGACCAAGGCGGCCAGGGCGACGCGGGGGGCTCGGAAGGTCCACACGATCTGGTCAAGGGCCGGGTCATCGGTGGCGCCCCGGCCGGTGATGTGGTGCAGGAGGATTCTCCACACGTCACCCACCGGGATGTTGACCGCGCCGATACTCACCGCCACCACCATGACGGCGACGAGAACCACGAGCATGCCGGTGACCGCGAGCGGCAGCCGCAGGCGGCTCGGGATCGGACCCGGGCTCAGAACTTGTCGGGGTGCAGCGCCTTGGCGATCTTCTCGACGGCCAGGTCGTTGCTCGGGCCGAGGTACATCGAGTCCGAGAGGGCCACGTACTTGTTGTTCTTCGCGGCCGGCCACTGGGGGAACTCCTTCAGCAGTTTCTTGGCGTAGGCCGCCGGGTTCGGGTCGTTGTAGCCGATGACGACGAGCGCGTCGACGTCGGTGGCGGCCACCTTCTCCTTGCTCAGGTCGGCGAAGGAGGTCTTGGAGGCGTTCTCGAAGGCGTTGCTGCCGCCGGCCTTGGCGAGGATGTCGTTGTAGATGCCCTTGGCGACGACCGAGCTGAAGTCGTTGCCGCCCATGGTCATGTTGGAGAACAGGACCATGACCTTGGGCTGCTTCTCGCCCTTCACCTTGTCGGCGACGTCGGTGATGTGCTTCTCCGAAGCGGTGATCAGTTTCTCGGCGCGGTCGCTGACGTTGAAGACCTTGCCCATGTCGCGCAGCAGCGTGTAGCTGTCGGCAATGGTCATCTTGGAGGTGTCCTGGTCGCAGCCCTGCGGGGAGACGTAGGTGCCCGCGCCCACCTCCTTGAGCTGCTCCCGGGTGGCGAAGCCGTTCTTCTCGTCGAAGCCGTAGGAAGTCGTGGACAGCACCAGGTCGGGGCGGAGCCCGATCATCGCCTCGCGCGGGATGTCGTAGGCGTCGTTGAGTTTGACGTCGCCGTTGGGCAAGGCCTTGATGGCCTTGGCTCGGCCGGGGACCTCGGACATCCCGTAGGTCTGCTGGTTGGCGACGATCTTGTCGCCGAGGCCGAGGGCGAGCAGTGTGGAGACCTCGGCGACCGAGGCGCCGTTCATGGTGACCACTCGGCTGGGTGCCTTGGTGAACTTCTCTTCAGTTCCGCAGTTCTTGAGGGTCACCGGGTAGCCGGACTTCGCGGCGGCCGCGGACGCGTTGCCGCCGGTGGCATCGTTCTTGTCGGTCGAGGAGTCGGCGCAGGCCGCAGTGAGCAGACAGAGTGCGCCGGCCAGGGCTATGGCGACCGGCGGTTTCTTCGTCATGCTGGCTCCTTGCTGCGGGATGTTCGTAAGGCGACGGGTTCTGATGCAGTAGTCGGGGGGTGCGGCCCGGAAGTTCCCGGAGAGATCCAACTACTTTGCGGGGATTGCGAGATGGCCCTGTTTCCCGACTGGGGCGGGCAGCGCTCCGGTGGCGACGCAGTGGTCGAGGTAGCGGAAGACGAGGTCCCGGTCGACGGGCGGGCAGTCGATGCCGCTGCCGTGCAGGCCGGTTGCGACGTTGTCGGCGCGGACCCGCCCCAGGCGCAGTTCAGGCCCGGGCGCCTCGTCGGTGTCCGCGTCCCAGGAGTCGAAGAAGGCAAGCGTGGTCGCCGCCACGCCGGTGACATCGGCGTCACCGAAGACGGAGGAGCGTGGCAGTTCGGCGCGCCACTGCGCCAAGGGCATGCGTCGCAGCGGATAGCCGTACTCCCCCAGCCAGCCGTAGACGTCACTCAGCCGCACCGGGGCGGTAGCGGCGTGGTTGAAGACCGTGGCGGTTGGCGGGCGTTGCCCGAGGCAGAGGTGTACGACGGCCTTGGCGACGTGGTCGACCGGTGTCCAGGTCTCCTCGTCGAAGAGGTCGGGGACGATGCCGGCGGGGACCCCGGCGCGCAGCACGCTCCACAGGAAGTCCCGCTCGTTCACGTAACCGGTGGTGTGCGGGCCGACGATCCGGCCGAGTCGGTGCACGGTGACGGGCAGGCCCCGCTCTGCGGCCTGTTCCAGCAGTCGTTCGGCGGCCCACTTCGACTGCTGGTAGCCGTGCCGGAGTCCGGGGTGAGGTATGAGGAACGCCTCCGGCACCTCAGGAGCGAGGCCGAGGGGCGGGGCGACGGACAGGGTCGAGACGAAGTGCAAGGGGATCGAGCGCGCGGCCGCCATGCGCAACAGGTCTTTGGTGGACTCGGTGTTGGCGGCACGGAGAGTGGCGTACTCACGCATGATGCTGACGGTCGCGCCGTTGTGGACGATCGCGCCGCAGGTGCGGGCGAGTTCGGCGAATTGCGCCTCGCCGAGGCCGAGACGGGGGCGGGTGAGGTCCGCGGGAACCGCCGTGATGCGTTTCCGTGCCGCGTCCGGGAGGTCTATGCGGTGTGTTTCCAGGGCCTGTTGGATGCGGGCGGTGGCCTCTCCGGGGTTCGCGGCACGGACGGTGCAGACGATCTCCGCGTCGGTGCTCGTGAGGAGTTCGGCCAGCAGGTGCACCCCGACGAAGCCGGTGGCGCCCGTGAGCAGGATCCTGTCCCGGTTGCCGCCCGCCCGGGGGCCATCGCCGGGGCGAATGTCCGGATCGAGAACGGTGTCGGAGAGCAGGGCCGCCGGAAGGCCGGAGGCGGCCGACCTCGCCTGGACCCGGGTCTGCTCCTGCTCCTGCTCCTCCAGGAATCTCGCCAACTCGGCAGGCGTCGGGTATTGGAAGAGCCAGGCGACCTTCACCTCGCGGCGCAGTTCGACGCCGAGCCGGTTGGCGACCTGGATGGCCTGGAGCGACTGGGCACCCAGGTCGAAGACGTCGTCCCGCGCGGAGACCGCGGCCGAGCGGAGCACCTGTTGCCAGATGCCGACGATGGTGCCTTGCAGCTCGGTGTCGGACGCGGCTGTCCGAGCGACAGCGGGGTCCGGCGCAGGCCCCGCGAGCGCGTTCCTGTCGATCTTTCCTGAGCTCGTCCGGGGCAGACGGTCCAGGAACTCGAAGCTCGACGGGACCATCGCAGCGGGCAGCGCCGTCCGGAGGTGGTCCCTGATCAGGGCCACGGTCGGTGCGGGCCCGTCCGGGACGACGTGGGCGACCAGGCGTCGTGTCCCGTCGTCCAGCAGCTGTCCGATCACGGCGGCGTCGCGGACTCCCGGGTGGGACAGGAGTGCGCTCTCGACCTCTGCAGGGTGCACGCGATGGCCGCTGATCTTGAACTCGGTGTCCGACCGGCCCAGATAGCGCAACTGCCCGTCGTCACCGATCCGCACCAGGTCGCCGGTGCGGTAGGCGCGGGGCGCTCCGGCTAGCGAATCGAGAGGTGCGAAGCGGGAGGCGTCCGGTATTCGGTCTCCCCGGTAGCCGGCGGCCAAGTTGTCGCCCAGGAGGTGGAGTTCGCCGTCGACGACCGCGGCGCGGGTGCCGGGCAGCGGCAACCCGATGGGGACGTCTCCCGGGGCGAGGGTGGGGTCGTGGAGGTCCGCGACGGTGGCGACCACGGTGGCCTCGGTCGGGCCGTAGGTGTTCAGCAGCCGGACGGAGGTGCCGACGGCTTTGCGCCAGCGGTCGACCCGCTCGGGGAGGGCCGCCTCGCCGCCGATGACGACGGTGCGCACCTCGGCGGGCAGCGCGGCGGTGCCGGTCGAGACGGCGTAGGCCAGTTCGTGCCAGTAGGCCGTGGGCAGGTCGAGGAAGCTGATCCGCAGCCGTGCGCAGGCGTCCAGGAACCCGGGGACCGAGTCGGTCATGTCGTCACTGCGAACGACGAGTGTGGCGCCCGCGCACAGGGTGAGGAAGACCTCCTCGACGCTGGTGTCGAAGTGCAGAGGGGCGAACTGCAGGACGCGGTCCGAACGGTCTGGGCCGTAGCGGTGCGTGGCCCCGGCGACGAAGTGCGCGAGCGCGCGATGGTCGATCTCGACGCCTTTGGGGCGGCCGGTGGAGCCAGAGGTGTGGAGGACATATGCGAGGTCCTCCGGCGCGGGCGCCGTCGGCTGCGAGGTGCCGGGCCCTGGGTGCGGTTCCCCCAGCGCGAGCACGGCATGGTCTGCGTACTCTCCGGCGTGGGCGCCGGCCGTCAGGACGAGCGCGGGCCGGGCGTCGTCCAGTAGTTCCTTCCTCCGCGCCGGGGGCGCCGTCGGGTCGAGCGGGCTGTAGGCGGCTCCGGAGAGCAGGACGCCGAGGATGGCGGTGACCGCGTCGATGCCGCGGGGCAGGGCGACGGTGACCAGGTCGCCGCGGCCGACCCCTCGCCCGGCGAGTCGGCGGGCAAGTTCCCGTGCCGCGCCGAGCAGTTCCGCGTACGTGACGCTGCGCCCGTCGTGCTCGACGGCGATGGATCCGCCGCTGCGGGCGGCATGTTCGGCGATCAGGTCGAGCACCGGACGCACGGGGCCGGGCAGCGGCCCTCCGTCCAGGACGGGCACGGCCTCGCGCGTACGCAGCTCGTCGAGCGCCCGGTCAGGGGCGGCGACGGCCTCCCTCAGCAGGGCGAGCAGTCCTCCCTGGAGTGCGGTGACGTCCGCCTCGTCGTAGAGGTCGGGGTTGGCATCCACGGCGATACGCAGGCCCGCGCCCTCGGAGCGGTCGTAGACGTTGACCGACAGGTCGTCGACGGGCCCCGCGGAGACGTTGTGGACCGTGCTGTGGTGTCCGGCGAAGCGCAGGTCGTACTCGAAGGGCATGATGTTGACGCCCGGGCCGGACAACCGGCGTTGCCCGCCCACGAGTTTGAGGTCGCGTCGCAGTTGTTCGTAGCGGTAGCGCTGGTGCGGCAGTCCGGCGCGGAGCTCGCGGGAGATCCTGGCCGTGAGGTCGCGCAGGCTGTCCGATGGGGTGACCGCGACGCGCAGGGGCAGGATGTTGCGCACCATGCAGGGAACCCGCAGCGATACGGAGCCGAGTCGTCCCATCGCGGGCAGGCTGAGGACGATCTCCGGTGCGCCGGTCGCGTGGTGCAGTTGAGCCGCTGTCACGGCCAGCAGGACCTCGGACCAGGTGACCTTGAGGTCGCGGGCCACGGCACGCAGGGTTTCCGTCTGCGCCGCGTCGAGGTCCACCACCTGTCGGTGGAAGGTGCGCACGGGCAGGGCCGTACGGCCGGCGGGTGTCGCCACAGGTGGTCGGTCCGCGAACCGATCGGCCCAGTAGGCGCGGTCCTTGACGAAGCGGGCCGACTCCCGGTAGGCGCGTTCCTCGTCCCGTACCGAGGCCAGGGTGCCGAAGCCACTGTCGCCCGCCGGCTCGCCCGTCGCCCGGGCCGTGTAGACCTCGGCGACCCGGTGGGCGACCAGCGACAGGCCGAATCCGTCGAGGGCGATGTGGTGCACCCGGTGGTACCAGAGGTACTGCTCCGGGGCGATCCGCAGCAGGGCGTGGCCGAAGAGAGGGCCGCGTGCGAGGTCGACGGGGCGGGCCATGTCCTGGTCCATCCAGGCCAGGGCCGCCGTGTGGGGGTGGGGCTCTTCGGTGAGGTCGGCCGTGTGCAGGCGCCAGTCGACGGCCGGGGCATCCGTCTGCCAGGGCCGGCCTTTGTGGTCGGCGACAAAGGTGACGTTCAGGGCCTCCGTCTCCGCGACCACTTGGTGCAGGGCCGCGTCGAAGGTGGCCGGGTCCACAGGTCCGTCGATGAGTACGTACTCGGCCGTGTTGTAGGCGGGGCTGTCCGCATCGAGCTGCTGGCCGGTCCAGATGCCTTCCTGGGCGGCCAGCAGGGGATGCCGCTCAGCCATGTCTCCCATGCCGTGCTTCGAGTCGTCATGCGGTGGCATGATCCGCTCCCCCCTGGCGTGCGGAGAGCAGCTGCCACCACTGGTCGAACGAGGTGCACTCGGCGAGTTCGATGAAGGTCACCTCCACGCCGGTCTCCCGCCATCGTTCGAGGAGGGTGACGATGCGCAGGGAGTCCAGCCCCGCGTAGAGGGGGTTCTCTTCGAGGTCGACTTCGTCGGGCTGCTGGTAGAGGAACTCCGCCAGGTCCGCGCGGAAGCCCTCCAGCGTGAGGGGAACAGGCATGTCGTCTCTCTCGATAAGTCCTGGTGTCAGGTCAGTTGACCTTGCGGGCCGAGTCGCCCCAGAAGCGGTCGCGCAGTTCGCGGCAGAGGATCTTGCCGCTGGGGTTGCGCGGGACTCTGTCGATGAACTCGTAGCGGGCGGGCAGCTTGAAGCCGGCGAGCTGCGGGACGAGGAACGTGTGCAGGTCGCGGGGGCTGGGCCGTTGCTCGGGCGCGAGTACGACGAAGGCGTGCACGTACTCGCCCCAGCGTTCGTCCGGGGCACCGACGACCACGGCCTCGGCGACGCCGGGGTGGCCTTCCAGGACGTTCTCGATCTCGGCCGGGTAGACGTTCTCGCCGGCGACGAGGATCGCGTCCTTGATGCGGTCGCGGATGAAGATGTAGCCGTCCTCGTCGACGTAACCGGCGTCACCGGTGTGGATCCAGCCGTCGACGAGGGTCTCGGCGGTCTTGTCGGGCAGCCCCCAGTACTCGACCATGCGGGCGGGCGTTGCCAGGCAGACCTCGCCGACCGCGCCCGGCGGCAGTTCACGCCCCTCGCCGTCGATCACCTTGCTGCGCACACCCGGATACGGGTGTCCCGCCGCCTGCATGAGGGGACCGCCGGGGACATGGGCGGCCGGGGGCAGACAGACCGCGGTGTTGCCGGTCTCGGTGAGGCCGTAGATCTGGGCGAACTCGCAGTCGAGGACGGCGAGACTCTCCTCCAGCAGGGCCTCGGAGATCGGGGAGCCGCCGTAGACCGTCTTGCGGAGAGTGGTGAAGTCCTTTGCGCTGACGCCCGGTTCGGTCAGCATCATGCGGAGCATGGCGGGCACCACGCAGGCGGTGGTGATGCCGAGGTCGCGGATGAGGTCGACGGCCTGGGCGGCGGCGAAGGCGCGCATCGCGACGACGGTGGTTCCGGCGTTGAAGTTCTGCGTGGCCCACCACAGGCCGCCGATGTGGAAGCCGGGTATGCCGATCAGGGCGATGTCACCGGCTCGCCAGTCGATCCAGTCCAGTCCCTCGCTCGCCAGGGCGTCGCGGATCGCGAAGAAGCTGCGGTGGGCGAGGACGACGCCCTTGGGCAGTCCGGTCGTGCCGCTCGTGTAGAGCTGGGCGACCGGGGTGTCGGAGGTGACGTCGTGCGGCTTCGGGTCGGTGTCGGGGTGGGATGCTTTCCAGGCCGCGAAGGACTCTCCGAGCGCGACGACCGTCTCGGGTGGCTCGGTCGGCATCTTCTCGACGATCGGCCCGAACTCGTCCTCCAGGAAGAGCAGTCGGGTACCGGAGTCCTGCAGGATGTGGCTGACCTCGGGCGCGGTGAGCCGCCAGTTGACGGGGACCAGGACGGTGCCGCTCTTGGCGCAGCCGAAGAGGATCTCGTAGTAGTGCTCGGACTCCTTGCCGAGGTACGCGACCCGGTCGCCGGGCACGAGTCCGGCGGCCTGGAGGGCGTGGGCGACGCGGTTGCTCTCGCGGTGCAGTTGGTCGTACGTCAGTGTGCGGCCCTCGCAGAGCACGGCCGGGAGGTCCGGTTGGCGCTCGGCATGGTGACCGGTGGTCTGGGCGAGCGTCTTCATGGGCGAACCCTTCGATGGTCAGGGGACGTTGACGAACGCGAGGGCCGCCTCGCCGTCGCAGCGGCCGGATGCCGCGTCCCAGTAGCGGAAAGCGGTGTCGGCGTACAGGAACGGACTGGCGTCGGGCGGGGTGCGACGGGTGACGGACCGGAATTCCATCTCCCCGGAGAATGCACGGGGGTTGACCGGTCGCCGGAAATTCGAGGAGAAACGGGCGATGAGAATGTCCGGGAGCTGGTGTTTGAAGAAGTCGTCCAGCGTCCAGTCGGCGAATCCCGAACCAAGACCGTCCTGCACGGTCTTGGCGACGAGAAAATACATCATCTGGTTGTAGCAGATGTTCACCTCGACGGAATTCAGATGGCCGGTGTCGTCGATGTAGCACGACTCGGATATCTCGAACTCGCAGCGGGCGAATGCACGACCGTCCCTTTCGGTCACGACAGCCGAACGCAGGTACTTGCAGTGCTCCTTGTACGGCGTCAGCACCTGGGCCAGCAGGGCTTCGTCCGTCATACCGCCTTGATCCCGTCGTGCAGCTTGCGCTCGTCGTGCACCGTGACGCGGTAGGAGACGGTCGACTCGGGTGTGGTCGTGTGCCGGGCGCGGTGGATGAGGCTGCGGTTGTCCCAGACCAGCAGGTCGCCCCGCTCGAAGCTCTGCAGGTGGATGTTGCCGTGTTCGAAGGTCTCGTCGAGCTGGCCGGTGGCGTCGAACAGCCGCTTGAGCAGCTCCTCGTCGAGCGGCTGCCCGTCCTGGTCCTCGATGCCGACGGTGAAGCCCTCGCTGATGTAGAGGACCGTCTCGCCGGTCATGGGGTGGGTGAACGTGGTCGGCTGGACGACGGCCGGGGTCTTCCGCTCGACCTCCTCGATGATCTCGGAGATGGGACGGTAGACGTCGTGGGGCCGGATCTTGAAGTACTTGCGCACGGAGTGCCTGCAGTACGTTCCGTCGATTTCCTTCTTGAGATCCTCGGGCAGCCCGTCGTACGCCCGTCCCATGTCTATGAAGTACGTACCGCGGTTCTTATCCGGAACGACCTGAGGGTAGATCAGGGTGATACCGAACGGGTCCGGCATGAACTGGTAGTCGGCATGCCAGAACTTTCCGGTCTTGGGCACGCCTATCTGCTTTCCGTTCTCCGGCACGTTGGAGGAGACGAATATCTCGGTGACCTCCGGGTGCTGGTACATCGGCTCGTAGTAGGTCTCCGGGCGGCCGAGTCGCTTGCCGAGTTCCAGGAACTCCTGAGGAGAGAGGTCCTGGCCCTTCAGGACCGCGATCTTCTTCGTGTAGATGGTGTTCTTGAGGGCGAGGATGTCGGCGGCCGAGGCGGTGGCGTGGTCGAATCCCTCGACCGTCGCGCCGATCGCGGTACCGGGCTGTTCCTTGATCTGCATGGTCTGCATGGGGTGCTGCCTTTCGAGGAGTGGGGAGGAGGAGTGCGGAGGAGGGGTCAGGCGGCCGTTTGCCGGGCGTCGACGAGTCCGGCGAGGTCGCCGAGCGTGAGGTCGGGATGGAGTTCGTCGTCGCCGACCTTCACACCGAGGTCGCGCTCGATGCGGATGCTGATCTCGACCGTCGTCAGCGAGTCGACGTCCAGTTCACCGAGGGTGGCCTCCGGGCGGATCCGGTCCGCGGGAGCGTCGTGCAGCCTCGCGAGGATGCCGGCCAATTGCTCGTAGGTGGTGCTCATGAAGTCGTCCGTTCTCCTTGGTCACAGGGGTCGTGCGGATGGGCCGGCGCGGGCAGCGCGGGCCAGGTCAGGAGGCAGGAGCCCCAGGTGAGGCCGCCTCCGAAGGCGGTCAGCAGCAGCCGGTCGCCAGGTCGCACCACGTGACCGGCGGCCGCGTCGGCCAGGGCGAGCGGGATGGACGCGGCGCCCGTGTTGCCGACCGACTCGACATGGGTCGCACAGCGCTCCCGTGGGAGACCGAGGTCGTCGGCCACCGAGTGCAGGATCCGCAGGTTGGCCTGGTGGGGTACGAAGTGGTCGACGTCGTCGATCTTCCAGCCGGCCCGGGACAGCGTGGCGCGCGCCGACTCGGCCATGCGTGTCACCGCGTGGCGGTAGACCTCCTTGCCGCGCATGGCGAAGTGCCGGTCCTGGCGGCTGGGTTCGCCCGGTCGGGAGCGCTGCCGGGAGCCGCCGGCCGCGACCATGATCAGGTCATCGTGGTCGCCGTCGCTGCCGAGGTCGAAGTGACCGACCGCGCCCGGCTCGTCGGGATGACCGGCACGCAGGACGACGGCTCCGGCGCCGTCTCCGAAGATGATCGCGTTGGCCCGGTCCAGCGGGTCCACGATCGTGGAGTAGGTCTCCGCGCCGATGAGCAGGACGCGTTCGGCCACGCCGGCCGCGATCAGTCCGGCGGCCGAGGCGAGTCCGTAGACGAATCCGGTGCACACCGCGCTGATGTCGAAGGCGGCCGCCCCCGTGAGACCGAGTCGCGCGGCGACCACGGGCGCCGTGGCCGGGCAGGTGTGGTCCGGGGTCGCGGTGGCGACGACGACGGCGTCGACCGTGTCGGTCGCGGCGGAGGCGAGTGCCCGGCGGCCTGCTTCGACAGCCAGGTCGGAGGTCGCCTGTCCGGGGTCGACGACGTGCCGCCGGCGGATCCCGGTCCGGGTGCGGATCCATGCGTCGTCGGTGTCCAGCCGTCGCGCGAGGTGCTCGTTGGTCACCACGCGGGACGGCACCCATCCGGCCAGCCCGCACAGGACGGCGGCCGGAGGAGCGGAGGGACCGGCGGCGGTAGAGGACATGGGTTCTCCTGGCATGACGGAGGACGGCACCGGGCAGCCCGGGCGCTGGAACGGAGGTCGAGAACGGGAGTCGGGAGGACAGGAACGGCAGGGAACGGCAGGAAGGAGGGAAGGAAGGAAAGAAGGGCCTAGGGACCGCTGGTCCCGGTCGTCCTGCGGAGGGCGAGCAGCGCGAGCGCACAGCAGCCGATACCGGCCGCGATCGCGAAGACCGCGGTACGGATGCCGTCGAGGAGACCGGGGCCGGAGACGTTCTGCCCCACGCCGCCGGCGACGGCGACCAGGACGGCGAGGCCCACCGCGCCGCCCACCTGAAGGGTGGTCGACGCCAGTCCCGAGGCGATGCCCTGGTCACCGGGGGCCACTCCGGCGGACGCGGCGATCCACATCCCGGTCCACGCGGCTCCCTGCCCGAGACCCAGCAGCACGATCCCCGGCAACAGCGCGGGATATGAGCCGTCCGAGGTGAGTCCCAGACCGAGGGCCGCGGCTCCGGCTGCGCCGAGCGCCATCCCGCCCACCAGCATGCGGCGCATACCGAAGGCGGACACGGCCCGTTCGCCGACCTGCGTGCCGACGGCGACCACCACGGCGGGTACGAGGAAGGCGAGCCCGGTCGCGACCGGGCTGTAGCCATGGACGGTCTGGAAGTACAGCGTCAGGAAGTACGGCACCGAGCTGAACGTGGCACCGAACAGAGCGGTCACCCCCATGGCCACGAGCAGGCCGCGGTGGGCGAACAGCCGTGCCGGTACGAGCGGATCGCGGGATCGCCTCTCCACGACGGCGAAGAGCGCCAGCAACCCGACGGACAGCACCGCGCTCACCAGGGCCGAGGGAGTGTCCCAGCCCTCCGCGGGAGCCTGTACCAGAAGGAACACCAGGAGCGTGATCCCGCCCGTCGCGGTCAGCGCGCCCGCCACGTCAAAGCGCCGCGAACGGTCCCACGGTCCGTCCGCCGGGAAGAGCGACCACCCGGCAACCGCGAGAGCTCCGGCCACGGGCACGTTGACGAAGAACACCGATGACCAGCCGAAGGCTTCCACCAGGACCCCGCCGAGCAGGGATCCGAAGCACAGCCCGCCGGCTCCCGCCGCTCCCCAGACCGCCAACGCGCGGTTACGGTCGGGCCCTTCGTCGTACATGGTGCTGATCAGGGACAGCGTCGCCGGGAACAGCAGGGAGCCGCCGATGCCCTGAACCGCCCTGACGGCGATCAGCATGCCGGGGGTCTCCGACAGGCCGCCCACGAGGGACGACCCCGCGTACAGCAGTGCCGCGAGGACGAACATCCGGCGCCGGCCGAGCAGGTCCGCGGCCCGGCCGCCCAGTAGCAGGAAGCCTCCCGTGGCGACGACGTAGGCGCTCACCACCCACTGCAGGTCGTGGTCGGAAAAGCCAAGCCCGGCACCGATGTCGGGCAGCGCAACATACACGATGTTGTAGTCGAGCGAGATGACGAGCTGCCCCAACGCCAGAACAACCAGGGGAAGTCCAAGTGG
This sequence comes from Streptomyces sp. NPDC058697, assembly GCF_042715345.1. Lineage (NCBI taxonomy): Bacteria > Bacillati > Actinomycetota > Actinomycetes > Kitasatosporales > Streptomycetaceae > Streptomyces > Streptomyces sp. NPDC058697. The sequence goes on from NZ_JBHXSU010000002.1 coordinate 188,759, forward strand.
CTTTCGGAGCGGCGTCTTCACCGGCTGTTTCGCGTTCGCGGACATCATCGATCACCCCCCTCAGGATGGAAATACCCGGAATTCCCGCAGGGAGAATTCCAGCAGGTCGATCATTTTCAGTCACGGTAGCAGCACGGATCCGGCTTGTGAATGGCCAACTTCTCCTGTGGCATTGCGCATTCACGGAATATCAGGGCAGCACTGGAACCCGGCAGTCGAAAACTGCCGGTCGAGAAGAACCAGGGATTTACCGCGTTACTTCACCCGCGTCAGCCCTCCCCCATGAGCCGACGAATCTCGTTCATCAGGGCGACCAGCGCCCGGCGTTCAGGAACAGTGGTCTCCGGATGCCAGAGGTCGATGAGCAGGCAGGTCCGCGGGCGAGTACCGTCATTGCGTGCTTCATGCTCGAAGGAGTAGTCGAAGAGCAGGCACTTCCCCTCTTTCCAGGAGCGCGTCTCTCCGGCAACCGTGATGCTGCACCCGTCAGGGATGTCCACGGCGAGATGCAGGTTGATGCTGAAGTTCCACAGGTCGCAGTGGGGTTCAATGGCAGCGCCCGGCAACAGCGTGGAAAAATGGCATTCCAGGAGAGGACATAGCTTCTCCGTGTCGACGGCCACGTCTTTCAATACCTGATAGGCGGTGGGAGTCGTGGCGGCCGAATCCTCGACGAGGCTTCCTTTGCGGAAGAGGTAGAGGGCCTGCCAGTTCTCCTGGCGGGTCAGATAGTGCTCGTAGTCCGAGAACGCCTCCCGGCGCGCCGCCCATGCGTCATTGAGCTCTTTCTTGATCGCCTGATGACTCGCCTCCAGTTCATGGACGACGGGGGCCAGTTCGGCGTAGGCGTAGGGATCGTGCCAGGGAGTGGCGGAGAGCCCCGGCATGATCCACTTGGCTCCCTTCTGCAGCGGATGCCGTTCGCTGCCGCCCGGCTCCAGCATCTGCTCGACCCGCGTGATCGATTGCGCACCGAACTCGGCTCTGATCGCTGCGAAGGCGTTCTCTATCTCTGGTGTCATACGGTTCTCCGGAGCTCAGCGGCCGGGGTCAGGTCGGGGATGCGGTCGCGGCCTGGCGATCACGGGGTGGCGGCCGGCGTCCGGAGCACCGTGCCCCGGCGCTCGAACTCCACGATCGACTCCGTGTAGGTGGCGGCGGCGCTTCCCAACTCACGTTCCAGCAGCCACAGGGCGCCGTCGATACCGGAGGAGACTCCTCCGGCCGTCACCAGGTCACCGTCGTCGACGACTCTCTGATCCACGACCCGGGCTCCCTGTTGGGCGAGATAGCTCCTGGCCAGGTGGTGCGTGGTACACGTCCGGCCCGCGGTCAGACCGGCGGCGGACAGCACGATCACTCCCGTGCAGATGCCGAGGACCGTCACTCCGGCTTCATGCGCCGCGTGCAGGGCCGACGGCAGCTCTCCTTTGCCGATTTCCGCCCAGACACCGGGGCCGTCTCGCCGGCCGAAGCCACCGCCGGGTACGACGACCAGATCGGCGTCGTGCGGGGACCAGGCCGCTGCCGCCACCTTCGTGCCGAAGCTGTAGGTCACCTCGGCCGCCTCCCCGCCGGTCACCAGCTTCACCGTCACCGGATGGGCCCGGGCGGCCACGGAGAAGACCTCGAACGGGCCGAAGACGTCCAGCTCTTCCACTCCGTCGAAGGTGACGACGTGGACGCGCAGTGGTGCTTCACCTCTGCCACCGCGAGAGCCCCCAGGGGCTGCCGCGTGGGCTGCACCGGCCGCGAGCCGGGTCGTCGAGAGAGCACCGACCGCCACCGCCGAGGACTGCAACAGACGTCTTCGCTCCACGTGTGCCGAACCACCTTCGCCCGAAGTTCCGCGCCCCGACCCGTCGACGACCTCACGTGGTGGTCAGCGGTGTCGAGCCGCGCTGTCGAACCAGTAGTCGGTCGCCGACGGGCTCGAGTTCCCGTGTCCTCGGGCCAATTTCCTTTGCTGCGGCGGCACTTGAGGGAAGGCGGCAGCGGCGTCACACGGTCGCCGACGCCGGCGTACTCCGAGGTTGCCCTCTCCCAGGGTCGGCACCACGAACAAGTAGTCGTGCCGACGGATCGTGGAGTTCCCGTGTTCGGGCAGCTTCTTGCTTCAGCCGCGCCTGCGGAAGCGCGGACGGACGCTCACCACGCCGCGGCCTCCGCGGTGCGACGGCCGCGGACCCGAGACCGCCGACTCCACCAGGAGATGGAGCAGCCCGCTCAGCAGCAGTCCCGCGGCGCAGCCCAACAGGGCTCCGGGCAGGCCGGCCACCACGGAGCCCAGCCAGGCGTAACCGCCCGCCAACACCATCAGGGTGGCTGCGCCCAAGGGCCAGGCACCGTCGATCCGTGGCCGGCGATGCTCGGCTCGAACGGCCTCCTGCTCCCACGGCCAACTCCGCGGTGTCCCTGCCTTCGACTCCCGCGCGTGCCCCAGCATGTTGCCCCCTCCCCACCACGGTCCGCGCAGTTCCGCGACCGCGTTCGTTCCGGGCTTCGGAAGCGTCCTTCCCCGCCACCACCGGAGGGAACCGGTCGCCTCGGCAAGAGCCGGGAACCAGCCGGGCCCGCGCCACGACCACTGACACATGGAGCCGAGAAGCCTGATGCGTGTGATGCGCCGGACGCGGAACACGCCCTTGGCAAACGCCTTGCGGGCCGTCGCGGCGCCGGTGGCTGCCTCCTGCGGTGCGCTGGCCCTGCTGGTGGCCTACACCGCGACCGGCGCGGCAGGCGATCCGCCGCCCAGGATCACGGTCGTCGACGCGCGCGTCATCGCGGTACCCGCGGGCTCGGATTCCACCGCCGCCTACTTCGAGGTCCGCAACACCGGCTCGACGAAGGACACGCTGCTGTACGCGGACTCGACGGAGCTGGGCATCAGCGTGCTCCGCCGTACGGTGCGCCGCACCGGGACCGGGCGTACGGATCCCGTATGGGCTGTCGACGTTCCGGCGGGAGGCACGGTACGCATGGCCCCGGGCGGGCTCGGCGTCGTGATCCTGGACCCGCCTGTCCTCAAGGCCGGGCAGACGGTCCCGTACACCCTGTGGTTCCGTCAGAGCGGGAGGGTGGTCGTCCGGGCGACGGTGACCGAGGGTGCGCGGTGAGACCCGGCAGCCAGTGGCGGCCGGAGAGCGGGAGGGGTGCCGGTGTCCCGGGTGAGCGGTGACACCGGCACCCCTTCCGTCAGGCGGCCGCGGTGGCCGGGACGGCCGACTGGTCGGCCTCGGCGAGGAGTTCGACGAGGGTCGCCCTGGCCCGTGCCACCCGCGAGCGGATCGTCCCGACGGGACAGCCGATGGCCTCGGCGGCCTCCTCGTAGGGCAGCCCTGCCAACTGGGTGAGAACGAACGCCTGGCGGCGCTCGGGAGGCAGCGTGTCCAGCAGGTCGAGCAGCACCACACCGTCGTCGAAGCCGAGCAGACCGCTGGGCTGGGCCTGCTCGGCCCGTGCTGCCCAGTCGTCCGTGCCACTCAGCCGTGGCCGGGTCGCGGCGTACCGCAGGCTGTCGACCACCGTGCGGCGCGCGATGGACAGCAGCCATGTACGCGCCGACGAACGCCCCTCGAACCGGTGCAGGCTGCCGAGCGCCCGCAGGAACGTGTCCTGCGTCAGGTCGTCGGCGAGTTGGCGATCGGAGGAGAGGCGGGTGATGTAGCGGACGACGTCGGGATGCAGGGCCCGCACGAACCGGTCGACGGCGTCGGGGTCTCCACCGCGGGCGGCCAGCGCCCAGGCGGTGGCCGAGTCGTCACGCGATGACTTTGCGCCGTACTCGGACGTCACTTGGTGCCCCGCGTCGCGCGTCGTGCGCGAGGCGGGCAGGACAGGAGTGATCACCTGTTGTGTCCTTCTCGGGTTGTCCGGGATCCGGCACGGCGGCGCGAGCGACCGCGCACGGGCACTCCGGGCGCGGTGCGCCGCTGAGGAGACATCCCGGAACGGGAGGGAAGTGGGATGGGGCCGTACGACGTGAACGACCCGTGCCCGAAGGCCCTGTCCCCTGTTCTGGCGCCGACGGTACGGCGCATGAGGGTGGCCTCGGGGAACCAGCTGTCTCAGGCGACAGCGATCCCGGCCGGAGGCCCCCGAGAAATGATCGTGTGGGCGAGCAGCAGCCTCGGCACCCGCTCCGAACGCTCGCTCGCCGGCCGCGGGCGCGGCCGGAGCGGCGGGGCGGGAAGAGCCAGCGCTGTCGGCAGCCGCAGCGGAGCGGCCAGCCATCCCGCGACGGCCCGCAGGACACGGAACGCGGCCCGCTCGCCGTGGGCCAGCCACAGACCGCTCAGCAGGGCGGCCAGAGTGTGGGCGGCCAGCATGCCGAGCGACGACGTGCCACCCATGTCGTGAGCCATGTGGCCCAAGTGCCCCGCATGCGCCGAAGGGCCCATGTCCATGGAGCCCATGTCCATTGCGTCCATGGACATGGAACCCATGGAGCCCGTGGAGCCCGTGGAGCCCGTGGACATGACGCTCGTGGCACCCACGTGGTGCGCCACGGAGTCCGTACCGGATGATCCCGATACCGCCGACTGGGCCAGCGAGAAGGCCGAGTGGAGGGCACCCTGGGTGAGGACGACGGCGGAGACCACCAGAGGGAGGCCGCGTTCACGGCCCGCCAGAGTCCAGCCGACGGCACTCGTGGCGACGAAGCCGGCGGACATCGTCCACGAGGGCACTGCGGAGTCCGACATCAGTACGTGACCGAGGGCCGCGAGCAGCACGCAGACGGCCGCGAACACCGCGGCCCGAACCGTGCGAACACCCCACCCTGCAGTCATGACGGCCTCATCCTTGCATCCGGGCCTCGCTCGTCACAGGTGGTACGCACAACACCCTGGCCTGCCACTCAACCGCAAATCAGTGATACAGGACACACCGATGCGCCGGAACTCGATGGGTGCCCCCGCCGACTTCTGAGAGTGGGGAGGTCACGTTCCGTCCTGGCCCGGGCGGACGACGACCGCGGGATACTTCACGGCTCCGCTGCGCTCGAAGTGCAGCGTGAACGTGACGAGATCTCCGAACTGCCAGTCCGGATCGGCCGGCACGATCACGTCGAGGCCGAACGGGGACATGGCGACACTGGCACCTGCCGGGACGGCCACCGAGTCCACCGTCTGCGAAGAGGCCGAACTCGTGCCGGTCATCCGGTGACGGCTGAGGGAGGTCGCACCGTCGACCGCGGTGGAGGTCACCTTCAGCAGCCGGTCCGCCGAGCCCCCGTTGTTGGTGATCCGGAAGAAGGCCGCCGTCTCCGGGGTGTCGCCGGAGGGCAGGAAAACCCGGCCCTCGGTGACCGTGATCCGGGCCGGGCTGCCCGCGTTGCCGTAGGCGGCCCACATGCTCAGACCGCCGAGGGCAAGGACACACGCCGCCACGGGCACTAGCGCGGCGAGCAGGGTGTCGGTGAGCCGACGGCGGGAGGGCCGCCAGGTGCCTTCGGTCGTCGGACGGGTCGTTGGACCAGTCATCGGGTCGGTCATTGGATTGGTCATCGCGTCGGTCATCGCGTCGGTCTCCGGACGGGCGAGGGCTGCCAGGCGCGCAGCCGCAGGCTGTTGGCCACGACGAGCACCGAACTGGCCGACATGGCCGCGGCGGCGACCATCGGGTTGAGCAGGCCCACCATGGCGAGCGGCACGGTGACGACGTTGTAGCCGAAGGCCCAGACGAGGTTGACCCGGATCGTGCCCAGTGTGCGCCGGGCGAGCCTGACCGCGTCCGCGAGGGCTTCGATGTCACCGCGCACCAGCGTGACGTCAGCGGCCCCGATGGCGACGTCGGTGCCGGTGCCCATGGCGATGCCCAAGTCGGCCCCGGCCAGCGCGGCGGCATCGTTCACGCCGTCGCCGACAACCGCAACCCGATAGCCCTGTTCCTGCAGATCCAGTACGAGGTCGGCCTTGTCCTCGGGCGTGCGGCGGGCGTGCACCTCGTCGATGCCCAACGCGTCCGCGACGGCCCGGGCGGGCGCCTCGCGGTCGCCGGTGGCGAGCACGGACCGCACACCGAGGCTCCGAAGCCATTCGACAGCCCGGTAGCTGCCGGGCCGTACGACGTCACCGATCTCGATCAGGGCCTCTGCCGTGCCGTCCACGCGCACCAGTACGGGCGTGTGGGCGGCGGCCTCGGCCACCGGCAGGGCCTCCGCGAGCGCTGCGGGCAACTCGTCGTCCGGGGCGAGGACTTCGACCAGCCGCCCCTCCACCCGGCCACGCACTCCCCGCCCCGGCAGGGTACTGAACCCGCTCACGTCCGGCAGCCGCTCCTCGCGCAACTCCCGCCTGGCGTACGCGGAGACGGCCCGCCCCAGCGGGTGTTCGGAGCCCTGCTCGACGGCACCGGCCAGCCGCAGCACCGTGTCCCGGCCGAGCCCGTCCGGTACGGCTGTGACCCGGGCGACGCTCATATGGCCGGAGGTGAGCGTGCCGGTCTTGTCGAGGACGACGGCGTCGATGTGCTGAAGCCCCTCCAGGGCCTGCGGTCCGGTGACAAGGACACCCAGTTGGGCACCCCGTCCGGTCGCGGCCATCAACGCGGTCGGGGTCGCGAGGCCCAGCGCACACGGGCAGGCCACGACCAGGACGGCCACACAGGCCGTGATCGCCGCCTGCGGATCGGCTCCTGCGCCGAGCCAGAACCCGAGTGCCGTGACGGCCAGCGCCAGCACGACAGGCACGAAGACACCGGCGACGGAGTCGGCCAGCCGCTGCGCCCGCGCCTTGCCGGCCTGAGCCTCCGTCACCAGCCGCGTGATACGGGCGAGCTGTGTGTCGGCGCCGACCGCGGTGGCCCGTACGAGCAGCAGCCCGCCGGAGTTGACGGCCCCGCCGACCACCGCGGAGCCCGGACCGACCTCGACCGGCTCACTCTCGCCGGTGACCAGGGACAGGTCCACGGCGGAACTGCCCTCCGTCACCTCCCCGTCGGTGGCGACCCGCTCTCCCGGCCGCACGACGAAGACCTGCCCGGCCCTCAACTCCTCGATGGGGATCAGCCGTTCGGCACCGCCCTCCCGTACGGAGACCTTCTTGGCGGCGAGTTGGGCGAGCGACCGCAGCGCCTCCCCGGTCCCGCGCCGGGCCCGTGCTTCCAGGAACCGTCCGGCCAGCACGAACAGCGGTACTCCCACGGCCGCTTCGAGGTAGATGTGCGCGACGCCGTCCGAGGCGCTCGGCACGAGCGTGAACGGCATCCGCATCCCGGGATCGCCCGCTCCCCCGAGGAACAGGGCGTACGCCGACCAGGAGAAGGACGCCACCACACCCAGCGACACGAGGGTGTCCATGGTCGCCGCGGAGTGCCGCAGCCCTCGTACGGCCCGCGTGTGGAAGGGCCAGGAACTCCACACGGCGACGGGCGCGGTGAGCACGAAGCACAGCCACTGCCAGTTGCGGAACTGGAGATCGGGCACCATGGACAACACGAGCACCGGCACCGCGAGCAGCGCCGTGGTCAGCAGACGATCGCGCTCCTGCCGAGCCTCGTCGGACTCCGCGTCCCCCTCCCCCTCCCCGTCCTCACGCCGCTGCTGCTTCGGCGGCTCGGGCAGGGCGGCCGTGTAGCCGGCCTTCTCGACCGTCGCGACCAGTTCCTCGGCGCTGATCTGCGACGGATGGCTCACCCGGGCCCGCCCAGTGGCCAGATTGACGGTCGCCGTGACCCCGTCCAACTTGGCGAGCTTCTTCTCGACCCGGTTCACGCAGGCCGCACAGGTCATGCCGCCGACGGCCAGATCGGTCGTCACCAGGGCGACCACCGGCTCGGCGCTCATCCGTTGCCTCCCCCGCGCATGTCCATGTCGCCCATCTCCCCCATGTCCCCGCTCCCGCCGGTCCCGCCGCCGGGGGTGTCGCTGGTGCCGTGCATACCCGGCGCGACAGGGCCGCTGGCGACCCCGGTGGCGTAGGACGCAGCGAAAATCAGGGCCAGCAGCAAGAGGAAGCCGCAGAGCGCGGGCGGGGGTGCCACTTTCCGCAGGACCGCACCCACACCCAAGAAGGAAGCTTGCCGGGACTCGTCCATCAACCGCGTCTCCAGGTCACGTCGTACGGCGTCACTCGGATCGCGCCGTACCAACCCAGTAGTCGGACCGACCGGCGGCCCAGTTCCGGAGCATTTGGGTGGCGCGCGTCACACGAGAGACGTCCGTGCCATACGCCACGCCGGAAGACAGCCCAGCGCGCCGAAGATCCATGCGACGCCTGTACGGCGGCAGCAGGGGTCAAAAGACGCTCAACTTGCTCTCCGTTGAGGGGGTCAACGTCGGAGCCGATTGTGTGATCCGTCATGGTCACTGCTGTCGCACTGTCTTCTTCCGTACTTCAGTGCGCACCTTCATCCTGACTCCCAAGGGGAGGAGATCGCGTGCCGAACGAGGGACGTGTGACGCGCCGCCAGGGCCTGAGGGCCGGGGCGGCCGCCGCCATTGCCGTGCCACTGCTCGCCACGGCGAGGTCTACGCCGCCTGCCGAGGCCGACGAGTATGTGCCGGCTCTGAACGTGATGACGTACAACGTGCGCTTCGCGAGCGCGACAGGCGTCCACCGCTGGCCCGTGCGCCGCCCGGTGATGCGGGAGTTGCTGCGACGGGAGAGACCTCACGTCATCGGCACCCAGGAGGGTCTCTATCGGCAGCTGCGGAAGATAGAGAAGGACATCGGTCCGCACTACGACTGGCTCGGCACCGGGAGCGGGGGCGGCCGCAAGGACGAGTTCATGGCGGTCTTCTACGACACCCGACGGCTGGCTCCGGTCGGGTTCGACCACTTCTGGCTCTCCGACACGCCGGATGCGATCGCCTCCAACACCTGGGGGGCCTACTTCCCGCGCATGGTGACGTGGGTCCGTTTCAGCGATCTGAGCGACGGCGGCCGGGAGTTCTACGTCCTCAACACCCACCTGGACCATGTGAGCCAGTACGCCCGCGAACGCTCCGCCGACCTGATCAGTAAGACGATCGCCGGGTTCGACCGCTCCTTACCGGTCGTGGTGACCGGCGACTTCAACGCCGCGGCCCACGGCAACGCCGTCTACGACACAATGCTCGCCGCCGGACTCGTGGACACCTGGGACACGGCGGGCGCGCGCGGCCCGCTGTACAAGACCTTCAACAACTTCCAGCCGGCGGTGCCCGGCGGCAGACGCATCGACTGGATACTCACCAGCCCCGGGGTGACCACACACTGGGCGCAGATCAACACATTCTCGAAGGACGGCCAGTTCCCGAGCGATCACCTGCCAGTGCAAGCCGCGTTGACCCTGGGATGAGTCGGCTCACGCCGGCACGGTTGGGTCGAGGCTCCCGCGACAGCCCACACCGTCGGGCCGGTTTGGGGTGATCCAGCGCGGGGCGCGCCGGCCAACCTGTATCAGACCAGGGCGTCGTGTTCGGCGCGGGCACGGTCGTCGCGGTCGGCGGGATGCCAGTGCAGGTCGCGGATGCCGGGTTCCTGCTCGCCGGTGAGTTGGACGCGATACGGCCCGGCTCCTGCGTGGCGTTTCCGAATCTGCTCGACCTCCTCCTCGTCTACATGATCCGCTCCTGGATGACCGAGACCACCAGCGGAGTCTGGCCCAGCGCACTGGGCGACCCGGTGACCGCCCCGCCCTGCCGGCGCTGCACTCGAAACCCGCCGCGCCGTGGAGCAACGACCGCCTGGCCGCGGAGACGAACGTGCCCCGCCCGACCTTGGCGCGTCGGCTCACCACCCTGGTCCAGCGCCTTCTGCCGTCGCGGGCTACATCGTGGTGGCCGATCCGGAGGGAAGCGAGTTCTGCTTGGACTGAACGACGGGGAACGTCACCCCGGTGAGGTCTTCGGAGACAGCCCACAGCCGCTGCTGGACAGCTGCCTCGTACGACTGCGGGCTGGAGGTGACCAGCCGGGGGTGGCCCTTGACCTCGTTGCGTCCGCCGGGACCGTAGTACTGGCCACCGAGCGCGGCGGGGTCGGTGGCGGCGCGCAGGGTCGGCAGCGCGCCCATCGCCGGCGTCTGGGTGATCAGCGGTGCGAGCCAGGTGAGCGGAAGCCGCAGGGCCGCGGGGCTGTTGCGGGCGAGTTCGGTGCTGGACAGGCCGGGGTGCGCGGCCATCGCGACGGTGGTGCCGTGCGTGGCGAGCCGGCGCTGCAGCTCGTACGTGAACATCAGGTTGGCCAGCTTGGACTGACCGTAGGCGGCGACCCGGCTGTACGACCGCTCCCACTGCAGGTCGTCGAAGTGGATCGCGGCCCGGATGCGGTGGCCGGTGCTGCTGACCGTCACCACGCGCGAGCCGGGCACCGGCAGCATCAGGTCCAGCAGCAGTCCGGTGAGCGCGAAGTGGCCGAGGTGGTTGGTGCCGAACTGCATCTCGAAGCCGTCCCGGGTGGTCTGCTTCGGGGTGTACATCACGCCGGCGTTGTTGATCAGCAGGTCGAGCCGGTCGAGCCGGGACCGCAGCGCCGCCGCCGCGGTCCGGACGGAGTCGAGCGAGGTCAGGTCCAGCGCCTGCACGGTCACATCGCCGGTCATGCGGGCCGCGGCCTGCTCGCCCTTCTCGACGTTGCGCACGGCGAGCACCACGGACGCCCCGCGCTCGGCGAGCGCCTTGGCGGTCTCGTACCCCAGTCCGGTGTTGGCCCCGGTCACCACGGCCACCCGCCCGCGCTGGTCCGGAATGTTCGCCGTCGTCCACTTCTTGATCATGTCAAGCTCCCGACTAACTAACGTACCGAAGGTATCTTGTGTCGACGACATTAAAGTACTCTCGGTACATTGTCAACGTACCGCAGGTACCTAAGTTAGGGTGGCGATCGTGACGTTCCAGCGGGCGCGAACCGAAGAGCAGCGGGAGATCCGCCGACGGGCGATCCTCGACACGGCGTCGGCGATGCTCGACGAGATGCCCGTGGCCGCGGTCACCCTGAACGAGCTCAGCCGCCGGGTAGGCCTGGCGAAGCCGAACGTGCTGCGCTACTTCGAGTCCCGCGAGGCGGTGCTGCTGGAACTGCTGGACCACTTCCTGCAGGAGTGGCTGACGGAACTGGCAGGCGAGTTGGCCGCCGGCGTCGACGAAAACCTGCCCATGGCCGAGCGAGCGGCAGCGGTGGCCGAGATCCTCAGCGGCTCACTCTCCGGCCGAGTGGTGCTGTGCGACCTCTTCGGCGCACAGGGCGGCGTCCTGGAACACAACGTCTCCGTCGAGGTCGTAGCACGCTACAAGCGCGCCTCCCTGGACCGCCTGACAACCATGACCGCCCTGATCCAGAAGTACCTGCCGGAGCTGGGCGAGAACGCAACACTGTTCAGCCTGCAAACCATGGTCATGGCCGGCGCGCTGTCGGCGTACAGCACACCCCCGCCCAGCCTGCAGGCGGCCTACCAGGCCGAGCCCGAACTGGCCCGCTTCCACTTCGAGCTGAAGGACTCCTTGAAGCTGGCCCTGACCGCAACCCTCCTGGGCGTGCTGCCCCGCAGCTGACCTGCGCTGCACTGGACAGGCCCCGAGGTGTACAGAGCCGCGGTGAGCACGGCCGTCTCGGGCACGCCCGCCGCCCCGCTCACCCTGCTCTACGCCGGCGTAGGGACTGCGGCCGATGGCCAGCACGGCGACGTCGTCCTGGGTCAGCCCCAGTCGTGCGCGGCGTGACCAGCGTGACCTGTGCTCGCCGGACGCAGGCCGACCGATGGGTCACCCACCTCGCAGCCGCCCGCCAATTCCACACCCGCGAAGGGCATTTGAACGTGAGACTCAATCATGTGGAACAAATGGAGGACAGCACGGAGGTGAAGCTGGGCGGGTGGCTCGACAACACCCGCCGCAGGGCAGCCCGTGTTGTCCATCGAGCAGCCCTGTTCGCGAATGCCATCCGCAGGCTGTCGGGATGACCTGCGATCCCGGCGCGACGGTTGCTACGACGCTGCCCATCGGCACCCGCAGAACCCTCCGCTCACCCGGCGGGCAGACAGCCTGCCCCGTAAGCCGACGGCACATGGCGCGCCGCGTCACCAGTTCGACGCAACTTCGGCGCGCAGGGCTGCCGCGTCGGTCGGTTGCGAGCCAGTCATTTTCCGATGCCGTGGGTGAGGAGGCTCTCGGCGGTCTCCGCGATGGTGTCCTCGATGGGACGTGCTCGCCAGCCGAGAAGCTTCTCCGCCTTGGCGCTTGTGGCGTTGAGATCCCGGCCGAGCTGGTGCCTGAGCAGCCGCAGTTCCGGGTTCGCGATGCCCAGTGTGCGTGCGAGCCACACGGGCAGTTCACGGGTCGGGGCCTTCGCGGCGCGCTCACCGAGGCGGTCATGCAGAGTGTGTGCGATGTCGACGACGCGCAGGCTGTGCCCGGCGATGGCCAGGAAACGCTCGCCGGCGGCTGCCGGATCGGTCATCGCGCGCAGGTGCAGATCCGCGACGTCGCGCACGTCGACGAAGCCCATCCCGAAGGGAGGGCACGCAGGAACCTGTCCCTCGAGCATTCTGCGCACCAGGCGCAGCGATGGTGGGTCGTCCGGGCCGAGGAGTGGTCCAAGGACTCCCACGGGATGAACCGCTGCCAGTTCCAGACCACCGCCTTCGTCCTTGACGAACTGCCAGGCGGCGCGTTCGGCGAGTGTCTTGGACCGCTGGTAGGGCGGGATATCGCTGTCGACGTTGGTCCAGTCCTCCTCGGTGAACGGGGTCGAGCGCGGGGGGTGCCCGATCCCGATGGCACCGAAGGCGCTTGTCAGGACGACCCGGCGCACACGGGCGTCGCGGGCGGCGCGCAGCACCCGCAGGACGCCCTCGCGTGCCGGGACCACCAGCTCGTCGTCGTTCGCCGGCGTACTGCGCAGGGTCGGCGAGGCGACGTGGAGGACGAAGTCGCAGTCGGCGACGGCAGCGTCCCAGCCGTCGGGGTGTTCGAGATCGGCGCGTACGACCGTGAGACGGTCGTCGTCGAACGGTGCGGCAGCGTGGAGCCAGGAGCGCAGGGCCGGCTCGCGCCGCAGGTCGCGAACTGTGGTGCGGACGGTGTGCCCGGCGTCGAGCAGGGTCAGGACGCACCAGCTCCCGACGAATCCTGTTCCTCCGGTGACCAGTACCTGTGTCATCTGTCTCTCCTCAGCTCACAACTCGTGCGGTAAGGGGTGTCGGCGGGTGCGTCGCACGGTGCCGCTGGGCAGCGGCCACGCTGCTTCCCAGGAGGGCGTGGCCGATCATGATCGGGTAGATCACGGCGCGCTCGAACAGACCGATGTTCCACATCCAGCCGGTGAACACGTCGGCCATGAAGAGGGGGAATGCAATCAGTCCGGCGGTGCCGAGGGCCATGCTCGTGATCGACCGGCCCCTGGTGAGACCGATGCGGGTTCCGCCGGCTCCGACGGCGATGGCCATGATGTTGCCGGCGAGCATGACGCTCTGCGCGCCGACGGTGTGGAACGCGATCAGGCCGTTGTCAACGTTGGTGTTGGAGCCCTGGAAGATGCCGACGAGCAAAACCCCGACGCCGGCGAGGAGGGCGAGGATCAGGATGACGACCGGGCGGGTGCCCTTGCGCGGATCGAACACGAGGAACGCGCCAATGACCAAGAGGCTGCCGTAGATCACCCAGCCGGTGTCCATGACGGCACCGAGGGGGGAGTTGGCGACCTGTCCGAACGCGGTCTGCGCCGGGCCGGTCAGGCCGAGGTGGCTGACCCAGTTGTACAGGGGCGAGTACGGCGGGTCCTGCCATGCGGCGGCCGTGACGAACTCGGCGGTCCAGGACACGAGCGGGCCAAGAAGGATGAGGAGGGCTCCGGCGCGGGCCGTAGCGCCGGAGCGGACGATGGAGCTCATGCGAGAGCCATTCCGGGCACGCGCTTGCGGATGACCTCCATCTCGGCCTCGTCCGAGACTCCCTGCCAGTCATACCGAGGGGTGTACGGGGCCTCCAGGGCGCGCACCTCGTCGTCCGTGAGCTCGATGTCGAGGGAGGCCACCGCCTCGTCGATCTGCCGGATCGAGCCGGCGCCGACCAGAGGTGCGGTGACGACCGGCTGGCGGCGCAGCCAGGCGAGCGCGACCTGTGCGCGGCCGGCGCCGTGGGCGTCCGCGACCTGCCCGACCGCGTCGATGATCGCGTGGTTGGCCGCCTCCTGCGCGGGCGAGTAGAGCAGGTCCGCGTAGGCGCCGTCCGTCTCCGAGCGCGCCGTCGAGCGGGCGTCGTCCCACGCGCGGGCGAGTCGGCCGCGGGCCAGCGGCGACCAGACGATCGTGCCGACGCCCTCGTCCAGGCACAGCGGGATCATCTCCCGCTCCTCCTCGCGGGCGAGCAGGTTGTAGTGGTCCTGCATGGACACGAACCGCGCCCAGCCGTTCTGCTTCTGCAGGCGCAGCGCCTTCGCGAACTCCCAGGCATGCATGGACGAGGCGCCGAGGTAGCGGACCTTGCCGGCCCTCACGAGGTCGCTGAGCGCTTCGAGGGTCTCCTCCCACGGGGTGGAGTGGTCGTTGCGGTGGATCTGGTAGAGGTCGATGTAGTCGGTTCCCAGGCGGCGCAGGGAGTGGTCGACCTCGGTCATGATCGCCTTGCGGGACAGGCCGCGTCCGTTGGGTCCCAGCCGCATCGGATGGCGCAGCTTCGTGGCGATCACCACGGCATCGCGGTCGGCGAAGTCCCTGAGCGCCCGGCCGAGGATCTCCTCGCTGGAACCGTTGGAGTACATGTTCGCGGTGTCGAAGAAGTTGATCCCCGCCTCCAGCGCGTGCTTGATGAGCGGGCGCGCGTCCTGTTCGCCCTTCGACCAGACGGGGTGCCCGCGGTCGGGTTCGCCGTAGCTCATCGCGCCGATCGCGATCGGGGACACGTCGAGGCCGGTCATGCCGAGCTTGATGTAATGCATGACGCTCCTTAGAGTAAGTGGAGAGCTCCCCACATAACGTAGTGGAGAGCTCCCCACTTAGCAAGGTGAGGTCCCATGGTCCGGTCAGACGCCCGTGAGAACAGGGCGCGCATCCTCGCCGCCGCACGCGAAGCGCTCACGGCGGACGGCAGCACGTCGATAAACCAGATCGCCCAGCGCGCGGGAGTCGGCTCGGGCACCCTGTACCGCAACTTCCCCACTCGCGAGTCGCTGGTCCTGGCCGTCTACCAGGACGAGGTGGCACGCATCACCGGCACCGTGCCCGGCCTGCTGGCCCAGATGCCGCCACTGGAAGCGCTCCGTCACTGGACGACCGACCTCGTCGAGGCCATGCGCAGAAAGCACGGCCTCGGCGACGCCCTCGGCCCGGGCGCGCACCAGGCGATCAGCGAGCAGAGCTACGGACCGGTCATCGCCGCGATCACACAGCTCCTCGACGCCGGCAAGAAGGACGAAACCATCCGCGCGGACGCCGACCCAGGCGACTTCCTCCAGCTCACCGGCGCACTGTGGCGCGCCGCGTCCAGCCCCCAGGACCGGGCACCCCACATGCTCGCGCTCATCCTCGACGGACTCCGCACCAACCGGTAGACGCCGCGCGCGAGACAGGGCCTGGCAATTGGCTCTCTCGGGAGGCTCTTCGTGATGTGGATGTGGCGATCGGTGCCGTGGGACGGCCGGGCGAGAACGACCGAAGGACGCACGTGATCGACGTCAGTGACATCGGCGCCTTACTCGGCCTGGACGTCGGCAAGGGCGAACACCACACCACCACCGTCACCCCGGCAGGGAAGAAAGCCTTCGAGAAGCGGCTGCCCAACAGCGAGCGTCAGGGTTGTTCTCAATCGAGGACAGGCCACTGGTGTCGAGCCGGTGGCGCGCGCGGGTATCCGCGACGTGGGCGAGGCGAGCTTCGTCGTCGTCGATCGGACCAGGGATCGTGTTGCCGGTGGCATCGAGCTCGTCGGTGTCCTTGGGCGGGGTGAAGTCGTCGGCGATTTTCACCCGCGCCCATTCGCGTCCCTTGGCCACGTGGGCGATGGAGACGGTCACCTCTGCCTGGTCCTGGGGGGCAAGTCGGGCAACGGCGGACACGATGGCGTCGGTGCCGTGGGTGTCGACGAGGTCGACCAGCGGCTGCAGATCCCGTCCGGCCGGGTCGCAGGCGGCGTAGTCCTGCAAATCGCCCCAGGAGGGGAACAGCACCAGTTCGTGTTGGGTCGTGCGGCGGCCTCCCTTCAGGTCGCAGGCGGCCAGGTCCAGGCCGCGCAGGCTGTCTCCTCCCCCGACCAGCACCACGCGGTGTCCGGCGGTCAACAAGTCCATGACCTGGGCCATGGCGCCGACGTTGGTACGGCACAGGACGGCGTCGGGCCGGGTGAGGGGGCCGAGTTCGGTGGGCACGGCTTCGATGCCGGTGAGGAGGATCGGGGCGCCGGCGATGGCCGGCCACCGGTTGGCTTCGTCAGCGAGCCTGGGGCCGAAGCGGAAGGACTGAGAGAGGGCGAGCTGGATGCCGTCGAAAGCCGGTCATGACCTCGTTGGCGCCTCGCCAGTGGTAGATGGCCTGGGCGGAGTCACCGACCATCACCAGCTGGGCGTGACCACGCTAGTTGAGGAAGATCTCCTCGACCACTGAGTCGGTGTCCTGGGCCTCGTCAAGCAGAAGGAAGTCAGTGTCGATCTACGGACTCGTGAGGGCCCAGATTTTCAGGGAGTGGTCGTGGTCGAAACGCACGAGGCCGTCGTCCGGGTGCTGGAGGTCGCCCAGGCCTTGCGGGCGAACGGGACGATATAGGCAGCGAGTTGGGCATGCAGGGTGCGGTCTTCGAGGCCGCGCTGGCGCGAGACGTGGCGGCCGGTGATCGTCAGGTCGGCGGTGCGGCAGAAGCGGGCCACGGAGCGCAGGAGGGCGTTGGAGAAGGTCTTCTGGGACAGGTCACGGTCGCCGATGCGGATGGCTTTGGTGATGCCGAGGGCGTGTCCGGTCTGCCAGGCGGGGCGGCGGGGTGCGTCGAGACGCTGGGTGCGGCGGTGGCCGACGGCGGTGTAGGCCAGGGCGTGGGCGGGCGGTCTTGCAGTTGACAGTGGAGGGGAAGCGGGAGCAGGAGCGGGCGTCCTGGGCAATGGCCCGGTCGTAGGCAAGGTAGCGGCCGCGGCAGATGGTGGCGTGGGCGAGCTGGGCCAGGGTGGTGGCCTTGCCGGTGCCTGCGCCAGCCTGGAGGGCCAGGTGGTGGCCGGAGTGGAAGGCGTCGGCCGCGGCCTGCTGTTCGTCGGCCGGATTCAGCACGGCGCGGCTCCGGGGGCGTGGGTGACGGTGCGGCCGCGCTCAACGATCAGCGCCGTACTGGCTCACGCAGGAACAGCTCATGCGAACCGGCGTATTCACTCGGTCAGGCTGCTGCCCTGCCCGCCAGCCATCACTCACAACCGGCAACCTGAAGCCCAAACGTCTCCCGCCGGAGGGGTCCGGCCCTCGACCGGGCCCCTCCGGCGGCCTGCGTCAGCTCATGAACTTGGCGCAGGCGCTCTGTGTCACCCACTTGTGCGAGCTGATCGAGTTGTTCATCGTGTGCCCAGTGGTGCTGGTGTTGCGGCTGAGGTCGTCCACGTAGATTTCGCTGCGCTTCAGGCAGCTGTATCCCTGTGCCTCGCTGTAGTTGGCGTCGACGTAGAACTTCACTACGTCCCAGCCGCCGGAGTACGTGCCCGTATTCATCACCGAGCTGACCGCGTCGTTGTCGGACCATGCGAAGTGGCCCAGTCCGTCGGCCCAGTTGACGTCATCTCCGTCACCGTACTTGACGTTCAGGCTACGGCAGTCGGCCTCGTAGTAGATGTGGACGTTGCCGTCCCCCGCGTACTGCCAGTACTCGTTGTCGCAGTTGGCGCTCGCGGGTGCGGCCTGCACCGTCGTGGCGGGAATCATGACGGTGAACAGGGCGCTCAGCCCCACCGCCGCGAGCGCTCGAGTCTTCTTGCTCATACCGGTGTGCTCCTCGTGTTCTCGGCGTTTCACTGGTTCAGTCGTTCAGTCGTTCAGTCGTTCAGGATGTGTTCGGCGCGACGCAGCGCGGCGCGTTCCAGCTGGTCCCGCTTGGTGATCTCGGCGCGGTAGCGCTCGCGCACCGGAGCACTGTGCTCCTCCTCAAGGGCACGGAGGCTGTCGCCGAACCCGGTCCGCCGCGCGCAGGTCGCCTCGGCGACAGCCAGGCGCACCTCCGTCCGGTACGCCTGTGCGGCACTGCGGCCGGAGGTGACCTCGGGCAGCGCGGAGCGGATGTCGGCGGGCGTCCGGTAGGGGTGTCCTGCGGCGCGCATGCAGGCGGCCCAGCGGCTCTGCGCCGTCTCGAAGCGTTGATCGGCGACGAGATCCGGTACGTACAGAGGCGTCAGGTTGGTGGCGATCTTCTCGGCCCGGAACCACTGCTCCTGGTCTCCATACAGCTTGCGCACGGCCTCCCCCTCGCACCCGCCCGTGGCGAGCCGGATCTGCCCGCCGGCCGGCAGCCGCACCGCCATGACCTCCGAGCCGGGACCGCCCGCCAGATCGGTGACGTACGTCCGTGCCGCACGTGCGGCCAGACCCGCCCGGTAGGACAGGTTCCGGTCGTTCTTCTTGGCCTTGAGCACCTTCTGCTTGATACGGCTCCCGTAGCCGTGCGCCCGGGCCCACGCCACGTCGTCCATGACGTAGCCGAAACTGCGGGTCTCCTCCTCGTCGAGCGGCGCCGCCACCCAGTACCGATGGCCCTTGCGCTTCATGCAGGTCTGCACGAGCAACGCCTCGGCCCGGCTCGTCACGGCACGATCCGCGTCGGTCAGAGGGACCGACCGGGCCGGCTCCATCTCCGGCCCTGGCCGGTCGGGCGCCGCGGCACCGCAGCCCACGAGCAGGGTGAGTACCGCCACGCACGCGGAGGCGCCCGCCAGGAACCGGCGCGTCCTCTGGTCCGGCATCTCCTCTCCCCTCACTCGGGTCACTCGGGCGGGACAGCCCCCGCCGGCCGGTGGACCCGGCCGACGAAGCACAACACGGACGCTGTCCCGGCCGGTCCTGACATCTGTCAGGGCGGCAGACGCCTCCGGCGGCTGCCGGCAATCACAGAAACAGGACGAACACGATCCGGGCGAAGGGAAAACGGGCGTCCCGTACGCCGGCGAACTCTCTGAGAGCCGCATGGAAGCGCTGACGGAGGTCGATCCAGGGTGGTGCCCGGCATGGGAGATCACGTGGCAGCGCAGCTACCGGTTGGCGCCCGCCCGCATGAAGCCTGGCGGCAGCCTCCCGGCCGGGGCGGGCGAGTTGGTCGTCCAGGGCAAGGACCCCGGGGTGTGGATCAGGGCCAAGCGGGGCCGGTGAGCCAGGTTGATGCCCGCGCAGCAGTACCTGCTGGAGACGCTCGGCATCGAGCCCGCGCCTGAGCTAGTGCCGTGACCGGATAGGTTCACCGGGTGGCTCGTTGTGCCAATTGGAAATGTTGGTGCTTCCAACCAGGACCTGTCCGGTCGATCATCGGCACGCGGCTCGCGCCGTCCCGGCAAGGCCGGGGCACTGCAACTACAGGCACGTGGGCGGTGAGGTCAGGGAGCGAAGTACCAGCAGTACAGGCTCAGGCCTTTCTCTGCCCGGCTGTTGGCTAGAACTGACAGACGCTCAAGGAGGCGCACCGCTCTATCCGGCGAGATCTCATGGTCCGGCTCGGAGGCACTCTCAGCCCACGCAACGCCTGTCGTTCGGAGTTGATCCCTTTCGGCACGAGCCAAAGCCGTACACAGCGGCTCCGGAACAGCGAAGACGGTGAATCCATCGTTGGCCATGGGCACCACGTCTCGGAGCGGGCTCGCGGGCGCGCCCGTCAGCAGACTCTCCCAGCTGAGAACCGCGTCATCTGGATAGATGCCGTCACACGACACGGCAGGAAAATCGTGTCTCTTGCGCGGGCCCACCCGCGCCGTAGAAGCATCGTCTCCGGCTAGGAAGAACTCACCTTCAAGCACCATCTGCCGATCCTTGCACGCCCCGGTACCCGGGAGCCTTTACAAGTGACTGCTCCGCTCCCAGGGCGTTAATACGGGCATGGGGCGGGGTGACCTGACGGATGCCGAGTGGGAACGGCTGCGTCCTTTCCTGCCGGTCAGCAACAGGTGCTGTGGCCGATGTGGCGGGCGAGATCGACTGGGACATCTCGGTGACTCCACCATCGTTCGCGCACATCAGCATGCGGCCGGCGCCCGTATCGATCCGCCGCCGGTTCTGCTTCAAAAGGGGCCGAGCGGGTCGGACATCAGGACGAGACGCCGTGGCGGACTTCGTCCGGCCGCCCGGTGGAGGCGGTGCTGGCGGTGCCGGCGGTGAGGGTCTGGGCCGTTCACGTGGCGGGTTCACCAGCAATGTCCACCTGAGCGCGGACGGTCGCTGCCGCCCGTTGTCCTTGACCGTCACCCCAGGACAAAGGGCGGATCGCACCCAGTTCAAAGCCGTGCTGGAGAAGATCTGTGTTCCTCGGATTGGTCCCGGCAGACCGCGGAACAAGCATCGCAGCCTGGCGGCCGACAAGGCGTACAGCAACGGGCCCTGCCGCGAGTACCTGCGACGGCGGGGAGTCAGGCACACGATCCCGGAGAAGGCGGACAGCAAGGTCGCCCGCTTTCGCAAGGGGCTCACGCGGCCGACGGCCACCCGGCTTCGACAACGGCCACGACCTGCTGGCCTACGCAGGGCACCTGGCAGTACAGCCCGCAGACGCCTACCTCTCCATCGACCTGAACGTTCGCCCCACTGCCTCGCCGGCCGAAGTACTCCAGGCCGTCACCGCCTGCGGCGGACTGCTCAGCAGCGCCCTGGCCACAGCCAACCCGACTCTGAGGGCCTGGCACTGGGGCCGTGCGACCCCGAAGGGTTCGCGGCTATGGGCGTCGCCGCAACCCTGCTGCACACCTACGACAACACGCAGGGACTGTCCGTGGACTGGCTACCACCAGCACCGCTGAGCGCAGCAGTACTCAACCGCCTCTTCTGGACGCACGTGAAGTGAACCGTGCTCGGGCGACGTTGGCGTTGTTCGTGGCTGGCGTGTTCTCGTCGGTGCCGCGCAAGGATCAGCGGTCGAAGGGCGACTGCCGTCTGCCGTCTGCCGTCTGCCGTCTGCCGTCTGCCGTCTGCGGGACTGATGCCGGAAGGAAGGCGGAAGTCGATCCAGCCGATGGCGGAACGGCTGATACGGGGCCTGATCGCGCACCGCGCGGACCCCGGCTCCGCCGAGCGCCGTGCACTCGTCGCCGATCCGGACCCGGAGGTGGGCACGAAGGTGGCGAGCCGTACGGACCTGGGACCGACCGAGCGCTGCGTGCTCATGACGGACTCTCCGTCTTCGCCAACTACGAGGACCCTGAGGTCCGGGCTCTGGCCGGACGCGACCCCGAAACCGAGACGACAGCCGTGGAGCGACTCACCCGGGACCCGGCCCCTGCCGTGTGGGCTGCGGCGACGCGTCACCCGAATCTTCCGCAGCCCCGGCCGGCAGTACTCCTCGACGACGAGGAACTGACCCACGCCGCGGCCGCGAACGCGGCGTTGGGCTCCGACACGATCTGCCGGCTACCAAGGCCGGTTGGCCGACGGGCAAGTCCGCCGGCGTAGAGGAAGCCGCCATTTGCCCCTGGCCCGACGGTATTTCGTTGAATCGTCACAGGAGATCGTCATAGTTTCTTCACATGAATCTCTCCGCCGTCGTCAGGGCTCTGCTGCTGCCGCTGATCGCTGGCGCCGCACTGGTGTCACCGGCACCCGCGACAGCAGCGCCCGTCATCACCGCGCAGCCACCGCAACTACCCAGCCAGTCGACCCTGTTCACGTCGAACACGACCATCGGCGGCCGCACCTACACATGCTTCCGGATCCCCTCGGTGGTCCGCACCGCCAACAAGACGCTGCTTGCCTTCGCCGAAGCCCGACTGGGCAGCACGTGCAAAGACACCCACGAGATGGACATCGTGAGCCGGGCGTCGACCGACGGTGGCGCCACCTGGAGCGCGCCGAAGATCATCGCCCGCAGTCTGTCCAGCGACCCCGCGAACCTGGGCGTGCCGGCGATCAACGCCCAGCCCACACCGATCGTCGACGCCACCTACGCGAACCCCAACCCGGCCGTCCAGGGCCAGGTGGTACTGCTCTACAGCGTGCGGTTGCTCACCAACGGGGACATCGAGAACCCGAACGGCCCGGTGAACCGTATCCAGACGTTCGTCATGTACAGCCGTGACGACGGCCAGACCTGGGTCAACCGGACTGACATCACCAGCAAGGTGAACCCCAAGCAGGCCAACCAGCCCGCCTCGGATGAGCAGGGCATGCGCTTCCTCCAGCCCGGCCCGGGACACGGCATCCAGTTGCGTCCAGGTGGCGCCTACGGGGGCCGACTGGTGGCGCCCGCGTACCAGACCAGATAAATCCCGACGGAACATGGAATGGCGACGGCCACCACGCCTCCGCCATCTACAGCCCCGACCACGGAGAGACCTGGCAACGCGGCGCCTTCACCACCAACACCAGTACCTTGGGGTCGGGTGAGGCCAGCATCACGCAACTGGCCGACGGCAGGCTCTACATGACCGCCCGCAACAACAAGCTTGGCGCCAGCGGCGACGCCGACGCCGACGCCGCCTCGGGCGCCACCCGGAGCAAGGCCATCAGCCTCAACGGCGGCATGAGCTGGGAGCCGGCGACCACGGCCAACCTGCCCGGCTCGCAGATCTTCGCCCCGATTCTGTCCCTCAACAGCGTCCCGGACGGTGACAGTTTCAACCAGCTGGTGATCACCGAGCCCGTCTACCACGACTCCGCTTTCCCGCAGCGGCATGGCACCCTCAAGCTCCGTTCCTCCTTCGACAACGGCGCCACCTGGCAGACGCCCGCCCAGGGCCTGACCATCGCCAAGGCGGGCGCCGGCTACTCCGACCTCACCCGCACCGAGTCCGGCGGTCTCGGAGTGCTCTACGAGGCCGGGCCTGCCCCGAAGGACAACCCCAACGGCACGTACGACCTCACCTCGGTCCGCTTTACCATCGTCTCCGCCGGCCAGACCGTTCTCACCGGACCGGTGACCGGTTCCCGTACCTCGAACACCGTCGGGGACGCGGCCACCCTGCGCGGCCGTGCCCGGCTGACCGCCGGCAGGTTCGGCCGCGCGGTGACGCTGGACCCTGCGACCTCCGCCGGCTTTGTCGACGTCGCACCGAGCCCCGCGTACGCCACCAAGCTCACCGGGGACTTCACGGCCGCCGCCGACTTCAAGTACAACTCCACCACCGGGCTGCGGGCCATCCTCTGGGGCTTCGGCGTCGGCGCGGGGCTGCCGCAGATGTGGATCCGGGGGGAACCCGAGCAGAACCGGATCGTGGCCAACATCACCACGGCATCCGGCAGCAAGACGGTGGAATCCACGTCGAGCTACAACGACAACGCCTGGCACCAAGTGGCCCTGGTACGCGCCGGCCAAGAGCTGAGCCTGTGGATCGACGGCGCGAAGGTCGACACCGACACCGCGCCGAGCGGCGCGGTCTCGCCGGCCCGCCCCCAGCCGCTCGAGGTCGGCAACCGGGTGGACGGCGCGCAGCCCTTCTCGGGTTCGATCGACCGCGTGATGCTCTACGGCCGGGCGCTGAGCACCCAGGAGATCTCCTCCGCCGCGACCGCTGACACGTACTCCGGTGCCGACATGCTGCTCCGCCTGCCCTTCAACACCGGCGAGGCCGACACCCGCTCCTGGGACGACACCGACGGCGACGGCCAGATGGACGTCTTCAACCGCCTGAGCGACGGCAGGATCTGGTACTTCGCGGGCTTCGGCGACGCCACCACCGGTGAACGGCACCTGGAGAACGCCACCCTGATCGGCGGCACCTTCGGCTCGACCTTCCACCCGGCCCGCGGCGACTTCAACAACGACGGCATCGGCGACCTCATCGCCATCAACGACCAGGGCCAGCTGAACTTCTGGCTGGGGCAGGGCGACGGCATCCTGGCCACCCCCACGGTCCTGATGTCCGGCACCTCGTTCAGCACCGTCAAGGCGGTCTCCGGCGGCGACTTCAACGCCGACGGCCTCACCGACATCGTCGGCCTCGGCTTCGACGGCAGCCTGTGGTGGTGGCCCGGAAACGGCGACCGCACCTTCGGCGCCCGCCAGAACCTGTCCGGCGCGTCCTTCTCCGCCTACTCCGGCGTCCCCACCGGTGACTTCGACGACGACGGCAACACCGATGTCGCCGCCGTCGACTCCAACGGCACCCTCTGGTGGTGGAAGGGTGACGGCAATGGCGGCCTGGCCGCCGCCCAGCAGCTGGCGTCCGGCACGTCCTTCGCCGCGTACAGCCGCTTCTTCACGGGCGACGTGAACTCCGACGGCCACTCCGACTTCGCGGCCGTCAACTCCTCCGGAGCCGCCCGCTGGTGGCCCGGCGACGGCACCGGCCACGTTTCCACCACCGCCAACACGCTCACCGTCCTCTCCCCTGTTGTCGGGACAACCCCTGCCCTCTTGAGCGGAGGCGTCTACACCTTCTGACCTGCCCGTTCCCGCCACACGATCTGCTCCGGCCCCGGCCCCCACCCCCACCTCGGGGTGGGGGCCTGGCACCTTGAGACGGCACGGTCCCCTTCCGGAGGGCGTCCGGCCCCGGCCCCGCCCTCGACAATCGTGCGGTGCGCAACGCGGGCACCGGATCGGCCGGGCGGGTCCTCGTCGTACAACACCGCAGCGGGTGACCTGTCGCGCCGACAAGCCCTTGGAAACTTTGAGGGGGCCGATGGCAGCGTAGGTTGTGGGTTCACGGTTCTCGGGGCGGTTCGTGTCCGGCAGGGCGGTGTCGAGGTGGATCCGGGGCCGCCGCTGCCCAGGACGCTTGGTGGTGTTCAGCGGCATCGTGGTTGTGTGGACGCACATGAAGTGAACCGTGCTCGGGCGACGTTGGCGTTGTTCGTGGCCGATGTGTTCGCGTCGGCGCCGCGCAAGGATCAGCGGTCGAAGGGCGACTGCTGTCTGCGGGAACTGATGCTGGACGGTCGCCGCAAGTCCATCCAGGCCATGGCCTCGCGGCTGCCGGACGGCAACGAGCAGAACCTGCAGCAGTTCGTGAACCAGTCGACCCGGGATCCGGTGCCGGTGCGGCTGCGTATCGCCCAGCGGAGGGTGCCACTGATCGGCGCGGATGCCTGGGTGGTCGACGACGTGTCGTTCCCTAAGGACGGGAAGATGTCGGTCGCCGTCGCGCACCAGTACTGCGGGGCCTTGGGCAAGCAGGCGAACTGTCAGGTGGCGGTCAGCGTGCACGCGGTGACCGATGCCGCCTCCGTCCCGCTTCAGTGGCGGCTGTTCCTGCCCAAGGAGTGGGACAGCAGCGACGCCGAACGCCGACGTCGCTGCCAGGTGCCCGATGAGGTCGGGCACCGGGAGAAGTGGCGCCTGGCCCTGGACGCCTTCGACGAGCTGGCCGGGTGGGGGCTGGTGCCGCCGGTGGTGGTGGCCGACGCCGTCTACGGGCAGAACGCCGACTTCCTCCAGCGATCCCGGAGGGGTTTACTCGGAGGCCGAGTGGTGTGCTGTTATTGGTTCAGGCCGCCTTCGGGATGTGGCGGTAGATGTTGCTAGGGGGTCGCTGTGCGGCCGTGGGACCGGGCGTACTGGGCGGGTGTTTGGCCGTAGCACTCCTTGAAGGTCCGGATGAAGTGGCTGCTGTCGGCGAACTGTAGGTGGGCCGCGAGTTCCGAGACACTCGGCCGGCCGTGAGGTGTGATGAGTGCGTGCCGGGCTTGCTCCAGTCGTTGGCGGCGAATGTAGGCGGTCACGGACTCATTGGTCACAGCGAACGCCCGTTGCAGTGTTCGCACCGAGACATTGAGCTCGCGAGCCAGCATCGCCGGAGAAAGCTCCAGATCTGCGAGATGCGTGTTGGCGAGTTCCTGCGCAGCCTGGGCGAGCGCGGGAGCAAGCAGCGGCTCGTCCCCGTCGGCCTTCTGTGTGAGCACCCCCATGGTCAGTTCGACGAGAGCGTTGCGGGCTGCATGCACTCCCGCCGGGGACAGGTCGTCCAGCGTGGCGTCGATCATGCGTACATGCGCCAAGAGCAACCGCATTTCGGCGGATCCGGACGATCCGAGGACTGGCCGTTTTCGGATGAGCGGTCCCAGGTGAGCGACCGGCAGCATTACCTTCTGTGTCGTATGTGAGGCTACTGCGAACTGCCATGACGAGTTGTTGTACCGAGCGATGAACTGCCCGGCTGGCACGGCGACTCTGTCGCGGCCGCGCGGGCGGGTAAAATGCCATGTACCGCGCCGTACCACATCTATGGCTATCATGTCGGGGAAGTATCGGGAATTAACCCAAGTACCGTCGGTTTTCGTCGAGTTGTAGCTGATATTTGCGATGAATGCATCGTATACTTTGGTGCCGCGGATGCTGACCCGGAACTCACCGGTGTCAGCCAGCTCGGCAGGCGGCAGAGGGACCGTTTTGCCAACTTGTAAGTCCCATCTACGCCGTAGAGCAGTGTCGGGTTTTCGTGTGGCGCTTGAGTTGGTCAGACCTGCAGAGAATCTTCTGGGAGTTGCGCCCGGCCCCGATTTCATGTCTGCCATGCCGCTGTTCTCCTCCTTGCGTTTAATCTCCCCCGGCCGCCGCAAGACGCACGGCCGGAATGGCCAATCTAGTGCAGCACCGCGTTGAACCTTCGGGGGTTCATGTGTCTTTGAGCGGGGTGCCGTCGTAAGTCCAGCGGTAGGGCTACGAGCGCCGGCTCGTCCGTTCAATCGAGACAACGACGTTCTGCGGACGGCCTCGGCCTTTTCGCGGCGCAGCTCGGCCCAACCCGGCCCAGGTGACGGAGCTCGTTGACGAGGCCCCCGCCTGGGAGTCGAGTGCGTCCTTCGGAACCTGCACATCCCCTCCTTGACTTACTGCCAATGGCGTCGCGCCTCGACGGAGCCGCGCCAATGGCGCCGACGGGACGTTGAGCTGACCGAGCGGATCAAGGAGATCCACACGGCCTCCGGCGGCATCTACGCTTCCCTGCGCGTGCATGCCGTACTCAAGTGCGAGGGTCTGGCCGTGGGCCGCAAGCGGGTGGAGCGATTGATAAGCGAGGCCGATATCGCGGGGGGGGCCCGAGCCGCAAAGGCTTCGCGCGCCGTGATCCCAAGGCCACGCTCGCCCCGGGCCTTGTCCAGCGCGACTTGACAGCGCCCGCGCCGAATCGGCTGCGGGTCACCGACCTGACGGTGACCACCACCGATGAAGGACCATTGTGGCTGTCGGCGATCCGCGACGCCTCCTCCCGCCGGGTGGTGGCCTGGGAGACCTTCGCCCGTGTGGACGCCGACCGGGTCCTCCTGACCCGGAATACGCGCTCGCCAGCCGCGAGGTTGAACCCGGCAAGCTCATTCACCATGCCGATCACGGCTGTCAGTCAGCTCAGGTTCAAGGGGGCGTCGCAACACCGCTTCACCATCTGGAATCAGGTCACCAGCGTGTCCACCGCGGCCTGAACGAGGCACCGCCAGTGCCCACACGCCGACCCGCCCAGCCCACGGACAACTTGGCGGTTCCATGCTCTACATACCGCTGAGGGCCACCATCAGGGCACCGACGGACAGCAGCGTCCCGACGACATAACCGGCGCCACCGGCCACCACCGCCTGCGTACCCGTCAACCGTCGGCGCGTCACCAGATAGACGACGAGCCCGACCGCGAAACCGAGTAACGCGTGGAAGAGCGTCAACAGCCAGCCGGCGCCCACGGCCACGGCAACGCACCCGACGGCCAGCACAGCTCCCGCAGGGCTGAGATCACGCCGGAGGAGGGGGTATGTCATAGCACCGGCGACTATGGCTATGCCCCCGGTAAGAATGGCAACAATGTAGAAATCGCTCACGTCGGACCTCTCGCTCAACGCTGACATTTACGTGCTTGGCAACCAAAATGAGGGCGTGTGCACCGGATGACACGTCGGCCGCGCCTGCCCGGCTCGACCAGCACCAGCACCAGCGGCGGCCGGACCCGTCCCGGACCGAGATCGGTGAGCCGTTTACGGTCCCCACCCTCCCGGCAGGCCCTCTTCAACGGCACCTGCCGAGAGCCCAGTTCAGCGACGTCGCGCGAGGCGGCTACTTCGTACACACCCGCGGCCGTGGCCACCGGCCTGATACCGCCACGACCCAGCATCCAGGTCTCGCCCCCCTCAGCAGCCGATGCTGACGCCCATCCAGATCCGGAAACAGCACCTGGAACTCCGCCACTATCGCCGCCTCGCTCTCCCCCAACTGCATACATGCCGTGTCTCTATCACATCGGCAAGAATTCCCGCAGGAATCATCACGTTCTTCTGCTGCAACCGTTAGGGCGCGACCCAAGGTAACCAGGGGCGACCCAAGGTGACCACGCGGATCATTCTTGCCGGCCCAGCGATGCGCCAGGTTTGCCCCTATCGCCGGATATCAAGAGGACGAGCGCGGCGCGCACTTGAACCACAGCGACATCCCGACGGAATATATGCGCCATGATTTGAAGTGTCAGAAAGATGCATCTGATGGGGATGTTACGGTGCGTGCGAACGCAGTAAGGAATCCCGACGAGAGTCGAGGCATGCCCCGGCCTCCGTGGGCGGCGGCGGTGGTGATGACGTTGAACGGGGTGCGGCGTCAGTCGCGGTTCCGGTGGTGTCTGCCGCCTGTCTTCCGGTGGCCGATCGGCGGCGGACCAGTGTCAGGGCCCCCTTCTCTTCGCGCGGCTGCGGGAACCGTTCACAGACACTCTCGACCGGTCGAGGTCGTCGGCGGCGTTGAGTTCGGCGAGCGGGAAGGGGCGCAACTGGTCGAAGACATCGGCCTGCCGCCAGCGGTCCAGGCCGCCGCCGGCAGGTCTGCTAGGAGCCCGAACTGCAGCTCCAAGGGCAGGAGTTGCCAGGCGACGTCGTTGTGAAGGGCCTACGGGATGCCCTGCAGACACAGCCGGTCCGGCGCCGGCCACGGGGTTACTCAAACTCGCCTCCCGCCTCACCACCCACCGACAGCCCCCGCCGTGGTCAACCGTGCCCGCTAAGACCCGCATCACGCACGGCAATAATTTTCCGCAACAAAGGACATGAAATGCCTGACGAAGAAGAACTTCCGGTTTACTCGGCCTCCGAGATAGCCGCCACCCTACTGGACTTCTTTACTTTTCTGACGACCCTGCACTGCCATCCTGACGATATCGTCATGCCGCCACCGGGAGGGTGGCCCGATTACACGCCTGAGAATTGCGCCGGCTTCAAGTCTGATTTCGCCATCGAAGTCCTGAGGAACCTTCCATACCTCGACAGTCGCGCCTCGGACCACTCTGATAGTTTGGGGCAAATCCACTACAAATCGCACCTGCTCGACTACACCACGTTCGATCTCGAGCGATTCACGGATCAGGAGCACCTCTGGTCGGGTAGTGAAGAATCGGAGGACGAAGAGACCGTGCCCGACCACGTCTTCATCATTGCGGAGGGCTTCGAGAGTGGCGGCCGAACCCTCTTCCTCGACGTGCTGGAAGGCGAGATATTCGAAGCAGAGATTCGGTGTGACGATTTCCGTGAAGATCTCAAAGAATACTTCGAGGACTTGAAGGAAAAATATCGGAGTCTAGAGCTCATTCCCTGCCCCGGCGAGGAAATGATAGAGGTCAGAGCGGCGGGCGTGGGTCCGGAAATACCGGGCGAAGTGTTCAGCGAGGAGGAGGTTCTGATGCAAACCGATGAACTCTGGGGAACCCATTTGGACATTCGATATACTCGACAACTCTATCGGGCCTTCGGGTGGCCTAATGCTTTTCGGAGGGACGAGGCGCTTCGTGAAATGAAAGAGCTGATAGCGAAACGGAAATCCTAAGGGGTTGTATCCCGTGGCAAGTTTCGCGAGCTTCTTGTAGCAGGTCAGAGCCGCGGCCATGCCCAGGCCTCGGCTCTGTCAGTCGTTGCGGACCACGTATGGGATCTTGAGACCACGAGCAGCCCATGGCAAGCTCATGCCGCATGATCGATGAATTCGCGAAAGACAACCTGCACGGGAGACTGCGGCGTGACCGCAAGGCGCTGCTCTGGAAACTCGACGGCTTGTCCGAATACGACGCCCGTCGGCCATTGACAGTGACCGGGACCAACCTCCTCGGCCTGGTCAAACACGTGGCCACCGTCGAGGCCAGGTACTTCGGCGAGGTCTTCGACCGCCCTTCCCCGGAGCCGCTACCCCGGTGGCAGGACTACAACGGCAGCGATATGTGGGCGACCGAGGACGAGACCCGCGATCAGATCATCGGGTTCTACCGGCGTACGTGGGAACACTCGGACGCGACGATCAACGAGCTTCCCCTTGACGCACCCGGCCACGTGCCGTGGTGGCCGGAGCCTTATCCGAACACGAACCTGTTCGCCATCATGGTCCATGTCCTCGGCGAGTCCATCCGGCATACCGGGCACGCCGATATCCTGCGCGAGGGCCTCGACGGCCGGACCGGGGTGCGCGCCGAACACGAGAAGCAGATCGACGAGAAAGCCCGTGCAGCCTACTGCGCGAAGATCGAGCAGGCCGCCAGGTCGGCCGCACCAATCAAGGCTTAGAGGCCTCTAAGACCTATCCAGAACAGAGTGTCCATTGATATCGAGACCAACCAGCCCTGCACTACGCCGAAACATGCGCTGGTATCTGTTACTCGCCTTTTCCCTCGCACTCGCCTTAACGGCAGCGGTCCTGATCGGGACCGCACAGAATTCCGCGGGGGATCAGAAAGTCCAACGGTTCTCCACGTTGAGATCGGGAGACGCCCGCTTCCGGGTGCTGTCTCCCACTCTGATCCGTACCGAGTACGCGGGCGACGGCTCGTTCCTCGACGCAGCCACCTTCAACGCCATCGGCCGCGACGACTTCGCGCAAACGCCGTTCACGTCGCGTACTTCCGACGGGTGGCTCACCCTCAGGACGAGCGCGATGACCCTGAAGTACAAAGTGGGTTCGGGTCCCTTCAACTCGGAGAATCTGTCCGTGGAGTTGAAGGCAGGGGGCCAACGGGTTCTCGCCACGCCATGGCGGCGCGTGACGTGTGCTGCCGACACACTGTGCGAGGCCGAGGACATGTCGTACAGCGGCCTGGCCACTGTTTCGGACCATTCCGGATACACCGGAACCGGCTTCCTTGCCGGGTTCGAGAACACCGGTGACGCACTGACCGTTGACACAAGTGTCGCGAAAACAGGCGCATACCGGTTCGCTGTCCGCTTTGCCAACGGGGTCGCCGGCGACAACCAGCACAGGAAGCGCACCCTGACCCTGTCCGTAGACGGCACGGACCGGACACTCAGCCTACCGGTGACCTCTGACTGGGACTCCTGGGCCCAAGCCACCAGTTCAGTGCCGCTCGACGCCGGGCGCCATACGATCACGTTGAAGCGCGCCACCGGCGACTCGGGCAACGTCAACATCGACAGCCTGGCGCTGCTGCAAGCGAACGGGGAGTATCCGCCGGCTTCCAGCCGGGCGGGCTTGGACTGCCGCTACGGCACGAGTTGTGAGGCG
The DNA here is from genome assembly GCF_042715345.1 of Streptomyces sp. NPDC058697. NCBI lineage: Bacteria > Bacillati > Actinomycetota > Actinomycetes > Kitasatosporales > Streptomycetaceae > Streptomyces > Streptomyces sp. NPDC058697. The sequence continues at coordinate 220,232 of NZ_JBHXSU010000002.1, forward strand.
GAAGACGGAAGCAGCACCGGCTCGGCGGTGTTGGCCACCGACCACAAAGGCTTTGCCGGCAGGGGTTTCGTGGCCGAGCTCAACCAGAAGACGAGCCTCACCACGCGTGTCGTGGAGGTGCCTGCCGACGGCACCTACTCCCTGTCCGTGCGCTACGCCAACGGCGTCGGCGGTGACGGTCTGCACGGGAAGCGGACGGCCGTGGTCTCGGCGAACGGAGTTGCCCGTAACTTGTCCATGCCACCGACCGACGACTGGGACAACTGGAGTTCCGCCTCGGTGCCGGTGACTCTCGTAGCCGGCAGCAACGACATCACGCTCAACTGCCCAGACAGCGAGAGCTGTCACGTCAACGCCGACACGCTGGCCGTAGCAGGCTCCGCAGATGCCGCACCGACGCCCCACCTGGCGCTCGGCGGCTACCGCCGAAGCCTCGACCAAGTGAACGGCGACGACGGCGCACCACCCACCACCCCGGGCCTGCTCCACAAGGACGGCTGGTATCTACTGGACGACACCCCGTCAGCGGTGTACGACACCGCCGCCAAGAAGGTCACTCAGCGCCCAGGCCACAAGGGCAGGCCCTATCAGGACGGATACGTCTTCGGCTACGGACACGACTACAAACAGGCACTGACCGACCTCGCCACGCTCACCGGCCCGAGCAAACTGCTGCCCAGGTGGGCCTACGGCGTGTGGTACTCGGAGTACATCGACCGCACCGCGGACGACTACCAGAACACCATCCTGCCCGCGTTCCGCGCCGAGGGCGTCCCGCTGGACGTGCTCGTGACCGACACCGACTTCAAGTCCCCCAACACATGGAACGGTTGGGAGATCGACCGGAGCGATTTTCCCGACCCCAAGGGATTCTTCGACTGGTCCGAGTCGCAAGGCCTGCGCAACTCCCTCAACACCCACCCGAGCATCCTCAGCACCGACCCCCAGTTCTCGCAGGCAATGGCGACAGCCAAGAACAAGCTGCACAAGGGCGGCTGCTCCTCGGCCGTGAACAGCAATGAGGACTGCTACACCTTCGACTTCGCCGACCCGGACCAACTGAAGGCATACATGGGCCTGCACAGGACCATGGACCAGCAGGGCAACGACTTCTGGTGGCTGGACTGGTGCTGTGACTCCTCCACGACCTCACCCAACGGAGTCACCCCCGACGCCTGGATCAACCAGCAGTACGCCACAGCCGCGGACCAGGCGATCGGGCGGGGTTTCGTCATCTCCCGTGCCTACGGTTCACTGCAGTCCGGCACCTACAGCGGCCACTCAGGCCTGCCCACCGGTCCCTGGGCGGACAAGCGCACGACCATTCACTTCACTGGTGACGCCGTCTCCACCTGGGGCACTCTCAGGTCCGAAGTCGGTTACACCGCCGGCGAATCCGCGGCCACCGGGATGTCCGCCATCAGCCACGACATCGGCGGGCACGGCGACGCTACGGGCCTCAAAGGCTCCGAGACGTACACCCTGGACGGGAAAACCCACTACACCACCAAACTGCCGGACGACATGTACGCCCGCTGGGTCCAGTTCGGTACCTTTCAGCCCATCGACCGCCTGCACAGCACCCACAGCGACCGACTGCCGTGGCAGTACGGAGCGGCTGCCCGGGCCTCCGCGAACAAGTTCCTCAACCTCCGGGAGAGCCTCGTCCCGTACACCTATACGCTCGCCCACCAGGCGAGCACCACCGGCGTACCGATGGCCCGGCCGATGTACCTGGAATACCCCGAGGAGCAGCAGGCCTACGCGACAGCGGACAGCCAGTACTTCTACGGACCTGACATGCTTGTGGCCCCCGTGACCTCACCCGGTGCCACGGCCTCCGTCTCGGTATGGTTCCCGCCCGGGCAGTGGACCGACTACTTCACCGGAAAGACCTACACCGGCCCCACCACCCGAACGATCACCGCCGGTCTCAACTCGATGCCGGTGTTCGTCAAGTCCGGCGCCATCGTCCCGACCCGGACAGACAAAGTCGCCAACGATGCTCAGAACCCGCTCACCAAAGCCACCCTCACCATCGCCGAAGGAGCATCCGGCAGCTACAACCTCTACGAGGACGACGGCACCACCGCAAAGGCCTCACAGAGTGCCACCACCGGAATCAAATACACCGAGACCGATTCCGGGCACACCCTGCGGATCGGCCCCGCAACCGGCTCCTTCCAACGCCAGGTGACCCACCGCGAGTGGACCGTCAAGTTCCTCAACGCCCGGGCGCCGAAAGGTATCTCGGTCGACGGCGAGCCCTTGAGCGCCGATGCCTATCGCTGGGATGGCACGACCCGCACGCTGACCGTCAAGCTCCCCCGACACAGCATCCACGCCTCACTCACCCTCACTTACCACTGACCCGCAGCAACGGTCCGTTCGTCGTACGCCCCGGCCGTCGGGGCCGGGGCGTACGACGTCGGCGACCCCGAGACCAGGCGGACCGCACACCGACGGCATCGGGCCGCAGGACTCGTCGTCCTTCTCAAGTGGTCGTTGCAACACCTCCTCATGGGAGGTGTTGCTGATGGGTGAGGGGAAGCGGCAGCAAACTGCTCGGTCGCGCGAAGACCGCTGGCCAGGCCCTGCAGCCGAAACGGCCCTCGGCCCACGGCGGCGGACTGACGATGAAAATCCACCCGGCCGCATCAGCTCCCTTGGTGACGGCGGGACTCTGTCGCGGTCGGCGGGGCTCAGTCGTTGGTGGACGACCCTGGTCCAGTCGTGGCGTACCGGGCGGCGATGGTGCGGACGGCCTCGTCGACTACCTGAGCAACGCGTTCGGCGCTCACCTCCCAGCCCGGCACCAGGAGTGTCGGCCAGAAGACGTAGTTGGAGATCATGCCCAGGAACTGGGTGGCTGCGAGGTCCACGTCCTCGACCCGCACCGTTCCCGCCTCGTGCTCAGCCAGGAGGTAGCTGCGTACGGACTCGAAGTAGGGCATCTTCCCGTGCGAGAACTGCGCCTGGGCCAGCTCGGGGAACCGCGGCAGCTCGGCGATGACGATCCTGAACAGGTCGGTCATCTGGGCCCGGCCCAGCAACTCGGCGTAGCGGCGACCGATGATGCCGAGCCCGTCAACGACGTTGCCTGCCGGTGGAGGATCCTCCTCGTCGGCGGTCGACCAGGACTCGGTCACGATGGCGTCGAACAGGGCAGCTTTGCTCGGAAACTGCTTGAACAAGGTGGCCCGCGAAACGCCCGAGCTCTCTGCGATCCGCGCCAGCGACGTCCGGTCGTAGCCCAACTCGAGAAACAGTGCGGTCGCGGCCGTCACGATCAGCGTGCGCTTCTCCTGGGCGACGCGCTGGTGATACGTCGTCACAACTCTACTCATGGGCCGAGCATACGAGGTGAGTGGCTTGACTCGCCACTTCCGCCGACCTAGTGTCAGGGCGATGGTGAGTCGCCCGGCTCACCACTGGACGCCGTTCATCACTGGTGATCCCGGTCATTCACCCACGTACCGAAGGAACATCTGATGCCCCGCTTCGACAACCAGACCGTGCTCGTGACCGGTGGGGCCGGCGGCCAGGGCTCGAGCCACGTGCGCGCCTTTCACGCGGAGGGAGCGAACGTGATGATCGGCGGCATCGACGCGGAACGCGGCGCCGCTCTCGCCGACGAGCTCGGGACCCGCGCTCGCTTTGCCCGCCTTGACGTTACCGACGAGAGCTCGTGGTCCGCCGCTGTGCTGGCGGCCGAGAGCGCCTTCGGCGCCCTGAACGTGCTCGTCAACAACGCGGGCGTGCAGAATCCGCCTGCAACGATCGAAAAGACGGAGCAGGCCACGTGGTCGCGCATCCTCGACATCAACCTCACAGGGACCTTCCTCGGCATCAAGGTCGCAGCCCCCGCTCTGCGCCGCGCGGCAGGGGGAGCCATCGTCAACGTCGCCTCGACCATGAGCCTGGGCGGTACGGCTCACTACGCGCCGTACGTCGCCAGCAAGTGGGCCGTGCGAGGGCTCACCCAAACGGCAGCACTCGAGCTCGGCCGCGACCATATCCGGGTGAACACCATCCACCCCGGCGTGATCTCGACCCCTTTCATCCACGAGCCAGCAGCCGGCGCAGTCGCGGCAATCGCCGACTTCTACTCCCCCGAGCCGTTCGCTGTCCCCCGGCTCGGGGAGCCCACCGACGTCACCCGTCTTCTCCTGTTCCTCACGTCGTCGGACGCGGCGTTCATCACGGGGTCGGAGTACGTCATCGACGGTGGACTCCTCCTCGGCCCCGCCCTTCAGGCCGAGACCGCATGAGTAGTCCAGACACGACCGGGTCGAACGACTCCGCACGGGACACGTCTTTGTCCCATCTGCCCGACCACATCCGACGAGCCATCGAGATCACCCCCGCCGCGGGCACCAGGGAACGGATCATCGACATCACGACGCTGGGGCGCCGCACCGGCCGAGCACGCCGCATCGAGATCTTCTTCTACCGAGCTGCGGGCACCACTTACCTGTGCAGCGGCGCCGGCGGTGCCGCGACCGACTGGCATGCGAACCTTCTCGCCAATCCCGATTTCACCTTCCACCTCAAAAACGGGATCCGTGCAGATCTGCCTGCACGGGCCACGCCTGTCACCGGCCCGGCTGAACGTCAGGCCGTGCTGGCGGAGATCGTGGCGGATCTCAATCAGCCCCACGACCCCGGCACCATCCGGCCGACTCGGCTCGAAGACTGGGCCGACAGCCGGCTGATGCGCATCAGCTTCCGCCATCGGCCATGATCGCGGATCCCTCGACAGATGACCTGCTCCCAGGGAATGGGGTGTGGTCGCGGCTCCTGAAAGAACCGCCACGTGCCCGACGCCACCGTCGGTGAGCGCCATAGATGCGTTCGCCCACCCCGATCCGACAGCCTTCTGCTGCCTTGACGAGCTTGGGCTCGTCGTCACCGGCCAGCGCCTCAAGCCCGAGCGCGCAGTCCTCGCGTGCCGGGTCGTCGAACCCGACCATTGTTGTCACCGCTGCGGCTGCGAAGGGACTCCGCGGGACCAACCTCACGACGATCCGCGACGGCACCGGCCCGGCACGGCTGCTCGACATGGTCGAGGGCAGCGGACAACGACGGCTTCTATACGATCATGATCGACGACCACGTGCCCCACACTTGCTCGCCCTGATGACCGGAGCCGAACTCAACGCGTGATCCGCGGCTGGCTACCGGTACGCCCGCAGGAACACATCGACACCGTCGGCGATGATCGCCAGAATCTCCGGTTCTCCCGCCTCCGTGTCCCCGCGGGCGTCGAGTGCCTCCAGCGCGAGACTGATGGTGAGGGCCGTGAAGTGGCGCGCCGCGAGGCCGGGATCCTCGGCCCGGATCTCGCCGTCGGCGACCAGCACGGCGAAGCGCTCCTCCAGCATCCGTTCGGGGCGGTCGCGCGTGGCCTCGGCCAGCTGCGGTATCGCCCATCGCTGCGAGGTCAGTCGCCGGAAGGTCACGTAGTCGGACGACGGAAAGGTCTGCGTGACCACTCGTTGCCCGAAGGCCGTCAAGGCTTCGCGCAGGTCACGACCCCGAGCCAGCTCCTCGTCGATCGCGGAGCGAATGGTGTCGACCACTGCGTTGTGGGAACGCTCGATCACCCGCAGAAAGACCGTTCCCTTGTCGCCGAAGTGGTCGTAGACGGTCCTCTTCGAGACCTGTGCCCTACCTGCGATGGCATCGACGCTCGTCCGCTCATAACCCTCCGCGAGAAACAGCGCCTCCGCGGCTTCCAGGATCGCCGCCCTCTTGCCTTCGGAACGCCGCCGGCGCCCGGGAGTCTGAACCGCCGCGATAGCCCTCGACATGGGCTAAGCCTACAGTCGACCCATAAAACCACACTCTTGAGTGTAGTTTGTGACTCGGGCCGACATGTGTGGTCGGCGGGTCCCCTCTGGCGTCGCCCCAGCCTCGATCGCCTAGATCATCATCGCCATGTTGCGTCTCAGCACGGCTTTCGCCCGTCACGTCTCGGCCCTGGGCGAAGCCGCCGTGCAGGTCACTGTCGTCTGCCCTGTCGACCCCAGCCCTACGGTGCCGATACAGGTGTGGAGCCACGCCGGTCGCGCGTACGGTCCGGCAGGAAAGCGCCAGTACACCAGCGTCGGCTCCGCTCGTTCCGCCGTAGACCTGACCGCGTGCCTGTCGCCCCGGCTCACTACTACCGCGCGGCCGTTCCTCGTCGACCTGCTGCAGCAGTTCGGAGTCTCCGAGCCACGCCATGTCGACCCGTCAGGAGTCGTCCGGAGCCGGCATTTCACCGGCCATGACGAGTTGATTCACGCGTGGGCCGATGCAATCGGCGTTCCGTCCGAGCCGTGACAGTCACCGTGCCACCTGGCTCCTGGCTCCTGGCTCCTGGCTCCTGCCACGCCGTTCAGCGCCCTCGGTGACAGTGGAGGTTCAGTGGGCCGGTGACCAACGGACGGTCAGGACCGCGACGTCGTCGTGTCGGCCGCCTTGGCCGGCGAAGGCGAGGCTGTCCTCGAACAGGGCCTGAGGCAGGTCGGTGGGCGAGAGGTCGAGCTTCTCCAGACGCTCGTCGACCGGGTAGAACGTGCCGTCGGGCGCGCGGGTTTCGGTGAGGCCGTCCGTGCTCAGCAACAGCGTCGCGCCCTGGGGAAAGCGGAACCAGCCGACCGTCGTGGGTTCTGAGGCGAGTTCGGCGAGACCGAGCGGGACGCCGGAGTCCAGCGAGGGATTGGTGATGGTGCCCTCGTGCATGACGTAGGGCGAGATGTGCCCGCAGTTGATGGCTTGCACATCCTCGATGCCCGTCTCGATTCCGATGATCAAAGCGGTGACGAAGCGTTCGTCGTCGCCGGTGTGTTCGGCGTACGAATTGTGGCGTACGACAGCCGCGTCCAGTGCGTCGACGAGCGCCGTGAGAGTCGGCTCGCGATGGGCGGCCTCGCGGAAGGCTCCGATGGTGGCGAACGCGGTGCCCACCGCGGCCAGTCCCTTGCCCTGCACGTCCCCGATCAGAACGCGCGTCCCCCACGGCGATGCGACCACGTCGTAGATGTCGCCGCCGACGAGTCTGTCCTCATGGAGGGGTTCGTAGACACCGTTGACCAGAACGTCATGGGTGATCAGGGGAAGAGGATGCAGGATGTGGCGCTGCATGGCGGCGGCGGTGGAGCGCAGCCGCATCATCTCGTGTTCCCGCCTGATCCGCCTGCTGCAGGCGTAGACCGAGGTCGTGGCCAGGACGAGGGTGAACAGGACCAGCAGGAGGCGGTCGAGCCAGCGGCTCTCGTCGACGTCCCGCAGCACCGCGGTCGTGGTGACGACGAGTGTGGTCCACGCGGCGACGAAACCTGTCTGGCGGACGGTGCACAGTGCCGATGCCGTCCCGGGCAGGAACACCAGAAGTCCGAGGAGCCACACCTCGGAGTGGGACAGGATGCCGAGGGCCTCCACCAGGGCCGTCAGCGCCACCACGGCGGCGATCAGTTCGGCGTTGCCCGGAGGCTCAATGGCCTCGAAGGCTTCGGCGGGTCTCTTCCGGAGGCTACCGGACATGAACGCTCCCAGGCAGGTGGTGATCTCCTGGAACTGTATTCGGGCCCCGGTGTGCTGCACGCTTCTCGCCGGGCAGACACTCGGTTCAACCAGCCCGGTCCATCGAAACGCCTCACGGAAGAGGTCGCGCCAGGCCCACCTGATAGGCGATGGCAACCAACTGGGCACGGCTGCGTGCCTCCATCTTCGTCTTGGCCCGCTGAACGTGCGTACGGACAGTCAGTGGGCTGAGGCACGCCTCCTCGGCGATCTCGTCGTCGGATTTCCCGTCCGCTACGAGAACCACCATCTCGCGCTCGCGAGGGGTGAGGTTCTCCAGAACGCGCGGGGTCGGGCCGTCGCTGCGGTCGGGCGTGGCGAGGAAGCGTGCGATGAGGGAGCGTGTGGCTGCAGGGGACAGAAGTGCGTCTCCGGAGGCCACTGTGCGAATTCCGCCGAGGAGTTCATCGGCGGTGACGTTCTTGCCGAGGAAGCCGCTGGCGCCGACGCGCAGGGCCCGGGCCACATGTTCATCGCTCTGGAACGTGGTGAGGATGAGGACGCGAGTGTTCTGCAGGTCCGGGTCGGCGCAGATGGCAGAGGTCGCGGCGAGGCCGTCGCTGCCGGGCATCCGGATGTCCATGAGGACGACGTCGGGGTGATGGACGCGTGTGAGGTCTACGGCTTCGGCACCGTCGGCTGCCTCCGCCACCACTTCCAGGTCGTCGCAGGAGTCGATCAGGATTCGGAAGGTCGCCCGCAGGAGGGCCTGGTCGTCGGCGAGCAGTACATGGATGGTCATCAGGGTCTTTCCGGAGTCAGGCGTGAATGGGCAGTTGAGCGGTGACGGCGAAGCCGCCTTCAGGTCGGTGTCCTGCCTGGAGACGGCCGCCGGCGGACTGGGCGCGCTCCTGCATTCCGATGAGGCCGAAACCGCCGCTGGGGGCAGGTGCGCGCGGGACGGTGCCGCCGTCGTCGCTGACGGTCAGGGTCAGACGGTCGACGGTGTAGGCGAGTTGGACTCGGGCCGTGCTCGCACCGGCGTGCTTGGCAACGTTGGTCAGGGCTTCCTGCACGATCCGGAACCCGGTCAGGTCCACCCCGGGTGACAAGGGCCGTGTCTCGCCATCCACCGTGACAAGGACGGTGAGTCCAGCGGCGCCGAACGCGGATGCCAACTCGGGTAGACGTCCAAGTCCGGGACTCGGCTCCAGAGGGTCCTCGGGGTCGTCGGACTGGCGCAGCAGGCCGACGGTGGCCTGGAGTTCGCGCAGCGCCGATGAGGTCGTGGTGCCCAGCTCGGCAAGAATCGTCTGCGCCTGTTCCGGTCGGGTGGGGGCGAGGTGCGCCGCGGTGGCGGCCTGGGCATTGGCCAGGGCCATGTGATGGGCGACGACGTCGTGCAGTTCGCGGGCGATGCGGATCCGTTCCTCGGCGACACGGTGGCGTGCCTCCTCCTCCCGCGTGCGTTCGGCGTGCTCGGCTCGTGTGTGAACGGCTTCCAAGTAGGCCCGCCGGGCCCGGACCGCGGAGCCCTGAACGACCGGGAGCATGATCCAGAAGGCGGGGCTGACCGTCTTGAGTCCCCAGGGCTGGTTGTTGTCGTCGGAGAGAAGGGCCGTCAGGACGATCAGTGCGATCACGGCGGTGCCGTAGGCGTGCGCGGTCTTCTGCGGGGTGCGCAGGGTGAGTTCGTAGAGCGCCACGATCACGGGGAGCAGCAGGAGAGGGCTGATCAGATGGCCGATGCTGCCGGAGATCGCGGCGCAGACCGAGGTGATCGCGACGACCGCGCCTGGATGGTTACGCCGCCAGAGCAGCGAGATACACGCGGCAGTGGCGAGGAGAAGCCCGGGCCACCGGCCTGGTCCCCCTTCGTTGTACTGGTTGCTGGTGGCCGCGTACACCAACAGCAGGAACCCCGCCTCGACCAGCCGGGGGTGTTGGCCGGCGTACCGCCGCCAAGTCGCGAGCATGAGGTTCTCCGCTGAGGTGGATCCGGTCCCGACACGCCGACGGTTGTTCTTTCGGCCGGCCTGGCCCGGAGCGGTCGTGGAACGGGAGGGGCCCAATGCCAGGCATGGGGCCCCTCCCCTGGTGTGTCGGTCAGACGCGCGCCATGTCCTGGTGTGATTCGCCGGTCGCGGCAGGGAGTTCAGCGGCCCGGCGGTTGAGGGCTTCGCCCTCGATGTCCACCCGCGGCAGCAGTCGGTCCAGCCAGCCGGGCAGCCACCAGGCCCGTTTGCCCAGCAGCGCGAGCACAGCGGGAACCAGGACCATCCGGACGACGATCGCGTCGAAGAGGACGGCGGTGGCGAGGCCGAAGCCGACCATCTTGACCATGGAATCGCCGGCCGTCATGAAGCCCGAGAACACGGCCATCATGATCAGCGCGGCCGCCACCACGATGCGCCCGCTGTGGCGGAAGCCGGAGACGACCGCCTGGCCGGCCCCTTCCCCGTGGACGTATGCCTCGCGCATCCGGGACACCAGGAACACCTGGTAGTCCATGGCGAGTCCGAAGACGATGCCCACCAGGAAGATCGGCATCAGGCTCATGATGGGCCCGGTCTGATCGACTCCGAGGAGACTGGCCCCGTGGCCGTTCTGGAAGACCGTGACCACGGCGCCGAAGGACGCGAGAACCGACAGGAGGAAGCCGAGAGCCGCTTTGAGGGGCACCAGTACGGAGCGGAAGACCACCAGCAGCAGGAGGAAGGCCAGGCCCACGACGACCACGAGGTAGGGGATCAGCGCGTCCTGCATCTTCTTGGCGATGTCGATGTTCAACGCTGTGGTGCCGGTGACCTCGAAGGTGGCACCGGTCTCGGTCTCCGTCGCCGAGCGCTCATCGCGGATGGTGTGGACGAGGTTCTTGGTCCGCTCGCTGGTGGGAGCGGTGGAGGGTGTAGCAGACAGCACCGCGGTGTCCTGGGCCTCGTTGAACTGAGCCGGGGAGACCGATACGACGCCCTTGGTGGCGCCGATCCTCTCGGCGACCGTCTCCACCGCGGCCTTCGGGTCATCGGCGTCCCGCGCGTCCACGACGATCGTCAGCGGACCGTTGAAGCCGGGGCCGAAACCCTCCGCGAGGGCGTCGTAGGCACGGCGCTCAGTGGTCGAGGTGGGCTTGGCCTCGTCACCCGGCATACCCAGCCGCAAGTCCAGGGCAGGCACGGCGAGTGCGCCCAGGCCGACAACGGTGATGAGCAGCACCGCTACGGGCCGTCGCAGGACGAAACTCGCCCAGCGGACGCTCCAGCTTCCGGCTTCCTCACGCTTGCGGGGCTCCCGGTTCTTGCGGGGTGCCTGGCTGTCGCCGGGTTCCTGACTCCCTCGGAGCTGCCGGCCGCGACGGCGGATCCTGATCCTGGGGATTCGCGGGCCGCGCTCGGACGTGAGGGCCCGGCCGCTACGGGTTTGGCTGCTGCGGGTCTGGCCGCTACGGCTCTGGCGGGCGAGGACGGCGTTCGGCCAGAAGCCGAGCAGTGCGGGAACCAGGGTGAGCGCGATCAGTACACCCGTGACGACCGTGCCCGCGGCGGACAGACCCATCTTCGTCAGCATCGGCACACCGACCACCGAAAGGCCGGCGAGCGCGATGACGACCGTGAGACCGGCGAAGACGACCGCGGAACCAGCCGTGCCCAGGGCCAGACCGACGGCTTCCTCCGGAGTACGCCCCTTCGCCCGTTCCTCCCGGTAGCGGGAGACCACGAACAGCGAGTAGTCGATACCGACCGCGAGACCGAGCATCATGGCCAACTCGCCACTGGTCGAGGACAGTCCGAAGGTATTGGCGAGAGCGGTGATCCCGGCCAGGCTGATGCTGACGCCGATGACGGCGGTGATCAGCGGAAGCCCTGCCGCGGCCAAGGAGCCGAAGGTGATCAGCAGTACGACCGCCGCTACCAGGACGCCGACGATCTCGCCCATTCCGGCGGGAGCCTCGGTGGCCAGCGCGCTTCCGCCGACCTCGACCGTCAGACCCGTGTCGCGGACCTCTTCGATGGCCCCCTCCAGCTCCTTCTTGCTGAAATCGGTGACCTCGTCGTCCTTGGTCTTGTACGTGACCGTGGCGTAAGCCGTGGTCTTGTCCTTGCTCAGCCCGGGCCCGTCGAACGGGCTCGACACGTCGGCGACCTGTGGTCCGTCGGCCGCCTCGGTGATGAACCGGTCGACAGCCGATCGGTGGCCTGCCGCGGTGATCTTCTGGCCGTCCGGCGCGACGAAGACGATCCTGGCGCTCGCTCCGTTCGCCTCACTGCCGGGGAACTGCTCGTTGATGAGGTCGAACGCCTTCTGGGACTCGATCCCCGGCATCGACGACGAATCGTCAGGGGCTTCCGCAGCGCTGAGAGCACCAATGCCGACGACGGCCAGGACGGCCACCCACAGCAGGGCCACCCACCGTCGCCGTCGGAAGGCCCGCTGGCCCAGTTGGTACAGGAAAGTCGCCATCGAAGAAGTCTCCGTATCTCGTCTCGGGAACCCCTTCAGCCTCCCGACAAGCACCATGCCGAGTCGTCATCGGTGCTACGACAATCCACCTACTGACTTTCAAGTACGGCTCCTCGCGGCCCTCCGCCGTGAGAACTACGACGCCGCCCACCTCGGCGCGGGCACGCCGTGAGGCACGGCGCCATTCCTAAAACCACACTAGCCGGTGTAGTTTACGAAATCACGTCGATGGATGGTGGTGGGCAGGTCCACCTCGGTACCGCCCGAGCTTCGAGAGACCGCGAGGCGGCCACTCACTCGGGAACCCCGACCGCAGGCCAACTGTCCGACGTCCGCACGACTTTCGGCGTCTTGACGCTCCCCGCCGACCGTCGCAGCAGCCCCGTCACACGCAGGAGGAAGCCATGAGGATGCCCGCCATCGAGCCAAGTGCCCTGTCGGCCGAGCAGCGCGCGCTCGCCGAGCATGCTCGGCGGATGATGGACGGGCTGCGGACGCCCTTCACTTCGACCGACGAGAACGGCGCGCTGATCGGTCCGTTCCCCGCGATGCTGCGCTTTCCCGGCCTTGCCCGGCCTTGCCCGGCCCCAGCTGGAGTGGTTCACGACCGTCACGAGCGGCAGCGTGCTCGCGACGCGCGTGCGCGAAGTAGCAATCCTTTCCATCGGGTGACCGTCACTTCAGGCGCTCACGGCCTTCAGGAGCGCGGCGAGGCGTCGGCGCAGATTCCGTGGAACAGCTCCTCGGTGTCGGTGTCGCTCACACCGACGGGGTGAAAGTACAAGGCCATTCGACGCGCGACACGTCCGGGCGGCCGGGGTCGGCGTGCACGCGCAGAGAGGAGAGGTAGCCGGTCACCGGGAACAGCGCCCTGCGGCATTCACTCCGCCGTGCAGCGAGACACCTCCGCCCGACGGGGCGGACTCCCCCCATCCGAGAGTGGGACCCGCGCCGCCGGACACCACACCGGGAACGACCCCGGTAAATCGCCCGGATACGCCCATCGCGGAACTCCGTACGCCCCGTTGGGAAATCGAAGGCAACCTTTTCGCTCGCTGCGGTCACTGAGCAGTGCACCATCGGCTCGATCTTCCGAACGGACAGGTATGAAGACAGCGAGGCAGGCCGCGCGTCAGCGCAGGCAGAGACGCAGACTTGTGCTGGGCACCACCTTGGCAGTGACCACCGTGGGTGTTCTCGCCTACCTGGTCCTGGGGTCCTTCCCCGGCCGCGAGGCGGAGGCAGGGCAGGCCGCGAGCACACCCCTCGCCACCAACCAGGTGCGAACCACCACCACGACGGGCACCCCGAGCGCGTCGGCGACCCCTTCCGCGACCGGCACCCCGAAGCCCAAGCCGTCGGCCAGTGGGAAGACCAGTGCGGCACGCCCTTCGGCCACGGCCACTTCGCGGCGCCCGCGAAAGGCGTCCACCACTCCACCGTCGGCAGGGCGGATTCGGCCCAACAGCACCTACACGGGGGTCGCCACCGCTTACGAGGCCGCCGACGGAAACGGCGCCTGCCTGTTCGGCCCGAGTGACGACCTCATGATCGCGGCGATGAACACCACCGACTATGAGACGTCCAGGGCGTGCGGCGCGTACGTGCTCGTCCGCGCGGCCAACGGCAAGTCGATCACGGTACGGATCACCAACGAATGCCCGCTGCCCTGCGCACCCGGACAACTCGACCTCAGCCAACAGGCCTTCGCCAAGCTCGCCGACCTCAAGGTCGGCCGGATACCGATCACCTGGCAGCTGCTGAGTCCCAGCACGGCCGACACGATCTCCATCAGATACAAGACGGGATCCAGCCCTCATTGGTGCGGCATCCAGGCGATCGGCCACCGCAATCCGGTCGCGCGCCTGGAGGTCCGGGCCGGTGGCGGCTGGCGACAGTTGCCCCGCACCGAATACAACTACTTCATCTCCGCCGACGGCAGTGGGTGCGGCGGCTCGATCAGAGTCACGGACATCTACGGAGAACAAGTGACCCTCACCGAGATCGCGCTCCGGCCGAATGTCCTGCAACCGACCGGGGTTCAGTTCGCCCGGCGCTGAAAGAGTGTTTTGTCCTGGGGGTAGCGTTTGGGAGCTCTTTGGGTGTCAGGTCGATTCAAGGGTGACGGGCCAGGGATATCTCCTGTGTCAGGTGATGCCGTTGACGACATATGCAGGCCCGTTTCAGCCCGTTCGCTCCTGCCTGATCCCAAGGCGCCTCTACTGAACCCTCCGCGAAGAGATTCAAGGTGATACCAACGCTCTTTAAGGATGCGGGCCACGCCCGGAAAGGCTGAGGTGGGTGCGTCGTCGGCCCGACCGACGGTCGACGTCGTGACCCGGTTCGGTCTCCGGCCGCACACGGACGGGCGGCCGGAGACCTTCGCGGTGGCGGTGGTCGCCGCGTCGTTCAGACGACGAGGCGACCGCCGTCGGCCACGATCACCTGGCCGGTGACGAAGCTCGCGCGCTCGCTCGCCACGAACGCGATGACCTCGGCGAGTTCCTCAGGCGTGGCGTTGCGCTTGAGCGGGTTGACCTCGGACCAGGTCGTGAACTGGTCGGCGCCGATGAAGTTCACTACGTTGTCGCTGTTCACGTTCCCAGGAGCCACCGTGTTGACGCGTATGCCGTACCGGCCCCACTCCGCGGCCCAACTGCGGGTGAAGGATTCGACGGCCGCTTTCTGTGCTCCATACGTTGCCATGTGCGGCATGGCGATCGCGGCGGCGATACTGCTGATGTTGACGATGTTGCCGCCGCCCCGCTCGATCATCCCCCGGACGAGTCGTGTGCTGAGGACGAAGGTGGCGCGCACGTTGGTGTCCCATGACTCCGCGTTCGCTTCGAGGTCCTGGTCGAGGGTCGGCTTGATACTGGCCCTGTAGCTTGCCGCGTTGTTGACCAGCACGTCGATTTCACCCGCCTCCTTGGCCAACCGCTCGACGTCGGCGAGATCACTCAGATCAGCGAGGATGAACCGGGCCTTTCCTCCGCCGGCGGTGATGTCGTCCACCACCTCGGCCCCGCGCTCAGCGTTGCGGCCGGTGATCACCACCGACGCTCCGTCGCGCGCGAACGCGTGCGCAGTCGCGGCGCCGATACCTCCCCGTGACCCCGCACCCGTAATCAGCACGCTCTTGCTCTCGAAATCCATTGCGTGCCCCTCGAAAAGAAAAGATGTCTGACTGCGCGCGCCGAGACTGGGCGGAAACTTTCCGGCCCTGGTGGCTGCGCTGGACGTGCACCACGGTAGGACCGGCCTGACATAGAGGCAAATAGTGGCAACGTATACTCTGCATTGACATCGTCTATGTCATGTCGAGGGTTGGATTTCGAATGAACCTGCGCCAGTACGAATACGCCCTGGCCGTCGCCGAGGAGGGCTCCATGACGGCGGCAGCAGAACGTCTGGGGGTCACTCAGCCCTCTCTGTCGCAGCAGATCGCCACCTTGGAGAAGCACCTCGGGGTGCGGCTGTTCACCCGCACCCCGAGCGGCGTGACGGTGACGGTGGCAGGGCGGGCTTTCCTCGCGGAGGCGGAGATCGCGACGACCGCATCCCGGCGTGCCATCACGGCCGCACGCGCCGCCGACGGGGAACTGGCCGGCGAACTCATCATGGCTGTCCACATGGGCCTGGGGGCACGCCAGCTGCCCCAGGTATTGGGGCAGCTGCGCAATCGACACCCGAAGCTGCAGGTGACTCTCTACGAGGAGCCCGATCCCGCGGACATGGAACGGCTGGTCCGCCAGGGAACCCTCGACATGATCCTCGTGCACCGCATCCCCGCCGGGTGCACCTTCGACACTCACCCTCTGGGCGAGGAAGCCTACGTCGCCGTCCTGCCGAAGGAGCACCCGCTTCTCTCGGACGGCGCCGCCCTGCGCCTGGAAGACCTGGCGTCAGAGGGATGGATCCGGTTCCGGCGCGCCAGCCTGCTCGACGACTACCTCGCCCGCCTGCTCGCCAACGCGGGCCTCAGCCCGCACACGGTGGCCCGAGCATCACAGATCTCCACTGCGGTGCGGCTCGTGGCTCAGGGCTTGGGCGTCACTGTGGTCCCGGCCTCGGCCATCCCCGAAGGCTTCGAAGAACTGGCCTGCCCGCTACTGCCCTCCCTGACCGAGCCCGTGCTCGTCGGCGTGCGGCCCAACCCGGGTTCGGCAGAGACGGCCATGCTCGACCATCTCCACCAGCAGAACTGGTGCGGTACAGACCTCCTCTGTCAGCCCTCAACTGTTTGAGCGTTCACTTTCCACGGTGCACCAACATGGAACGGCCTCGGGCCTCGAAGCCATTCACGTTGCCTCCCTTGTTCCCGCCGCTCAGCCTTTTGACCTGCCGATACGGGGTTCAGAAACAGCACTGATCTTGTTCTTTAACCTCCATCCCTACTCTGACGCTCCCCCTTAATGGGGTGATCATGACGACCTGATCCGACACACTGGTTCGATGCGGCACGATGATGAACAGCCTTTGTCCGGTGGCAACGTCAGTGATGGTGTTGTTCGCGTCGGGGACACCGTTCGCCGTCCGACCGGACCATGGACTCCCGCTGTGCATGCCCTGCTTGCCCACCTGCACGAGGTGGGATTCGGCGCGGCGCCTCGTCCGCTCGGCATTGACGATCAGGGGCGTGAGATCCTGACCTTCATGCCGGGAGATGTGGTCTGGCCCGACCGGTTCTCCCTGATGGAACCCGCTCGACAACTGGCTCGCGTGGCACGGCTGATCCGGGACTTCCACGACGCCGTGCAGGACTTCACGGCGCCCTCCGATGCGCGGTGGCAGACGCTGATCCCCGCTGAGGGCAGTGACATCATCGCTCATAACGACCTGGCCCCCTGGAACCTCGTGGTCGCAGACGAGGCGCGGTGGGCCTTCATCGACTGGGACACTGCAGGTCCCGGCTCGCGCCTGTGGGATGTCGCATACGCCATTCACGGGTTCATCCCGCTGTCCGCGCATCCGGACTGGCAGAGCCCGGACGCGGCGGACCGACTGCGAGTCTTCGCCGACGCCTACGGTCTGGCTGAGTCCGAACGCCGTCGGTTGGTGCCTCTACTGGGGCGCCGTACGCGTTCCATGCACGACTTCCTGCGCGACCAGGCAGCCCAAGGAGCCCAGCCCTGGGCAAGGCTGTGGGCTGAAGGCCACGGCGACGCTTGGCGAAACGACGCCGAATACATTGAGCAACGCGAAGACCAGTGGATGCAGGCCCTGCTCGCTAGCTGAGGCATCAGCGCCCGTGCCTAGCTCCTGGCTCCTGGCTCCTGGCTCCTGGCTCCTGGCTCCTGGCTCCTGGCATCGAACGACATCTCGAACTGGATCACTCACCGGGGCATTCGCAGGACATAGAAGCGGCCCTCGCCTGATCATGTGCTCCGACCAAGGTGCACCGATCGACACGAAGGCCGTGAGGGTGAGTCTGCTGCCTGACACCGGTCCCGGGGAGGCATTCGCGCAAGCGTGACGCTTGCGGGAGGACTTATTCGACTGTCTGACCGCGCGTGGGGACGAACTGTTCGAGCTCGTCGACGCGTTGTTGTGCGCGGATGGTCCGGTGACCTCGCAGGTGGACCTGACGCTGGTGGCCGAGCGCCGGCGCGGGCACGGCGCTGTGTATGAGGCGTTGAACTGCGGGAGTGTGGACGTGCCCCGGCTGCGGCAGGTGCTGGCCGGTCCGCCGATGCCGCGGGCTGTCGACGGCCGCCTGGTCCTGGCGGCCGGCGTCAGCAACTGGCTCCGTCCCGACGCGCCGACCAGCGCGGACCGCCTGTTCTGTTACGTCTACGGCCGCAGCGGACGCTCCTCGGGCCAGTTCATCCCGCGCTGGCCGTACTTCTTCGTCGCCGCCCTCGAATCGGGCCGCACATCCTGGTGCCAGCTCCGGACGCCGTGCGTCTTGGACTCGAGGACGACGTCGTCGAGGTCACTGCCGCCCAGCTCCGCCGGGTGGTCGAGGACCTGATCGAGATGGGCCGCTGGCACTTGGGCGACCGCGACATCCTCATCGTCTTCGACGCCGGCTACGACGCCAGCGCATGGCCCACATCCTGACCTGCCTCCCGGTCGAGGTACCTGGGACCGATGCGCTCCGACCGCGTCATGCGAGGGCCGACGCCCTCGCTCAAGGAGTACGCCCTGGGCCGATCCCCAGGACGGGCGACCGCCGAAGCACGGCAAGGAGTTCCGCTTCGCCAGGCCGGAGACCGGGAGCGAGCCAGACGCGGCAACCGTGCAGGTCACCGACCGGTACGGCACCGCCCACGCGATGGCCTGGGACCGCCTCCACCCCCGCCCGACCACCCGCTCCGCATGGATCGACCACACCGGCGAACTCCCCGTCATCGAAGGCACACTGATCCGCCTCCAGGTCGACCACCTGCCCGGCGGAGGCGACCCGCTCCCGCCCTGGCTCTGGTCGTCCGCCACCGGCCTGAACAGCGAGGACGCCGACGTACGCTGGCAGACATTCCTGCGAAGGTTCGCCATCGAGCATCTCTTCAGGCTGATGAAACAGACCCTCGGGTGGACCCGTCCGAAGCTGCGCACCACCGAAGCCGGCAAGCGCTGGACCTGGCTGATCACCGCCGCGCACACCCAGATCCGCCTTCTGCGCGACGCGGCCGCCGACCTGAGCCAGCCCCGTGGGAGAAGCCTGCCGAGCCCGGCCGGCTCACCCCGGCCCGCGTCCGCCGGGGGTTTCGGAACCTCCGGCCGCACCTGTCCTGCCCCGCCCGTGCGCCGAAACCCTCAACACCCGGCCCGGGAAGGCCACCTGGCTCGAAGAACTGGCGGCCCGCCACCCGCTACGACGTGGGCAAGACCGTGAAACGACCCGAGAGCATCACCGAACGAAACCGACTCAGACCATAAAGAACAAGCTGATCCCGCCGCGCACGAGTGCCTCTCTTTCACCGGTAGTCGGAGCGGCGAACTGCCGATTCAGCAGACTGTCCGTCAGAGTCCGGGGCCCGGAGCCCGCGCAGTGAGGAGCCGCCACAAGGTCGAACGGGTTCAGGTGCTGACGTCGTCATAGGCTTGGATGTACACGGCCTTGGCGTGTCGGCCGATGTCTGAGCGCTGGCAGTGGAATTCGGCCGAACGGTTCAACTGCCACGAGCAACTCCACGCCGTGGTGCAGGAGTTCGGCACGTCTTCCCTCACCGGATGGGCCGGGCGACCTGGGTCGCCCGGCCCATCCGCCATTCGAGTGCTGTCGCCGTCCACGGCCGCCGACGCGGGAGTGGACGCGTTCTCAGTGGAAGAGGAGGTCGCGGGTCTGCCCTGGGACGGCAGGTCTGCTTCAAGCGCCGCCCGCGCCTCCAGGTCATTCCGACCTGGCTATGCAGTACTGGCCAGAACACCCTGTGCGCGTCCGCTACGGCAGCCAGCGCTCCAGTGCCATGTCGGCGATGTCCTGGAGTTCTTCGCGGCCGAGGCCGCCGGCGGCCTGGACGGCGATGCCGAACGTCACCGTCATGACGTATCGGGCGAGTTGTCGAGGGTCGGCGTCGCGCGGAAGATCCCCCTCGTCGACGGCCCGCTGGAAGCGTTCCTCAAGGCGTAGACCCGAATCGTTCCGCCACTCGACCAGCATGTCGTGCGCGGGCCGACCCGCATCGCTCGACGCCAGCGCGCCCTGCACGACCAGGCATCCCGCAGGGCCACCTGGACGCGTCGTGGTCCGAACCGCTCCGCGGAGAAGTGCCTCGGCCACGCCTCGCGCCGTCGGCTCCTCCAGGGCGCGCGTCCCGTAGTTGGCCGGACCCTCGGTGTAGCGCTCCAGAGCTTTGCGGAACAGCTCCTCTTTGTTGCCGAAGGCCGCGTACAGGCTTGGCTTCGTGATGCCCATGGCCTTGGTCAGATCGGTGAGGCTGACCCCCTCGTATCCCCGTTCCCAGAACACCTGCATGGCGCGCTCGAGCGCCTCGTCGATATCGAATTCTCGAGGCCGACCCATGACGGCACTCCGCGAACCAGCCATGTGTGCAGCGTACTCCCGAGCGGTGATCCACGACTTCTAGACCGATCGGATTAGAAGTCTTGCACTCTCGGTTCCTACCCACGACGGCAGTCACCACGGCGACTTCACGGAAGGGCGTCGTCGCAGGTCAACCATCGTCCGAGTACACGCCTCGCGGTTCGGGGCGGCACAGAGGTCAGCCTGTCCGAGAAGGAAGTACGCGAAGCCTTCGAGCGTTACATCGAGGCGGTCAACGCCCATGAGTTCGATCGCATGGCCGAATTCATTCATGACGAGCTCGCCAAGAACGGCCGTCCGGTCACGCGGGACGACGTCATCGCGGAGCTGAAGGGGCACGGCGCCGCGGTGCCGGACTTCACCTGGCGGGTACGGGACGTAGCCATCGACGATGACCGCGTCGCAGCCCGTCTGTTCAACAAGGGCACCCCCGCGAAGGAGTGGTTCCGCGTCGCTCCGACCGGCGAAACGATCGAGTACGCGGAGTACTCCTTCCACAAGGTGCGTGACGTGACGGACGCTTCTACGAGTTGACGCTCTCCCCCCTGAAGGGGGGAGATTCTTACGGCTCGCGCCGTGAGACTTCCTGTTTCATCGCCGACTGCCCGCCCGGAGTACTCCGTTGAGGTCTTACACCAGCTCCACAGGCTGCAACCGCCCGTCCGGCGACCAGCAGGTTCTTCGCTGCGTTCACGTCCCGGTCGTGGGTCGTGCCGCAGGCGCACGTCCAGGTGCGGACGTTCAGCGGCATCCTGTCCTGCAAGGTCCCGCAGGCGGAGCACAGCTTGGACGAGGGGAACCACCGGTCCACGGCGATCACCTCGCGCCCGTACCAGTCGGCTTTGTACTCCAGCATCCTCCGGAACTCCGACCAGGCGGCATCGCTGATCGCACGGGCCAGGGTCCGGTTCTTGACCATGGTGCGCACGGTCAGGTCCTCGATCACGAGCGTTTGGTTTTCACGCACGAGCCGGGTGGTCATTTTGTGCAGGCCGTCCCGCCTGCGGTCGGCGATCCGGGCATGGATCCTGGCGACCTCGAGTCGGGCCCTTTTCCGGTTCGCCGAACCCCTGGTCTTCTTCGCGAGGTTCCGCTGAGCCTTCGCCAGGCGAACGCGGTCCTTGCGCTCGTGGCGCGGGTTGGTGACCTTCTCCCCGGTGGACAGGGTCAGCAGTTGGTCCAGGCCCACATCGATACCGACCGCGTTGCCGCTGGCCCCGAGGGGCTTGACGGACTGGTCGTTACACAGCATCGAGACGAACCAGCGGCCCCCAGCGGCCTGCGACACCGTCACCATCGAGGGCTTCGCTTCCCCGGGCAGGGGCCGGGACCACACGATGTCCAGCGGTTCAGACATCTTCGCCAGTGTCAGCTTCCCGTCGCGGAACCGGAAACCGGACGTGGTGTACTCCGCCGACCTCCGGGACTTCCGCCTGGACTTGAAGTGCGGGTATCTGGCCCGCTTGCCGAAGAAGTTGGTGAACGCCGTCTGCAAGTGCCGCAGCGTCTGCTGTAGCGGAACCGAGGAGACCTCGGAGAGGTAGGCCAGTTCTTCGGTCTTCTTCCACACCGTCAGCATGGCCGAGGTCTGGTTGTAGTTGACCCGTTCCTGACGCGTCCACGCCTCCGTACGGGCGGCGAGCGCCAGGTTGTAGACCTTGCGAACGCATCCGAAGGTGCGCGACAACTCAGCCGCCTGCGTATCACTCGGATAGAAGCGGTACTTGAACGCCCGCTTCACGTGGTTCACGGTCACTCTCGCAAACTAGCGGGTTCACGAGTAAGGGCAAAACCTGCTGATGAGGGCACTGCGATCCGCCCTGGCGGCGAATCCCAGCTCCTTGCCCTACTCCGCAGGAGCCCGATTCCCCTCCGCCCTGAAGGGCGGAGTATCCACGGAGGAACCGATGACCTACCTGATCGACGCCCAGGCCGTACAAGGGCAACTAGGCATCTGACGTACGGAAGCGACCCTCGCCTGCAGCTGAAGCCACCGCACCGCCGAGAGCCCGGCCACCGGCCGGGCTCTCGTTGCGTGTCGACCACGTCGCGACTCGGATGTCTCCCGTGCCCCCCGGAGGGATACCACCTACAGGCGGAAGCCACCGGTGGCGTCGATGAGTTGGCCCGTGATCCACCGGGCGTCGTGGGAGGCGAGAAGGGCGACCACGTCGGCGACGTCGGCGGGTTCGCCGATGCGGCCGAGGGCGTTCTGTGCGGCGATGGTGGCGATGAGTTCGGAGTTGCCGCGCAACCAGGACGCGTTCATGTCGGTGTCGGTGGTGGCGGGGACGACGGTGTTGACAGTGATGCCGCGGGGGCCGAGGTGCTGGGCGAGGGGCAGCGTGAGGGCGTCGATGGCTCCCTTTGTCATGGTGTAGCCGATGAGATCGGGGAGGGCGACGCGGGAAGTGCCTGACGAGATGTTCACGATGCGTCCGCCGTCGGCCAGGCGCGGCAGAGCGGCCTTGATGATCAGGAACGGCGCGGTGGCGTTGATCTGCTGCTGGCGGATGAAGTCCTCGGCGCCGAACTCCTCGATGGTGCCGTGCAGGGCGATCCCGGCGTTGTTCACCAGCACCCGCACGGGCGCGTCGCGCAGCGGGCCCGCAGCCGCGTCGTAGGCCGTCCAGAACGCGGTGCCGGTGTCGGGTGCGGCCAGGTCGGCGGCGAAGGAGAACGCCGTACCGCCGGCCGCGGTGATCTTCTCTACGACGACGGCCGCGGCGGCCGAGTCCTGGCGGTAGTGAACTGCGACGGTGTACCCGTCGGCGCCGAGACGGCCGGCGATGGCCGCCCCGATGCCACGGCTGGCGCCGGTGACAACGGCGATGCGGTCGGACTCACGGGCGTCGTGCGCTTCGATGTCGCGCAGGTCGGTGTCAGACATGATGCCCTTTCTGTCGCCCCGGATCGGGCGGTGCTGGGTGCTGGTGACGTGCGACGCCCTCCCGCGCTCTGGTCGCGGTGGCTGTCACCGAGGAGAACCTCGACCCCGCGACTTGTATTCCGACCGGTACATAAGTTGCCACGTCGGCGATCTGGGCCGCGCCGCCCGCGAGAGGCGTAGGCCCTCAATTGGAATATCCCATTCCGTAGTGACGACCTGTGAGTTCTCGGCATGTCTCATTCGCAGGCCACGGCGTCTTGTCTCACGGTCTTGGCCCTTGAGCTGAGCAGGTGTTGTCATCCGCTCTGCCGTGGCGTCCCCCGCGCGGCAAGGCAACGATCGTCCGACATCAGCCACGCCTCTGCGTCCCGCCGGATCCGCGCCACGTCGAAGCTCTGGCACTCCCGGATCACCGACCTGATCGTGCCTCGCTCGCGGTACTCGCCCATGATCGCAACATGCTCCGGCAGGCGTACGAACCCCGACAGGGCCCGCCGCCCGGTCCACACCGAGACCGATCCGCAGCGCCGGGCCGAGGGCATGGCCCACAGCCACATGCCGACCGCTCCGTCGAGATGCGGCCAGCGGCGCCGCAGCGCGAAGCCGCGACACGCGATGCCGGGCAAGTCGCGGTATGCGTCGCTGGTGAAGTCAGTGACGCTGACGATCAGTGGGCCGCTCCGGCGGCCGCGCATGCCGCTGTCGACGCCATTCACCGCGGCGCGGTCGCCAAGGGAGTCCCCGGCCGGGCCCTGGCACCAGCGGCTCCTCAGCATGGCTTCGGTGACCAGGACGGGTCACGGCCGAGCAGGGCGAGCAACCGGTCGCCCTGCGGGGCGTCGTCGGGGACGGTGATCCGTCGGCGGAACGCGGCACCGGCCCCACGGCCCTCGTCCGGGACCAGGGTGGCGACGCGCAGCGCGGCCGTGGTCAGTTCGGCGGCGGGCTCCCACGGGGCGCCGATCGTCACCGCGACGTCCCAGGCGTGCACCACGTAGTCGAGCAGGTGGAAGCCGATCGCTGTCCGTCCGGGGACAGCGAAGCCCTCACCCACCTCCGGCAGCGCGAACCGCCGCTCCAGCACTTCGTCTTCCGCGAACGCCGCGGTGACGTCGCCCACCGACGCTTCATACGCTCCGGCCGGGTCATCGCCGAGGTCGCCGTCGCGCCATACGGCCCACGGTTCACCCGCGCCGCGGGCGGAGGCGGCGAACCCCTCGTTCTGGCTGACCAGATGGCGGAGCAGACCGTACAGGGTCCAGTCCGCGCACGGCGTCGCCAATGTCAAGTGGTCGGTCTTCACCCGGGAGACCACTTCCCCGGTCAGCAACAGCGCCTGGCGGTCCAGTCGTCGTATGTCCATGGCCCGAGCGTAAAATCACACAGCGGTTCAGCTCCAGGGCCAATAAGCTGCCGAATGATTGAGCCAATTGCCGGATGGCGCCGGCAACTGCCGAGCCGGAAGCGGAAGGCCGAGATGGACGTGCACGTCAGGCTTGACGGGCAGCGGGACCTGTCCGGCCAGATCTACCGTCAGTTGCGCACCGCGATCCACGGCGGGCTGTTACGCCCCGGCGATCCGCTGCCCCCGACCCGGGTGTTGGCCCGCCGCCTCTCGGTGGCCCGCAACACCGTCGGCGTCGCCTATGAACGGCTCGTCGCCGAGGGCTACGCGGACAGCAAAGTCGGCGCCGGGACCTTTGTGCGTACGACGGGCCTGTCCACGCCCGAGGCCGCGCCCGCCACCGACACCGCCGGCCCGGGACTGCGCCCCCGCGCCCTGTGGGCGCGCCTGTCCCCATGGGCAGCCCCGGAAACCACGGGACCGACCACGGCGGACCACGACTTCCGGGTCGGCCTGCCGGACGCCCGGCTCTTCCCGTACGACGCCTGGCGTCCCCTGATCGCCAGGGAACTGCGCCTCTCGGCGGCCGGGGCGGTCGGATACGGCGACCCGGCCGGCCACGCCGGACTGCGGGCCGCACTCGCCCGGCACATCGGACTCTCCCGAGGCGTGCGGACCGGCCCGGACGACATGCTGGTGACCACCAGCACGCAGCAGGCCCTGGACCTCATCGGGCGGGTGCTCCTCGAACCGGGCGACCGGGTGGCCGTCGAAGAGCCCGGCTATCCACCGGCCCGGCTGGCGTTCCTGGCACAGGGTGCCGAAGTCACGGGCATACCGGTGGACGCGGAGGGCCTGCTGGTGGACGCCATCCCGCCAGACACCCGCGCCGTGTACGTCACCCCCGCCCACCAGTTCCCGCTCGGCATGCCGATGTCCCTGCGGCGCAGAACGGCGTTGCTGCGGTGGGCGCGGCGGCACGGCGCGGCTGTGATCGAGGACGACTACGACAGCGAATTCCGGTTCGGCGGGCGGCCGGTCGAGACGCTGCAGAGTCTGGACCAGGACGGACACGTCATCTACGTGGGGTCGTTCTCCAAGGTGATGCTTCCCTCCCTGCGCGTCGGCTTCCTGGTGGCGCCCGCCCCGCTGCGCACGGCCCTGCGCACCGCCAAGTACACCGCCGACTGGCACACAGCGGTCCCCACGCAGGCAGCGCTCGCCCGCTTCGTCGACGACGGGTTGCTCGCCCGGCACATCCGCCGGATGCAGCACATCTACGCGACCCGGCACCAAGCCATCACCCGCGTGCTCACCGACCACTTCGCGGACCTGGCCGAGCTGGTGCCGTCCGCCGCCGGCCTGCACGTGACCGCACTCACCCGAGGCCACCTCGCCGACCCCGAGGCCCTCGCGGACCGAGCCGGCCGGGCCCGGGCATCCGGCGTGGCGGTCTACACCCTGGCGGAGGTCGCCGCGAACCGCTCCGCGCGCCCAGGCTTCGTCTTCGGCTACGGCTCGATCAGCGCCCCTGACATCGAGCCGGGCCTGCACCGCGTACTCGGCGCGCCCAAGGATCACTGAACGCGGCAGGAAGCGACGTACACGACTCGTCCAATTCCGCAGCACCACGAAGATCTTCTGGACATGAGTCCGTCTCGCTTCCGTGACCCATGGGCCGGGGCTGGACCACGTCCGAGCACGTCGACCTTGGGACTACGAGGGTCACGTACGGGTTGCTCGGCGTGACCTTCTCATGGTTTCGGCAGATGAACCGGTGGACGCAGAGTCCGATCAGAAGCTGAACCGACGAATGAGGTGTCGTGCGATGACGAACGAGCCGGCGAGGGCGATGGCGCGTGGGCTGGCCCGGGTGCTGGTCCTGGCAGCGGTGTGCACGCTGCCGACGGGGGTCGCGTATGCCGACGAGACCAACACGGCCTCGCACAACGGCCCCCGGATCGGATTGATCAACGTGGGCCAGGTGGACGACCCCATGGAGGACGTGCTGGAGCACGTGTTGCTGGTGGGCGAGCACTCCTGGAGATGATCGTCACCACCGTGGGGCCGGAGGCCCGTTCCGCACACGGATGCAGTACAGGCCCTTCCCTGTGCGGCTGCATTTCCGCCACGGTGCCATAGCGACGGAGACGGTGAATACGTCTTCGGGGAGTTCGTGGAGAACCGGCCGTCGTCGCTGTTCGAACCGTGCTGCCCAGCCGGGAGACCGACACACCGCTGGTCACCTGTGGGTCCTTGAGCACAGGGCGAGTGTCGGCAGACTGATCGTCTTCGACGCTCACGCCGCCGCAGGCGTGTTCTCAGCCGTGCGACGGCGCTTCCAGTACGCGACGGTCAGCACGGCCAACAACGGCCCCCACAGGCTCAGCGGTGCGTAGCAGAAGCGGTACCAGGCAGACTCCCAGCCGATGGCCAGGGTCGGGGAGCCGGCTCTTGGGTCGTCGCCTTGGATCGTGGTGCCCCTGATCTCGGAGACACTGAACAGGAGGGTGAACACGAGTATGAGGACAGCTGCCCCGATGGCGGCCGGGACGACCGCCGCCATCGTCGGGACCCGGCGGCCGCGAAGGAACGGGATCTAGCGCGGGAACACCTCACCCCAGCGGGCGATCAAGCCGATCGCCGTGAATGCGAGGACTTCGGAAAGGACCGACAGGAAGACGACGTACGCCCGCCCACCGAGCCCGTTCCCCTCGTCGAATGCGGCCCGCAGCCGCCAGATGCTGGCAGGTAGGACGGTGAACGGCACGGCGTAGGCGGCGAGTTGCATCCGTCGGGACACTCCCGCAACGGGGTCGTGGGCGGCCCGCCATGCGGCCCAGATCTCGACCATGACCACCCCTGCCAGCTCGTCGTGTTCAAGTGCCACGGACGGTCTCACCGGCGTTGTCCTACAGAGCGATCAAGTCGCGTATCCCAATCAGCAGTTCAGACCGTCACGGAGCTCGGGGCGGCCAAGTGTCAAGAGCCATCGAACGGCGACAGCTTCTCAGCCATACCCCGGACTCCCAGGCCCCTCCGATCCTACGAATGACCGGCGTAAGCCCGAGTTAGAACGGTAGGACAGCTTCTGTGGAGCCGTAGCGCTGCGTGCTGTCGAAACCCCGCTCACCCGACTCGGGTCCCAGGTGGCGTCCCGCCCGTCCCGGGATCACCGAAGCGTATTCCGTCCCGTGCCCTCAGCTGCGTGTTGGTTGCGAGAGGATGCCGTGGTGATCCGCCACGACCCTGAGATACAGGCGCTGTTCCGCCGCTATTGCGCCCCCGCGCGCCGCTACCTGAAGCTCGGCGGAGCGGTACTTCGTATGTCGCGCGAGGAGTACGAGCCGTTCGTTCATGCCCTGGCCGCTGATGCGAGTGCTGTCTCCGACGCCGACCTCACCATTCTCTTCGAAGGCAGCTGGCGCGAGCGGCGGACCGCGGCATGGCTCGCCGCCATCTCGCGCCGTGACCACTTCCGCGAGCATCTGGGAGCACTGCTGCTGGAGAGCGAGGTCTGCTGCGCGGGCGGGGCCTACTGCGTGGCGCTGGCGAGTTTCGGCACCGTACGGGACGCCGACCTGCTCGCCGCTTACCTGGATCGCTATCTGCGCCGGCCCGACCTCGCCTACGACCAGCCCACAGCCATGGGTGCCCTCTCGTACACCGACTCCGTCCTGCACGGCGGCCGGGCCAGCCCCTTCCTTCAGGAGGGTGGCCTGTGGCCGCAATGGTTCCAGGGCGCGCCCCACATGCACGGCGATGACGACATATCCACCTACCTGGGCGGCATTCGCCTCGCCTGCGCCGTCATCGACGAATGCGCCAGCATCTGACCCTTTGGCTCTGTCAGTGAGTACCCGCGACACGCCCCGCAAGCGCCGCGGCGGTCGTCGCGTCACCCGGTTGCCACCGGGGGGTGACAGTGACAGGCAAGAGCGGCCGGGGGCGTCGGTCAGAGGTCGGTCGGCGGCAGGCTTCTCAAGGGCTGGGCGGCTTGCGGGCGGTTGCGGCTGTCCGGGTTGGTTCTGGAGTATCTGCGGCGATCAACCGGCTGTTCTCGACCATCAGCCGCTGGTTGACGTTGCGGAGTGCCTGCGTGGCGGTCTCTGCATGGCGGCCGGCTGCGAGTGTGCTGCGTCTCGCTGTTCGCGCAGTTCCTGACGGGCAGTGCCGCTCCCCCGCGTCCCCTATGTCCGTCATGCCGACGGACCGCGTGGAGGCGACACCCGCTGCTCGGCGAAGACCGTCGCTACCCCGACAGGGCCCCATGGCTTGTCAGGATGCCCCTGACAGCACCCCAACCTCGTCACCGAAGCCGACCGCGAAGCGCCCGCCCGGTGCCGCCGCGAGTGAGTGCACGGGGAACGGGAGCAGGTGGTCGGTACCGGCCCGGCACCCTGCGGTGAGATCACGGAATCGCACGGTGCAGTCATCGCCGAAGGCCGCGACGAGCCGCCCGTCAGCCATCGCCGTGACCGCCAGCGTGCTGCCGGAGCCTGACTCGGCGGCCTGGGCGTCGCGGATCTCCTGCCCTGTGGACAGGTTCCAGACGCGTATCGTGCGGTCCCGGCCCTTGCTGATCGCAATGGGAGTTCCGCCCAGGGTGGCGGTGGCCACGGCGGTCACCCAATCGGTGTGGCCGGTCAGGGGTTCGCCGAGCTGTCGGCCGGTGGCGAGGTCCCACAGTCGCACCGTCTTGTCCCAGCTGCCCGTCACTGCCACGGGCCGTCCGTCGAGGACCGCGGTGGCGACGGCGGTGATACGGCTGGAGTGGCCGGTGAGAGGTGCGACCAGGGGCCGTCCGGTGGTGAGGTCCCAGACGCCCACGACCCGATCGCTGCCTGCCGTGAGGGCGACGGGCAGGCCGTCCAGGGTCGCCGAGGCCATGGCCAGGACTCTGCCGTGGCCGCTTGGGAACGGATCGTGGACGGCTCGGCCGGTGGCGAGCTCGAGAATGTGCAGGGTGGCGTCGGGCGTGGCCGTAACGACGACCGAGTCCCCGCCCACCACCGCCGTCGCCATGGCGGACACCTCTGCGCTCAGGGGGTCGCAGGTCTGCGAGCCGGTGGTCAGGTCCCAGGTGCGCACGGTGTGGTCGGCGCCTGCGGTGACGACTATGGGGACACCGTCGAAGTCCGCTGTGGCGAGGGCCAGGACGGATCCGGTGTGTCCGGCACGCAACCGGCCGCCGTTCCCTCGGGCAGCGGTGATGTCCCAGGTGCGCACCGTGTGGTCCTCCCCTGCGGTGACGGCGACACCCCGTCCGTCCATCACGGTGGTGGCGACGCCCCACACCTGGCCGGTGTGCCCGGTGAGCGGCTCACCCTCCTGTTCGCCGGTGGCGAGATTCCAGACCCGCACAGTGAGGTCGCGGGATGTCGTGACCGCCAGGGTGCGCGTCCCGACCGGGACACTGTCGATGGCCCACACCCGATCGGTGTGACCGGTCAGCACCCTGCCCGAGGCCGACGGGTCGAGCGTGTGCAATGCCGTGACGGTGCCGTCCGGACCGGGCACGAGGGAGACGGGCGTGTCCCCCAGCACCAGGCTCCGGGAAGCGTCCCTCACCTGGGTTTCCCAGCCGGACTTGGTGACGACCAGGCCGTTCGTCCGGGCGGAGAGCAGGCTCGCCACGTCGACGAGGTCTCCTGGACCGCCCTTGATCAGCTCCTTGCCCGCGGTTGCTTCCAAAGGGATGCTGCGCATGCTCCGCGTACCGTCAGGACCCGTGGAGTCCATGGGGCTCGTCGGCAGGTCCCACAAGCGCAGTGTGTGGTCCACGCCCACGGCGAGCGCTACACCGCGCCCTTCGAGGGTCAGTGTCGGGGACGGGCCGTAGGGGATGAAGACGCGGACGAGGTCACCGACGAGCTCCGGTGGATCCTCGTAGTGGGTGTCGAGGACCACGACCCGGCCGTCCACGACCGTCAGGGTCGACACGGTGTCCATGGACGCCAGGGCTGACACTGCGCGTTCGTAGTCGGCATCCGCCAGCAACTCCCGCAGGTTGGCTGCCAGAAGCACGTGGCGGTCCAGATCCCACACGCGGCCCGCCCGACCCTCCTCCTTGGTTACGGCGATGTCCCGCCCTTCGAGTGTCCACGGTCCCTCGGCCGGCAGGCACTCGCCGACCTCGCGGCCGGTGGCCAGGTCCCACACCTGCACTTGGTGGTCCGGATGGCAGGTCACAACGACATCGCGTCCATCCAGCACCCCGATGTCCACCATCCAGGGGAACACGCCGAGCCGACTGCCGGTTGCCTGGTCCCACACGCCCAGCGTCCGGTCCGCCTGGACGGCCAGCACCACGTGCCGCCCGTCCAGGACCAACTGCGCCAGCCCCAGGGCCAGTTCGCCCGCAGAACGCCCCGTCGCCGGATCCCACAACCTCCCGGTCCCGTCGATGTGGCATGTGAGGACCAGGGGTTGCCCGTCGACCACCACCGTGGCCAGGGCCACCAACTCGGGCGACAACGACGACATGAGGTCGGGAGGAGCTGCCGTCAGCGTATGCAGCCGCTCCCCCGTCGCCAGATCCCAGACACACACCGTCGCATCACGGCTCGCCGAGACGACAACCGAACGCCCCTCGACGACCGCCGTCGCCACTGCGACCACGGGGGCGTCGTGACCGTCCAAGGAGCGGAGCAGCCGTGGGTCGGACGCGGAACCGCACGTCCACTCCGCCCGCCACGAGGCCGCCTCATGCGAAGAAGTCGCTTCCCGGGACCCGTGATCAGATCTTTCCGTCATGACCCCAAAGGTATGGGGCCACACTGACAACGACCCTCAGCAGCTATGGGACCGCACTGACAACGGCCCTCGGAATGCGGGCCGATCGGCATGGTGTCGAGAGCGCGCCCGCGTTGGCGTTCAGATCTGCGCGGTCGCGCATTTCCTGGCCGTCGAGCCAGAGATCTACGCCGGACAGCCGGCCGCACGGCATCGCCAGGAACGGAGTCCCCCCAGGCTCAGGTACCTGGAGGTCGCTCGGTGCCTTGCAGCACCGAGTGCTGCGACCGCCGCCAACACGCAATCGACGCAGATCTCGACGCCGGGCCCGCTACTCCTGTCCGCGCCATGTGGCGAGGCCCATTCGGCGGCGGAGCCGCACAACTCACGCAATGGGCCGGGCCCGACACCACGGGGGGAGTGACGGGCCCGACCTGAATCCACGGTGCCACACCCACCCCCCAACGCGCGCGATCTGCGGGCGAAGTCGCCGCGGGATGGCGCGACTTCGTCCCAACCCGAGTGCGCTACGCCCGGGCCGGGAGCAGCGCGAGAACACCGGCCGCGTACGCCCAGGAGCTCTCCCAGACCACGAAGCAGTCGGTATGCATCTGGCTGGTCTCCTCGCTATCGTCCCGAAGCAGCACACGGAAGACGCCGCCGCATCGATCCGAGGCACTCTGGTCAGAGTTGGCGTAGAACAGCGACGAGTTCGCCGAATCGCTACGACTCTGGGGTCGTCAGGCTCTCGGCCACCTCCCCTACTGGCGGCCGTCAAGGCGCGACGTGGCTACGGCGTCGTCAAACGGGTTCTGGCATGACGACTCGAAGCGCCCCCGTGCCAGCATGGCCCGGTCTCTGCCGTTGCCAGGGAAAGCTTCTGCTGCACCAGTGGGGCCAACTCGCGCCGCACGGGCGGGGGTGTGCCGGAGTTCGGGGTCAGACCGCCACGGCCGCTCGGCGGGGTGGCGGTGTTCAGCGCCGGGCTGCCACGGCTGCCGCGGCCGCGTCCAGGATGCGGTGCAGGACGGGGACCGGGATCGCCGGATTGGTGACCGCCGCGCATGCCGCGTCGCGGTCGTGCAGCAGTCCGGCCAGGACGCGGGCCGGCAGCCGCAGATTGCGCATCGCGGTCCCGCGGACGTGGGCCGCTGGGTCGTTCAGCAGCCGCACCGCGTCGGCCGGTGACAGCCGGGGGTCCTCGGCCGCGCGGCGGCGCACCTCGGCTTCGGGGTCCCGGGCGAGACGTGCGACGTCGGCAGTCGTGGACTCCGGGGCGTCGAGGGCCAGGCGGCGCATCCGCCCTGCGGGGTCGCCGGCGTAGCGCAGCAGGCCCGTACGGGGGAAGTTGGGGTGGCTGCGGGGGCGGTCGGGGTGGCTGAAACTGCCGTCCCACCAGCGCCAGACCTCCAGCAGCATCTCGGCCGGCGCGTCATCGCACGATTCGGCGAGGAACAAGCGGACCGTCCGGTCCTCGTCCCGCGCCAGACGCTCAACGACGTCCGGTGAAAGATGCCGGGCACGGGCCACGCTTCGGCGGATGAGGGGATGGGACGATACGGAGAGGCGGCGCATCGCGTCGGCGTCACCGTGCAGGCCCTTGACCCAGGGCACGGTGCGTGACATCGACGTCGGGTCGAAGTCGTAGTGCACCGCGGCACGCTGCTCCTCGTTGAGGTCGGGCCGCAGTGCCACCGCCGAGCGGATGTCGTCGTTTTGGTCCTCCGCCAGGACGGCGACGTTGTGTGCACTGAGCCGCGGGTTGGCGGCCAGCGCTCGTCGTACCTCCGCGTCCCCGTCCCGGACCAGCTCCGCCTCCAGCTCGGGCGAGAGACGGCACTGTTCGAGCGCGCGCCGGGGCGCGGGCAGCGCGGCAAAGACGTCGCGAGGCATGGGGACGCCGTTGTGATGGGCGAGCAGCGCCGCCGTTCGCACCGCGTCGTCGGTGTCGGCCAGCAGTCGCGCCCGCAGCGGCGCGGCGAGGTCATCCCACCGGGCGCAGGCAGTCGCCCGCACCCTGGGATCGGCGTCCGCGGCGAGGCTGGGGAGGTGGTGTGCGGGGAGCCCCGGGAGTTCGGCGGCCTGAGCGCGGGACGGACCGGCGAGGAGGTCGTCGTACAGGTCCCCGGGGAGTTCGACGCCCCAGGCGCAGGCATGCTCGGCCCAGAGCACGCGCCGGCTCGGCGACGGTTCGGCGCGGACCATGCGCACCCACTGATCGGACGTGAGCTTGGGCCGGAAGGTGTCCGCCGGCCAAGAGCGCACCCGCGGATCGGGATGCGCCACGGCGGCGTCGAGTACGGCGGGCCGGTCGCAGCCGTGCAGGAAGCCCGCCTCCACATCCAGCAGCCGGATCAGCAGCTCGTCCGGCGCGGCCGGATTGGACCCGATCCCCTCCGCCCAGTGCAAAGGCCATGCCGGCCGGCCGGGCACCGCCGCCCACACCTCGGCGCGCTCGGCCTCCGTCTCGCGCCCGGCGGCCGCGGCGGCCTCCTCCAGCCGCTCCGGCAGTCGGTCGAGGGCCGTCACCCGAGGCCCGTCCGCGCCGGGCACCTCCGCCAGCAGCACCTGCCCGTCGAGGGAGAGCGCCACGAACCCGGGGTCGCCGGTCAGCCCCGGCACACCGCCGCCGTAGTGACGGACCCGGGTCCACCAGGAGTCGTTGCCGCCGATCCGATGTCCGAGAACGGCAACCAGGAACTCGCCGTCCGCATCTGCGAGGCGGCGCCACCACGCGGCGTCGAGCGCTTGCCGGACCGCGCCGTCCGGCGCCGCGATCCCCCGCGCGATCCGCCAGCCGGCCTCCGGCGGGAACAGGCTGCCCGGGCTCATGTCCTCGACGACCGTGAGTCCGGCGCACGCGAGCAGTTCGTGGAGTTTCTCTCGGCGTTGCACGCGATCATGATCCCCGCCGACTCGCGGCGGAACAAGGCCGTCAGCCAAGGCGCAACCGGCCCTCACCCCCGTACAGGTCATTGGCTGCGATGTCGTCGCGCCCAGCCCGGGGGCCCGAATTGGGCTCTGACAGCGATCACAGGAAGCTGTCACGGTCGGAGTGACGGGCGTGTTCGATCCCCGTGTCTGAGCCGGGGTGCGCTGGGCTGTACCCGCCCGTACGTGACGCTCCCTGGCCGGCTCACCCGCCGGCCGGCCTCGCTCACCGAGGGCGAACACCAGCAGCTCAAAGCGGTCTTGGACACCTTCCCTGAACTGGCCACCGCGCACCAACTCCTCCGTGACTTCGGTGACATGCTCACCCAACAGACCGGCGTCCTCCTGCCCACCTGGATCGACGAGGCCCTCACGGCGGGCCTATGTGCAGGTTGGGCATTGTCACCGGAGGTTGGACACCAGTAGGTTCGAGCCGCTGACGTTCGAGCGACAGGGGATGCGGGGCCTCGGGTGGCACTGCTGGACACACTGGTGACAACGGCCGCCGGGGCGCTGTCCGTCACGATCGGGGTCCTGGTCGGGGGCATTGTCACGCACCGGGCCCAGGACCGTCAGTGGCTGCGGGACAAGCAACTGATCGCCTACCAGGAACTGATCAGCCACTACGCCAAGTTCACGATGACCATCAGCCGCGCCCACGCCGGCCGACAGGGATGGGACTACGACTGGAGCGAGTGGAGTGCAGCCCTGACCCGTGCCAGCCTGGTCGCCCCCGCCGCCGTCGCGACGGAGATCGACAACTTCGGCAAAGCCATCGGCACGTTCCTGGACCAGGTGGCGCGTGACCCGGCACGCGATCCGTCGCGCAATCCGTTGAGCGCGGAGGAGTTCGACCAAGCCAATCGTGCACCCGCCCAGGCACAGGTGCAGTTGGTCAACGCCATACGACTGTCACTGAGCAAAAATCAGAAGGAACTGCCCTTCTGGATAGGCGGATCCCTCGCGGGCCGTCACGACCACCCCTGACGGACACGGCACGGCCGGAACGCCCTTCCACGGCCCACGACGTCCACTACGGGACTGTTCGCGAGAGCCTCTGACATAGGCATTCCGGAGGCGACGGAGGTCGTGTGAGCGCCCGATAGCCCGTCAGGGTCCGGGTGGTGTGTAGTTGCACATGCCGTAGCGGCATGTGATGTCGTCGAGGGCACCACAGCACGAAAGGCACTGTCTGCGATGTACCCCTCCGCCATGCCTCCCCGCGAGGTCAAGATCGGCGATGCCGCCGCCTTCGCCGGAACCACCCCGCGCGCCATTCGTCACTACCACCAGATCGGTCTGCTGCCGGAGCCCGAGCGAGGCGGAGACGGACGCCGCCGCTACGGCTACGACGACATGATCCGCCTGCTGTGGATCCGCAAGATGTCCGAGGCCGGCATCAGCCTGGACGACATGCGGGCCGCCTTCGACGAAGCCCGGGACGTCGAGGACGTCCTGGGCCGGCTGGAAGAGACCCTGGCCGCCCAGGAGGCCGACATCAAGCGTCAGCGCGCGGCAGTCCAGCGCCTGCGGGCCGTGGGCAGCCCACTGGGCCTGCTCTCCCCGTTGGTCACGGACCGGCTCAGTCACCTGCCTCCTGGCGCACTGCGCCCCTCCGACCTGGACACCCTGCTGGTCACGGAACGGATCTTCGGGCCGCTGGGAGCCGCGATCCAGGCCAGCGTGTTCATCACCCTGGCCACCCATCCCGGCCTACGGGCCGAGGCAGACCGCCTCGACGCGGCCGACGCCGCCCTCGATGACACCGTCGACCCCCACGACCCGCAGGTCGAAGAACTCGCCGCGCAGCACTGCGCCCACCACAAGGCCCTGGAACAGGCCATGGACGCGGCCGGACTGGACGAGGTCGAGGAGAAGCTCTTCGAGATCTACGACGCCGACCTGACGGGCGACGAGGAGGACACCCACATGAGCGCCTTCGAAGCGATCACCAAAATGCCTTATGGCTTCTCCGCGGCCCGGACGCGGTGCTTCGAACTCACGACACGGCTCCTTTACGGGGACCTCTCCGCAGGCAGCTGACAGCTGGTGGGCCGTACGTGAGGACCCGGATTGGCCGGGGGCGTTCACGAATTGGGCTTCTCCCACGTCAGCCAGTTCGACCGTTCGATCACCGAGATCCAGCGTTCGCCGTACTCGATGGTGAGGTCGAAGTACCGCCCCTTCTTGTCGACGCCCTGGTATCCAGCCTTGCCGGGAAGCCAGAAACTCGGTCGTACATCGCACACCGCGAGTTGGGCGCGGAAGGTCACAAGTTGCCGACCCGCGTGGGCCTTTGTGTCGTATTCCATGTAGCGATGGCGGACCACCGCCCCGTTGTCGGCGTGGAACGAGGCAGTCCAGCGCTTCTGGAACCGTCCGTCGGCGCGTGCGTACGTGCAGGGCAGGTCGAAGGCCAGCGACGGCAGCGGCGCATCCATGGGCTTGCGGTCCGCCTCCCACCCGGCCTCAACGGGTGTGGCGAATCGGTTGAGGCCCCAGAGCCTGACCTTCCCGTTCTTGTTGTACGGGTTGTCGTACTGGAAGTCGTACGCCTGCTCCGCGGTCGGCGAGACCGTGGGCATGCTCGGCGGGCGGGCCGCCCGCGTCTTGTCTCCCGGCAGCACGGCCAGCGCCGCGCCCAGCGCGACCGCCACCACGGCCGCGACCGCCGCGGTCGCCCGGCGCCGGGTGCGGCGCCGGGTCCCCCGTGCGCGTACCGCCGCCGCCGACGGCAGCCGCAGCACCGTCCCGTCCAGCAGTTCCTCGACGTCAGTCATGAACGGCAACCCCCTTGGCGGTGACAGCGGAATCGGCCTCGGCGAGTTGCTCTCCGAGGATCTTGCGTGCCCGGCTGAGCCGAGTGCGGACCGTCCCGCTGGACGCGCCGATCTCTCGGGCAACCTGTTCCACCGGGAGGTCCAGCAAGTGGTGCAGAATCACCGCCTGCCGCTGGTCCGGGCCGAGTTCACGCAAGGCCGCCACCAACGCCACCCGGTCCGCCGAGAGTTCGGGCACCTCCGACGGCGGGCCGTGCCGGAACTGCGCCCGCAGCCGCCCGCGCGTCCGACGCCAGGTACTGATCGCAAGACGCATCGCGACCGTGCGCACCCACGGCAGCGGGTCCCCGTCACGGACCAGCCGCGGCCAGCGCTGCCAGGCACGTACATACGCCTCCTGCACCGCGTCCTCCGCCTCCGTCAGATCGCCGGTCATCGCATAGACCGTGGCGACCAGCCGTTTGGCCGTGCTGGTGTAGAACGCGTCGAAGCCGTCGGAGTCGTCGAGGAACGACTCCGTATCGTCCGGCTGTCTCATCATCGTTCCCGGTCCCCTTGGATCGGTGGTGCCCCCGAACTTCCCGCTCGCTCGCAGGCCTTCGACATGAACACGCTTGGGGGACGGGAGATGTTACGGGGGACTTCCGCGGCTACGCCGTCTCCCTGCATCCGACGACCAATGGGCGAACGCATGCACGTGAAAGCCTCGGCCGGACGGGGAGACCAGCCGAGGCCATGAGCTGCCTGAACGTGCCCACCGGCATTGCGGAAACGTCCGCCACTGCTGGTCGATACGGTGGCCGCCACGCTCGGCGTCGCGGAGACCTCCGGGTTCGAACTGGAACGTCGGCGAATCCGTCGCCCGCGCGATCACGATGTTCGAAGGCCCCCAGCCGCCCCACATCGACCGCCTCGACCACGGCCCCGCCGGCCTCCAGCGCGCCCAGTCGGTCCGCATCTGCCCGCAGGCGCATGGCGATCTCGGCCAGAACCCGGCCCGCTCGGCCGGCCTGCGGTCCCGGCCCGCCGCGGGGGCGGCAGACTCCGCGTCCACCGCACGCTCCACCTCGTCGCGGGAGCCCACCGCGATCTCGCCGACCGCTGCGTCCGACCACGCGCTCCATTCGCAGTTCGAGGGCGTCATTTCCGTACCGTTGGCCCAGTGCGAATAGCGCTTCGTCTCGGAATTCGGTGCTCGGAGCGCCTCTCGTACTCCGGGGCTCAGGACCTGCTTTGCACGATCTTGGCGAGGCGGGCGGCCTGCACGTCGATGGCCTGGGGGCCGTTGCCGGTCAGCAGGCCGTGCTTTTCGTCCCAGACCACTTTTACCCCTGAGGGGTTGGGGGTGAGCTTGACGTTGTATCCGGCGTCCTTGAGTGCCACATCGACGAAGTAGGGAAGCCGGGTGCGCTTCCCGGGAACCTTGGGGTACTGCGAGGCGAGCACAATCCGTTCGGCAATTTGCGCAAACGTGGTGATCTTGGCGCCCTTGAGGGCGTGCTCGGTGTTGGTGATGACCTCTCCGTCCCCCGTGATGCGGTACTTGGCCGAGGTGAGCGCGACGGGGCCATGGCAGATGAGGGAGATCGGGACACGGTTCTCGCGCAGGCTGTTGAGCAGTTCGCCCATCCACGGGTTGTCGTGGAAGTCGACCATCGGACCGTGACCGCCGGGCATGTGCACGAAGGCCAGGTCCTGGAGGGAGAACGGCGTGTTGGGGTCGCGGTGCTTCTCGATCAGTTCCTGGATGGAGAAGTACTTCATCTCCGGCAGGGCCTCGAAGCTGGCGACGACCTCGTCCCGGATGGAGATGGCCTCCTTGTCCGTCTTGGGCAAGGGGGCGGAGACAGAAATGCGTCCGAGGTGGCGCCGGGACAGGGCGAGTTCGGCGTTGCGGCGCTGTACGAGCTTCGGGTTCTTCTTTCGCAGGCCCTCGGGAGTGAATCCCTTTTGGGCGTTCTGGATGGTCGTGCGGGCCGCCACGGTGCCAGTGTTCTTGCCGCCCATGAAGTTGAGCCCCAGGCCGTTCATGTCGATCTGGGGCGGCTTGCCGTCCGGCGTGGCGAGGATGAAGTCGTAGTCCTTCTCGAACTGTGCCAGGACCGCGGCGACCTCGACGAGGAAGAATCCGGTGGGGAGGCCGGGGTGGTCCACGGGTTCGCTCAGGTGCAGCGTGCGTGCCGAGGAGAGCAGGATGAGGGCTTGGGGCCGGAAGGTGGCGGATTGGGATTGGGACATGGCGATGGTCTCCGTTCTGATTCTGGGTTGTGATGAGTTGTGATGGGTTGTTGGGCACCCAAACGGTCCGGTAGCAGATGCGGGAGCGGCGTGTGGTGGCCGCCTTGGCGACTGGCGTTGGGGGCTGCCGACGCTGTGCGGTGTGTCAGTTCTCGTTGGTGCGCGCTTCGGTGAAGTCGTCCGCGTCGGTGGAGTAGGCGAGGTCCTTGGCGGCTTCCAGGGATGTAAGGCGCTCGCGGAGGCCGGCGGTGACGAGTTCGTAGGCGTCGGAGCCGAGGGTGAGGCGCTTGGGTGCCTCGTCCTGGTCGGCGGAAGCGATGATGGCCGCGGCGATCTTGGCCGGGTCGCCCGGGCTGGGGAGGGCGGGTATGTCTCCGGCGAGCATGCGGCGGAGCAGGCCGGGTACGTGATCGGCGTACTCCGGTATGGGCTTGGCCAGGTCGGCGCTGCCGCCGGCGAACTCGGTACGGGCGCCGCCCGGCTCGACGAGGGTGACGCCGATACCGAAGGGGGCGATGTCAGCCGCAGTGGACTCCCAGAAGCCCTCGATGCCCCACTTGGTGGCGTGGTAGAGGGACAGGGCTGGCAGCGCGATCTGTCCGCCCATGCTGGAGAGCTGGATGATGCGGCCGCCGCCCTGTGCGCGCAGGTGAGGAATCACGGCGCGGGCGAGCTGGATGGACCCGGTGAGGTTCGTTGCGATCTGACGGTCGATCTGGTCGTCGGAGACCTCCTCCGCCGCGCCGAGCAGTCCATAACCGGCGTTGGACACGACGACGTCGATGTGTCCGAGATCCGCGAACGCCTGCTTAACCACCTCACGCATCCGGGTGGTGTCGGTGACATCCAGTTCGGTGTGCCAGAGCAGGGAGCCGTACTTGGCTGCCAGGCTGTCCATGGCGGCCGCGTTGCGGACGGTGGCCGCGACGCTGTCCCCGCGGGCGAGCAACTGCTCGGTGAGCTGCCGCCCGAAGCCTGACGACGTGCCGGTGATGAACCACGTCTTGTTCGTCATGTCTGTCTCCTGGAATTCGGTAGGTGCCGCGTCGGGGTCCGGACGGGCGGGCCCTGGCCGCCGGAAGATGCCAGGGCCCCGCGAGCACATGGCTGCCGGGGGATGAAGGAAGCGGTAGGCGGATGCAGATCACCCACCGTCCCGACCAGCCGAAGAACTGACGCGATCTGCTGGTCAGTTGAAGGCGTTGACGCCGGTCAGTTCCGTCGACCAGGCCCACAGTCGGGCGGCCTCGTCCGGGTCGACCGCGTACTCCTGGACGTCACCCTGTTGTGTACCGGGGTCGAAGACGGCGGCGATCTCGGCGTCGTTGAGGTACAGACCGCCCTTGCCTTCCAGGAGCGGCGAGGTGGCGGCCCAGACCTGGGTCGCGGCACCGGCCTGAGGCGACTTGAAGAAGTTGGGTGTGAGGTTGCCCTCGGCGTCCATGCCACCGCTGGCGATCAGATCGTCTCGGCTCAGGTAGCGGACCAGGGGTGTAGCGATGACGCCGGGGTGCAGACTGAAGGCGCGGATACCGGCGTCACGCGCCAGGCGGTCAAGGTGGACCGCGAAGAGGGAGTTCGCGGTCTTCGACTGCCCGTAGGCGGCCCACCGGTCGTACTCGCTGTGCTCGAAGAACGGGTCGTCCCACCGCATCGGCGAGTAGAAGTGCCCCCGCGAGGATACGGAAACGACGCGGGCGTCACTGCTCAGCATGGGCCAGAGCCGGTTGACGAGCGCAAAGTGTCCGAGGTGGTTCGTGGCCACCTGGAACTCCCAGCCCTTGGGGCCGACCCGGGTGAGAGGCGAGGCCATCACACCCGCACTGTTGATGACCAGGTCGATGCGCCGACCCCCGGATTCGAGGCTGCGGACGTAAGCGGCAACGCTGTTGAGGTCGGTCAGGTCCATCTCACCGACTTCTACTCGGGGAAGGTCCTTCAGCTCCCCGAGGGCAAGGTCCGGACGACGAGCGGGAACCGCAACGGTGGCACCGGCTCCGGCCAAAGCGCGCGTGGTCTCCAGACCGATGCCGGAGTACCCGCCCGTTACGACCGCGAACCGACCCGTGAGGTCAATCCCCTTGAGTACATCGGCCGCAGTGCTCTCGGGGCCGAAACCACTGCCCATGGGAGTCTGCTGTTCCTTTGCCATTGTGCTGTCACCATTTCCGGTACGTGAGTTCCTTGTCCGAGCGAAGGGACGGCGCCATTCCGGGTCGCCCGCATCCCTGCTCGGAGAACACGCTACGTCTTAGGAAGCGAGAGCTTCCATGGCAGAAACTCTCACCTCCATACCCCTAAGTCTCATCGAAGTGGAGGAAGGGGTATGGGGCCCGATAGGTGAGCAGCACGCCAGAAAACGATCCCCATGGCCTCCGCTACTGGGAAGCGCTGCCCGGCAATGAGCCGTACGCGGCACCCGTCGGGAGTTCGGCACGCCATGGCCGCGGCCACAGTGCACGGCAGCGGGCAGCGGGCCGTCCCGATGCCAGCCTGCAGTCGCCCGTCAGAGCTGGAGATTCTTGAGACTCTGGGGTATGCGGATGAGCCTTTTGGTCATGGAGGGTATCGACTGGCGAGACGTAACGTGGTTGACCGAGAGGGGTCATCCCTCCGTGAAGACCATGACAAGGATGTATGACCATGAGCAAGATCTGGTTCGTCACCGGGGCATCCCGTGGCCTGGGCCGCTCCTTCGTCGAGGCCGCAGTCGCCGAGGGCGACAAGGTCGTCGCGACAGCCCGGAACATCGACGGCGTCAAAGACCTGACCGTCAAACACGGAGACGCTGTGCTGCCGCTGCAGCTCGACGTGACCGACCGGGCTGCGGCCGTCACTGCCGCGCAGGAGGCGATCGCGCACTTCGGCCGTCTCGACGTGGTCGTCAACAATGCCGGCTTCGGCTTGTTCGGTGCGGTCGAGGAGATTACCGAGCAGCAGGCCCGCGATCAGATCGAGGTCAACTACCTAGGCGCGCTCTGGGTCACTCAGGCGGTGCTGCCGCACCTGCGCGCCCAGGGCTCCGGCCACATCATCCAGGTCTCATCGACCTTCGGCGTCGCGGCGTTCCCGCTGTTCGGCGGCCACCACGCCGCCAAGTGGGCGCTGGAGGGCTTCACCGAGTCGCTGGCCCAGGAAGTCGGCCCGCTCGGCATCAAGGTCACGCTGGTCGAGCCCGGCGCCTACACCACCGAGTGGGCCGGCCTTTCGCTGGCCGTCGCCGAGATGATCCCCGCCTACGACCCCGCCCGCGTCGCCGGCCAGGAGTTCGCCAAGACCATCGTCCCCGGGGACCCCGCCGCGGCCGCCCGGGGCGTCGTGGAGCTCGCCAATGCCGAGAACCCGCCGCTGCGCGTCTTTCTCGGCAACGCCGGCCTTGACTGGCTCCCCGCCATCTACGCCGACCGCCTCAAGACCTGGGACGAGTGGGCCGACCTCTCCCGCCGCGCCCTGAAGTAACCCTCACGCCACATGTGAGCGCCTCATACAACGCCGGGCGGCCAGGCGCGGAGCAGTGTGACACTGCGGAACCTCACGCAGTGAGAGTGCTGATACTGATGCACCTCCTCTACATGCTTCCGCATCTCACACGAGGTGCGGAAATGTGTCTTGCTTGGATAGCGTGACGAATATGGATGTACTTGCCGACGTTCTGGCGTCAACCGGGTTCACGGGAGCACTCCTCGCGCAGCTTCGTTCCAACGGATCGCAGTGGGGTTGTGACCTCAACCAGGGGAGCATCGCCGGATTCCATTTGATCGCCGACGGCGCGTGCTGGCTCCAGACAGAGAAGATGCCACCGATACAGCTGGTGTCCGGTGACGTGGTATTGCTCCCGAGGGGCACCCCGCACCAGCTCCTGGGCAGTCCAGGCGCTGAGCCCCGCCCCTACTCGGACATCGAGGCTGAGAACCCTCCGGGCCGTGCGGACGTCGTGGACATGGGTGGTGACGGCCCGCTGGTCCGCGTGGTGTGCGGTAAGTTCCAGTACGCGACGTCCACGGACCGCCATCCGGTGCTGTCGGTACTGCCTGAGGTGGTGCACGTACCCGGCATGGCAGCGGACCCGCATCTCCAGAGCGTCGTCCGACTCCTTGCCTCGGAGGCCACCAGGAGTCAGCCGGGATCCCGAGCAGTCG
Source organism: Streptomyces sp. NPDC058697 (assembly GCF_042715345.1). Classification (NCBI taxonomy): domain Bacteria; kingdom Bacillati; phylum Actinomycetota; class Actinomycetes; order Kitasatosporales; family Streptomycetaceae; genus Streptomyces; species Streptomyces sp. NPDC058697. The sequence goes on from NZ_JBHXSU010000002.1 coordinate 263,250, forward strand.
CCACGCGGCTCACCGAAGTGCTGTTCATCCTGACCGTCCGCAACTGGCTGGAGCGCGCCGACGACGCGGACTCGGGCCCGTCATGGCTGACCGCTTTGCGCGACCCCGACATCGGCGCCGCACTGTCACTGATGCACGAGCAGCCGCAGGAAGACTGGACCGTCGACAGCCTCGCCCGCACTGTGGCCATGTCCCGGCCCACATTCGCCCGCAGGTTCAAGTCCACCGTCGGCGCCAGCCCCCTCGCCTACCTCTCCCGGGTCCGCCTTGAGCAGGCCGCCCGCCAACTGCGAGACACCAACGACTCACTCGCCATCATCGCCCGCAATGTCGGCTACGCCTCCGAGTACGCCTTCTCCCGGGCCTTCACCCGCGAACTCGGTGTCCCACCAAGCCGATACCGCCGCACAGCCACCGCCGACGCCTGACCCTCAAGTGCTGCGACGTGGTGTTTGTGTGCGCCAGGTGTCAGATGTCAGGGGCGCCGGCAGATGGCGAGGCCGATGGCCCGCGTTGACGCCCACAACCGGGTAGCGACCCACGGGCCGGCGACTCCCAACCACGCAGACGCAGACGCTTCCTGAAGCTGTGAAAGTCATGTCTGGTTGCTGGCACGGTCGGCGAAGGTGGCCGTGGCGAAGTTCGCGCTGCGTGGCTGCGCGCCCGCAGCGAGCACGCCTTCGCCCGGATGAAGAACTGGAAGATCCTTCGGGACTGCCGTCGCAGCGGCGATGGCGTCTACTGGGCTGCCAGCGCCATCGCACGTATGCACAACCTGGCCCTCGACCGGTGAAAGGTGCGCCTCTTTGATGGGCGGAGCACAGGTTGGGGGTCACTTTCCGTAGGCGCGCAGGAAGACGTCCATCGCAGTGTCAGCGACGGTGTCCGGGGCGGCGGTGGGTCGGTACTCCAACGGGCCGGTGAGAAGGGAGAGGAAGTGCTCGGCGGCGAGCTCCGGGTCGCACGGGCGCAGGCGGCCGGCGAGAGCCAGGCGGGCCAAGCGGTCAGCTAGGGCGGAACGTACCCGCAGGGCTGTGCGCTCGCGTACGCTCGCCGCCAGGTCGGGGAATTGAGCCACCTGGGCAGAGGCCAATTGCCGCACGGCGCGAGCGTCTTCGTTGCAAAACGCCTGGAGCAGGCCGTGGGCCACGGCTGTGAGTGACGCGCGCGGGTCGCTGTCCGCGGCGGCCTCGCGCAGCCGCTCGACGACGGCGAGGCTCTGCGCGCCGACGCGGTCGGCAGCGGCCTCTACGGCCTCGCGGTAGAGGCTCTCCTTGTCGTTCAGGTGACTGTAGACGGTCGGCTTGGCGACGCCTGCCTCCTGCGCAATCTCCTTCACGCACGCCTGGGCGTAGCCGTGTCGCGTGAATACCGCGAACGCGCCGTCCAGGATCGCCTGCCGCCGCTGGATCCGCCCACGGGCCGGACGCCCGCCCCCAGTTGACACTCCAGAACCCATGGGTTCAGTGTAGTGACTGAACCCGATAGATCGAATTTCTGAACCAGCTGGTTCAGTTCGCATGAGAGGGGCGGGACAGACTTGATCGTCCACATGCTGCGCTTCACGTTCAAGGAGACCGCAACCGAGGAGGATCGGGAGCACGTACTCGCGGTGCTGCGGCGCACGGCCTCTGTCGAGTCGGTGTCGTTCTCGACGGTGGGCCAATGCCTCGGTGATCCCGACGGCTTCACCCACGCCTACTGCGTGGGCATCACCGACCTGCCGACCCTGCGGCGCTACATGCACGACCCGATTCACCTGGCCGGTGACCCGCAGATCACGCCCTACCTGTCCAGGATCGCTATCGGCCCGGACCTGTCCGACGACATGACGCCCACCCTGGCACAGGACATCCTCGCCCTGCATGAGGAGAAGGTCGCGCTCTATCCGGAGTGGGCCGCCGAACTCGGCCCGCTGCTGGCGGCCTGAAGGAGCCCTGCGCCAACAGTCGGCACCGTCCCCGCTCCAGCGCCCAGCGCCCCAGCCGCAGTTACGAGACAGCGATCAGATCGCAGCCGCAGCTGCCGCAGACAGTTCCGACGCGGCTCTGAAACCCGGACGCATGACCTGAGGTTGGCAGGCACTCGCCCCTGGCTCCCCAGCGGAGCTGGGCTTCTTGAGATGACCGGTCTCGTCGACGACCAGGACTGCGGCGGCGTCGTGCAGTTGCTCGACGACGAAGGCACGGATGTCGTCGCGTACTTGGCCCTCGACAGCAGATCCTGCAAACCGCATGGGGGCGCGCGCCCCCGGCGTGCCATCGGGGAGGATCTATCCTGTGACCTGCGGCCGCCGTCTGATCTTCTGTCTTCACCCACCGATGACTACCCGTGGCCGAACCCGTTCCCGGACCGGCCCTGGCGAGCAGGATCAGGGTCGGGGCCGAAGCACCAGCTCTGGAGTTGAGTCGGCCGATGGACATGTCGTCCCGAGAGATCCGCATACCCCTCAACGAGATCGTTGCAGTCCTCCTGGACCTGGACGAGTTCGTGGTGTCCCTCGACCGTCTCCGATCCCGCCAGGCATTCGGAACCGCCGACGAGTACACCGTCGGCAAATTCATCGCCGACTGGGATGTCGCTCGGCGGTTGTCCCGCGCCCGACGCGTCATCGGCGTCGCGCTGGATGCGCAACTGAGCGAGGAAGAGAACCTCGAGATCGACGCCCTGTGTGAACAGGCCCGCGTTTACACGGACAGTGTCGGCCACCCCTCCCCCGACCAGTCCAGCTGAGACAGCAAGCGCATCGCACCGGACCGGACCGGACCGGACCAATCGAGACAGGGATCAGTTCGGCCCGAGATCTGGCACATCGCCTCCGCCCTCGAGCTCAATGCCTTCGCCATTGCTGTGGCCGCGTGCCTCTGTGGGCGCCGCTGTTGTCAGTCGAACTGCTCAACCGTGCTTTGAAACGGCACCGCTTCCAAGCTGCCACATTTCATAGTTCCCGCATTCTGCCGTGATCTCGGCCGTCGCCTGGGCCGCGGTGAAGAAATCGTCGACCACCGGCGAGGTGCGCGATGCCGCCACCGCGAGGCACACCTGGTCGGGCGCCAGATCCAGGACGGGCACGTAACTGATGTTCGGATGTGAGTAGAACACGGTCGCCGAACGGGCCAGGAACGAGATGCCCCGGCCGGCCGCGACATGCTCGAGCGTCTCGTCCACCCCGCGCACCACGTATCCGGCGTTGGGGTGCGGCCGCCTGGTGGGCTGCGTGCTCGAGTCGGCATGCCAGACCAGCGGCTCGCCGGCCAGGTCGGCCTCGGTGATCTGCTCCCGGCCGGCCAATCGGTGGCCGACGGGCAGCACCGCCACCCGCGGCTCGGCGTACAGCGGGGTGACGCGTAGGCCGGCCTCGTCCATGGGCAGCCGCACATAGCCGACGTCGATACGGCCGTCGAGCAGCATCGAGGCCTGGTCGTCCCATTCCATCCGCTGCACGTCCACCAGAACGTCTGGGTGCCGGGCGGCGAACTGCTCTACCGCTGGGGCAACGGCGATGCCCGCCCGGAAGCCGACCATTATCCGCTGGCTGCCCCGCGCGGCCACGGTCACCCGTCGGCGGACCGCGTGCGCGGAGGCCAGCAGCGGACCGGCGTCGGTCAGCAACTGCGTGCCGGCGTCGGTCAGCACCACGCCGTGACTGTCCCTTGTCAGCAGCGGGGTGCCGAGATCCTGTTCCAGCGCGCGGATCTGTCTACTGAGCACCGGCTGCGCGATGTGCAACTCATCGGCGGCGCGGCCGAAGTGCAACGTCCCGGCGACGGCGACGAAGTAGCGCAACTTGCGCAGGTCCAGATCCATGGAGCCTCCCGGTCCGGTGATGCCTTCAGGGTATCGCCACGGCTGAAAGAGGTCTTGGACACTCCACTCAGGCCAATGACATTCTTAATAAGTGCCGAATGGGGCCGGAGACAATTCGGCACAAGAGAACGACATCAGGACTTGACAGCAGGGCCCAACCCCGGAATTAACGCATCCGAAAATTGAGCACAATCCATCGCGTCATTCGACGGCATCCACCACATAACCGTGACCAAACGACGGGTGGGCATGGCGTCCCATCCAGCTTAAGAAAGCAGGCTCAACCATGAGCAGTATCAGCATTGTCGGCCTGGGGAACATGGCCGGCGCCCTTGCAGACCGGGCGCTCGCCGGCGGCAACGCCGTCGAGATCATCGGCCGCGACCCGGCCAAGGCCAAGGAGTTGGCCGACGCGCTCGGCGGCGCCACTGTCGGGACGGTCGGCGCCGCCCCGGCCGGGGACATCGTCATCCTCGCGGTGCCGTACGCCAGTGCCGCGGCGGTCGTGAGCGAGTACGGGGACGCACTGCACGGCAAGGTCATCATCGACATCACCAACCCCGTCTCCCCCGATTTCAAGGGCTTTGTCACCCCCGACAGCACTTCCGGCGCCCAGGAGATCGCCAAGGCCGCCCCCGCCGGCGCACATGTCGTCAAGGCGTTCAACACCCTGTTCTCCCATGTACTGGCGGCCAGCCCAGCCGAGGGTCGCCCATTGGACGTGTTCATCGCCGGCGACGACGCGCAGGCAAAGACACGCGTGTCGGCGTTCATCGAGAGCCTGGGACTGCGCCCGATGGACACCGGGCAGTTGGCGATGGCGCGGGCGCTGGAGAACGTCGCCCTGCTGCAGCTGGGACTCGTCGCCCACTCCGTCAAGCACACCAACTTCTTCCTCGGCGTCAGCATTCTCGGCTGAGCACATCCGCACCACCACTTCTCGCGCCACATAATTCACAAGGAGCAGTAGCGTGCGCGTTTTCGTCACTGGCGGGACCGGCCATTCCGGTTCGTACGTCATCCCCGAGCTCATCGCCGCCGGGCACGAGGTCACCGGCCTGGCCCGGTCGGACACGGCCGCGGCGGCGCTGTCCGCGCTCGGCGCGAAGGTGCGTCGCGGCGACCTCGAGGATCTCGACGGGCTCAAGGAGGCGGCCGCGGACTCCGACGGCGTTATCCACGTCGCGCACAGGCAAGACCTGCTTCCGTCCGGCGGAATCGACGCCGTGGCCGCCGCTGAGCTCCCGATCATGCTCGCGTACGGCGAGGCACTGGCGGGAACCGGAAAGCCGCTGGTCGCGGCGGGGAGCATAGGCTCGCCGGGGAACCTGGGCCGACCGGCCACCGAGGAGGACCCGGCCCTTCCCGGCGGCGATGAGTACAAGGGCACCCTGCGGGTTCGCAATGTCGTGGAAACCGCGGTAGTCGGCCTCGCTGAGCAGGGCGTGCGCTCTTCGGTCGTGCGGATCGCCAACATCGCGCACAGCACGACCGATCGTGCCGGCTTCCTCGTGCAACTGATCGCGCTCGCGAAGGAGAAGGGCTTCGTCGGCTACCCCGGAGACGGCGCGAACCTGTGGAACGCCGTGCACGTCCGCGATGTCGCCTCGTTGTTCCGCTTGGCGCTGGAGAAGGGGCCGGCCGGCAGGTACTGGCACGCGGTTGGGGACGGGGCCATCCCGCTCCGCGAGATCGCCGAAGCGATTGGCAGACGTCTGGGCCTGCCCGCCGTGAGCGTTCCCGCGGACGTACTGATGGTGCCGGGATACTTTGGGTTCCTTTCGAACATAGTCACGCAGAACTACCCGGCATCCAGCCTCATCACCCGCCGTTCCCTCGGCTGGGAACCCGCTCAGCCCGGCCTGCTCGCCGATTTGGACAACGGCCACTACTTCTCCGCCAGCTGACGGCAGGGACCGAGAGACCGGGCTCCTTCCCGCTACGTTCTGGATGACCTGCGATGGAGACGGCATCGGCAGTCTCTGGCACAGGATGCGTACTGCTCGCGTGTGGCAGCCTGCATTGTCTCCGCCTCCCAGTCCTCGAACAGCTGCGGCAGGTCCTCCGGGCTCCGACCGAAGGCCCTGCACTGCCGAGCTAGGGCAGAGCCTGCTGAAGATCGGTCAGGACGGTCTGGGCCAGCTGTGCCGTCCCGTTGGTCACCCCAGTGGCGGTGCCCGCGGCGGCACCCGCCGCTATCGGGACCAGGACTACCTGGATCCGGCTCAGCAGGCGGCGCAGGCGTCCGACGTCCGGCTCCGGCTGGGCTGCCTCATCCAGGGCGGCTTCCGCGTCCTGTCGTACCCCCCTCTCCTCCTCGGCGCGCAGGCCGAGTTGCTCCACCGCCGCCAGGAGTGCGCCGACCGCCTCGGCCAGGCGGTCCTCGGACCGGCTCTCAGCGGTCACATACTGCCGCTGCGACACATCGTGGTTGCCGATGGCGATCTGGCTTCCGTGGATGGGACCGTGGAACTGCGGGCCGCCCGTATCCGTCACGGCGCTCCTCCCCACGTCGGTGAGTTCTGCGGGTCGTCGGCAGAGGACTCCACGTCCGGCGGCTCCGTTGCCAAGATGTCGTGGATACGGTGTAGCCCCTCGTCGACTCGTTGCATGTCGATGGTGGTGCAACGCAGTTCGGCTTGCAGTTCGATGATTGTCTGCTTGAGGGTCTGTCGGGATTCCGGGCTCAGCCCCAGTTCCGGTATGCGGCGCTGAAGATCGTCGAGCATGGGCTTCAGGTGCCTGCGGCAGAAGGTCTCGGCGCTGATGGCCTTCACGTCCGGCGTGCTGTCCGGTACCGCCGACGGCACGTGCCGCGTCCGCTCGTGAGGCGGGGCAGAACCCTCTGGCAAGGAACCGCTCGGGGGTTCCGCTGCCGCTGGCGCTGTGCCGCTCGGACAGGGCTCGGTGAATTGCTTCACCATGGTCTGCGTCACCATGCCGTTGTTGATGGCCAGTTGGCTGTTGGTGATCGCGCCGAAGAAGTACATCCGTACCGTGTCCGGGGTGCTCCCTGGAGCGGGCGGCTCGATTGCGGACGGGGCGCTGCCGGGAACGTCGCGCTCGGGCGCCGACAGCCTCTCAGGCGGAGACTGCTGCCCTTGACCGGGCGTCTGCGTCGTACGCTGCGATGCCGGAGGCGGAGGCGGAGCTGTGCGCTGCGGAGCAGGTGACTCGGCCGGTGCCGTGTGGCCCCGGGGAGTCGGCTTCTGCGACGTTGGTTGACGCTCAGCCACCTGCCCTCGGCTGGGCGTACGCGGCGACGCCGGAGATGAAGGTGTGCGCTGCGAACCGCGGGACTCGGCTGATGCCGTCCGGTCCCGGGCAGTCGGGTCCTGCGACGTTGGTCGACGCCCAGACACCTGGCCTTGGCCGGCTGGCGTCGTACGCCGCGATGCCCGAGACTCTGTCAGTTTGAATCGCAGCATGCCTATGAGCACCCCCTCGGCGCCGGCGCGGCGCCTTCTCCGAAGGTAGCCGAGAGTGTCCGTAGGCCGGTGCCGTGTGGGACCTGCGGGGCCAAGGCGTCCTGTCCGGCTGGATTTCCACTCTGAACTCCCCCAGCGGACGCCCGGCGGAGATGTCCCAGCCCGCTGGGAGGATCCCGCCAACGGCGACGGCGACGGCGGCACCGGCACCGGCACCGGCACCGGCACCGGCACCGGCACCGGCACGATGACAGCTGCCAAGTGTCTTCGTCTGATGTGCGAGGTAGATCACGGCGAGAACGAGGAACGCGGCAGGGTTGACCCGGCACTGGAAGTGGAAGAAGGGGCCACCGTGTGCGGACAGGGTGGTGGTGTGGGCGGTGAGCTCACGCCCACGAAGCCGGCGGCCGGGACGCGATCGAACTGACCACGTCGAGCGACCCGAGGCCGAGGCCGCAGTTCGCCGACCGCCAGCCGGCCGGGCGGGGCCCGAGTACCACCAAGAGCACGCGGTGCTCGCCCTGTTGTCCTCGCGGGAGAACCTGCACCGCCCCCGCACATGACTCAACTCCGCGATCTGACCAGCACATGTACGGCTGTGGCCCCGCAACACGCCAGGTGTTCGGGGCCACAGCCGCTCTACGTCATCCGCAGCAACCGCCTCCAGGCCTGTCCTCCCTTACCGATCGTTTCAGAATGTCGTCCTGCGGAGACTCTGGCGGCCCCATGGACAATCCCAACAGCCACGGGCTCAGTGGGATGACGCTGCGTGGAACGGGTTGGGGCCGCGCGAGACCTCATGCTCGGTCATGTGCGCGCTCTGAACGCGATTGATGAGGCCGTGAAGGTGGCGATCCCCGACAACGGCACTGAGTTGATGCGGACTTCGCAGCCGACGGGAGCGCAGTCTTCGACCTCTGGCGACTGCGCGGGTATGGGCTGAGCCTGCCGGAACTCTTGTAGATCGGTGCGTCGTTCGTATTGGGTGCGGGGTCGTTTGAGCTGGTGCGGCCAGGCGAAGGCGTGCTCGACGACCCAGCGCGCCTTGCCCAGTCCGGAGCCGTGGGTGACGCCGTGTCGGGCGATCAGGTGATTGATGCCGCGCTTGAGCAGCAGGTGACGGGACTTGTCGAAGTCGAGCCCCGGTCGGCGTACAGGCGTCAGGTCCGTGTCCGGTCGGCGTTGTCCGGCTCAGCCCTTCCCCGCGGAGCAACTACACCCATCGTCAATGGCGGGTGCATCAGCGTGACGAGAAGGCCGGTGCGTCGGCGGCGTGCTCGTGAACGGCGCCGATCTCGCTCAGTTCGCGGTCTCGGCGGTCGGGGGCGAACGCGATCGCCGTCATCGCGATCAGCGTCGTCACGATCACGAAACTGATCACCATCCACAGGCTGCCGTCGGCCCATAGGACCATCGCGCTGGCCAGTGCCGGGGTGAAGCTCGCGAGCAGGATCGATGCCATCTGGTACCCGATCGAGATGCCGGAGTACCGCACCGAGGTGGGGAACATCTCGCAGTACAGCGCGGGCAGAGGTGCGTAGACCATGGCGTGCCCGAGTGCGAGGAACAGCACCACCCCAACCACGATCGCCCACAGCTGTCCGGTGTGGACCAGCGCGAAGCTGGGCCACGTGGTGGCCACGATCAGCGCGCCGCCGATGAGGAAGGTCCGTACGCGTCCGATGCGGTCGGACAACGCCCCGAATACGGGGATCATCACGATGTTCACGGCCGCACCGATCATCGACGCGGCCAGACCGTAGCTTTTGGGCGCGTCGAGGGTGGTGGTGACGTAGGACAGGATGAAGGTGGTGAACAGGTAGTAGTTCCCGGCCTCGGCGAACCGGCCGAAGACGGTGATCAGCAGCGACTTGCGGTGATCGCGGAAGAGGATCGCCGCGGGCGCCTTGCGGCGTTCGAGCTCGGTGTCCATCTTGGCCTTCTCGGCGAGGAAGGCCGGGCTTTCGGTGGCGCGCAGCCGGATGAAGAAGCCGATGCCGGCCAGCACGACGCTGAGCAGGAACGGCACCCGCCAGCCCCACACGTCGAAGGCGTCGCCGGAGATCCACGATGCGAACGACATCGCGGCCGTGCCGAGGAGCAGTCCCGCGGAGACCCCGATCTGCGGCCAGGAGCCGAAGAACCCGCGCCGGTCCCGCGGCGCGTTCTCCACCGCGACGATGGCCGCCCCGCCCCACTCGCCGCCGACCGCGAAGCCCTGTGCGAGCCGCAGCACGCACAGCAGCACCGGCGCCGCCATCCCGATCTGCTGATAGGTCGGCACGAAGCCGATCGCCGCAGTCGCCACTGTCATGATCGAGAACGTGAGGATCAACGTGGACTTGCGTCCGATCCGGTCCCCGAGATGCCCGGCGACGAACGCGCCGACCGGGCGGGCCAGGAAGCCGACGCCGAACGTGGCGAGTGAGACGATCTGGCCGACACCGGGGGCGAAGTTCGGGAAGAACAGCTCCCCGAACACCAGCGCGGCGGCGACTCCGTAAATCGTGTACTCGTACCACTCGACGATCGCGCCGATGGTGCCTGACTGCAGTGATCGACGACGGACCTGCTCCGGCGTCGGGGTAGCGGCGGTAGACATGTGATCTCCGTTGATCGGGGACGTAGGGCGGGGCGGTGGTGTCAGGCGCGGACGGTCTCGAAGTGGTCGGTCCACGGCAGCGGGACACCGGCGTACTTGGCAGCCCGGACATCGCCCGAGCGGGCGTGCCCCTCGAACAGCTCGATGCGGGCCGCGCGGCCGCACAGCACCCCGAGGTCGGCCGACGACTTCGGCTCGCGCACCTCCTGGTAGGTGACGGTGCGCAGGTACATGCCCACCCACAGGCCGCCGGTGTAACGGGCCGCACCCCGGGTCGGCAGCACGTGGTTGGTGCCGATCACCTTGTCGCCGTAGGAGACGCAGGTGCCTTCACCGAGGAACAGGGCGCCGTAGGCGTGCATCTTGTCCAGCGCTTCACGCGGGTTCTCGGTGAGGACCTGGACGTGCTCGTAGGCGAAGCCGTCGGCAACGCGGTAGGCCTCTTCGAGGTCGTCGACCAGGATGATCTGGCCGTGGTCGCGCCAGGCCTGGCCGGCGATGTCGCCGGTCTGCAGGCCGGGCAGGATCTCGTCGATGTGCCGCTGCACCTCGCCGGCGACGCGCTCGCTGGTGGTCACCAGCACGGCCGGAGAGTCCGGGCCGTGCTCCGCCTGGGAGAGCAGGTCGACGGCGGCGATGAACGGGTCGGCGTCGTCGTCGGCCACGACCAGGATCTCCGTGGGCCCGGCGAACAGGTCGATACCGACCTCACCGAAGAGCTGGCGCTTGGCCTCGGCCACGTAGGCGTTGCCCGGCCCGGCCAGCATGTCCACCGATGTCATCGTCTCGGTGCCGATGCTCATCGCGGCGATCGCCTGGACACCGCCCAGGATGTAGATCTCGTCCGCGCCGGCCAGATGCATCGCGGCGACGGTCGCGGCGGGGATCTCACCCCGGATCGGCGGCGTGCAGGCGACCACGCGGGGCACGCCGGCGGCCTTGGCGGTCACGATCGTCATGTGCGCGGAGGCGGTCAGCGGGTAGCGGCCGCCGGGGATGTAGGCACCAACGGACTGGATCGGCACGTGGCGGTGACCGAGGAACACGCCCGGGGCGGTCTCGATCTCGATCTCCGACATGGACTCCCGCTGCGCCTCGGCGAAACGGCGGACGTTGGCCTGGACCGTCTTGATGTCCTCGATGACCTGGGGGTCGAGCGTGCCGATGATCTCAGCGAGCTGCTCGCCGTGGAGGCGGAAGGACTCCGGCTCCCAGCGGTCGAAACGCGCCGACAGCTCGCGGACTGCTTCGTCGCCACGGCTCCGTACGTCGGCGATCAGCTCACGGACGGTCTGCCCGACAGTGTCGTTGCCGGACGGCGCGGTGGACGAGGTGGTGGCGGCCTTGATGGTGCGGGACACGCCCAGCTCCTTTTGCTCAGGGGATGGATACGTATCCATTGGATACGTATCCACAGCATGAACAGCGAACGGCAGAGCCGTCAAGAGGTGATTCAGAGGCGTTTCACGCCGGAGCGGAGGCGTCTCACACCGGAGCGGTGGTGGAACGGCCGACGAACTCCACCGGCAGGACCTCATGCCGGAGCGGAGCGTCCGGATTCTCCAGCCGGTCCAGCAGCAGCTCGACGCCGACCTGCGCGATCCGCTCCAGCGGCTGGCGCACCGTCGTCAGATCGATGCGTTCCCACGCCGACAGCGGCACATCGTCACAGCCCACCACGCTCAGCTCGCGCGGCACTGCCACGCCCGCCGCCACGGCCGCGTTGAGTGCCGCGTACGCCATCACGTCGTTGTGGCAGAACAGCGCGGTGGGCGGCTCGGCGCCGGCGAGGAGGGTGCGTACCGCGTCGTAGGCGGTGGCGTAGTCGTAGGCTCCGTCGATTTCCGTCACGGTGACGCCTTCGCCGGCGCGCGCCCGCTCGCGGAATCCGCGGCCACGCTGCTGCGCCGTGCTCGCCCCGGCCAGGCCACACACCATCGCGATGCGGCGATGCCCCAGGCTCAACAGATGCTCGGCTGCCAGCCTGCCGGCCCTGTCGTTGTCGGCCTCCACCTGGTCGGACGGGAAGTCTTCGAGAGTACGGTGACACAGCACGACGGGGATCCCGTGGCCCAGCATGCGATGTGCCAGCGGCTCGTCCCGTACCGCCGAGGTGAACACGACCCCGTCCACGCCCTCGCGCCGCAACAACGCCAGGCCCTCGTCCGCGGTCATCACATCCGTGACCAGCGACAGGCGCAGGCCCTGCTCGTGCAATACCCGCTCCATGGCTTTGACCATCACCGGATAGAACGGGTTCGTGAGGTCCCGGATGACCACTCCGATGAGCCCCGAGCTGGCGCCGACCAGGCTCCGCGCCGCCTGACTCGGCTCAAAGTCGTATTTGGCAACCGCAGCGAGTACCCGCCGCCGGGTCTCGGGAGCCACGCTCCCGCCGTTGAGGACGCGGGAGACGGTCGATTGCGCCACACCCGCCTCGCGGGCGATCTGCACACTCGTGACGTTCGGCCGCCGCGCCATGGGTACTCAACCTCCGGGTCGTGTCGAAGCAAGGATACGGATCGTCACGGCCGGGCCGCGGCAGTCGTGGAGGATCTTGCAGTTCTTCGTGCGGCCGATAATGTGTTCCACCGGGCTCGGACTTTGCGTTGCTCGGAGTTGTCGTCCTCCTCAGCCTGGAGGAGAGCCCTCCGGGCATTTGCGGTGGGGTACCGTCATGCCGCAGTTGAGGCAGGCGCCGTTGCCGAGCACCGTCCCGCCCTGGCAGTGCCGGCTCGGCCCGGACGTGCGCCAGGCGTGCGCGTCCGCGGTGATGCCCGGCACCGGTCTGGCTGCCGCGATGACCAGCCGCGTGTCCGCGTCCACGATGACCTGCACGTCCGCCGAGAACCGGTGGTTGCGGCTGGACGTAGCCACGCTCCGCTCACGGACCGGGATCAGCGGGCCCTTCAACTGGCGTGCGAACTGGGTCACTTGCAGCGGCGCCCCCGGTGAACGTCTCCACCCACACCCGGTCAGCCCTTAACAACCAAGCCATATCAAGGAGATGCCCAGCTCTCAGCCTTGTGCAAGACGCTTAGGCGCCACCGCCACCGCCACCGCCACCGCCGCCACTAGGGCCGTCCAGGGTGATGTCGTCGGCGTAGTACCTGCCCTGTGCGTACCAGCCGTGAACGTAGATTGTCGCGCTGGTCTGGGAGGCGCCTGTGGTGAAGGAGACGGTCAGTGGGCTGTATGCGGAGGGGGAAGTGGCCCAGGTGGAGGCGCCGCCGTTCACGCCCAGGTAGACGTGGGAGCCGCGGATCCAGCCACTGAGTGAGTAGGTGGTGTTCGGCCGTACCGCGACGGTCTGGTTGCACTGTGCCTTGTCGCTCGAACTCACCGCCCCCTGGAGGGCCTTGGAGCCCGCGTGGACGGGAGCGGAGACGGTCGAACCCGGGTTCCCGGCGCAGGTCCACGGCGCGAGACTGCCCGACTCGAAGCCGGGGTTGGTCAGGACGTCGGCGGCCCCGTCCGCGCCCGGGGCGGTCGACGTGCCCGCGGAGGGTGCGGCCGGGGTGGCGTCGGTACGGCTGGGGATCAGGAGGGAGGAGCCGAAGCCGACGACGGCCGCCGCGACGACCGCGATCACCACGGCCGCCCGGCGCTGTCCGGGCCCGAGGCGCGGGCGGCGTACGGAACGCGGCGGGCGGGCATCGCCGTCGGGTGCGGGGAGTTCCTTCGTCATGCCGTCGGGGACAGGCGGGAGCTCCTCCGTCTCGTCGCCCGTCCGGGCGTGCGGGACGGGTGCGGCCACGGTCTCGTGGCTGCGGTAGTCCTTGTCCTGGCGTATCTCCTCCAGCAGCTGGGCCAGCGCGTCGGTGCGGCGCGGTCGCAGCACGCGAATGGGCTCCAGCGCGGGGCCGTCGTCCGGTGAGTCGGACGCGGGCGGTGTGGGCACGGCGCTCTCCTTCCGTCCCGTGGCAGAGACCTCAGCTGTCCCTCTGGGATTGATACGCAACGCCCGCACCGGAGGTTCAGCCGACGCCGCGTCCGCTTCCACCTGGCGCTACACCCTCTGGGCGACCGCATGAACATCACCGAGTTCCTGACTGATCTCCAGGCCCGCCACGACAAGGCCACGGTCCGGGCCGGTGAACTCCGCAGTCAGATGGAGGACTTGACCGCCGAACTCGCGCCGACCGGATGTGGAGCGAGGCCGATCCGCCCGAGCTGACCACTGCCTACCAGGCCATCGCGTACGCCTTCAACCAGCACCCCGACCAGACATTCAGGGTCCGTGAACTGCACGAACTCCTCGGCACGCCCACCGACGATCCATGCCTGAACGTCACGCACAGCCGCCTCGGGCACCTCACCCGACAGGGCCTCCTCACCCAATCCGGATGAGACTGCTACCAGAAACGGACTTAACGCCCGCTTAGCAGATGACCCGAAAACGATACACGTCATACCGAAATTCGCTAGATTCCGGCCGTGACATCAGTCTCTCCCCCCAACGCTGCACCGCCGAGGACGCCGCCGCCTCCTCGGCCTACGTGGTCCCGCCGGGTCCGCCGTTGGTGGCGCTCGCGTGATGCGCTGTCGCGGGTGCACCGCTGGCTGCTGTTGAGGGCGCTGCCTGGCCTGCTTACCCTGTGCGCCTTATTCATTGTTGACGGAACGGTAAACGGCTGGGTCGGTGCCTACAATCTGCTGGTGGGTATCGATTCCCCAGGCGACGCCAAGACGAAGTGGTGCGCTTGGTTGCTATCTGCTGCCGGATGGGCGGCGGTCCCTGCGTTCATCGGTGGCTTCGTGGGCTACCTCGTAACACAGCAGATTGACTCTCACCGTCAACAGGACATTGAAGTGATTCTCTCCGAGCTGCGGCTCGCATCGCTGCCCGCGCAGCAGCCACCGGGGCCATGACAATGCGGTCCCTCTACGACCTGCACGAAGAGGGCGGCGACGCAGCAGCGATCGCGGAGCAGTTCGCCAGCCAGTGGCACGCCGACAACTGGAACGTAGCAGAGGATCACTGGGAACAGCTCGTCAGCAGGATGCTCAAGGCAAAAGCGATGGATATGCACTCTACAGAGAGCGCTCTGCGACAGGCCGAAATGATCATCCAGAACTTCGCAGCCGCCAGCTTGCCCGCCCGTGGCAGCAGGTGCCCAATCTGCGCGACCAACTCATAGCCTCGCCTGCCCCAACCGACCGACTTACCCTGGAGCCATGGTGGAGAACAGAGCATCATCCGACGAGCTGCATGAACTGCTCTACTTGGCCTGCCGAGACGCACCAGCCAGCGCACGTGAGTCCACAGCTGCGCTGATCATCGCTGCCGACGACCAGCGCCTCAGCCAACGCGAAATCGCGGAGGCTGTCGCCCTGCTGAGCGGAGAAGCCCAGCAGGGCCAGACCACGAGATCTGGTCAGGATGCCGAGCAGGCGTTTGTTGAGGGCCTCGAAACCGTTCAGGAATGGGCGAAGCTCCAGCCCGAGCAGCTTAAGGCCGCCCTCGAAGCTTTGGTGCCTCAACTTGAGCGCGAACGCCAGTACCGTTTGAAAGAGGCGGCTTCAAGGCGTACCCACGTCGCCCAACTCGTCGGTTTAATTGCGGGTTGCATCGTTTCCACTGCACTGCTTGCCGCTGCGGTAACCGTCAGTCAGGAGACTCCCTGGCTGTCAGCTCTCCTAGCGGGTCCAAGCATCCTGTCGCTCGTCATCCTTTTCGTCCTGCCGAGGACCGACGCACTGGTCTCACGCAAGGTAGGCAATTCTGCCAGGACAGTCCGCGGGTCGTCCGAAGGCTCCATGCCCATGAGTTACCGCGCCTACCGCGACCGCCGTGACAGGCAAGCCAAGTGGGAGCGTCGCTACCGTCGCGAGCGCCCCATGGAGGCCCGCCGTCAGGAGCGCAAGCAGAGAAAGTAAGAAGATAAGGCAGCTGGCGCTGACCGGAAGCACCCTCCACACTTGGACCTAGCTCTGCAAGGCTGCATGTTTAGCTGCGTGACAACTACCGCAGACGGTGACGCGCTTTCCACGCACGTTCAGCGCCATACACTTCCCTGGTCCGCTACCAGAAAAGGACATGACGCTCTCTGAAAGTACCTCAAAACAGCCCGTGCTGAGGACCGTACCCGCGAAACTCATTCTCGAACAACGGCTACCCCGTTTTGAAGGGGTCTCGTTCGTGCGTGGCCTGCTAAAGATTGTCCCGTAATAATCGCGGAATCGAGCGTGGAGCTGTCTGAAGGACTGGCGACGTGCTCAGCTGGTGGCTCGTGGAGTGTCCAGAGACCGGGCGAAGTCGGCGAGGGTGCGGAAGTCGTCCTCGCGCAGAGCGATGCGCGGGTTGACGTGGTGTAGAAGCCCAGGCCCGCGGTGGTAGGCGGTCACATATGCCTGGTCCAGATCGCTCTGTTCGTCGTCCACCCAGGCGAAGGGACGGCCGTTGGCGTAGTCCACCAGGGGGCCGGTCTTCCAGTGGACTGCGTCGGGGCGTTCTTGAAGCAAGGCGTCGCCGAAGTCGACGAAGGGGAGTTCGGGAAGGCCGAGCACCGGGGCGACCCATCGGTTGGCGTCGTCCATCCATGTGGTGGCCCAGCACAGCTCGTAGCCGAGTTGGAGCAGGTGTCGCCCGTGTTCTGGGTTGAGCCAAACCCGCAAGGGTCGCCGCCGGGCCGAGAGTGCTCTGTATTCGTCTGGAGGCCCGCTGTCCTGGGGCACTCTGAGGGTGGTGTAGCCGTCGGGGCGCTTTCCCGGCTTGGCCGCATAGGGGTTGAGTGGCCCGTCCACGTCGAGGAACAGCAGCGGTCGGTTCACGATTTCCCCCGGTCTTGCTCAACATCGGCTGCGCCGTGGAAGCGTAGCTGCAGCGATCGTCTCGGCGTCGGGCTGGCCTGATGTGATGATCCCAGCGTGGTGGGTGTGATCACGGCGTCGGAGCCGTTCTGGATAGCTCCGTTCACCGGGCTGAGTCCGCGTTGTTTCGGCAAGTTGGTGACCACGCTGCGGCGCGACGGAGTAGACGTGGTCCGCCGGGGCCGGCCGTGGAGCCTGTCGCTGGAAGACCGGGTGCTGCTGGTCGCGGCGTACTGGCGCACGAACTTGACGCTGCGCCAGCTTGCTCCGCTGTTCGGCGTCTCGAAGTCCGCAGCCAGCCGCATTATCGGCCACCTCAGCCCTCTTCTCGCGCTCCGGCCCCGTAGACGGTTCCGAAAGGACACCGTGCTCATCGTGGACGGCACCTTGGTTCCCAGCCGCGACCACACAGTGGCCGAGCAGTCCAAGAAATACCGCTACTCCACCAACCACCAGGTCGTCATCGACGCCGACAGCCACCTCGTCGTCGTGGTTGGCCAGCCGCTTCCCGGCAACCGCAACGACTGCAAGGTGTGGGAGGAATCCGGGGCCAAGACCGCCGTCGGCAACACCACAACGATCGCCGATGGCGGATACCGGGGCACCGGCCCAATCATGCCCCACCGGCGCCGCAAAGGCGAAGAACTCTCCGTCTGGAAGCGGGAACGCTACAAGTCGCACCAACGGGTCCGCGCCCGGGTCGAGCATGTCTTCGCCCGCATGAAGTCTGAAAGATCCTGCGCGACTGCCGTCTCAGAGGCGACGGCGTTCACCACGCCATGAGCGGCGTCGCCCGCCTGCCCAACCTCGCCCTAGCGGGATGAACGAGTGGACCGGACACGCCAGTGCGCGTCTGCACCAACTCGAAGATCAGTTACCGGACAAGCCTTAGCGCATCGCCTCTGCTCCGCACACCGCGGTGAGCGCGAGTTCGCTCCAGGTCAGAGGACGGACGCGATCGTGGGTGTTGGGAGCGTTCCGGCTCGCCGGGGTAGCGGTTGACACTGATGCGGACCAGGTTGTGGGGATCTGATCGGGGCGGCGCCAGTGTTGCGGAGCAGCGGTGCATGGTCAGCCGGTAGGCGCTGCCAGCGAGACGCAGCGGTTCAGTCCTCCTCGTATCAACCGCCGCCTGGCCCGCCTTCGCAGCCGTTGGCGTACTCGGTTATGTACTCAGCCGGGTACGGGCGAACGTGCTCAGCGCCGGTGGTGTGCGATGGCTGGAAGCACTACTACAGGGTCCACAGATGAACAGCGGTCTCGGTGGCGGACACGGTGTACCAGGTGCCGTCGCCGAGGACCCTTGGCAGGCTGGGTACCTCGAAGGGGTAGACGAGTTGGTCGGTCAGTCTCATACGGGCCGCATCGATGAGCCAGTGCCGGCCCGTACCGAACTCTTCGTCGCTTTCGACTGTCCCGACAACGACGGTGTCCTCGTCTAGGAAGCCACCCTCGTAGTCGAAGAACGCCTGTGCCTCGTCTTCCTCGAAGGTTTCAAACTGCTCGGTTTCCAGCGCGGGGGGTCGTGGGAGTGCGGTAGCAGACAGTTCGGCTTCCACCGTGCCGTCTGTGACCCGGTGGAGGGCCAGGGTGTCCTGGTCGTGGGTGACGGTGAGCAGGCGGTTTCCGATGGGGCTCACCGCCAGCAGGACGCGGTCCTGGTCGCCGAAGCTGTCGATGGCGAGGGTGTGACCGTTCCAGCGTCCCCAGCGCAGCGCAGAGCCGTCCTGCCCTTCACCGATGGTCAGGCCCATCTGATCGGAGTCCGGATGCGGAATGTGGTCGGAACCCTCGGCTGCCGTGTGTGTCGCCGCGCGGGCGAGCACCGTACCGTCCTCGGCGGCGATGACCAGCCACTCGTCTGCTCCGCGGCCCCGGTCGAAGGCCAGGGGACCGCGGATGTGCACCCACACCAGGGCCCCGTCTGCGGAGAACCCGGCCGAGCCGCTGCCGACGTACCGATGGTCTCGCTCGTTGGCGTATTCGGTGAAGGCATCGTGCCCCGCGCAGCCTGCCCAGCAGCGGTGCCGCACCTCCCACCGCACGTTTCCCGCCGGGTCAACGGCCTGTAGCGCGTGGAGCCCGGCGAAGACGGCCAGATCACCGGCGGGCGAGACAGCGCATTGACCGTATCGGCGTGGCCAGGGGGCCACAAAGCGGACGGCCTCGGCCGTGGCCGACGGCTCGAGGTTCTGCACGATCAGCTCCGTGTCGCCGCGCTGTATGAGCAGCCGCCTTCCGGCTCGCCACTCCAGGCGTGGCGCGTCGTCGGCTCTGGAGAAGGCCAGAGGGGCAGCGATTGTGGTCACGAGTCGAGCAAGCGGCACGAGAACTCCGAGAGACGGGGAACTTCCTGCCGGGACCCTACGACGAGCCACTGACAACACCGATCCGAAGGACGCTCTGCGCGGCAACGGTCACGGCGCGCGGACATCGGATACGCCGACACCGGGGCGAGTACGTATATCCGTGCCCGGTTGGGCACATTCGGGTGTACGCCGACAGCCGCCGACCTCAAGCACCCCAGCCGCTCAATGGGAAGGCGCGAGATCCGAGGAGGGATGCGTTCTCAGGGGGCGCAAACCCCGCTGCACGGCCCCAGCCACAGTGGACCGCAGCCGTAGTCGGTCCAGTTGCACCACCACGGATGGGAGTAGCACACCATGTTGCAGCTTCCGGTCCCCGCGCACTGGGAATTGCAGTCCATGACCTGGATGCTCTGATCGCTGCGAGGTGCCGCGCCTTGCGTTTCGGCAGGGCCCAGCGTCATGAGAGCCTCCCGCGCCCCGTTCTCGCCGAACGCCGCCACAGCCGCCGTCTCCAGCCCTTCTACGCCTGCTCCCTGCTGGCGCCCCGCGATGATCTGCGGTGCAAGCCGCGTCGCGTCGTCCAGAACAGCGGACTGCTCGGCCGACAGAGCAGGGTGTGTCTTCCGGTAGTTCGCGAAGTGCGCCACCCACAGATCACTCCGAGCCGAAGCCGACAGCGCGCCGTAAATGGCGCGCCGGTAGTCCGCAGGGTACGAAGCGAACTCGGAGTAGCCGGAGGGCAGCCGGTCGCGGTTGGCCTTCACCCATCGCGACGCCTTACTGCCCTTGGCACGGGTCACAGCCTGTGCGGGTGAGGTTGCGAGGCCGCCGGTGACCAGAAACGTTCCCAGGGCCAGCCCCGGCACGGTCTTGAGGATTCCTCGACGGCTCGGGGGCCGCAGCACATCGAGGTCGCGAAGCGCACGCACCACCCGCAGCGAGTCCGACGGCCCCAACAGCCGAGCCAGGCGCAGGGACAGCGCGGTTCCGGTCCAGGCCCGCACCCGGTCGCCGTCGACCGCCAACAGGGTCGGGGCCCACTGCGCCCCCTCCCCCAGGGCACGCGCGCGCAGGCCGCGAATACGAGGTTCCGTGAGGCCCGCAGTGGTCAACGTGCCGTCGACGGACACGCGAACCCGTTCCACCACTTCTTCACAGAATCGGCAGTCGGCATCGAATGCCAATATCCACTCGGTCACAAGCTTCTCCCCCGCGTAAATGTGACAGCCCGTCCCATGGTGCCCGTCCGGTGTAAGTTTTCACGCCGATCCGTAGCGCGCCTTTCAGTACTCTTTGGCGCTTCGGGTCTACCTGAAAAGAAATCATTTGCCGAGGCGTCTGGAAGCACCAATCATTTCGGCGAGGATCGAAATGATTGACACTCACTCACAGTCCGTGCTTACGGCGGGCGCACGCCGTTGCCAAATGCACCTATCCAACCTCGAACCTTCTTGATGGGCCGTCGACGAAGTCGGCGGCCCTTAGGCGGCAGCGCGCTCGCGCAGGGTGTGGCTGTCGGCCTCCCAGCCGTGCCCGGCCAGCCAGCCCACCGGGTCGTCGGGGATCTCCGAGACCCACATGGAGCCGCCGATCCCGGCGCTGCGTCCGCGCCGAAGCGCTCGATCACACCATGCGAGCCCAATGTCAGCCCGATGTCAGGCGGCGCTCTTCACATGGCGGACCAGCCATGTCAGCAGGGCGTCCAGGTCGGCGGTGGCCGAGAGGACCCGGTCGAGCGCCTCGGGGGTGTGCAGCCACTCCTCGCAGCCGAGGGGTCGGGCGGCGATCAGCGAGCGGTGGCACAGCAGGTTCGTACGGGAGTGGTCGGTCGGATA
Source organism: Streptomyces sp. NPDC058697 (assembly GCF_042715345.1). NCBI lineage: Bacteria > Bacillati > Actinomycetota > Actinomycetes > Kitasatosporales > Streptomycetaceae > Streptomyces > Streptomyces sp. NPDC058697. Next base: position 284,044 of record NZ_JBHXSU010000002.1, read on the forward strand.
GCCGCGCGGGGGGCGTTTCATCACGTCCCCGGAGATGTCGTAGCCCTTCTTCCGTACGTCCTCGACAATGGCCAACAGTTCGCGGCCGCTCCCCTCTGAGGCCACGGCTTTGCGGAACATGTCCACCTGGCCTGGATCGGGGTACCACCAGGCGCCCTGGATCCGCAGGCCGTCCAGGGAGAAACGGAGACCGATCTCGATCTTGCGGCCGAGCCGGATCACCGCGCTCTGGTTCTGCCACCACCAGGAATTGGTGCGGTAGTGCCAGACGGAGAAGTCCTCGTACCGGGGGTCGGTGTCCGCGACCTCGTTGAGCAGGGCGATCATCGGTTGCCGGACCAGGCGTTCGCGGTCCGCGCGGCAGCGCTCGCGGGTCGCGTGGGTCGGTTCGCCCTGGAGCTGCCACAACACGTCCATGGCCTGTTCCGGCCAGCCGGTGAACTGTCCACGCATGCGCGCACGATAGCCCACCCATGGTCAGCCCGCGGAGAGTGAGACGGGCAGGTACGCGCAGCCACAGGCATGGTGGGAGGTATAGCGGCGGGGCTCACCGACCCGTTCGATGTGCCGTGCGCGGTGGGCGAGTTCGTCGACGAATGCGGAGAAAGCGCGCAGAGAACGTGAGATCCCATCGCTGCGTAGGGTCTCGCGGTTGGTGTCGGAGACCGCCCTCGGGGTGGGTGCTGGACGGCGAGCCGACCGCTCGCCTGTGGGTGTGGCCGGCTCGTGGCATCAACGCGGCGTCATCATGCCTGCTGTTGGTCACTTCGCCTGGGCGAGCCGGACAGCGTCGGGACCGGCCGGGAATCGCAGCTGGCCGGTGGTGTCGTGCACGGCTCGCCACACAGTCTCGGCAACGTCGCTCTCCTTGGTGAACACGTCCTGGCTCGTGACCTCATCTATGGTCTTCTTCGCGAACGCTGCGTAGGGTGCCGGGACGAGCGCGTCCAGCGCCCGGCCGTTCGTTGCCCTGGCTGCGAAGTTGGTCGTCAGGCAGGCGCCCGGCTCGACCGTCTTCGCCTGCACACCGAACGGCGCGAGTTCGAGCGCGAGGGAGGCGGTGAACCCCTCGATGGCCATCTTGCTCGCCTTGTAGACGGCCGAGAGCGGCATGTGCCCCAGCACCACGCTGGAGGTCACGTTGACCACCACGCCGGAGCCACGCTCACGGAACTGCGGCAGCACCGCCTGCGTCATCGCCATCACGCCGAACGTGTTGGTCTCGAAGACCTCCCGCACTCGGGCCATGGGAGTGCCCTCGAAGACGCCCATCGAGGGCACCCCGGCGTTGTTGACCAGAACATCGATGGGGCCCTCGGCCTCGAACGCGGCGGTGATGCTCTCGGGCCTGGTCACGTCGAGTCCGACGACGCGGAGCCGGTCCGACTCAGGAAGGACGTCCGGACGCGGTGTCCGCATCGTGGCGATGACGTTCCACCCCTGTGAGTGGAAGTAGAGAGCGGTCTCCCGCCCGTACCCGGATGAGGTACCAGTGATGAGAACTGTCTTCATGGTGTGTCCCTTGCGATGCGGTGGGATCCGTACGGACGGACAGGCATTTTCCTGCCCTACGGGAGAACCGGTGACCCCATTGAATCGCTTTGACCTGCGGAAATAGTAGAACTATCCTCTCTGCTCCTTGCACGATCCTCCTGTGCCCGCCTCCAGTTCAGGGCATGACACCTGTCGGCGCACGCACGGCCTGACGCAGGCGGGCGGCGTCCTGACTGGGGGGTGCGCCGAACTGACGGCGGTATTCCCGGCTGAACTGCGACGGGTTGTCGTAGCCGACGCGGCGGCCGACTCCGGTGACGTCCCCGGGGTGGGTGGCCAGCAGCAGCCGGGCCTCTTGGAGCCGGATCTGCTTCTGGAACTGGATGGGGCTCATCGCCGTCACCGCTTGAAAGTTTCGGTAGAAGGCGGAGACGCCCATGCCGGACTGCCGCGCCACGTCCTCGACCCGGAAGGGCTGCGCGTAGTGCTCGCGGATCCACCGCACGGCCCGCGAGACATGACTGAGACTGCTGTCGGCCAGACCGAGTTGACGGACCGTCGCCCCCTGCTCGCCGGTGATCAGACGCCAAAGGATCTCGCGCTTGACCAGCGGCGCCAGTACGGCCCGGTCGCGGGGTTCGTCCAGCAGGCGCAGCAGCCGGACCACCGCGTCCAGCAGCGCGGCCGGAGCGTCACTGACAGCGATCCCCGACGGCGTACCCCCGCCGCTGCGGGGGGTGCCTCCAGGCCCGGCCCCGAGCAACAGCTCGGCCACGGCGGACGGTTCCAGGACAAGGCCGAACCCCAGCGCCGGCCGATTGGGGTCGGCCTGGGTGAACTGCCCGGTGACAGGCAGGTCGACGGATGCGACCAGGTACTGCCCAGGCCCGTACTCGAACACCCTCTCCCCCAGGGCGAGGCGTTTGGCGCCCTGCGCGATGACTGCCAGGAGCATGCCGGACATCGAGGGCGCCGGCGGATCAGGACGGTCAACCTTCGAGATGAGGACGCCCTCGACGGCGGTGGTCCAGTCGGGCCGCGCATGGCGGGCCAGCAGGGTGCGGAGTTCTTCGAGGTCCATGCGTCCATTGCAGCACCGCTCCTCGCCATGACTCCCATCATCGCGAGGATCGTGCAAGTACGAGCGAGCATCGATCTAGCGTTCCAGCAGGTCAGAACGTTTCACTGGAATCACCGAACTCCATCCTTGAGGAGAAAGAATCCATGATCGTCACCTACGGCTTCAACGCCACCCTGACCGCCAGGCCCGGAATGGGCGGCGAGCTCGTCGACCTGCTGCTGACCGGACTGAACGAAGGCAGCCCCGGCGCGAGCGAACACTGCCTCGTCTACCTCGTCTCCCGCTCCGCGTCCGATCCCGACGTCGTCCACGTCACCGAAGGCTGGACCAGCGAGGAGGACCACCACCGCGTCTTCGCCGGCAGGACCGCCCAGGCCATCGTGGCGCAGATCGCCCCGCTGCTCGCCAAGGACTCCGAGTACACCGACTACGTCCCCGTCCGCGGCAAAGCCTCCTTCTGACCGCCGTACACCCCACGCCCCAGGACCTGCCCCTGCCCGCCTCGGTGCCCGCCGGGGCGCCCCCTGGCCCGACCGTCCTGCCTCCACCCACGAAAGGCAACGACCGTGACCACAGCACGCCCCGCCCTCGACCCCGAACTGCATGAACTCTTGGCTGACATGCCGCTGTTGTCCCAGCTCAGCCCGGAAGTACTGGCGCAGGTACGCCCGTTCTCCTCGATGCCCGTCGAACCCCTCCTGGAAGGTCGCGCGATCGACCGGCGCGAGGTCACCGTGCCGACCAAGGACGGTGCGCCGATCCCCTTGTCGGTCTTCAGCCCCGCCAACGCCGATCGCACCACCGGCGCACCCTGCGTCTACTGGATGCACGGTGGCGGGATGGTCATGGGTGACCGCTTCTCGCAGATCGACATCCCGCTGGAGTGGCTCGACGAGTTCGGCGCCGTCGTGGTCTCCGTGGACTACCGGCTGGCACCCGAGGCCACCGGTACTGCCCCGGTCGACGACTGCTATCAGGGACTGCTCTGGATCGCCGGCCACGCCGCCGAACTGGGTATCGACCCCGCCCGGATCATCGTCGCGGGCGCCAGCGCAGGCGGCGGCCTCGCCGCCGGCGTCACCCTGCTGGCCCGCGACCTCGGCACCCCGGCGATCGCCGCCCAAGTCCTGATCGGCCCCATGCTCGACCACCGCAACACCAGCACTTCCAGCCGCCAGTACTCCGGCGGGCCCGGCGTGTGGACCCGCGAGATGAACGGATTCGGATGGCGCTGCCTCCTCGGCGACCTCGCCGACGACGAGGTACCGGCATACGTCTCCCCCGCCCTGGCCGACGACCTCTCCGGGCTGCCGACCACCTACATCGACACCGGCTCCGCCGAGGTCTTCCGCGACGAGGACACCGAGTACGCCACCCGCATCTGGGCGGCCGGCGGCCAGGCCGAACTCCACGTCTGGGCAGGGGGCTTCGACGCCCTGTACCCGCAAGCGCCCATCTCGGCCACGGCCCGTCGAACCCGCACCGACTGGCTCGCCCGAGTCCTGCCCACGTACCCAGCCGCATAGCGCCACCGAAAGCCTTCCTGAGCTTGAGGTGACTGGAGGTGCCTCATTCCTCGGCTGGAGCGGGGGCTCGGGGAAGGCGCAGCTGGAAGCACGCTCCGAGGGTCCGGGGGGTGAGGGTGAGGGTGCCTCGGTGACGGTGGGCCAGGTCGCGGGCGATCGCGAGGCCCAGGCCGGTGCCGCCGTGGTCGCGGGAGCGGGCGTCGTCGAGCCGGACGAAGCGTTCGAAGATGCGCTCGGCGTCCTCGGCGGGCACGCCCGGTCCGTCGTCGTGCACCGTGAGGACGACCCAGGCGTCCTGGTTCCGGACCGTGATCTGGATGCGATGTGCGGCGTGGCGGGCGGCGTTGTCGATGAGGTTGCGCAGCAGCCGTTCGTATTCATCGGGGTTCCCGTGTGCGGGGGCAGGGACGGTGCTGTCGCAGGTGAGGGTCAACGCTCGTTCGGCGAGGGGGTATTGCTCGGTCAGCCGAGAGGCGAGGGCTGTCAGGTCGACGGTTTCGGGGCGGGCTATGGGGGTGCGAGTGTCGAGGCGGGCGAGGAACAGCAGGTCCTCGGCGAGGGCCTGGAGACGGCGGGTCTGTCGTGCGGCGGTGGTTGCCGCTGCGGGCCAGTCGGTACGTTCCGGGTAGGCGAGCGCGACTTCCAGGCTCGCGAGCAGTGTGGTGAGGGGGCTGCGTAGTTCGTGGGCGGCGTCCGCGACGAAGCGGCGCTGCTGGGCGGCGGCGTTGTCGAGGCGTTGGAGGGTGGTGTTGATGGTGGTGGCCAGGGCGGTGATCTCGTGTCCCGCGGCGGGGACGGTGACCCGTTCGCGAGGGTCGCTCGCGGTGACCGAGGCTGTGAGGACACGGATGGCTTCGACCGGCCGCAGCGCGATGCGGACGGCGAAGTAGGCGACGGCGGCGATCAGTACGAGGCTGACGAGCCCGGCCCGCAGCAGCCGGCGGTCGGTGGCCTCGGTGATTGCCTCGGCAATGTCCTCGGCTGCGTGCGGGAGCACCACCACATAGACCCGCAGCTGGGCGTCGGCGGCGACACCCAGAGCGGCGGCTCTGTCGCTGCTCAGTTCATCGGCCCTGACATCGTCGTACATGACCAGGTAGGTCCCACCGTCCTTGCCGAACCGGTCCCAGGGCTCGGAGTCGTGGCGCGCCGGTATGCGCATGGGACGGGTCGTATAGCCCCAGGCTGCCCCGTCATCCGGTGGGGCGGGCAACTCGGCCTTCGGTGGGGCGGGCAGCACATGGCGGGTGCCGGGATCGAACTCCTCCATGCCTCCGCCATAGGCGACAGCGGCACGTCGGCCGGTCGCGACGACCTCGTACGGCACGGTGCTTCGGCGAACGGGCACCGCACCCTCCTCCAGCTGATCGACGAGAGCCAAGAGCTGTTCCTGCGCCTGCCCTTCGGCGATCTGCGTGCTCTCGCGGTAGACGTCGTGGTGTACCCACCAGCCGATGCCGGCCAGGATGACGGCGGCGGTCGAGGCGGCGGCCAGGGCCGTGCGGGCTCGTACCGATCGCGGCCACCAGCGGCGTCGCGGCTCAGTCACGGTCACGGTCATCCACCAGTCGGTAGCCGGTACCCCGTACGGTCTGCAGGGACTGCCGGTCGAACGCGGCGTCCACCTTCTTGCGGAGGGCGCTGACGCGCGCCTCCACCAGGTTGGGATCCAGGGCTTCGTCGGGCCACGCGTGATAGAGCAGATCCGATTTGGAGACCGCCTGGCCCGCCCGGCGGGCCAGCAGTTCCAGTACGGCGAACTCCCTGGGCGTGAGTTCCACCCGGGCGCCGGCCCGTCGGCAGACCCGGCCGGCGACGTCCAACGAGAGGTCGCCGACGGCAAGGACGGGCGGGGCGACCGTGGCGGCCCGTCTGACCAGGGCCCGCAGCCGTGCGACGAGCACCACGTAGGAGAAGGGTTTGGCCAGGTAGTCGTCGGCCCCCGTGTCCAGTGCCTCTGCCTGGTCCCACTCCCCGTCCTTGGCGGTGAGTACCAGGATGGGGGTCGCGTTGCCCTCCCGGCGCAGCTGGGCGCAGACCTTGTAGCCGTTGAGCCCGGGCAGCATCAAGTCCAGTACGACAAGGGCGTATTCGCCGGTCCGGGCCATCCACAGTCCCTGCCGGCCGTCATGGGCGAGGTCGACGCTGTAGCCCTCGGCGGTCAGACCGGTGTGCAGGGTATGGGCAAGGTCCACCTCGTCTTCGACCACCAGGATGCGCATGCGGTGCAGCCTCGCACAGCGCCGGCCCGCCTTCCTGATCGTCCGGTCAGGTTGGATCAGCCTCCGGTCAACGAGGTCCCGGCACGCTGGCGGAGCTTCTTCGCCGCTGCTGAAAGGCCCTGTCGCCGATGTCCCTTGCTCAGCTCGAAATTATCAACGATCCGAAAAACGCCCCTCAGGTAGTTTCCGCGCTCTCACGCCGAAAATTCCTCACCCCATTGCTCCTCCCCGTTCTACTGTCCACCCTTCTCGGGCTATGGGGTATTCGCAGAGATGGAACCGTGTGGCATGACGAGGCTGCGACTCTCGGATTGGCTTCCCGTAGCCTGCCGGATCTGTGGCAGACGCTGGGCAACATAGACGCCGTACATGGAGCGTATTACCTTCTCATGCATGGGCTGTTCGGTCTATTCGGGACCGATCTTCTGGTGCTGCGTCTTCCCTCTGTTCTCGCCGGTGCGCTGGCAGCGGCGGGAGTTACGGCGCTCGGGGTCCGATTGTCAGGGACGCGAGCCGGCATACTGGCAGGCCTTTCCTTCGCCCTGCTCCCAGCTGTCCAAAAATTTTCACAGGAAGGGCGCTCGTACTCGCTCGTCTGCGCGCTTGTGGTCTGGGCCACATATTTTCTTGTGAGTGCGGTACTTGGTTGCCGAGCCCCGGTAATTACTGGGCGTAGAAGCTCGACGGCGCCATGGATCGCATACGGTGCTCTCATGCTGGCAGCGTGCATACTGCATCAGTTCGCCGCCCTCGCCCTGGTGGCACATGCCTTTGCCCTGCCAGTTCATGCGCGGCGCCCGTGGGCATACACCGCACTTTTGGTTGTGGCGGGATTCGCACCCCTTGCGGCTCTGGGGATAGCGCAATCTGAGCAGGTCGCATGGATCAATGGTGTCACCGGTAGCCAATACCAGCGCTTCGCGATCCAATTTTCTTTCGCAATAGTGCTGTCTTACTTCGCTTCATCAGGGAACGCCGGCAAAGCTTCCCCTGAAGCGCCCTTCAGTCTACGGGCGATCGCCCTGCCTCTATTCATGCTGCCCACCATACTTCTTGCGCTGATTTCTCTTTACAAGCCTTTCTATGTAGAGAGGTACGTGCTCTACAGCCTCGTCGGCCTGGCGCTCCTCCTGGGAGCCGTACTGGACCGTGTGTCTGAACTGGGGCGCAACCTGCGAGTAACTGCAGTGATTGTTGTCGCGTTGGCATTCGTACTGCTCATACCCGAGTCCCTTAAGGTGCGAACACCGGAAAGCCGATCGGACAACGTCACCGACCTGGCAACAGTCCTGTCCAGGGAATACACTCCTGGCGCCGGAATTCTCTACTTGTCCGTGAAGAGGCGCGCCTGGACACTGGCCTACCCTTCGGTAAGCAGAGGGATGTTCGATCTCGCCCAGGAGCTCACTCCGGCGGCCTCGCACGGCCTTTACGGCACCGAATTGCCTTCCCGTGAGATTCGCGCACGCATGCGCAGCAGTGCACGAATTCTCGTAGTGACGGAGCCCCAAGGCCATCGGGTCGAAAGTAACAGGACAGAGCTGATGAAGGAGAGGGTCCTGGCGGAATATTTCACCAAGGGCCGCACCGTACAAATCAACGGAGCGCGAGTCATTATTTATGAGCCCCGCACAACGGCTACTGAGGCTGAACTCGCGGTGTCGTAGGAGCTGGGGGTCCACCACGCCATGTCGTACGTCAGCGGTCAATGAAGTTGACATTCCCACGGCTCGATTTCCGGTTCCTCCGGGGGCAGCTCCCCGGTGCAATACCGGTAGATCCAGGCTGCGGCCCGGCGCTCCGCGTGCTTCTCGTTGACCGGTTCTCCCTGCTCGTCCAGTTCGAGGACGTTGGCGAAGATCGCGACACAGATCTCCATCTGGGAGGGCGACGCACGCAACTCCTCCCAGTAGTCGATCCCTTCCAGCAGCGGGTGGCTCACCGACCCCCGAGCGAGCCATCCAGCGAAGCGTCGCAGGGCTCCGGAAGCACCATGACTGAGATGCGAAGACATACGAGGAATCTAGCCACAGCCCTCCCAAATTGATTCGCCCTCCCGCCGCAGGAAACGACGGACTCTCATATCGTTACGGGACAAGCCTCAGGAGCGCGAGCCGTTCAATCGCGCCTGTAATCTCGCCGGTCCCAGTCCCGGTCCCAATCCCAGTCCCGGTCGGCGGAGGCGGTCGTGCGCTGCGCGGTGACCGCCTCCGCCTCCATCGTCGGGATCAGCGGCGGCCCCTGCCCGGTCGGGGTACTTCCAGTTCCTCCAGGCGGGGTTCGTCGCCGTCCAGGACTCGTTGCCAGGCCGTGCGGTAGAGGGCGGCGACGGGACCGGTGGGCACGATGACGCCCAGGGCGGCTTCCTCGCCGTCGAACAGGTCGTACAGCGCCACCTTCCACCGCTCCGTCGGAGTGTGCGGCTGCGGGAGTTGAGCCCAGCCGCCGGGCAGGAACAGTGAGCGTCCGGCTCGGCTGCGACTGCCATCGACCACAAGGTCGGTGGCGGCGAGTTCGGCACGGGCGGCCCGCAGCCGGGCCGTTCCACCGCGCTGCTTCGTCCAGCCCGTCCAGCTCGCGGTGTTGCGGTCGGTGGGATCCGGCATGGCGAGCAGCATCAGATAGATGACGGCGGCGTCCTCACCGATGCCGTACCGCTCGGCCACTTCACCGACGAGGTCGGGCACCGACCGGGCCGGGTCCTGCGGCCACCACAGACCGTCCGCGTCGCGCTCGCCCGCCACCGGGTTGCCGGGATCGGCGAGCAACTCCGCGAACCGCTGGTCGTGGACGAGGCGGAGGGAGGTCTCCCCGGGGCTCGGCCTCTTGCCGGCGAACAGTGCCGCCATGTGGGGGTCGCTCCCGGCCGGGTCCAGCAGCACCGGGGCGACCGCGGGCATGGGATCGTCGGCCCTGGCGGACACCACCACCGCGCCGTAGCGCACGAAGTCGCCGCCGGTCTCCGTGGGAGCCCCGGCAGCCCGGCGCAGGGCCTCCAGACCGACCCGTCTGCCGAGGCTGACCAACAGGTGCGGGTGGGCCAGCCGTTCACGTATCGCGGTCAGCACCGAGGGCAGGACGGCGCGAACCGGATCGCCGGCCGGAAGACGGTGGGCAAGCCAGGCAGCCAGGGCCACCGAACCGTTCAGGACGTCGGTGTCGAAGCCTGGCGTGTCCCCTTCGGAGCGGGGGTAGTAGCCATTGCCGATCGACCAGTTCAGGTCACGGGTCAACCGCGGTTCCGCCGCCACGTCCAGGAACCCACGCAACGCGTCGGACGGTTTCCACCACGAGGCGTGCTCCATCGAGCGGAACGCGTCGTGGAGCACCTCCTCGGGCAGGGGCGTCAGCCGGCCCACCCGCCGGTTGAAGACCTCCGCCGCCGCGGCCACGTCCGGGCCGTCCGTCCACAGCCCGGACGGCTCGGCGGGCAGCAGCGCCGAAAGGACGGCCTGCCAGACGCCGGAGTCCGCGAACTCCACAGAGTCGCAGCCCAGAGCCGCTCGGGCCACCCCCACATCGGCCGCCTTCACTCCGATGGCCTTCAGCGTCTCGGCGGGCACGGGCTTTTTCCCGTCGTCGGTCATCGGTACTCCGGCGACCACCAGCCGGGCCATGGTCGGAGTGACGCCGGTGAGCCGGGCGAACTCCTCGGCAGCGGCCGGGAACCAGGGCGCCGGGCCGCGCGCGGCCAGCTCGGTCCGGAAGGCCGTGAACCAGCCGGGCACCCATGTCCGCCCTGTGACGAACGGCTCGGCGGAGACCAGAGTGTACGGAGCGGGCGCCTCGAACCGGCCGGACGGATCGTGGAAGACCGCCCCGTACACCCGGCCCCCGTCGATGTGCTGCTCCGTGCCGAAGGGGAAGATGACGAACGCGCCGCCGTGCAGCGGGAGAACGTTCCCCGTGGACGTGTACCTCCCGGCGTCGGGCCCCTTGAAGTTGCTTTCGTCCAGGCGCAGTTCGACCCGGCGCCAGTGGTCCGGGTCCAGCACCGCGAGTTCCTGGGCGTCGAGTTCGGCGAGGAGCGCGTCCAGCGCCTCCCGGTGGTGGTCCACAGTGCCCGCCGTACCGGCCCGGAGAGCCACCAGCGCGGACAGTGTGGGCAGGTCCTCCCAGCCCATGGCGCGCAGACAACGCTGTTCGGGCAGGGCCAGGTGCAGACGCCCCGTCGGGACCGGCTCGGTGATGCCCCGCAGCGCCTCCCCGAACAGCCGCAGCAGCCGGAAGATGTCGTCCCCGCCGTAATAGCTGTACAACCTGCGGTACGCCCACCACCGGTCGCCGTTGACGCCGAGGCCCTGCAGTGCCGCGGTGAGCGTGCTGTCGTCGGGCTCGGCCCGTCGCTCCTCCTGGACATGCCCCGCGACGGCCGCGTCGAGCCGGGTGCGCGCCACGTCCAGGATGCGCTGCTGGTCGGCGGCGAACCGCAGCACCCCGGCGATGCCCGTGCGCAGTGCCTCGTGGGAGACCTGCGGCAGCAGGGTAAGGACCGCTCCGGCCAGCCGGTCCCGGCCGACTGCTCCCACGCGCTCCTCGTCCGTGCCGGTCGCGTTCTCGGCGCTGTCGGCATCCTTGGTGTTCACGGGCTCGGCTACGGCGGCCGTCAGCAGGGCCGTCGCGGTGTTCTCGTCGACCTTGCGGAGTGCCGCGGAGCCCTGCGGGTCGCGGGGCTGGAGCAGGTGCCAGTAGCGCAGGGGCGGCAGCAGGCGAGTGCCCGCGGTGAAGGGTCCGGCGGTCTGGTCCCGGGGGATCCCGGCCATCTCCACGCCGTCCGCGTTGAGAAGACGGATCTCGTTGTACTGCTTGCTCACCGCCATGGGCCGGTCGGCGCCGGGGAACTCCAGTGCCCACCGCGGGTTCTGGTAGGTCCCGGGCGGCACGACGACCGAGCGTCCGGCCAGGTCCTCGCCCCGCCGCGAGCCGTCGGGCAGCGTCACCACCCGCCAGCCGAGCAGCCCGTCCACCGGGGCGCACATCGGACTCGGTAGGGCGGAGGGGGCGGGCAGCAGCCAGCCCGCCGCGAAGGTGCTTCCCTCAGGGGCGGTGCGCACGCCCTCGGCGAACCAGTCCGGCAGCCCGGGTTCGCCCTGTGTGTTGCTGACCGGGTCGTACTCGAACCAGGTGTGGTCCCGCCGCTCGGGCCCCGCGTAGTCCCACACCCAGTACGACGTCCCGTCGCTGATCACCTGCCGAGCCGGTGGCACGACGGTGTCTCCTCGGCGCAGTACGCCGCCACCGGTGGCCCGGCCGCCTCCGGGGAACGGAATGGAGACGCGGCCCAGGTTGTCTCCCACACGGGAGGCACGGGAGTAGCCGGCGTATTCAACCGGCATCACCTGCGAAGGGTCCTGGTGCCAGTAACCCTCCCTGTCCGGCGAGACGTACGAACTCCACCAGACGAACAACTCGCCGTCCACGTAGTGACAGTTGGCATAGCTGGGGGAGCGCGTCAGCTTCTCGGGGAGGTTCAGCCTGTGCGTGAGCAGGGTGCCCTCCGCACCGATCACGCGGATCTGCAGGCCGAGCCGCACGATGAGATGCGGCCAGGCATCCATGACCTGGAAATTCTCCAGCGATTCCAGCTTTTCGGGCGCCGCCGCGACCGCCTCTTCCCAGGCGGGCCAGCCGAGTTCGTCGAGGATCCCGGTCCGCAGGGCGCGGGCGAGTGCCGGGGCGATGCCGGTGCTCAGCGCTTCTCGTACCGCCGTCTCGGCGACCGCCAGTACGTCTCCCGGCAGCCAGCTCAGCGTCCTGAGAGCACCGGAGTGACCGGCGTTCCCGGGAAGCTCCGCGGTGACGTACCACCGGCTGACCTCGCCCACCCATTCGGCGAGCATCGGCCGTGCACCGGGGCACTCGGCCAGGGCGAGGACGGTCCGCATGCCATCCTGTCTTTCCTCCTGGGGGCAGGCAGTGCGGAACGCCGGATGGAAGCGGGTGTCGGCTTCGAGGGCGACGAGATCGCGCCGTTGATCGCAGGCCGCCCACGCCCTCAGACCCATTCCCGCGCCCTCCCACGGATCCGCCAGCGGTATGCCCAGGGCCAGCAGCTGGTCGAGGAGATTCACATCACCGCACGGGGGCTGCAACGTGCTCTCGGATGTGGTGAGTTCGGTGCGCAGGGTGTCGGCCATGCGGTCGACGAGTGGATAGAACCCTGGCGGAGCGAGGTGCCGGTACTCGGCCTTGCACAGTTCCAGGAATCTGCGGGTCCAGCCTGCCGTGCCGTCGGCAGGACGCACTTCGGCGGGCAGGGTGGTGTCGCAGAGCCCGGCGGTGGCACCGGACTTCTCCAACAGGTCCAGCCACTGCGGCAGGTCCGCGAGTTCCCACCCCGAGGGCATCAGCTCCAGCAGGGTGCCGCGGACGGCGGGTTCCTGCCCGGCGAGTTCCAGCAGCGCCGGCCGGTGCGCCTTCCACCAGCCCGGCGGCGCCTTGACCGTGCCCGGCAGGGCCAGCATCTCGCGCAGATAGGCAACCTCCTGCGCGAGCGCGTCGCGGCCCGCGGCCGCCTTCGCCAGTCTGCGCAGATCACCCGCGCCCGGACTCGACGGAGGCAGCCCGTGCGCGGCCAGGCGCACGAAGAGCCCGCGCACATGCCGGAACGCCGTGGCGGCCGCAACCCGCGAGGACAGCCCCTTGGCGTAGCCGGAGAGCATCTTCGTCGGCACCGCCTCGGCCAGAGCGAACTCGAGGAACACCACGTCCATGCGCTCCTCGTCGAACGGCAGCGCGTGCGCCGTCTCCGCCCTGCGCGCGTTGACGAACATCTGCGACGCGTACGCCCTCTCCTCGGCCGCCAGGAACACCCGGCCCGCCTGCTCGTAGAAGGTCGGCAGGAAATGCGGCACCGAACCCGCCAGCCGCTCCCCGATCGACTCGTAGGCCGCCCGCGCCCTCTTCGGCCTGGACTTCACCGTCCGCGCCACCGCGTTCATCTCCTCCACCAGAGACATCGCCAGATGACCGTCCCAGGGATGATGAACCAGCACCCACTCCGGAAAGCCCAACGCCCGCGGCTGCCCCAGACCGACCTCCACCGGCCCGCCCTCCGGCTCAAGCCCGAGGAAACCGGCCCCCAGACCCCCTCCCTGCCCGTCGGCGACCAGCCGCACCACAATCCGGTCGTCCAGGCCCGGATGCCGGTAGGCCTGCGTGAACATCGCCACCGCCCGGTCACCACCCCCGGCCGTCCCCGGGGGCAGCACCGCACCGGCCCGCAACAGCTCCTGCGCGTCAGCCCCCGCCTGCGCCTGCGCCTGCGCCTGCGCCTCCGCCTGTGCCTGTGCCGTCGCATCGCCCCGGGCCACCGAGCCGTCGGCCACCGTGTCGTTCATGATTCCGTGCCTTTCGCGGCCGTGCGGCCGATCCCCTGGGCCCTGCTCATCCCTGTGCGCCGGTCGGTCGCCGCCGGTGCCGCTATGCCGCTCACGCGACATGGTCCGCAGCCACAGTGCGGCCCGCGTGCAGAGCCGCAGCCATCCGCATGCCCTCCGACCACGCCACCGGACCCACCTCCGACAACCGCAGCCGGTCCCACCCACGACGCCAGCTCAGATCACCGGTGTGACCCCCCTCGTCGTAATACGGATTGCCGATGTCCACCGACACGGTCACCACCCGCCCACCGTCCCGCACCCGGCCCGTGACACAGCCGCCCGACACCTTGTACCCCAGCGAAACAGCCCGCGCGGAGAGATGGAACCACGAGCCGTACTCAGCCCCGGCAAACTCGGAGACCGTCTCCGCTCCACCGTCGATGCCGTCCGGCCTGTGCCAGGTGGCACGATGGATCTGCTCGACCCCCTGCACCACCCCCAACTCCGCCGCGAACACCCGCAGTTCACCCAGATCCGGAAGCAGGACCGGATGCGGCATGGTCACCGTACGGCCAGACAGACGGACGGTCTCACCGTCCAGATCCACCACCCCAAGCCCACCCGAGGCATCGGCGTCCCGCAGAAAACCGACCTCGCCGCGGCCCTCACCCACCACCACCAGATCACGCAACGCCGACCGCCACGCCTCATCCGGCCACACCCGGGCCAGCAGACCGGCCGGAACCGGCAGCGAGGACACCATCCAGGTATCGACCTGCGCCACGCACTCCGCAGCATGCCGCTCCAGCCACTCGGCGAACCGCTGCAACTCGACCACTTCAGGCCGGTCCCGTAACTCCCCCGGCACCGTTCTCACCTGCCCTGCCGAGGACGTCTCCGCCGCGGACCGCGCCACCACCCGGCCCTCCACCAGAGCGATCTCATACCTGTCGCCCACAGCCAGCCAACCCATAAGTCTTCTCAGCCTCTTTCACCATTCGGAAACCGGCACAGCACGGCCGACAGTCCGAATCGGCCCACCCCACTGTGACGAGGTGCCAAAGACTAGGTGCACTCACTGACAGTTGACGTGCCGTCCATCCAATCGGGTGTTCGACTGTTCGGACGGCGTCACCTCGATCCACCAGATGCCCGGAGCGCAGCACGTCCACCTCTGTGAAGACGCCGCCATTCAGTCGGCCACGGTGGCCCGCTGACCTGGAGCCGCACGTGTTGCTTTCGACAGGATCGGTCACCTCGGCGCTGGGCTGCAGTAGGCCGTCGTGTTTCACCATCGCGGTGTCCGCGAGTCAAGGTGAGGGATGGGGCGTATCGCGGCGAGTGCCAAGAGTGCGCCGTCGTCGTCGTTGTAGGCGGCGAGGGTGGTCGCTTCCGGATGTTCGGAGCGGAAGTGACCGCAGCCGTTCCTCCGCGGCAGCGCCGGGCCCGTAGCTGAAATTGCTCACTCCAGCAGCCGCCTCTCCTTGGCGACCGCCACGGCCCCCGCCCGCGTCTCCACCCCCAACTTGCCGTAGATCCGCCCGAGATGGGTCTTGACCGTCGCCTCGCTGATGAACAGGGCTCGGGCGATCTCCCGGTTGCCCGAGCCGCGGGCGAGTTGTCCGAGGATCTCGTGCTCGCGCGGGGACAGGGTGGGACTCGGGCTGCGCAGCCGGGTCATCAACCGGTCGGCCACCGGGGCCGACAGAGCCGTGCGACCGGACGCCGCGTGGCGGATCGCCGTGAACAGTTCATCAGGGTGTTCGGCCTTGAGTAGATAGCCGGTGGCACCCGCCTCGATGGCCCGGGTGATGTCGGCGTCGGTGTCGAACATCGTGAGCACCAGGACCCGGGGGGCCGTCCCACCACACTCGGAGGTCAGGCGCCTGGTGGCGGTCACGCCGTCCATCCCGCCGTCGAGCTGGAGGTCCATCAGCACAACGTCCGGACTCAGCCGGGCAGCCATCGCGAGTGCCTCCTCGCCGGTGGCCGCCTCACCGACCACCTCGATGCCGTCGGCGCTGGACAGGAGGGCGCGCAGCCCCGCACGTACCACGGCGTGGTCGTCGCACAACAACAGCCGGACGGGCGTCACGGAACGGGCTCCTTGGGGGTGGTCGAGGGGAACAGGGGCGCGGACGCCAGGGGTGCCAGGGGGATCGCCGCCGACACGACGGTGCCCTCGCCCGGCGTGGACTCCACGGTGAGTGTGCCGCCCACCTGTGCGGCCCGGATACGCATGGCAGGCAGCCCGTGCCCGCGCGCGCTGTCCGGGGCCGGGCCGGACGAGGCGCGCGAGGAGTCCGCCTCGAATCCGCGCCCGTTGTCGGCGACGTCCAGCGAGATCTGGTCGTCCAGGCAGGTCAGGGTCAGCGCGGCCCGGGTCGCCGCCGCGTGTTCGCGTACGTTGGCCAGCGCCCCCTGGGCGATCCGCAGCAGCGCCGCCTCGACCCGTTCCGGCAGCCTGCCGGGCTCGCCGTCGAGCCGGAACTGCACGGTCACTCCAGGACCGCTCTCCCGGTCGGCGAGTACGGCGAGCGCGCCCGGCAGGGTGTCGTCGGCGAGGTCGGCCGGCGCCAGGTCGTGCACGAACCGACGGGCCTCCGCGAGGCTGCGGGAGGTGATCTCCGCCGCCCTGTGAACGTGCTCGCGGGCCGCGTCCGGGTCGGTCGGCCAGACACGCCCTGCGGCCTGGAGCAGCATTCGCTGACTCGACAGGCCCTGCGCGACCGTGTCGTGGATCTCCGCGGCCAGCCGCTGGCGCTCCGCCAGGACACCCGCCCGCCGTTCGGTGACAGCAAGGTTGTGACGCGTGTGGACCAGGTCCTCGATCAGGACGCGCTGCCGGGCCCCCTGACGCTGCAGATGCACCATCACGGCGGTGGCGACCGCGGCGACAGCGGGCGGGGCGATGACCATGTTGGGGTTCAACGCACCCTCGGCGACGCGTACTTGGGAGGCCACGACCAGCGCGGTGAGTACGGCCGCCACCGGCACCGCGATCCGCGGGGGCAGCGCGTGCAGACCCGCGAACAGCAGCGGCATCGCGCACCACGTGGCGCTCGGCGCGAGGGCCAGGAGCACCACCCAGACCACGGACACCGACCCCAGCCAGACCAGATGGCGCCTGGTCGGCGGCGAGCCGGAGGGCGGTGCCGGAGCCAGGAAGCGACCAAGGACGTACAGCAGACAGAAGACCGCGAACAGCGCCACCACCCACCCGGTACGCGCCCCGCCGGCGTCGCGGGTCAGGAAGCGGACGAACGAGGAGCCGAGCAGCAGGAAGAACGCGACGTGCACGACCGCGCCCAGCCAGCGCTCGTCCGGATCACTGTGGCTCATCCTCATCCTCATCCTCGTCCTCATCCTCCGTGTCTAACGCGTCGGACGCGGCACCGCATCAACCGATCGGCTGACGCGGCCGTCCCCCGAACCTCCGCAGGACCGCAGCCTGTTGACCGAGCCGACGGCACCGCTCCCGCACCGAGGCTCAAAGCACACCTTGTACCCCTCGGAAAGGCAGCGAGCACATGTCCCCGAAGAACCTCACCGCCAACCGCGCCGCCCTCGGCCACCGCATCAGCTACGCCCTGCGGCACCCGGACCGGGTGCCGCGCCATCTGACCCGCGCCGCCCGGGACCTGTGGCTGCGCCACCGTCACACCGACCACGTCTCCTACTACCGTGCCGTGATGCGCTCCGACACCCGGGTCGACCCGGACGCGGCGGTCGGCAGCCGCAGCCGTGAGCGATGGCTCGCGCTGGGGGCGATGCAGTTCGACTACCTTCTCGGCCACGGCCTGCACCGAGAAGACCGCATGCTGGAGATCGGCTGCGGCAACCTGCGGGCCGGCTGGCGGTTCATCCGGCACCTCGAGCCCGGGCACTACCACGGCATCGACATCTCGCCCGACATCCTCGTCGCCGCCCAGGACACCGTCGTGGAGATGGGCCTGCAACAGCAGCTCCCCACGCTGACCCCGGTCCGCGACCTGACGCTGCGGTTCCTGCCCGACGCACACTTCGACGTGGTGCACGCGCACAGCGTCTTCTCGCACTCGCCGCTCTCCGTCATCGACGAATGCCTGGCCCACGTCGGCCGGGTACTCGCCCCGGGCGGCTGGTTCGACTTCACCTTCGACCGCACCGAGGGCGAGGAACACCACGTCCTGCGGGAGGACTTCTACTACCGCACCGAAACGCTCACGGCCCTGGCCGAACAACACGGACTGCGGGCGCACTTCATGGACAACTGGGAGGAACTCCCGCACGGCCAGTCCAAAATCCGTGTGACCCATGGGGACCTCGGTCCCCGGTGAGACAGAGGACGTGGATGGGCCCGCCTCACTACTCCGCGAGCAGGCCCCTCTCGCACGTCGACCTGCCTCAGATCCAGGAATGCCCTCGCGGGGGTGGTTGATCACCGTGTCGGTCTCGTGCGGGGCTGGTCGAGCTCCTTCGCGAAAGGCACCGAGTCAGCCTTCAGGATCTCATTCGCCCGTCTCAACTCGGCTTTTTCCAAACAGAGTTGGGCTCCACGATGAGCACGGTGTCCTTGGCGAACCGCATGCGAGGCCGCAGGGCAAGCGCGGGACCGAGGTGATCGATGATCCGGTCGGCCACAGCATCGCGATCCTCTGTCTCCCCACCCACCAGCCCAGGCCACGCCGCAATCCTGTAGCAACGCCCATGTTCCGTCTCTACAGTCACCGCATGGCCACCGGAGACGAGCCCTCAAGTCAGCCCGACATCGTCGCCGCGATGCTCACCAACCAGACAAGCGCGTGCAAGCCAGCACGCGAGGCCATCGCCGCCGGCGCCGAGGTAACGGTTTGGGACAGGGAGGTGCCCCATTCGATGGTCGCCGGCATCGCCGCAGCGAGGTTGAGACGGTCGTTGGCCCGCGGCCTGCAGGAGATCATCGGCCTCGATGAGACCGTTGAGATCCTCGCGCGGCACCGCGGCGAGCAACTGCGTACCGGGATCATCGACGCAACCGATCGGCTCTGGTTCTTCACTCTGTACTTCGACGCCGCCGGGACCGAGCTCTTGGCGTGCAGCGGTGTCAAACGCTCTCGGAGGCCGAGCACGAAGGACTCGTTCGAGCCCTGAGCTGATCCGCAGCCGCCCTCTGCCCGACCGCAGCCGCTACTACCGGCAGAACCTGCAGACCCTCGGCTTCGAGGAGCAGGTCGTGGAGGCAGGCATGCTGCCACGGTGACACCTCGACGGCGAGAACCATCGCGGGTGGGCATACTCGGAATTTGGTCTTCTTGGTGGACGAACCGGGGCGGCTCCAGGGCAGTAGGCGGGGCCGTGACAGGATCTCTCCATGTCTACCAACGTCTTCTTCGACATCAACATTGACGGCAGCCCTGCGGGCCGGATCGTCTTCAAGCTGTACGACGACGTCGTCCCCAAAACGGCGCAGAACTTCCGTGAGCTGGCCACCGGCCAGCACGGCTTCGGATACGAGGGCTCGGGCTTCCACCGTGTCATCCCGGACTTCATGCTCCAGGGCGGCGACTTCACCCGCGGCGACGGCACCGGCGGCAAGAGCATCTACGGCCAGAAGTTCGCCGACGAGAACTTCAAGCTCAAGCACGACAAGCCGTTCCTGCTGTCGATGGCGAACTCCGGCCCCAACAGCAACGGCTCGCAGTTCTTCATCACCACGGTGCTCACCCCGTGGCTGGACGGCAAGCACGTGGTCTTCGGCGAAGCCGTCGAGGGCCAGGACCTGGTGAAGAAGATCGAGTCCCTCGGCTCGCGTTCCGGTGCCACCCGCGCGAAGATCGAGATCGCTTCCTCAGGCGTCCTGGAGAAGTAGCGCCTTCGCCCCGGGCGGCGGGGCCGGCTCGACGCAGGCTGTCTGGCCGCGCATCCGCCCGCTCGGCCCGGGGCCGCCACGGCAGCACCCGAGTCGGGCGCATCATCATTCTGCTCGCGCCAGCCACTCGCGTGCCTCGGCCGAGCAGCGGGTGGCACGCCAAGAACGTCGGTCGATGCCCGAGGACTCGGGTATCGATCACGTGAGCGCTCCTCATCGCTGGCAACAAGGGCGACAACGTGAGCGCCCTGGAGCCCGACGGCAAGGTCCCCGAGACCAACGGACCCGACCCGTCACCACCGACGAGGTCCAGAGCTGCTAGACGCGACCGCAAAGGTCCGCCCACGCCCCCGCGCTGGTCGGCTCGGGCAGTCTGCTCCACGGAGCCCCCGAACTGGTCCAGCGCGTACGGGACATACGAGGCGACGGGCCCGGCGAGGTCACCGGCGTCGTGGCCCGCCTCGTCGACTTCCGCACGATGCTCGGCGACCGGGCACCCTGGGTCGCCGTGCTCGGGCACCGCACTCGACGTGGTGGTCTGGGTTTCCAGGACGGGCATCTGGCCTCGGTGCTGGGCTCCCAGGAACTCGGCGCACTGAGCCTGACCGCACCTCAGCTGACCGTTGCGATCGCCTTCCGACTCGCCATGGACTACGAGCTTGTTCATCCTCGCCAGGACGCGCGAGACCTGGATACAGAGCGGCGACGACCGCAGAGCCGTCGTGACGGGGCTACGCCGTTCCTGTCACCGGGTCACCGGGTCACCTGCCCACGAGCGACGGCTACCACCAGGTCGTCCACAGTCACAACGGCAAGGCACCGGCTGACTCCCCCTGATACGTGTTCGGGGCCCAGTCCGGTGACCGGGCCCCGAACGCGTACCGGCCCTCTCACCCACACCGTCGAACCTTCCGTACCCGCGGTTCCGTGTACCTCTTGAAGTCCGCCGGGTGGCGGACGACAAACGACGGACGACGAGGGGAGCGTGTGATGGGCAACCGCGAAGGCGTGTGCGGGTCAGTTCGTCGTGGCGGGGTCCCTCGGTGTCATGCGGGCCCGCAGCGCGTTGAGGGCGTAGTGCTGGCGCGACTTGACCGTTCCGGCGGGGATCCTGAGGATGTGGGCCGTCTCCTTGATGGTCCGGCCGCACAGATAGGTGTGCACCAGCACCTCCCGGTGGTCGTGGGAGAGCTGGCGCAGCAGGGAGGTCGTCTCGACGGAGAGCAGCACGGATTCGGAGTGATCGGGCAGGACGACGTCACGGTTGTCGATGCCGACGCACTCCCGGCGGACGGAGGCACTGCGCATGCGGTCGACAATCAGGTTGCGCGCGACGGTCAGCAGCCAGCCCCGCACGGATCCCTCGGTGCTGTAGAGGCGTTCCGTGTGCGGCCACGCACGGATGAGGGTCTCCTGAACTATGTCCTCCGCGGTGTGCCGGTCGCTCAGCAGCTTCTCCGTGTAGGCGAGCAGCGCCGTCGTGTGGTCGGAGACCAGCTCGTCGAGCAACTGCTCCTGATGCGCGGGCGAGGCGGTCTCCGCGACGGTGATCGTGTTCATCTTCCCGTTTCTGAGGGGGAGTTCGGTGCGCTCCTCTCCCTCACGCCGGGTGCCCGTACTCGCACCCGGATACGCGGCGAGCAGGGGAACGCGGCCGCGGTGGGGTGACCGGTACGGCATACGCGGGGAAGGGGCTTAGGGGCCCCGAAGAAGCGGAGCGGTGAGCGTAGGCAGGGCCCTCTTCCGAAACTGTGACGGTTTTCTGACGCCGGATCGGAATGTTCCGGACCGGACGATCCGTACCGATTCGGATCGATCCGCGCCGATCCGCACCGCTCCGTCCTGGCGGGCCACTCCACCGTCAGCAGTGACCTGGCTGCTCCCCAGCGCCGGCAGCGACCGCGTCCTTCAGTTTCCCGCGCACCGCCTCGGCGTCCGGGTGGCCTATGTCGTCGAGAATGTCCAGTGCCTGACGCCGCGCGTCCGCGGCCCGTTCGTGCTCCCCCGCCGCGTGGTGGGTGTCGCCGATGTGGACGAGCGTGTCCGCCTCCAGGTAGCGGTCGCGGATCGTCCTGTAGAGCTGCAGGGCGTGCTCGTAGCACGTCAGTGCGCGGTCGTGTTCGTGCAGGTGGTGGTGGGCGTAGCCGAGGCTGTCCCACGCCGCGGCCGCACCGTTGCGGTCGCCGATCTCCTGGTGGACGGCCAGGGCCCGGCCGCACTCCTCCAGCGCCTTCCTGTACCGGCCCGTCAGGATGTGGGTCCAGCCGACCTCGTTGGCCACGCTGGCCTCCCCGCTGCGCCGTCCGGCCTCGCGGTAGAGGACAGCCGCCTGGGCGTAGTGCTCCAGGGCCTCCTCGTGGCGGCCGCGCGCGTTGGCGAGGAAGGCCGCGTAGCGGTGCACGCGCCCCTGTCCGGCCTGGTCCCCGATGTCGGCGAACAGGTCCAGGGCGCGGGCCAGATGCCCGGCCGCGTCCTCCCAGCGCTCCAGTCGGCCGTTGGCGAAGCCGAGCGCCCGGTGGGTGTGAGCCTGTCCGCGCAGGTCGCCGAGCCGCTGTGCCGCCCGCGCCGCCGTCGTCTGGGCGATGAACTGTTCCTGACGGTGGCCGTTGCGGTCGAGGTACAGCTCGATGGTGGCCGCGAGCTGCCAGCTCTGTTCGCCGCAGCCGCGCCGGGCGCTCTGCTCGACGGCGGCGAGCAGCACGGACCGGTTGGTCTCCAGCCACTCGGCGGCGCGGGTCTGGTCGGCGAATTCCGACACGATCGTTCCGGGCAGGGGCGGGTCCAGGGTGAGGCGTTCCCGGCTCGGCGCGAGGACGCCGTCCGCCGCGTGCGCGCTGTGCAGGTAGTGGTCGAACATGCGGCGCCGGGCCGCCCTCCGCTCCGGCGGGGCGTCCAGCGCCTTGCCCAGTTCGGTCCCGTAGGCGCGCAGCAGTTCGTGGCAGCCGAAGCGTCCCGGCCTGGTCTCCGACACCAGGTGGGCCCGGCTCAGCTCGGCCAGCAGCGGCCGAACCTGGTCGCGGCGCTGTCCGGCCAGGCTCGCGGCGGCGGCAACTGAGCAGTCGTCGCCCGGATGGAGCGCGAACAGCCGGAACATGCGTGCCGCTTCCGGGCTGAGGAGTCGGTACGACCACGAGAAGGCGCTGCGGGCGTCGGCGGTGGGTGCCTCGCCGGAGAATGCCTGGAGGCTGCCCTCGCTCTCCGCCAGTTCCTCGGCGATCCCGGACAGCGGGAAGGCGGGGTTGATCGCGGCACGGGCGCTGACGACGGCCAGTGCGAGCGGCAGGCCCCCGCACGCGGCGGCGATGGCGCGGGCAGCGTGCGGGTCCCGCGCTATCCGGTCGGGCCCGAGGCGGTCGGAGAGGAACCGCAGGGCGTCGTCCTCGCCGAGGACGTCCAGCGTCAGGGAGTGCGCGCCCTCGGCGGCCACCAGTCCGTACAGCTGGTGCCGGCTCGTGACGACGACGAGGCACCCGGGCGCTCCGGGCAGCAGCGGACGTACGTGCTCGGTGTCGCGGGCATTGTCCAGCACGATCAGCACACGGCGCCGCGCGAGCAGGCTGCGGTAGAGGGCTGCCTGCGCGTCCAGCCCGGCGGGGACACGCTGGGCGGGCACCCCGAGGGCGTCGAGGAAGGAGCGGATGGCCTCGGCCGGGCTCATCACCGTTCCGCTGGGGTGGAAGCCGCGCAGGTCGACGTACAACTGGCCGTCCGGGAAGTGGTCGGCCACCTGGTGCGCCCAGTGCACGGCGAGGGCGGTCTTGCCGACACCGGCCATGCCGCCGATCGCGCTGATGACCACCGTAGGGGCCGAATAGCCCGGCAGCAGCCCACGGAAACGGGCGAGTTCGTCGCGCCGGCCGGTGAACGCGGGCAGTTTCGCGGGGAGTTGGGCGGGCGGGACGACGAGTGACATCCGGTGGTCGATGTCGAACGGCTCGGCTGTCTCGTTCTCCCGGCCGGTGCCGGCCGTCTCTGTCGGCGCGTCCGCGCTCGTGTGGTCGGCGGGTCGCGTTTCCTCGGCAGGGGCCGCGTCGTCCCAGGCGTATGTCTGTGCCAGCACCTGCCGTTGCGCGTCCTGGAGTTCCGGGCCGGGCTGGACGCCCAGATCGTCGGCGAGGCGGGCGCGGACGATCCGGTAGACCTCCAGGGCTTCGGCCTGGTGGCCGGTGGCGGCGAGCATCAGGATCAGCCGGGCCTGCAACGCCTCGTCGAGCATGTGCAGGGCGGCGGCCTGACGCAGGGTCACCAGCACACGTGCGCGCAGTTCCCGCCCGGTCTCCAGCGCCCGCTCGGCCGCCTGCTTGACCGCGGCCAGGTGTTCGCCGTCCACCGCGCCGAAGGCGGGATGAGCCCGTACCTCCGGCGGTATCCCGGACGCCGTGGGGCCTCGCCACAGGGTCAGGGCCTCCACCAGCAGTTCGGTGGCCTCGGCCGGTTCCCCGGTCCCGGACGCGCGCTCCCGCAGGTGCCGGAAGCGCAGCAGGTCGAGGGATTCGGGGTCGGCGTCCAGGCGGTAGCCGCCCGATGCCCGCACCAGCCACCGTGACGTTCCCCTGCTCGGCATGTCGGGTTCGAACAGGCGGCGCAGTGCCCCGATGTGACGGTGCACGACGTTCACTGCGCTGTCCGGCGGGTTCTGGCTCCACAGGGCGTCGACGATCTCGTGCGTACCGACCGGGTGGTTGGGTTGCGCGAGGAGGAACGCGAGCAGCGCGCGCTGCTTGGGCGGTCCCAGTTCGAGCTCGATCCTGCCCCGCCAGGCCCTCAGCGGGCCGAGCACGGTGAAACGCGTATGCACAGTGGTCCCTCGTACCGACAAGCGGAGCGGATGAGGGTCGACGACGCCCCGGTCACGGGCGTGAGCCGACGGGCCGGGTCCGCTCCGCTCGACGGGACCGGGCCGAGGGGAGCCTACCCCCATCGGTGCGCCGTGCCGCCGCCCCGGCGGCACTCCTCCGGCGGCTGTCCCGAGCGGGGAAATCGATGCCGTCTGCAGCCGTTCCGGCCGCTTCCGGGCCGCCCGTGCAAGAGCGGTTCACCGTTCCGGCAGCCGCATCCCTCGTGAAGCGCCGCGGCGGCGAAGCTCAGTCAACGGCCCACGGGTTCCGTCGCCAGTGCTCTGACCGCGTTGGTTCGCCGGGTTGGTGGTCGTGGCGGTTGGCCGTGCGGTGACGTCCGATCCGACTGCTGGAGGCGCGGTGGCCGAGCCGGTCCGTGTGCGCAGACTGACCGACCGGGAGGGGCAGAAGCTGCAGCAGACAATGTGCCGGGGCAGTACCAACTCGGTGCGCTACCGGCGGGCGATGCTGCTGCTGGCCTCGGCCGGCGGGAACCGGGTGCCGGTGATCGCCCAGCTGGTGCGGGAGCGAGTCCTTCTCGACTGCCTGTGGACGGCCGTATCGAGGGTTCTCCGATCGGAGGGATGGAATCCTCGACGGCACTGACATCCCAGGGCAGGCCCCGCCCTGGGCGGAACGAGTAGTCAGACCGGCTCTCCGAGGTCTTGCACGATCCAGCCCGGTGCGTCAAGACGCACCGGCTGAGCGCCAACCAGGTCCGCCAGGTGCGTCTCGAGGCTCGCGAGCTCGTGGGAACCGATCTGCTGTTTCCATTGATCGCGCAACTCGTCAAAGATCGATTCGCCTTGTCGCAGCACTTCGTGGCCGAGTGGGGTGACGTGCAGGCGCTTACGGCGGGCGTCGAGGGGGTCCGTGTCTCGTGCCACGTATCCGCGCTCCTGCAGCACCGTGATGGTTTTCGCTGCCGCCTGCTTGGAGACCGACAGGCGCCGCCCGAGTTCTGAAGCGTTGTCCGCGCCGGCGGCGATGGCTCGCATGGCGAAGTCATGGACAGGACGCACGTCCTCGTAGCCGCGGCGGGCCAGCTCGGCGGTCGCGGCGTCCACCAGCGAGCGAAAACCTCCGAGCAGGAGCAGTGCGAGATCAGCGCCAGATCGTGACATGGAAGAAGACTACGGCGACCCACGGGTTGCATATCGACAACCATGTTGTCTATTGTCTTGGACAACAAGGTTGTCGAATTGAGGAGAATGATGGACACCACACATCCAGGTCCCACGCTTGCGGGTATCTCCCACCACCTCACGGAGGTCAACGGGACTCAGTTGCACTACGCAGCGGCGGGAACCAGTGGATCGCCAGTCCTTCTGGTCCACGGGTTTCCCGAGAGCTGGTGGACTTTCCACAAGATCATCCCGCTCCTCGCGGAGAGCCACCAAGTCTTCGCCGTCGACCTGCGCGGCTTCGGGGACTCCGACAACGGGCCGGGCGAGTACGACAGCAAGACCTCCGCCGAGGACCTGCACCTTCTCATCGAACAGCTCGGCGTCGGCCCGGTCCACCTGACCGGGCAGGACATCAGCGGAGCGACCGTCTTCCGCCTGGCGGCCACCCACCCGCAGGACGTACGCAGTCTCACCGCGATCGAGATGGGCCTGCCCGGATTCGGCCTCGAAACGCTGGCCGACATCACCCACGGCGGCGCCTGGCACATCGGTGTCCTCGCCGCACCCGGCATTCCCGAGATGCTCCTGGCCGGCCGCGAGCGGGAGTTTCTGGGGCAGTTCGCATTCCCCGCCCTGAACGCGACCCCAGGAGCCATTACCGACACCGACATCGAGGAGTTCGCCCGCACCTATTCGCGCCCCGACGGCTGGCGCGGAGCGATCGGCCTCTACCAGTCGATGCTGAGGGAGGGCCCCGAGATCAAGGCTCTTGCCGACACGCACGGCCTGACCGTGCCTGTACTCGCGGTCGGCGCGGGCGGAGGCCCCTTCACAGTCGGCACCATGTCCCAGGCCACAGCAACCGAAGTCAGCTCGGTGTCACTCGACGGTGTGGGTCACTATGCCGCGATGGAAGCCCCCGCGGAGTTGGCGAAGGCCATTCTCGAATTCATCGGGAACATCGACGCCCTCTAGTGTTCTGACCGCACCGGTCCGCCGATCGCGTCAGTGACGAAGGGGCGTCCGCCCCAGCGGATGCCCTCTTCGCTGCGGATGCGGGCGCGTTCCTTGCGTTCGGCTGCCAGGACGCCCGGGTGGCGGGCGTTGGCGTTGCGCCAGCGCAGGTACGGTTCCGCCGGCACTGCGTCGGGCCATGGCCGACCCCCGCCGAACAGACCGCACAGACCGTACAGACCGTTCCGTACCGGTTCTTGCCCGGCGGCTGCCGTTCCCGAGGACGCGGCGGCAGATTTCTTTCGCCGAGTTGAACTCTCGAGACGTCCTCCCACGTGTAGCACGTAGCAGCTTCTGGCCCGGCTCGGCGGGTGGGCGCCGCCGCGGTGTCGCGATCTCGTCCGGTCTGCGGGGAGCGAGCCCGCCGGGCGGCCGTCTCCGTGCTCGCTCCGGCCGCTTCATGAAGAGAGGAAGAATCGCCCCGATGAACAACGAGGAGACCGTGCCGGTGGAACCGGGCCGTGAGCGCGTGATCGCGGGTCGCTACCGACTGCTGGCCCCCCTCGGCGAGGGCGGCATGGGCACGGTGTGGCGCGCCCACGACGAGGTGCTGCAGCGCGAAGTCGCCGTCAAAGAGGTGCGTGCCCCCGCGGGTCTGCCCGCTCCGGACGTCGAGCGCATGTACACCCGGCTGGAACGCGAGGCCTGGGCCGCGGCCCGTGTGACCCACCCCAACGTGGTCACCGTCTTCGATGTCGCCACCGAGGACGGCCGTCCGTGGATCGTCATGGAGCTCGTCCGCGGGGAATCCCTGGCCGACCTGCTCGACAAGGGGCCCCTCGGCCCCGCGCGGGCCGCGGAGATCGGCGCCGGGATCCTGGCCGCCCTGCGCGCCGCGCACGCCGCCGGGGTGCTCCACCGCGATGTGAAGCCGGCCAACGTCCTGCTCGCCGCCGACGGCAGAGTGGTCCTCACCGACTTCGGCATCGCCACGGTCGAGGGCGACTCCTCCCTCACCAGGACGGGTGAGGTCATCGGCTCACCCGAGTACCTGCCACCCGAACGCGCCCTGGGCCGCACCCCCGGGCCGGAGTCCGACCTGTGGTCCCTCGGCGTACTCCTCTACGCGGCTGTCGAGGGCATCTCCCCCTACCGCCAGAACACCCCTCTCAGCACCCTGCGTGCCATCGTCGACGACGAACTGCCGCCCGCGCGCAGAGCAGGGCCGCTGGGCTCCGTGATCGAGGGGCTGCTGCGCAAGGAACCGGCGGACCGTACACCGGCCGAGCAGGCCGAGAAGAATCTGCGCCTCGTCGCGGCGGGCGGCACACCCGCGGTCGCCGCCACGCCGACGGTGGTGGACACTCCCCTCGCCGAGGACCCGCGCATCCCCCGGGCCCAGGACGCGCCCACCGCCTCAGAGCCGCCCACGGCCGGGACGGTCGCGTCGTCGCCCGCCGGAACAGCCGCCACCCCAGCCACACCGGCACCGGCGGTCGTGACAGGTGCGCCCGAGTTCGCACCGACCGTCACGGGAGCACCCGCGCAGTCGGCGCCGACGCACTCCACCCCCCACACGCCACCCGCCCCCGAGGCCCCTCGGCGCAACCGGAGCATTTCCGCCGTTCTCGTCGCCGGAGCGGTCGCCTGTGTCGTGGGCATCGCCGGGCTGGGCTACGCCCTGACCGGACAGGGGAACGACGGCACAGCGGACCCGAACCGGGCCACCGCGAGCAGTTCCCCCTCCCAGAGCGCGGACAGCGGATCGAAGGACGTCGCGGAGCCCGCCGCCGCGCCGAGCGCGGACGAGCAGGAGCAGGAACAGGCCGGCGCCCAGATGATCCGTGTGACGGTGACCGGGGCCAACACCACCTACTCGGGCGCCTGTCCACCGCCGGCGGAGCAAGCACCCACGTTCACGGTCACGTTCGCCGTGGACCAGGCACCGGCCCAGCTCACCTACCGCTGGGTGTCCAAGGACGGCTCGGTCGTCGACCGGGAGTGGCGGACCGTCACCTTCCCGGCGGGCGGCGACCGTACGGGGCAGGACACGGTGCGGCTCACGGCGTGGCAGAAGTCGGGAACCTTCCAGAGCGAGATCGGGGTGCAGGTCAAGGGCCCCGAGCTGACGAGTTCGAACACGGTGCCCTTCTCCATCACGTGCACGGACGCGGGGGCATAGCCAGGTCCGTTCCGAGAAAGATCCATTCCGGTCCCGAAACCATTGAACTCGGTCCGGGATCACCTACGTGTTGGTGTCGTACGCGTCCGCCCTCGCGCCGGAAAGGCCACGGGGGCGGGCGGGTATTCGCAGCCGAGCACCATCACGAGGGAGTACGCAGTGCCATCCGTCATCGTGGGACGCACAGGTCCGTTCACTGGTCAGAGCATGGTTCTCGACGGTGCGTCACTGTCGTTCGGCCGCAAGAGCGACAACGGGATCGTCATCGTGAGCCCCAGCGCCTCACGTCTGCACGCCGAGATCGTGACCGAGGACGGCGGTCACGTCCTCTACGACCGCGACAGCCGCAACGGCACACACGTCAACGGGCAGCGCGTCACCCGGCACGTACTGCGCCCCAACGACAGCATCCAGATCGGCGACGAGACCTTCCTCTACGAGGCGCAAGACGCGATGGAGACGGTCATGGACCTCTCCCAGCTCGACACCCCGCGCGTCACCTCCGTCGCCCCCGGCACGCTCCAGGTCACGGTCAGCGGGGGCGGGCCGGTCGGTCTCGCGTTCGCCCTGGCGCTCGAGGAACAGCTCCGGGGCCGGGTGGCCGTGACCGTCCACGACGGGCGCTGGGCCAGGGAGGGATCGAGCATCGTCTGGAAGGACGAGAAGCTCGGCAACGTACGGCGCCAGCAGGTGGTGACCGTCCAGAGCCGGCAGTACATGGCGCTGTCCGACCACGTGCGGGCGGCGCTGTTCGACGCGGGCGGCTACTCGGAGATGTGGCCCGTCGGACCGGACTCGGTCGACGGCCTGCCGCCGCGCAACATCCGGATCGCCCATGTGGAGGACCGGCTGTTGGAGCTCGCGAACCAGAGGGCGGCCATCAGGCTGGTCCCCAAGCGTTTCGAGGCCTCGGAGCAGCAGGAAAGCATCGCGCAGCAGCACGTCCTCGTCATCGCCGAGGGCGGACGCTCCCGGACCCGCGAGTACTACGCCGACCGCTTCGGCGCGGCCGACACCTCGGTCTACTCCCTCGACGGCGAGCACCTCCAGGACGTCGTGCTCGGGCTGCGGGTCAAGTCGGCGCTGACCGATCCGATGAGCGTGCTGCTGACCGTGGCGCAGAACCGGTTCCTGCTCAACTCGCTGCGCGGCGAGGGCTTCCTCAACATGCGGCTCACCCGCGAGGAGGCCGAGAACGTGATCGGTATCGATCCCGTCCGCAAGGTCTTCGAGGAGTGCATCGCCGCGCGGCCCTGTGTCATGGGCCGCGCCGAGGACAACGAGTTCGTCTGTCCCACGCACGGCACGCTCTTCCTTCCCGCCCTGCTGCGCAACTCCCCCTTGTGGAAGCGCATCCGGGAAGGTCTCAAGCTGTTCGGGGTGGCCGATGACGATCTCACCGCGATCACCTCGTTCCGTCTGGACATGGTGCAGCGCCCGCGGTTCACGGCCCAGCTCACCCGCCCGACGGGGACGACACCGGGCACCTTCGGCTTTCTGCTGGGCGACGCGGCGAATGCCATCCACTTCTGGCCGGGTCGCGGCCTCAACAGCGGTCTCGCGTCCGCGACTTCGCTCGCCCGCTCGCTGAGCCGGGCCTGGCGGGGGCATCCTCTGCGCGACGCCGACTTCATCCGGCACGAGGCGGCGATGTCGATGCTCCAGTACCGGCACAAGAGCCGGGCCTGGAACGCGATGGTGACCACCGACGAGCAGGGCGTCACCCGTGCGATCAGGGACATCGTCGCGCGCAGCATGGAACCGGACCCGAGCCGGGAGCCGCAGCGGTCCGATCTCGACCTGCTGGTCGAGCGCATGGGCGCCATCCGTGAGCGGCTGGCGACCCGCCTGCCCGGACTGCCCACCGACGAGGCACTGCGCGAGCACCTCTCGGCACTGGGGCCCGACACCCTGCGGACCCTCCTGGAGAGCGGGGCGTGGGACACCCTGATCGTCGGCGGCGAGGAGGCCGACATCGATCTCTTCTACCAGACGGACGCCCCCGTCTACGTTCCCCGCCCCGACCCGCGGGACGGGATGCCGGCGCATGTGCCGCAGGAGGCCATGTTCCTCAATCCGCACAACTCCGGGGAGATCGTCGGTTCCTCCTGAGCCGCACTCCGAAACGGCGGAGGCCATTGGCGACTGCGCGGAAAAGATCGAAGAACGAATCTCGCCGCGCAGAGACCCGAGCCCTGCCCTGGCTACGTAGGACAGGTTGCAGCGCTGCTGAAGTGGCGGCGGCCTACGGAAAGTTGGAACACGATGCGCACGACCGCTCCTGCCACGCCCCGGGCCGGTCACCCCCGCGTCACAGATGGCCCTGGCACATCGTCATTCGGTAACAAGACACACGGTGCTTGAACGCTAAATATCAGTGACGCAGGTCACTGTCCGACTCCGAACTCTGCCCCGGCGGACCTTCGTGTCTCTGGTGAACCCACGGGGATGGAGTAACCACATGGCGATCCTACGATCTCGTGGCCCACAGGCCACGAGTCATGAAGCATTGATCCGCACGCTCTACGCGGAGCACGGCAAGGCCCTGCTCGCCTACGCGACACGACTGACCGGCGACCGGGCCTCCGCCGAGGACGTGGTGCAGGAAACACTGATCCGGGCCTGGCGGCACCCAGAGGTCATCGCCAACCCTCAAGGATCACTGAGGGGTTGGCTGCTCACGGTGGCCCGGAACATCGTCACCGACCGGTACCGGGCGAAGGCGGCCCGCCCCAACGAGGTGGCCGAGACCGAGACGGTCACGCCGGTCCACCGTGACCACTCCCAGGAGGTGGTCGACTCGGTGGTCATGATGAACGCGCTCAAGCAGCTCAAGCCCGAACACCGGGATGTCCTGGTGGAGATCTACTACCGCGGCCGCACGGCGTCGGAAGCCGCAGGACGGCTGGGCATTCCGGAGGGTACGGTCAAGTCCCGCGCCCATCACGCCCTCAAGGCATTGCGCAAGTTGTACACCCCCAGCAACCCCGGGAGTGCCCTGAAGTTTGGAAAGGTGGGGGCGGCATGAGCACACAGCAGCATCCGAACGGCGAACTGCTCGGCGCCTATGTTCTGGGCATCCTGGCGACCGACGAGCGGTCGACACTCGAGGAACACACCGCCGAGTGCGAGGAATGCCGAATGGAACTGACCGCGCTTCAGGAGATGGAGGCGGCACTCGACGAGGTTCCGCCCGAGGCATTCCTCGAAGGCCCGCCCGAGGACGGGGACCTGCTGCTCCAGCGCACCCTGCGTCAGGTGCGCGCCGAGCAGGCGAGCGCCTGGCGGCGCCGGTCCCTGGCCGTGGGGCTGGGTGCCGCCGCGTCGGCGGCGATCCTGTTCCTCGGGGGCTACGCGGTAGGGGGCAACGACCCCGGGAATGCCACAGCGGCTCCTCCTCCCTCCGCCTCACCGTCCACGTCGAGCTCGCCGCCGCAGGAGGGGATCAGGGTCGCGGCGGCGACGGACAGCGACACGAAGGCCTCGATGACGGTGGAGCTCACTCCGGCGAGCGAGTGGGTCCGCGTGAACGCCTCGGTCGCCGGAGTCCCGAGCGGTGAGCGGTGCCGGCTGGTGGTGGTCTCCAAGGACGGACACCAGGAGACGGCCGCGAGCTGGGTCGTCTCCCCCGGCCCCTCCCCGACCTCCAGCCCCCGGCCCGGCGAGGGCGGCCTCAACGGCTCCGCGGCCGTGGCGCCCGACGAGGTCGAGTCGGTGATCGTGGTGAACGACCAAGGCAAGCAGTACGTCGGCGTCGACATGTGAGTTCCGGCCCGAGACAGCAGGAGATCCCCCGGGCCCTGGCCCGGGGGATCTCTTCGGTGATCCGGACTCGCGCCCCGACGTTCACTCCTGGATGTGAACGCCTCGAACCGCGGATGCCGTCAGGACTCTTGATACCGGTGGGGTCTCTTGCTTCTCTACTGATAGGAAAGTTTCCTATCGGACAGCTATATGATCGGAGTTCGCATGACGGCACCCCCACAGTCGTTGCGCCCCGCTGCGCTCGCAGCCCTGCTCTGCAGCGTCCTGCTCCTGCTCGTGAGCGTCCTCCCCACCGCTTCCGCCTCCGCGACCACCGACCGGAAGGCCGCGACACCCGCGGCAACCACACCGGTCGGCATCAACGGACAGCTCAAGGTCTGTGGCACCAAGCTCTGCAACAGCCGCGGAAACCCCGTCCAGCTGCGCGGCGTGAGCACCCACGGCACCCAGTGGTACCCGCACTGCCTGACCAGCGGTTCACTCAACGCCCTGGCGCAGGACTGGAAGGCCGACGTCCTGCGTGTCTCGACCTATGTGCAGGAGGGCGGGTACGAGACGAACCCCCAGCACTTCACCAACCTCGCCCACTCCCTCATCCAGCAGGCGACGGCCCGCGGCATGTACGTGATCGTCGACTGGCACATGCTCACCCCCGGCGACCCGAACACCAACCTGAGCAAGGCGCGGCAGTTCTTCACCGACATCGCCAACCGCAACAAGGACAAGAACAACATCCTGTACGAGATCGCCAACGAACCCAGCGGGGTGAGCTGGTCGCGGGTCAGGAGTTACGCGGAGCAGATCATCCCGACCATCCGGGCCATCGACTCCGACGCCCCCGTACTGGTCGGGACCCGCGCCTGGTCCTCGTTCGGCGTCTCCGAGGGCGCCGACGAGTCCGAAGTGGTGAACAACCCGGTCCGGGCGACCAACATCATGTACACGTTCCACTTCTACGCGTACTCGCACCGCGACGAGTACCTGGCGACCCTCTCGCGTGCCGCCGACCGGCTCCCGGTCTTCGTCACCGAGTTCGGCACCCAGAACTACGCCGGCGAGGGAAGCAACGACTTCGCCATGTCCCAGCGCTACCTCGACCTCATGGCGAGCAAGAAGATCAGCTGGACGAACTGGAACTTCTCCGACGACAACCGTTCGGGGGCCGTCTTCAAGACCGGAACCTGCAACAGCAACGGGCCCTGGACCGGAACCTCGTCCCTGAAGCCCGCGGGCGTGTGGATCCGTGACCGCATCGCGACGGCCGACAACTTCCCGGTCGCCTGATTTCTGACCGCAGGTGTGGGGCGGCGTCATCGACGATTCGGCCTCGTGAACACGAGGCCGAAACGCTGGCGCCGCCCCTCTCCTCACCCACACCCACCAGGAACCGAACAGCACTGGTGTCAGCATCAGCGGGTGTGGCGGTTACCCGGCGTTCTTGACGAGGGAGTCGAGGGTCTCCGCGTTCATGGTGTCGGGGACGTGGACGCTCGGAGAGAGCTTGTAAGCCTGACCACGGACGGCACCACCGGGGAACTCCGCGGTGTGGATGTTGAAGTACCAGTTCTGGGCGTTGGCCTTGATGCCCTCCAACAGGTCCTGATCGTCGACGGTGACCGTGCCGTAGACGAACTTCTTGCCGTCCTCCAGCTTCTCCGTGAAGAACGGGATCTTCACATCGCCGTTGACTCCCTTGGCACCCTTGTGAAGGTGACCGAGGGTCGGTGTCCCGATCCCGGTGAAGGTGAACGCGTAGGAGACCTGGTCGCCCTGGATCCGCATGAGGGCGAGCGCGTGCCCGTCCTTGTCACCCACGGCCGGCCCGCCCTCGACCGGCACCTCGTTCGCGCCG
Source organism: Streptomyces sp. NPDC058697 (assembly GCF_042715345.1). NCBI lineage: Bacteria > Bacillati > Actinomycetota > Actinomycetes > Kitasatosporales > Streptomycetaceae > Streptomyces > Streptomyces sp. NPDC058697. The sequence continues at coordinate 318,237 of NZ_JBHXSU010000002.1, forward strand.
TTGAGGACCGACGAGAAGAAGGTCGCGTCCTCCGTGTTCTTGTCCCACCGGCCGACGCTCTGCACGGTGCCGCTCCCGGTGGCGTGCCCGCCGCCGGGGGACGTGTGCCCGCCGGCGGACGGGCTGCTTGCCGCGGCGCTGGCCCCGGCGCCGGTCGCAGCGTCCTCACCGTTGCAGGCAGTCAGCACGAGCGCGCCGGCAACGGCCGATACGACGATGATCCCAAAGCGCTTGTTCTTCATGGCAGTTGGGGCCTCTCAAGTAGTGCGGCCGCGGCTGTTTCGCGGTCCGTCATCCACCACACGGACGGCCCGCACGGCCCAGGTCTCCCGATGACACTCCTGAGACATTCCTGAGACGACCCACGATCACTCGGAACACGATCTCGACAGAGAACCCCACCCAAGGGGGGCCCAAGACTCGTGGGACGCCTCTTCACGGCGTCGTGGTCGACCCCGGGCAGGTGGGGACCGGGGTGACGGAGTCGGCGCGGGCCAGGTCCACGGTGGTCTCGTCGCCGTCGGCCTTCAGAACGACAGTGCCGCGGCGACGAGCAGGCCCGTGCGCAGGCAGGTCAGCACGATGCCGTTGCGGAGGTGTCGGGCGCTGGTCAGGACCTCCTCGAGGTCCATCAACTCCGCCAGCGAAAGCCGCACTTCGTCCCCCGACCCATGCAGGCGTCTCCCGCCAGGTTCACTCCGTCCTGGCGGGAGACGCCTGGATGTCAGGGGTTTGCAGTCATCGCACACCGGTTGAGCCGGCAGAGGGTGAATCAGCTGTCGTGGTAGCCGGCCTGTCCCCAGTGGCCGGACGCGCCGGCCTGCGAACCCGAAGGGGATCTGTGTGAGTCCCACGGCATGGGAGCGGCCGGCGCCGGCTGGCCGAGGGCGCTGAATACCGCTGCGACCAGGAACGCGGCAACAACCGTACGCTTACGCAAACGCATCTGCTCTCCTTGGTGATATCGATGACTGACAACCTGAGCAGGTCCCACGAGGCATGACCTTGGCCCGGTGTGGCGAACCCACGAAGCATCCAGAGCCCGGCCCACAGGACTCCGGAAGCCGTTCGCATGGGGCAACCGACTACGGCTGGAGTGTGATCGAGTTGATGGGCGTCATGTACTTGTCGATCCAGTCTCCGGCCTGCAGCTTGCCCTCACAGCGCGTGCCGTTGTACCCCTTGCAGGTCGACATGGTCGCGCTACCGGTCTGGTTGTTGAAGATGAGCAAGTGCAACGACCTTGCGTAATGCCATGGTTCCTCCTGGGTGTGATGGGTGTTCCTCAAGGAGGGGCTCGCGCCCCCTGGGTCGCGCCCTGCCGGTTGCCGCCAACCGGCAGGGCGCGCCCTCCGCGAGCGGTCCCCCGCACTGCTCGCATGACCAAGTTCAGCGGCCCGCCGGATTGTTGGGCAGCCCCTTTTGGGCGGCCTAACAATGGCCGGGCGGGTTCTTTCCGGGGGGTCGTGAGGTGCGTAGGTTGGCCGTCCGGTCCGGTGCCGGGGCGGTGGGAGGGGCGAGGTCGTGGCGGGGCGTCGTGAGGTGCCGGTGGATCCGGGGGCAGGTCCGGTGCAGCGGTTCGCGTTCGAGTTGCGCAAGCTGCGGGCCGAGGCGGGTGGCGTCACCTACCGGGTGATGGCGCAGCGGGCCGGCTACTCGGTGCCGACGTTGTCGCAGGCGGCGGCAGGTGAGCAGTTGCCCACCCTGCCGGTGGCTCTGGCGTACGCAGCGGCATGCGGGGGCGATGCCGCGCAGTGGGAGGCGCGTTGGCATCAGGCCGTGGAGGAGGCCGCCGCCGGTCCAGTCGATGACGTGGAGAACGTGGAGCCGCCGTACCGCGGTCTGGTGCGCTTCGAGACCGGGGACCGCGGCCGGTTCTTCGGCCGTGACCGGCTCACCGACGACCTGCTGGACCTGTTGCGCCGCCGGCGATTCGCCGCGGTCTTCGGGCCGTCCGGCAGTGGTAAGTCCTCCTTGCTGCGAGCCGGGTTGATCCCCGCCCTTCAGCACTCTCAGGAAGCGGGGCTGCGCGCTGCCGCGATCCGGATCCTGACCCCCGGCGACCGGCCGGCCCGTACCCACGCCCACCTCCTCACCCCAGGCGTCCCGGTCCCCATGGACACCGGGGCGGACGTCTTCGTGATCGTCGACCAGTTCGAGGAGGCCTTCACCCTCTGCCACGACGCGGCCGAGCGTTCCCGCTTCATCGAGCTGCTTCTGGCCGCCCGACAGCCCGAGAGCCGATTACGGGTTCTGCTGGCGGTGCGCGCCGACTTCTACGGCCGCTGCGCGGAGCACCGCGACCTGGCCGACGCGCTGAGCGATGCCAATCTGCTGGCCGGTCCGATGAACGCGGCGGAACTGCGCGAGGTCATCGTCAAACCAGCGGCCGCCGCGGGACTGACCGTCGAGCGTGCCCTGACCGCCAGGCTCGTTGGCGAGGTCGCGGATGCGCCGGGCGGCCTGCCGCTGCTGTCGCACGTGCTGCTGGAGACGTGGCGCCGCCGCCGGGGCAAGACGCTGACCTTGGCCGGCTTCGAGGCAGCCGGTGCCCTGGACGGTGCGATCGCCAAGACTGCCGAGGAGGTCTACAGCCAGTTCACCGACGGCCAGGCACGCGCGGTACGACGCGTGTTGCTTCGGCTGGTCACCCCCGGCGACGGCACCCCCGACACCCGCAGACCCGCCGACCGCCCCGAACTGGAGACACCTGCGCACCCGCAAACGGACCAGGTGCTGGAAGCCCTCACCCAAGCGCGTCTGCTGACCCTTGACAACGCCACAGTCGAGATCGCCCACGAAGCCCTCATCACCGCCTGGCCGCGGCTGCGCCAATGGATCGAGGAGGACCGCGAACTCCTGCGCGCGCACCGGAAACTGACCGAAGCGGCGCAGGTCTGGCAGGAACTGGGCCGCGAGGCAGGTGCCCTGTACCGGGGAAGCCGACTGGCCACAGCCCAGGACCTGTTCAGCAGCTCCGAACGCATCACAGACCTGACCGACCTCGAGCACAGCTTTCTCACTGCCAGCTCGTCTGCACTCGAGGAGGAGGTGCACACCGCAACCCGGACCACCCGGCGTCTGCAGGCACTGACCTTCGTCCTCTCCGCTCTCCTCGTCCTCGCTGTGACCGCGAGCGTGGTCGCGTGGAGCCAGAACCGGAGCAGCGACCTGCAGCGACAGGCGGCGGACACCGCCCGGAAGGTCGCCCTGTCCCGGCAGCTCGCCGCGCAATCCGCAGCCCTGCCCGGCCAGGACTCCGACCTCGCCGCGCTGCTGGCCGTCCAGGCCTACCGAACCGAGCCGACCTCCCAAGCGGTGGAGAGCCTCTCCGCTGCCGCCGCCGTGCCCGTGAGGTACCGGCTCACCGGACACTCCGGCACCGTGTCCTCGGTCGCGTTCAGTCCGGATGGCCGCACCCTGGCCACCGCCGACGGGGACAGCACGGTACGTCTGTGGGACACCGGCGCCGGCCAACTCCGCGACAGCCTCCCCGCAGACAACGCCAGGGTCGACGCGGTGGCGTTCAGCCAGGACGGGGGCGTCCTGGCCACCGCCGGCCGTGATCGCACCCTGCGACTGTGGGACATGAGCACCGGCCGTCTGCGCGAGACTCTCCTGGCAGACCCTGACGCAGCGGACACCGGGCAGATCGTGCCGTTCGACGTGGTGGCGTTCAGTCCGGACGGCCGCAGCCTGGCCACCGCCGGACGGGGCGGAGCGGTGCGGCTGTGGGACACCGGTACCGGCCAACTGCGCCGGACTCTCCTGGAATTCACTCAAGCGCTGGCTCCCGGGCAGCCCGGACCGACTTCCTCGATGGCGTTCAGTGCGGACGGCCGCACCCTGGCCACCGGTGCCAGGCGCGGGGCGGTGCAGCTGTGGAACACCGGCACTGGCCGGCTGCGCCGGAGCCTCGCGGGGCACACCGCCCGGGTCACCTCGGTGGCGTTCAGCCCCGACGGCCGTGCCCTCGCCACCAGCAGCTCCAGCAAGAGTGAAGCGGTGCGGTTGTGGGACCTCGGCACCGGCCGTCTGCGCCACAGCCTGGCCGAAGGTACCGCTGCTGTGCAGTCAATGGCGTTCAGTGCGGACGGTCGCACCTTGGCCACCGCCTGGCCCGATCGCATGGTGCGATTGTGGGATGCGGGCGCCGGCCGTCTGCGCCGCAGTCTGACCGGGCACACCGCCCAGGTCACCTCAGTGGTGTTCGGCCCCGACGGCCACACCCTCGCCACCGCAGACAGTGATCGCACGGCACGCCTGTGGGACACCGCAGCCGGACAGTCCCGGACTGTCCTGTCCGGACGCTCCAAGGAGGCGGACGCCATGACATTCAGCCCGGACGGCCGCACTCTGGCCGCCAGCAGCTTCACAGGTGTCCACACGGTGCAACTGTGGGACACCGTCACTGGACGCCTGCGTACGCGCCTGCCAGGGCATACCGCTTCGGTCATGTCGATGGCGTTCAGTGCTGACGGCCGCACCCTAGCCACCAGCAGCCTCAGCAACGGCGTCGAACTGTGGGACGCGGCCACCGGCCACCTGCGAATCCACCTGCCGGGCTATGCCGACCTGGCCGACTCGATGACGTTCAGTGCGGACGGCCGAACCCTCGCCACCAGCAGCCTCGGCCGCGGCGTGGAGCTGTGGGACGCAACCACCGCCCGAAGGCGTACGCACCCGTCTCTACAGAGCGAGACTGATGTGACCGCGATGGCGTTCAGCCCCGACGGCCGCACCCTCGCCACCAACGACCGCGATCGCACGGTGCGGTTGTGGGACACGGGCACCGGCCGCCGGCGCGTCAGCCTGACCGGGCACACCGCCCAGGTCACCTCAATGGCGTTCAGCCCCGACGGCCACACCCTCGCCACCGCAGGTAATGATCAGACCCTGCGGTTCTGGGACACCGCCTCAGGCCACAGTCACGGCAGCTCGGCCAGGTACACCGGGTCCTCAATGGCGTTCAGTCCGGACGGGCGCACCCTCGCCACCGCCAGCAGTAACAATCACACCGTGCGGCTTTGGAACGCGGACACCGGCGGCAGGCTCACCACGCTCTCCGGACACACCGGCACCGTACTGTCAGTGACATTCAGCCCGGACGGCCGCACCCTGATCACCGCCGGCACGGATCAGACCGTACGACGGTGGAACGTGGCGCTATCGGCTCCTGCCGCGGCGATCGGCAAGATCTGCCGCGCCGTAGGCCGCGATCTCACGCCACAGGAACGTTCGATGTATCTGCCGGACCAGCCGGCCTACGCCACCTGCCCAGGCTGATCAAAGCCAAAATCGGCATGCCCTGTCCCGTCTCAGGTCAAGGCCTGAGACCGTCAGCTCAATCCCAACGCACTCGATCTCTCCTCGCCCAGCAGCGCAGCCAGTTCGTCCGAGGTTGGCCCGGTCGCGGGGCCCCGCCGTGTCACCGCCAGAGCGGCCGCCGCGTTCGCCCCGCGTGCCGCATCGTAGGCGGATGCTCCGCGTCCCAGCAGCGCCAGGAATGCGCCGACATGTGCGTCCCCGGCCCCGTTGCTGTCGACCGCGTTCACGGGAAACCCGGGGACGTGCACGATGTCATGAGAGCCCGGTGCCGCCAGCCAGCATCCGTCCTTGTCGGCCCGTACGACGATCCCGGCCCCGCTCCGGAGGCGCCCGCGGAGCACACGCGCGGCTTCCCTCGGCTCCGCCATCCCCGTCATCAGCTGGGCCTCCCGTGTGTTGCAGCTCAACCAGTCGGTCCGGGCCAGGACCGGGTCCAGGACCTCGGCCGGGATGTCCGCCACGAGCGGCGCGGGGTCCAGGCAGACCCGTACGTCTTCCGCGAGGCCTGCGACCGTGCGGGACAGCAGAGGGCCGTTCACCTGCATCACCAGGCTGTAGCCGGACACCTGCACCAGGTCGCCGCCGCGCACGGACGCGGCGATCGTCTCCGCCTCGTCCGGTGTCATGCGGGCGTCGACCCCGAAGCTGGTGACAAAGGTCCTCTCGCCTCCTCCGTCGACCAGAGCCACGCAGAACCCGGTGTCGCCGTCGGAGCGCTCCGGAAGGACCAGCCCGATACCCTCCGCCGCGAACGAAGCACGCACCAACTCCCCATAGGGGCCGGTGCCATGGAGCCCGGCGTACACGGCTTCGGCACCCAGCCGACGGGCCGCGGTGAGTGTGTTGAAGCCTCCACCCGCGTACAACTCGGTGCGGGTTCCGATGACATCGCCACCGCGCTCGGGCAGCGTGGGCACATCGATGACCAGGTCGACGATGACGTTCCCCGCGAGGACGACACGGTGGTCGCTGTTCATCGGGTGGCCTCCTCAAGCGTGGCGGAATCGGTGGCGGAGTAGGCGTTCACCGGTGAACGCCGCGAAAGCAGCGTGTAGGCCGCAGCGCCTGTGACGATCGCGATGAGCCACCCCAGGCCGTTCGTGCCGAGCCAGGAATCGGCCAACGGCCCGGCGAACCACACATCGTGAGCGCCCGTCGCGGCCTTGGTGAAGAGCAGCCCGGCTACGATCGCGGCCACCCACGCGACGACGGCGGGCAGATGGAACCCGCCGGTGTACCAGTAGCGGCCGCCGCGTCCCGTGTCCATCAGACCCACGGGGTCGTACTGACGACCTCGGACCATGTCGACGGCGATGACACCGATCCAGGCGGAGATCGGCACCGCGAGCAGAGTCAGGAAGGTGCTGAACGGACCGTAGAAGTCGTCTGCGACGAGCATGAAGTAGATGCCACCGAGGAACATCAGGACGACATCCAGCACGACCGCCCAGGCACGCGGCACACGAATGCCGAGCGTGATCATCGTCAATCCGGCCGAGTAGGTGGAGAGGTGATTGGACATCAGCAGTCCGCCGAACGCCGCGATCAGATAGGGAACCGCCATCCAGGACGGCAGCATCGCGTTGATCGCCGCGACCGGATCGGCGGAGGTGGCGAGCGTCGGATCACCGGCCGTGAGGAGTGAGCCCAGGGAGATCAGCAGTACGAGTGGGATGCCGGCTCCGAACGCCGAGGCGCGCACGAGCCGCATGCCCGGGATGGCCCTCGGCAGGTAACGGGCGTAGTCCGCACCGGCGTTGGCCCATCCGATGCCGGTGCCGGCCGCTATGAAGCCGATGCCCGCGATGACGCCGCTCACCGGGCCGGCCGGGATGTCGAGCACCTTCGACCAGTCGACGGTCGCCACGAGGAAGCCCATCACAACAAGGTTCAGGACTCCGAAGACCACTGTCGCCCACTTGTTGATCCACATGATGGTGGCGTGCCCGAGCCCGCTGATCATCAGCGTGCAGGCGATGAAGACCAGCAGGCAGAACAGTGTGAGGACGGTGCCCCGGCCGACCCCGAACACCGTGTTGAGCAGGGCGAGCAGCGCATAGGCCGCCGTGGTCGTGGTGATCGTCTCCCAGCCGACCCGGCTCAGCCAGGTCACCAGGGTCGGCCCGTGGTTGCCGCGCTGCCCGAACACCGCACGTGACAGCGTCAGGGCCGGGGCCCCGCCCTTCTTGCCCGCGATGCTCAACGCGCCCACCAGCGCGAACGAGCCCACCGAACCGCCGACCGCAACGAGTACGGCCTGCCAGATGTTCAGGCCGCGGAAGGCGACGAGGGTCGCGCCGAGCGGCAGTCCCAGGATCGAGATGTTGGCGGCGAACCACGTCCAGAACATCTGGCCGGCGTGACCGTGCCGCTCGCTGTCGGGGACCGGTTCGATCCCGCGGGTCTCCACGGTGCCGACGCGGTCGTTCTTCGTTGAAGCGGCCATCGCGGGACCTCCTTGCTTGCTTGTGCTCGGTACAGGGGAAAGGGGGGGTGGGTTCAGCGGGTGCGATATGTGAGCAACTGCCGGGTCAGAGGCTCCAGTTCGAGATCGTTGACCTCTCGCAGGGTGCGTACGGCGTCACCTGGCAGGGCGCCGAGCCCCGCCACGGCCCCCGCGATCCCACCCGCGATGGCGGCGATGGTGTCGCTGTCACCGCCGAGATTCGCGGCCAGCAGCGCGGAGCGCCACGGGTCACCGTCGGTGAGGGCGAGGACCGCGAACGCGGCCGGGACGGACTCCTGGCTGGCGACGCTGGTGCCGATGAGCGAATCGATCCGGTCGAGCGCCACTGCTGTGTCGAGGTCGGCGACCAGTTCGCGTGCCCAGGCGATACGCGCCGAGATGCTGGCGCCCGCGGTCCAGTGCCCGCGCCGGGCGCCGGCCGCCGACACCGTGATCGCGGCCTCGAAGGCGTCGTCGAGTGAACCACCGGCGATGCCTGTGGAGACGGCTGCGGCGACGGCCGAGGCTCCCGCGATCCCGACGGTCGTGTCATGGGTGACCTGGCAGGACTCGACGACCCGGTCCAGGAAGCGTTCCGCGTCGGCGGTGTCGAACGCGATGCCGACCGGTGTCACCCGCATCGCGGCGCCGTTCGTCGTGCCGTACTTGCCTGCCTCCTTGACGTCGACGCCGCGCGTCACCGCGTCCAGGGCCGCTTTCGTCGACGGGCCGAGCAGGTCGAACGACCCCTTGGCCTTCATCTCCTTCTCCCAGGACAGGAGTTCCTCGGCGAACCGTCGGGGATCGACATGCCCGTCGCCCTCGACCAGGAGCCGGGCCACGATCACCGCCTGGTCGGTGTCGTCCGTGACGGATCCGGCCGGCATGCCGGCGCTCACCGGGTTGTCGGACCGCGCGGGCTCGAAGCCGTTCAGCGTGCCGTAGACCCGCACGACATCGGCGCGGGACATGACCTGCGTCGGCATCCCGAGGGCGTCGCCCAGCGCGAGCCCGTAGAACGCGCCGAGGGCGCGGTCGAGCAGGGCGGGATCGGGTGTGGAAGTCACAGTTGGGCTCCTCGGCCAGTCCGTACGTGCAGTTGGAACCGGGACGGATCGAGCAGGCTGGTGACCTTCTCGACGACGTCCCCGTCCGCGCCCCGGAACACCTGGGCGACGCGGAGGAAGGACTCGCCGGGCGAGCGGTGCAGGATCGCGGCCTCGTCCGTGTCGAGTCCGGCGACGGCGATGTGCGCCTCACCGGAGTCGGGGACGCGGCCCGCCGCCGCGAGGGTGCGGCTCAGGGAGCCGTCGTCCAGTCCGCGCTCGGGCAGGTCGGCGAGGCTCCCGACAGCTGGCACGCGGCTGAACTCCAGCGAGACGCCGTGTCCGTCGACCAGCCGACGGACACGGTCGAGGGCAATGAACTGAGTTGATCCCAGGCCCAGTTCGGCGGCGAGAGTGTCGTCCCGTATCCGCTCGAATCTCAGGGTCTCGGTCGTCAGTTCGGTGCCCTGTGCGGCGAGTGCACGGGTCCAGCCGAGCTGTTGGTCAAGGGGAGCGCCGTCAAAGGTGACGATCGACCCGATGCCGGCATGCGTCTCGATGAGCCCCTGCTCGCCGAGGACGCCGAGGGCCTGCCGTACCGTCGTCCGGCTCACCCCGAACCGCTCTCGCAGTGCGTGTTCGCCGGGCAACTTGCTGCCGTCGGCGTGCACGCCCGCGCGGATCTCCTCGGCCAGTACATGAGCGACACGGTGATGCTTGTAAACCTGTCCAGGCATGTCTAGAACCTAGACCCCGACTTCTCGACCTGTCTACACCTGTCCAAAAATTTGATCCGGATGTCCCGCACTCGGCATCCCCGAGGTGGCGGCCGATCTCGCCGAGGCCGCAGTCTGCGGCCAGAGCCGCACTGCCGGAGACGAGGCCGCCCGCCCCTCGGTCCGGAACATGCGGGCCCGGATCGCGGAGAAGGAGGGCGGCAGGCCGCCGTTGTCGGCGGTGCGCCGGCGTGAGCGGCCCGCCGCGTCGCGACGCCCACCCGGCCTGCCCCCAACCTCGCTGCGGTGCGGGATCAGCAGCACCCTCCGCCTGGCCACACGGGCGGGAGCCGGGGCGACTCGGCCGCTGTCCCTTCCCAGGAGGGCAGCCGATGGACCGTCAGGCAATCCGCACGTATCTTCGGGCAGTTCTGCCTTCTCGGGCTGGTCAGCGGCCGCGCCGACGAAAGAGGATCATCCACGAATCCGCGCGGCGGCTTCACTCATCAACTCTCAACGGAGCGGCACGCGAGGCGAGTTCGTCCTGGCTGATCGCTCCGCCCCTGCTCCTGAAAGGTGGACAATCCCCATGAAACAAATCGCCAGACGGGCGGCCCTGGCCGCGTTTACGTCCGTCGCGGTAACGGCCTCACTCACCGTCGGCGCGACGAACGCATTCGCGATCAACGAAGGCACGTGCAGCCGGACCGACTTCCTGCAGATCACCATCCACCGCCCCGGCGAGAACTCACAGATGCGGTGTTACGCCAACGCCGGAGAGGCCGACCTGATCTCCACGAACTGGTGGGTCACCCGGATCTCGACCGGCAACAACCGCGTCCAGTGGTACGGCGACGGCAGGTGGCAGCCCGCTGCGGCGATCGACAAGTGGACCGTCTACACCTGGCCGAACCACCCCGGTGGCGTCCGCATCAACAAGGTCAGGATCCTCTGAGGCACCGGCCGTACGGGACGGCGATCCTGCCGATCGCCGTCCCCAGCCGGCACGGCCACTTGCCGTAGCCCTTCCACTGATCGCGAGAACGACGGAGCCGGTTCCCTGGGTGGCCGGGCGGCGTCGAACAGGCGTGTGCCTGCGGCCGGCGCCGAGGCGACCGCAGTTCGCATCGCGTAATCGCGTGTGCGTCGAGTTCGCGTGTGCGTCGAGCAGAGTCACGAGCCGGGCCGTGCGCTGGTCCGCAGGCAGGTCGATCCGCCGGTGCTGTCCCAGCCGAGAGGCCGCTCCCGGCTGGGCGCTGTCGTAAGAGCACGCCGAGCTCCAGATGCCGACGGTGACCATGTTGATGGCGTACTTCTTGCCGGTGGGCTGGATGAAGCCACCGTTGCCGTCCGCCATGGGGCGGGTGAAAGTGCCGGTGGCGAGCCCGGTCGCGGCGGCCAGGTTGCCCTGGAACTTCATGTCCTCGATGCGGCGGGCCGGGCCGTCGGTGTAGCGGCCGTCGGGCCGGTGTGCCCGGACGTTCTTCGCGTGGCTCCCGCCCAGCCGGTCCCACTTCTGGCCCGAGAAGATGACGAAGTCGAGTTCGTCGGCCCGGTCGTCGCGGTGCCAGCATCAGACACCGACGAGGAAGCACTCGCCATCGCCAACGACACCGATTGCGGGCCGGCCGCCACCGTCTGGTCCCACGACGTCGACCGGGCCCTCAAGCCGGCCCGCGCTGTGCGAGCCGGTACCGTCGCAGTCAATGGACCTGACGCCGAGCATGCATCCTCGCTTCCGCGTCCAGACCGGGATTCAACCGTCGAAGGCCCGTAGCCAGGGCCGACCGGCGCGCGACGAACCACCCAGCTGCCATGCGGCGTGAACCTGCGGAGGTCGAGATCACCATGACGACACGGGACGGCACCATCGGCGTCCTCCTGCCCCGCGACGCTCCGACGCAGGACATCATCCCCTTCGCCCGGCGTGCGGAGGAACACGGCTTCGACGAGTTGTGGGTGGTCGAGGACCTCGGCTACCGAGGAGGATTCGTACAGGCGGCCACCGTCCTCGCTTCCACCACGCGGATTCGGGTCGGCGTCGGACTCCTGCCGGCCGCCGCCCGCAATGTGGCCTTCACCGCGATGGAGATTTCGAGCCTCGCCCAACTGCATCCCGATCGCCTCGACATCGCCGTCGGCCACGGCATGCCGTCCTGGATGCGCAGCGTCGGCGCATGGCCGAAGAGCCCCCTCACCCTCCTGGCCGAGTACATCACCGTCCTGAAATCGCTGCTGAGCGGCCAACCCGTACATCAGGATGGGAAGTACGTGCACATCGAGGGAGTACGACTGCATGAGAGTTCCGCCCCGGCTGCGGTCCCCCTCGTCCTGGCGGGCGTACGCGGTCCCAAGTCCCTGGCCGTGTCGGGTGACGTGGCCGACGGCACTCTCCTCGCGGAGCCGGTGACACCTGCCTACGTGACAGAAGCCCTCAAGCACATCGCACCCACCCGCCCCCACCGTCTGGTCGCGTACAACATCGCGGTGATCGACGACGATCCCGCCGTCGCGCTGGCAGCCGTCCGTCCCGCCCTCGCAGTCGTCGGAGAGCCGGACTGGCGGCCCCACATCGCCCCGCTTCCCTTCTACGAGGACCTCGTCGCCCTGCGCTCACGCTGTGACAGCGCGGAGGAGTTCGCCCGTGCCCTGCCGGACGAATGGGTACGCCAGCTCGCCGTGGCAGGCACGCCGGAACAGGCACGGTCCGGTTTGGCGGACTTGTTCGACGCGGGTGTCACGAGTGTGATCCTCGCCCCCGTAGGTGCCGATTACCGCGCGTCGCTCGAGTCGCTGGCGGCGGTCCTGTGAACAGTCGACCGACACACGTGAAAGAACACAGCTCTTGATGGTCCCGGTCACGCGCCGCCGGGCGGCGCTGTTCCTCTTCTTCCTCATACCCGGCCTGTCGATCTCCTCATGGGTGACCCGGACACCCGACATCCGGGACCAACTCGACGTCTCGACAGCGCAGATGGGCATCGTCCTGTTCGGGCTGTCAGTCGGATCCATGATCGGCATTCTCAGTTCCGGAACGCTCGTGGCCAGGTTCGGCACCCGGCCCGTCATGGGCGCCGCAACGCTGCTGGTCATCCTCAGCATGGCGGTGATCGGCCTCGGGACCATGCTCTCCTCCGCCCCGGCAACCACCGCCGGACTGTTCCTCTTCGGCGCCGGAATGGGCGGTGGAGAGGTCGCGATCAACATCGACGGCGCCGACGTCGAGCAGATCACAGGACGGACGGTACTGCCCACGCTCCACGGCTTCTTCAGCCTGGGAACCGTCGTCGGGGCCGCGCTGGGAATCCTGTGCACCGCTGTCTCCTTCCCGGTGCAGTGGCATCTGGCTGCCGTGGCCGTCGTCACGGCAGCCATGTTTGCCTATGCCTTCCGCGCCATTCCCCACGCAGTCGGAAAGACCCGAGACGACAGTTTGCAGTCCGACGCAAGCACCGCAGAGGCCCCGGTGCGAGTGTGGAAGGATCCACGGCTGTTGCTGATCGGTGGGGTCATCCTGGCCATGGCGCTGGCCGAAGGTTCCGCCAACGACTGGCTGCCCCTGCTCATGGTCGACGGCCACGGCGTGGACCCCGCCCTGGGGTCGGCCGTGTACACCGGCTTCGCCACCGCCATGACCATCGGTCGTTTCGCCGGCGGATTCCTCATCGACCGCCTCGGCCGCTCCCCCGTTGTCCGAGCCAGCGCCATCTGTGCGACCTTCGGAATCGCCGTTGTCGTCTTCGCCGACTCGGCCGCCCTCGCCGGCGCAGCCGTTCTCCTCTGGGGCCTGGGAGCCTCACTCGGCTTCCCGGTCACCCTCTCGGCGGCCGCGGACTCCGGGCCCAACTCAGCCGCGCGGGTCAGCCTCGTGGCGATGATCGGCTACGTCGCGTTTCTCGTCGGGCCACCCTGTCTCGGTTTCCTCGGCGATCACTACGGCCTTCGCGTTGCCATGATCGTGGTCCTCGCCTTCACTGCCGTGGCGATCATCCTGGCACCTGCTGTCGGCACACGCTCCGTCGCGTCCGCCCCCGCCACCGAGCCGACGGCCCAGCTGTGAGAGGTGGTGGCATCTCGAAACCATGCTCGGGGCTCTCGGAAACCACGATCGAGGGAGCGAATCAGACGCAGCAGCCCGCTTCGACCGACTTCTCACGGTGCCTCCTCGGAGGTGTGGTCGAGCGGTAGCCGGGTCATCTGTCCGGCCGACGCGAGGTAGACCGGTACGTCGTGCAGGGCGAGGACAACGGTGGTGTCGGGCAGGTCGGTGAGGATGCCCAGTACGTGTGTGGCGGTTCGGTCGTCCAGGCCCGTGGTCGGTTCGTCGACGATCAGGACGTGCGGGTGGCGGGCCAAGGCCCGGCCCAGGTAGACCCGGCGGAGCTCCCCGCCCGAGAGTTGTCTCCCGCCTGGCCCGACGGGGGTCCTGGCGGTCAGTCCACTGTCACTCAGACGCAGTTCGGCGAGGCGTTCGTCGATCTCGTCGTCGGTCAGGGCGGCGTCGGCGAGACGCCAGTTGGATCCGAGCGTGCCGGTGAAGAGGTGGTCGTCGGCGGCCACGGCCACGACGACGGGCCGGCCCTCGCGGCCTTCGGCCACTTGCCGCAGCGACGAGGCGAGGGCTCGGAGCAGGGTGCTCTTGCCGCTGCCCGAGCGGCCGGTGACGACGAGCATCGCCCCTCGGGGGACGGTGGCACCAAGGACGCGCCCCGGCCGGAGGGCCATCGGCGGAAGGGGGTAGCCGGCGAAGCCGATGCCCTGCTCGGTGGACCATGACCGCATCGCCGGAACGGTGGGGTCGCCTGCGGTGATCGGGGCGCTTGTCGTGAGTCTGCGGTGTGCGGCCTTCGCGGTGGCTCGGGCATCGGCGGCATGCGCCAGCTGTTCGGCCTGAGCCAGCACGCCGAGAGACAACAGGACGACGAACACGAACGTGGGAGCATCCGGCGCCCTGCAGGTAGCAGCCGTGGCGGTCAGCGTGGCCGTGCCGGTCAGGCCGGTGGCCAGAGTGGTCCCATGCCTGCGCCGAACGACGACTTCCCGGGCGCTGTCGAGCCGGGTGAACCTCGCCCTCGTACGTACCGCGAGCTGCTGGGCGGCGCCGAGCGATGCCAACTCCGTCCAGGCATCGACGGCGGTGACGAGTTCGGCGCGCAGCGCCTTGCGGGTGTACTGCTCGGCTTCGCGGGCGGCACCGGGCGTACGGTGGGCGATCACCGCGATGGTGACGACGCCTGCTGCGAGGACGGCTGCCGGCACGACGGACATGGACACCGCGACGGCGAGGACGGCACCGACGGTCAGCGCGGCGGTGACGGCGACGGGGGTTGTGCACTCGATCAGCGCCATTCCGGCGCTGTCGGCGTCGGCCATGCTGCGGTCGAGCAGTTCACCCGACCAGAGGCGGTCCTCCTGTGCCCGTTCGGCGGCCGCGGCGCGGCCGAAGAGACCGGATCGGGCGGTGGCGACCCGACGCAGGGCGGCCGCGTGCAGCACCAGACGCTTGCTGTAGTTGCCGGCGACGCGGGCCATCGCGAAGGCACGCACACCGCTGCTGGGGGCAATGTAGGAGAAGGAGCTGAACGTGGCGGCCCCGGCGACGGAGCAGGCACTGACGAACCAGCCCGACAGACCGAGCAGTCCGGCGGAGGACAGCTCGGCGGCGACCGCGAGCACCAGTCCGCCGGCTGCGAGGGAACGCGCCCGCCGGCCAGGGACGTTCGGGCTACGGCTCCTGCTCATCGCGCGTTCACCGGCCTCGCGTCGTGCAGGACGCCGTCGTCGATCGCGAGCACTGTGTCGGCCGCGGCGGCCGGCGTGAAGGAGTGGGTGGCGATGACGACGGTGCAGCCGTCGGTGGCCCGCCGCAGCGCTTCGACGACCTCGCGTTCGCTGTCCGCGTCGAGGTGGGCGGTCGGCTCGTCGAGCAGCCAGAGCCGGGCTCCGCGCAGAAAGGCGCGGGCGATGGCGATCCGGCGGGCTTCCCCCGTCGAAACGCCCCAACCGCCCTCGCCGAGCCGGGTGTTCAGCCCGTCGGGGAGGCCCTCGATCACGGCGCTCAGCCCGGCGGCGTCGACGGCCTGCCAGATCTGCTGCTCGGCGGCTTCCGGACGGCCGAGGCGGATGTTGTCGCGGACGGTCGCGTCGAGCAGCACGGTCTGCTGTCCGACCCAAGCGCATCCGCCGAGTACCGGCGCCTGCCGTTCGGACGAGGTCCGCCACCGGACCGAGCCGGCCGACGGTCGGCGCAGGCCGGCGATCAGCGACAGCAGTGTGCTCTTTCCGGATCCGGAGGCACCGGTGATCACGGTCCAGGTTCCGGGCGCGAACTCGGCGTCGGCACGGATGGTGTCGTGGTCGGCTCCGCCGTAGCGGAACCGGACCGCTGTCAGCGACACACCGACCGGCTCGGTCAGCTGCGGAGCAGCTGCTCGGGCGACTTCGGCGGGAGTGTCCTTGACGATGTCACGGATAGTGCCGGCCGCGATCACGGCGCGCTCCCGCTGGTGGTAGGCGGCGGCCCTGGTGCGCATCGGGGCGAAGTACATCGGACACACCAGCAGAACCGACAGACCGGTGAACAGGTCGAGCCGCGGGGCGTGCGGCACCTGCACATACCCGAGCAGCGACAGACCGATGTAGGTGGCGTTCACCGCGATGGAGAAGGTGATGACGACGTCCATGACCATCCCGGACAGGAAGGCCCGGCGCAGCACACTCATCATCGCCTTGTTCAGCTGCTCGGCGGCCGTGGTCAGGGTTCGGCTGCGTCGGCCGACCGCACCGAGCTCGCGCAGCGTCCGCATGCCACGGAAGCTGTCGAGGACGACGGCGTTCAGGTGCCGGGTCGCGGCCGACTGCCGGTCCGCGCCGTGCTGGGCGAACAGTCCCGCCAGGCGCATGTTCAGGGGCAGCAGCGTGGTGGTCAGGACGAGCACGATCGCAGCCGGCCAGTGCACCGCGGCCGTGCCCGCCAGTACGGCGGTCATCGACAGCGGTGCCGACCGATTCAGGGGCACGGTCTGCGCGTGGAAGTCGGCGACATCATCGGCCAGGTCGACCATCGCCCACGCGGCCTCGGCCGGGCCGGTCTCGCTGATGCGCCCAGCAGTCGGCAGCAGAGCACCCGTCAACTGCTGCCGCAGGCCGGTCGCGACGGCACGCCCGCCCCGCTCGGCGAGCGTGCCCGCCGTCCGGCCGACGCCCGCCACCAGCACGCTCGTGACGGCGATTGCCACCAGGCCCCACCTCTCGTGCACCCCGGCCCGGTCCATCACGGCCTGGGCCGTCCATGCCAGGGCGCCCCAGCGGGCGATCGTGAACAGCGTCTCCAGTGTCCGGAGGGTGCCCGACAGGCGGAACCAGTGCCGCCCCGGCGCGGCGCACACGGCGAGCCAAGCGTCGTCGCTCTTCTCGTACATCTCATTCGTCGTCATGAGGGCGCCGCTCGTCGACGATCCACGCGATGCCACCGGTCAGAGCGATGGCGAACATTCCCAGGGTGGTCAGCAGTTGCGAGTGGATCTGCCGGTAACCACCGAACATCCCCTGGCAGACGAAGTAGGCGAGCAGGCCCAGCACGGTCCAGGCGACCGCGGAAAGTAGACGCAGCACGACACGGACCGGTGCAGGGAGTGAGCTTCGGGCGGTCATGAGTGCACTCCCGCGGCATCGAGCTTTCCGGCGAAGGCCCGGTGGGCGAACACGTTGTAGGCCAGCACCAGGGGCATGTTCAGGCCGATGCCCACGAGGATGAAGACCATCGTGGAGTGCGGGCCGACTGCGCTGTCGACGGTGAGACCCGGAGGTGCGAGCACCGGGTAGCGGGCCACGCCCAGGGCGAGGAACACGGACACCGTCGCGATCACGAGTCCGCCGAGCGGAAGAGTGTCCGCCGCCCCCGACTGCCTCTTCCACGGGAACGTGACGAGCGAGGTGGCCGCTCCCCCGGCGGCGAACAGCAACAGGACAGCGAACGCGAAGGCTCGCCCCGGGCTGTCGAGGCTCAGCGGTGCCGCGGTGGTGTCGACAGTGACGAGGACAAGGACCAGAAGAACTCCGGCGACCACCGTGGTGATCAGACCCCGACGTGCCGCCGACTCCCGCAGCAGCCCGGAGGACTTGTGCTTTGTGTAGGCGTAACCGAGAGCGGTGTACGCGGCCGTGACCGTGAGCCCCGACAGCACGCAGAACCAGCTGAAGGCCCCGAAGGCCGACCCGGTGCAGACGTCGCCCCGCAGATGCACTGCCGAGGTCAGCGTCCCGAGGGCGAAGCCCTGCGCGAACGACGCCAGCAGCGACGCCACGCCGAAGGCGGTGGTCCAGCGGGGAGCCGGCGGCGCCTGGGAGGCCATCTCGACACTCACGCCGCGCACGATGAGGGAGAACAGCAGCACGGTCATCGGCAGGTAGGCGTGCGGCAGGATCGTGCCGAAGGCCAGGGGGAAGCCCGCCCAGAGCGCGACGCCGAGCAGGATGAGCCAGGTCTCGTTGCCGTCCCAGCCCACCGCGACGGACTCCAGCATGTGCCGCCGATGTGCGGGGTCGTGTTCGAAGAGGGTGGCCACGCCAACTCCGAGGTCGTAGCCGTCCAGCACGACGTACATCAGGAGACAGACGAGTACGGTCGCCGACCAGAGGGTCGTGGTCATCGCGCCGCCACCTCCCGCGTGCCGAACGGCACGGGAAGCTCCCGCGGTACGCCGTCCCTTGCGAGGCCGGTGTCCGGCAGGTTCTCCGGTGGAGGTTCCCGCCCGGGGTCGTCGCGTTCCGGGCCGATGCGCATCGTACGGACGATGTAGACGACGTAGGCCACCAGCATGATCAGGTAGAGCACGGAGAATCCGATCACCGAGAACAGGACTTCCCCGGGGGCCAGGCGGGACACCGCGGCCGAGGTGCGGAGCTGCCCGAACACGATCCACGGTTGCCGTCCCGCTTCGGCGGTGACCCAGCCCCCGAGGATGGCCAGGACCCCCACCGGTGTGGCCCAGAGGACGAACCGGTGGAAGGGGCGCGCGGTCCACAGACGGTTGCGCATGCGCAGGACCGTCGCGGCGAACGCCGTGCCGAACATCAGCACGGCCGCCAGGAACATGACGCGAAAGCCCCAGAAGGTCGCGGCCATGTCCGGTCGCTCGGCGGCCGGAGTGACCTTCAGGCCTGGCATGGCTGTCTTGCAGGTGAGGTCCTTGGCGATATAGCTGCCGAGGCAGGGAATGTCGAGCTCGGCGATGTTCCGCGCGGCTTGCTGGTCCGGGACGGCGAACAGGACGAAGCCGGTGTCGCCGTTGTCCCAGTTGCCCTCGATCGCCTCCAACTTCGAGAGCTGGTACGGCAGTTCATGCCCGGCCACGCTGTCGCCGAGATAGAGCTGAACGGGCATCAGCAGCGCGGCGATCCCGAGCGCGATCGACATCGAGCGGCGGGCGAAGCCCTTCGCGCGCCCCTTGACCAGGTACCAGGCGGAGATTCCGGCGACGAAGAAGCTCGCCGAGATCAGCACGGCGGCCAGCATGTGCGGCCAGCGCCAGACGAACGACGGGTTGAAGATGACGCGCATCCAGTCCGTGGGCTCGAACCGGCCGTGGACGACCTTGAATCCGGCGGGAGTCTGCATCCACGAGTTCGCCGCGATGATCCACGTGGACGACAGCACGGTGCCCACCGACACCATCACGCTGGACACGAACATCGTGCCCCTGCGAACGCGGCCGTCCCCGTAGAGCAGGACGCCGATGAAGCCGGCCTCGACGAAGAAGGCCGTCACGACCTCCATGCCGATGATCGGCCCGATGATCGGGCCCGTCTTCGCGCCGTACACGCCCCAGTTGAGGCCCATCTGGAAGGTGATGACGGCGCCGGCGACCACGCCGATCGCGAAGCCGACGGCGAAGATGCGCCGCCAGAACCGGAACATCTGCAGGTAGACCGCCCTGCCGGTACGCCAGTACAGGCCGTAGACGACCGACAGGAAGATCGACAGGCCGACGGTGATCGCCGGAAAGGTCATGTGGAACATCACGGTGATGGCGAACTGCCATCGCGACAAGTCGAGAAGACTCATCACTGCTCCCTTTCGTAAGGGGCTGGTTCAGGTGTGTAAGGGCCGGGTTCAGGCGTCGACGACGGGAGTGGCGGCCGGCGTGGCCTTGTCGAAGCGCGGCAGGGCGGCGGCGCCGACGGCGAGCAGGGCGACGATGCCCATCTGTACGTACTCGACTCCGGCGAAGGCGTGGGCGACGTTGTGCGGGGCCAGGGCCAGATAGAGGGTGCCGAGGGTGGCCACGCCGAGCGCCAGTCCGCTCTGCTGCAGGGTGATCAGCACGCCGCTGCCGATACCGGCCATGTGCGTGGGAACGTCGGCGAGCACGCTGCGGAACAGGCCGGCGAACAGCATCGACTGTCCGGCACCGACCAGGGCCAGCGGCACGGCCATCGCCCACAGGCTGACGTGCGGCCAGTTCCCGAGCAGCATCGCCACCAGCGAGACGATTCCGGCGAGTTGGACGACGGCGCCGGCGGACAGTGCCGCCCGGCCATACCGTGTGATCAGGCGGGGCGCGACCAGTGAACCGGCGAAGAAGAGCAGGGCCATCGGCAGGATCGCCAGCCCGCTGTGCAGGGCGTCGACGTGCAGACCGTTCTGGACGGTGAGAGCGAAGACGAACATGAACGCGCCGAAACCGATACTGAAGACGAACACCATGACCAGGCCGCGGGACATCGACGGCAGGCGCAACAGGGACGGCGGCAGCAGCGGGACCTCACCGCGCCGCTCGGTGCGCTTCTCCACCACGTAGGTGGCGACGCCGAGGACGACTGCGACGGCGAGCATCAGCCAGGTCCACCAGGGCCAGCCCAGGGAGTGCCCCTCGGTCAGCGGCACCAGCAGGGCGGTCAGAGTGGCGGCGAACAGCACGGTGCCGGGCAGGTCGATACCGACAGGATGGTGCGAGCGGGTATCAGGCACGATCCGGGCCGCCACGATCAGGACGACCACGCCGATGGGTACGTTGACCAGGAAGATCGGACGCCAGGAGGTGCCGGCGATGTCGGCACTGACCAGCAGGCCGCCCACCAGCTGTCCGACCACGGCGGCAATGCCGGAGGTCGCCCCGTAAAGGGCCACGGCACGAGCCTTGCGCTCTCCTTCGAGGGCGTGATGGAAGGTCGCCAGCACCTGCGGGATGAGCAGGGCGGCGGTGGCGCCCTGGACGATGCGGGCCGCGATCAGCGCACCCACGCTCGGGGCGACACCGCAGGCCAGCGAGGCCAGCACGAATCCCACGAGCGCGCCCAGGAAGACACGCCGGCGGCCGTAGCGGTCGCCCAGACGGCCACCGAGGACCAGCAGGGTCGCGTACGCGACGCCGTACCCGGCGATCACCAGCTCCAGCGACGAGGCGGAGGCGTGCAGCGAGGAGTTGATGCTGGGCAGGGCCACGTTGGTGATGAAGAAGTCCATGATCGGCAGGAACGCGCCGGCCAGCAGGATGAACACCCCGGCCGGGTGCAGGCCGCCGGCGCGGGCCGTAGCACGGGGAGAACGTGCTGCAGCCCCCGTACGCCGCGGCGAGGAAGTGCTTGTCGTCATGACAGCCCCCAGAAGACGGTAGTTATGAGCTGCAATTATGAGTCCATAACTATGGACTCATAACGAGTATGCACCCATAACTATTTCCGGACAACCCCGTACCCTGGAGCCGTGATGGAGGACCAAGCGCACCCGACGAACTCGACGGCCGGACCGGACCACGAGCGGCGGTGGGCCGAGCTGGCCGATCTCGTGCTGATCATCAGCCGGGAGATCCAGTTCCGCGGATACGCCGACGAGAGAGCCATCCCCCTCTCACCGTCCGAGGGTATGGTGATGCGCTACCTGCAGCGCGAGCCCGACGCCCCGCCCAGCCGCATCGCCGAGGCGACCGGACTGCAACGCACCAACCTCTCCACCGTCCTGGGCGGACTGGAGCGCAAGGGCCTTGTCGAGCGACGCACCGACCCGGGCGACGGCCGCGGCGTCACCGTCCACGCCACCGAACTCGGACGCACCAACTACGCCCTCGTCCGCCGGGAATGGGCCACGGCCGTCTCCGACGCCGCCAACCACGACACCGAACACCTCGACGCCGCCCTCGCCCTGCTCACCGCCATGGAGAGCGGACTGACCAGGACTCGGCCACGGAACCGCGCCACCCGTCCGACAACGGGAACCTGACCGGGCGATTGCGTGCCGAGCGAGGCGGGCACAGCCGACAGGCACTGGCCACGGGCAGGGCGCGCCCCTCGTTGCCTACCGGCTGGAATGGGGCCGGCCACTCCACGCGGGCAGCGATGTCGGTGCGGTGGCAGTCAGGATGACCGCGCTACTGACGTGCGCGACGACAGTAGCGGCGGCCGTCTCCCGCCAAAGCACCCTCCAGGAGGATTCCGTCGAGGTGGAGACGTTCGAAACATTCGAAGCCGCAATCCATCAATTTGATCTCCGATGAACAGACATCACCGTCCTGACGGCATCAGCGAACCAATTAGTGGCCGCCAACAGGCATTACCGCGTTCATAGACATCAGATCCTCCGCGAATGTTTCGCGATCAGGGGCGAAACTATTGACGCTTGACGAGTGCAGGTCAACACTGTTCGACCAAACCCCCGCCCGTGGAAGACGGAGGAAACCCGCACATGAACCTCTTACCTGCACAACCGAGCCGTAGGCAGACCTGCGCCATGATGCTGGGCGCCGCGACCACTCTGGCTCTGCCCGGCACGGCCCGCGCCGACACGGTCGTCACCACGAACCAGACCGGCACCAACAACGGCTACTACTACTCGTTCTGGACCGACGCGCAGGGCACGGTCTCCATGAACCTCAGCGCCGGCGGCAGCTACAGCACCTCCTGGAGGAACACCGGGAACTTCGTCGCCGGCAAGGGCTGGAGCAACGGCAGCCGCAGGAACGTGACCTACTCGGGCGCCTTCAACCCGTCCGGAAACGCCTACCTGTGCCTCTACGGGTGGACGTCCAACCCGCTCGTGGAGTACTACGTCGTCGACAACTGGGGCACCTACCGGCCGACGGGAACGTACAAGGGCACCGTCACCAGCGACGGCGGCACGTACGACCTCTACCAGACGACGCGGTACAACGCCCCGTCCGTCGAAGGCACGAAGACCTTCAACCAGTACTGGAGTGTCCGGCAGTCGAAGAGGACCGGCGGCACCATCACCACCGGCAACCACTTCGACGCCTGGGGGCGAGCGGGAATGCGCCTCGGCAGCTTCAGCTACTACATGATCCTCGCGACCGAGGGCTACCAGAGCAGCGGCAGCTCCAACATCACGGTGTCGGGATGAGCACCCGAACACGCCTCGCGTTACATCCTCTGCCGACGGCGCTCGCCGCCGTCGCACTGATCGCCACGGGCACGCTCACCATCAACGCCGCCCCGGCGCAGGCCGCCGCCTGCAACGGATACGTCGGGCTCACCTTCGACGACGGCCCGTCCGGCAACACTCCGGCCCTGCTCAACGCGCTCACGCAGAACGGGCTTCGGGCCACGATGTTCAACCAGGGCCAGTACGCCGCCGCCAACCCGACCCAGGTACGGGCGCAGGTCAACGCCGGTATGTGGGTCGGCAACCACAGCTACACCCACCCGCATCTGCCCCAGCTCGGCCAGGCACAGATCGACTCGGAGATCTCCCGGACCCAGCAGGCGATCGCGGCCGCGGGCGGCGGTACGCCGAAGCTGTTCCGGCCGCCGTACGGCGAGACCAACTCGACGGTGAAGGCAGTCGAGGCCAAGTACGGTCTGACCGAGGTCATCTGGGACGTGGACTCACAGGACTGGAACGGCGCCGGCACGGACGCCATCGTGCAGGCCGCAGGGCGGCTCGGCAACGGCCAGATCATCCTCATGCACGACTGGTCCGCCAACACGCGGGCCGCGATCCCCCGCATCGCGCAGGGGTTGACCGCCCGCGGCCTGTGCGCCGGCAGGATCTCCCCGCAGACCGGCCGCGCTGTAGCCCCCTGACATCGGTCCGGCGACGTCTGCGCACCCATCAGTTGTGCCGCCCCGGCGGCATGCCCACCGCGACGGCCGGCCTCTCGCCGGCCGTCGTCATCGTGTCCGCTTCAACCGCGCGCTGTCCGCAGCCCGGGCACCGGTCCGGTCATGCCTGACGAACGTCGTCCTACCGTCGGCGCCAAGGCAGTGGCTCCTGGTCGTCGCCGCCGGCGTCCATGCGTTGCAGTGCGGCGTTGATCGCCTCGCCGATCTCGGCAAGCTGGCTCACCTGCTCAGGGCTGAGCGCATCGAAGACCGCGCGACGTACGGCCTCGACGTGACCCGGGGCCGCACGCTCCAGGAGCTCAAGCCCCTGCGGAGTGAGGGCGGCGAGCTGGTTGCGGCGGTTGCCGGGGTCTTCCCGGCGGCTGACGTACCCGGCCTCCTGGAGGCGGGTCACGGCATGGGTGAGCCGACTGCGGGTGACCTTCAGTCGCTCGGCCAGCTCGGACATGGTCAGCGTGCGGTCCGGAGCCGCGGAGAGGTGGGCCAGCAAGCTGTAGTCCGCATGCGTCATCCCCGCGTCCCTGCGGAGCTGTCGGTTGAGATGGTCGGCCAGGAGCGTGGAGAAGTCGATGTAGGCCAGCCAGGCCCGCCGCTCCTCGCTGTCGAGCCAGCGTGGCGAAGTGGTGCCGTTTCCACGACCGCCATGGCCGATGCCCCCGCGCACCACCACGCGCCCGTAAGCGAGCAGGACCAGCTCGACGCCCTCTACCGGCAGGCCAAGGCCGAGGGCGGCAAGGTCACCGTCTACATGGGCGGCGACGCTCCCGGACAGTGGGACAGCCTGGCCACCGCGTTCCAGCAGCAGTTCCCGGACGTGAAGCTCAACCTCGTCACCGACCTGAGCAAGTACCACGACGCCCGGATCGACAACCAGCTTGCCACCGGGGGCCTCGTCGCCGACGCCGCCATCCTTCAGACCGCTCAGGACTTCGACCGCTGGAAGAAGCAGGGCGACCTGCTCAAGTACAAGCCGGTGGGCTGGGACAAGGTCTTCGCCAATGCCAAGGACAAGGACGGTTACTACACCGGCGTCTTCTACGGCGCCTTCTCCTACGTCGTCAACAGCAAGCAACTCCCGGCGAACCCGGGCGACTTCAAGGGCACCGACCTGCTCAAGCCCGAGTACAGGAACAAGCTGGTCCTGACCTACCCCAATGACGACGACGCCGTGCTGTTCGGCTACAAGCAGCTCGTCGACAAGTACGGGTGGAACTACCTGGCCCAGCTGGTCAAGCAGAACCCCAAGCTGATCCGCGGGGTGCCCGGCTCCGCCGCCGGAGTGGCGAGCGGCGGCTACCTCGCTTCGATCGCCGTCGGCGGCGACGCGCGCCCCAACGGCACGCAGGTCTTCTCCGACACCGAGCGCTTCAACTCCTGGGACCAGCGCGGCGCCATCTTCAAGGACGCCCCGCACAAGGCCGGCGCCAAGCTCTTCATGAGCTGGCTCGGCTCCCAGGCCGTGCAGAAGAATGCCATTGCCACCTGGACCTGGTCCGTCCGCAAGGACGTCAGCCCGCCGGCCGGCCTCCAGCCGCTGGCCTCGTACAAGAACACCGACCCGACGGCGTTCGCGAAGTTCATGTCCGACCGCGCGTCCGTCGAACGCTTCCGCTCCCAGGTCGAGTTGTACTTCGGCCAGGTCAAGGGTGCCGACCCCGGCGACCCCACGGACACCCTCGGACGCAGCCCCGGAGCCTTCTGACTGCTGCTCGCAGCACCCGGGAGCGGATCCACCGTGACAGCGAAGGAAGCTCATCTACGGCATGGATGAGCCGGATACGGGATTCGGATCGCGCGGAGGATGGCGGCCGGGCGCCCTCCGACCCATAGTCGTCCCGGGTAGCGACAACCCGTGTCGTCCCGTCCCGGGTAGGGACAAACCACAGTCGTCCCGACCCGCACGCCGCTGTCCGGCCCAGCCGCCGACGTGCGGCCGTGCACAGCATGCCGTGTGCCGCAGGCGCCCATGAAAGGCATGCCCGCTCCCGTACACCGTCCCCTGGAGTCGCCATGCCTGGTTCCGTGTCCCCCTCCCCCGCGACGGTGGGTGACGCCGCTCCGTCACCCGTCGCCGTCTCGGGCCCGGCCCATGTGCTGCGCGTGACCCTGCTGATGGCGGGCAGCTGTCTGCCGATCCTGGGCGCGGTGCTGATCGCCCCCGTGCTGCCGAAGATGCAGGACTACTACGAGTCGGTCCCGGGGGCCAAGGCACTGGTTCCCCTCGCGCTGACCGTTCCCGCGCTGTCGTTGGCGCTGCTGGCCCCGTTCGCCGGGGTGATCGTGGACCGGCTCGGCCGCAAACGCCTGCTGATCGTGGCGACCGTCCTGTATGCGCTGTTCGGCACGGCGCCGCTGTGGCTGGACTCCTTGGGCGCGATCATCGCCAGTCGGGCACTGGTCGGCGTCACCGAGGCCGCCATCATGACGTGCTGTACGACGCTGATCGGCGACTACTACTCCGGTCACCAGCGTGTGAAGTACCTCGCCCTGCAGACCATGTGCGCCTCCGCGTCGGCCACCGTCTTCTTCGTGGTCGGCGGCGCTGTCGGCGCGGCGGGCTGGCGCCTGCCCTTCTGGGTCTACGCCGTGAGCCTGGTGCTCGCCCCACTGATGGCCACCGCTCTGCCCAGCCCTGCCGCCCGCGCGGCCGCCGGCAACGCCCGCGCCGAGACCGGAACGGCCAAGGCCGCGGCCCAACGGCCGTTTCCCTGGCGGCAACTGGCGGGCATCTGTGCCCTCACCTTCTTCGGCGCGATGGTCTTCTACACGGTCCCGGTGGAGATGGCCTACCTGCTCGACGACCTCGGCGTGGAGAACACCGGGGTGATCGGCATGGCCACCGCGATCGCGAGTGCCGCCACCGTGGCCGGTGCCGTCACCTTCGCCCGGCTGAAGCGCTCCCCCGACCCGATGCTGCCGGCCGTTCTCGCGCTCTGTGCGGCCGGCTTCGGGGTGGTGTTCCTCGCGGGCAACGCCCCGCTGCTGGTCGTGGGGGCGGTGATCAACTGTCTGGGTACGGGCATGCTGCTGCCCGCCCTCCTCACCAGTGCCATGTCCCGGCTGGCGTTCGAGGATCGCGGCCGTGGCACGGGGTTGTGGATGGCGGCCTTCTTCGGCGGCGAGTTCGTGTGTCCGCTGGTGCTGCTCGCCCTGGAGTCGGCGGTCGGCAGTCTGGCGGGTGCGGTGGGTGTGCTGGGTCTGGCTGCCGCGGTCGTCGCGGCGGGGCTGTTGGCTGTCCGGCGCCGCGCGGGCGCCGCGGATCCCCGGCCACTGCCCGAGCAGTTGGCTTGAGGCCACGGAAGCCGACGGGGCAGGGTGCCGAACGACCGGTGCCCCTGCCCCGTCCCGCATGCCGGCATTGCCGTCGTACCGGACGAGGACGAGGCCGACACGTACGGGACCCGCCCTGCCGTCAGGTCCGGTTCCGCCAGCCGACGACCACCGGCCGGCGCCGGGCCGGTTTCAGAGCAGGCCCGGCACCGGCCCGGCGCCCTGTCCGGCGCGTACGGCCTCGTCCGTGCCGTGGCCTGGCTCGTCCGTGCCATGGCCTGTCAGTGTCGTGCCCACCTCCGCCGCCTTGCGCCGCAGCCAGATGTGGGCCGCGTCCTGGGCGTGCACCGGGTGCCACCACATCGCCTCCTGCACCGGTACGGCCTCGAAGGGGCAGGGCAGGACGCGCACTGCGGCGGAGAGGACCGCCTTGCGTGCCAGGCGTTCCTGGATCATCGCGACCCGGCGGGTGCCCTCGACCATGTGCGGCAGCAGTTGAAAGGTCTGGACGGAGACCTCCACCTGGGGGCTGATGCCGAGCATGCTGAGCTGGCGGGCGGCCGGGGCGTCGTAGGGACGCTGGTAGACGGCCCAGGGCAGGCTCGACAGCTGGTCGAGGGTGAGTTCGTCGCCGACGTCCGGGTTGTCGTCGGCGATCAGGCACAGCCAGCGGTCCTGGTGGAGGTCGACGGCGGGGAAACCGTCGATGATGCCGTGCGGCAGCAGCAGGCCGTCGACGGTGCTCAGCACGGTGGCGGTGTTCTCCACCACTGCGGGCGTCGAGTGCTGGAAGGTGAGCCGGATGCCGGGCGCCTCCCGGTGCAGGTCGCGGGCGAGCGCGGCGCCGAACACGGCCGCCCCGTAGTCGGAGGCGAGCAGGGTGAACTCACGGCTCTCCGCGGCCGGGTCGAAGTCGGCCTGACTGGCGAAGACCCGCTCCAGCAGGTCGCACGCGGTCGCGCTGCGATCCCGCAGGGCAACCCCGAGTGGTGTCAGTTCGTAGCTGTTGCCGGTACGGGCGAGCAGTTCGTCGTCGAAATGGCGGCGCAGCCGGGACAGCGCCGCGCTCATCGCGGGCTGGCTCAGCCCGACGCGCTCGCCGGCCCGGGTGACGTTGCGCTCCTCCAGCAGGGCACGCAGGGCGAGGACCAGGTTGAGGTCGAGTCGGGACAGGTTCACCAGGCACCACCTATGCAAGCGAGAGCCATCCACGCCATGGATTCGGCACATCCACAGGATTGATTTCCGTGATTGGTCGATCGGGGCCAGAGTAGACCGCAACTCCACGGGAGGACATCTCATGGCAACACTCGTGCAACCCGCAGGCCCCTTCGCGCTCGGCACGTTCTCGCTTCCGGACGGAGAGCCGTTCCCCGGACTGCTGGTCCAGGACCGGGTGCTGGACCTCGGCAAGTCCCTGGCCTCGGCGCCTGACGGGATGCGCGCCGTGCTGGAGCAGTGGGAGGAGACCCTGCCCGTCCTGCACACCCTCGCGAACGAAGACGCCCTGGAGTGGCGCCCGCTGGACGGTCTGCACGTGCACGCCCCCGTCGAGCCGCGTCAGATCTTCCAGTCCGGCGCCAACTACCGCCAGCACGTGATCGACCTGGAGGTCGCCCACCGCTCCCCCGACGACCCGCGCACGGTCGACGAGGCACGCGCGGAGATCGCGGCGGTCATGGACCGGCGGGCCGCCGAGGACCTGCCGTACGTGTTCATCGGCCTGCCCAGCACCATCGCCGGCCCGTACGACGACGTCGTACTCCCTTCCTGGGCGAAGAAGCCGGACTGGGAGCTGGAGTTGGCGGCCGTCATCGCCAAGCCCGCCCACCGGGTGTCCGTCGAGGACGCGATCGAGTACGTCGCCGGCTACACCATCGCCAACGACCTCACCGACCGCGCCACCGTCTTCCGCCGCGACATGCCCGCCATCGGTACCGACTGGCTGCGCAGCAAGAACGCCCCCGGCTTCACCCCGCTCGGGCCCTGGATCGTCCCCGCCGAGTCCATCGCCGACCCCGGTGATCTGCGGGTCACTCTGAAGCTGAACGGCGAAACCATGCAGGACGAGTCCACCAAGGACATGCTCTTCGGCATCGCGCGGCTGGTGTCGTACATCTCCCAGACCTCCCGGCTCCTGCCCGGCGACCTGGTGCTGACCGGCAGCCCGGCCGGCAACGGCATCCACTGGGGGCGGCTGCTGCGCGAAGGCGACGTCATGGAGGGTTCGATCACCGGTCTGGGCGCGCAACGCACGCGTTGCGTGGAGGAGAAATCATGAGCCTGGACCGCCACGACCCGGAAGGCGCCATCGCCGAGGCCGCCAAGGCGTACGGCAACTGGGGACGCTGGGGCGAGGACGACGTGCTCGGAACGCTGAACTTCCTGGACGCGGCCAAGCGGCGCGAAGGCGCGGCGCTCGTGCGCCGGGGCGTCAGCTTCTCGCTCTCGCAGTCCTTCGACATGAACGGCCCGCAGAAGGGCTGGCGCCGGCGGACCAACCCCGTGCACACCATGCTCGACACGGGCACCGACGCGGCCCTCGGCAACCAGGGCTTCCCGCACGGAATCGGCGGCGCCGACGACGTGATCACGATGCCGCTGCAGTGCTCCACCCAGTGGGACGGCCTCGGGCACATCTTCGACCACGGCAAGGCCTGGAACGGACGCAATGCGGAGAAGGTCGTCACCTCCGACGGCGATCTGGTCACCGGCATCGAGCACATGGCCCCGTACGTGGCCGGGCGCGGAGTGCTGCTGGACGTCGCCCGGGTCATCGGGGACGACGACGGTGAACCGGAGCTGCCGGACGGTTTCGCGATCACCGCGGGGCACCTGACCGCGACCGCCGAGGCCCATGGCGTGAGCGTCGGCCGCGGCGACATCGTCCTGGTTCGCACCGGACACCTCGCCCGCGCCCGGCGTGACGGCTGGGGCGACTACGCGGGTGGCGCCGCGCCCGGTCTGTCGTTCACCACCGCCGGCTGGCTGCACGGCACCGAGATCGCCGCGATCGCCACCGACACCTGGGGCTTCGAGGTCCGTCCGAACGAGTTCGAGCACGCCTTCCAGCCGCTGCACCAGATCGCCATCCCCAACATGGGCCTGCTGATCGGTGAGATGTGGGACCTCGACGCCCTCGCCGCGGACTGTGCGAGCGACGGCGTGTACGAGTTCTGGCTCACCGCGGCGCCGCTGCCCATCACCGGTGCCGTCGGTTCCCCGGTCAATCCCATCGCAGTGAAATAGCCCGCGCAGCCGCCGGGCACCGCACAAGAGCCGCACCCCCGCCGCCCGAAGTCGCGCGGCCCACACCCTGGAGGTATCCCCGACATGGCTGACAGCCTGACCCTCCCCCGGCCCCCGACCGGGGGGACCCGCATCGTTCTCGTCGTCGGCGGAGGCACCTCCGGAAATGCCCTGACCGTCCTGCTGCGCCGGGCCGGGATCACCGTCGATGTCGTCGAGGCGAGTCCCGGCTGGCAGGCCTCCGCCGGTTCCGGCATCACCCTTCAGGGCAACGCTCTGCGCGTGCTGCGCGAGGTGGGAGTCCTCGAAGGCATCGAGAAGGACGGATACGCCGCCGACGGCGTCGCCATTCTCGCCCGCGACGGCACCGTGCTGCACGCCCACGAGGAACTCCGCACCGGCGGCGACGACCTGCCCGCTCACATCGGTATGCAGAGGCCCAGGCTCCAACAGCTCCTCATCGACCAAGTGCGCACCTCGGGCGCCGACGTCCGCCTCGGCACCACAGTCACCGCCTTCCAGCAGGACGGCGAGGGCGTGGACGTCACCTTCTCGGACGGCACCGACCGCCGCTACGACCTGGTGGTCGGTGCCGACGGGCTCAACTCCACCACCCGCTCCATGATCGGCATCACCGACAGACCCGAACCCACCGGCATGGGCATCTGGCGCGCCCCCGCGCCCCGCCCGGCCGGTGTCCACCGCACCGAGATGATCTATGGCGGCCGCTGTTTCATCGCCGGGTACTGCCCGACCAGCGCGGACACGGTCTACACCTACCTCGTCGAACCGGCCCGCGACCGGGCCTCGCTGAACCCGGACGCGTACGCCGACGAGATGCGGGCGCTCAGCGAGGGCTACGGCGGCGCGTGGGAGGAGCTCCGCTCCGCGTTCACCGACCCGAAGGCCGTCAACTACACCTGGTTCGACCGGCATCTGGTGGAGGGCCCGTGGCACCGCGGCCGGATCGTGCTCGTCGGCGACGCCGCCCACGCCTGCCCGCCCACCTTCGCCCAGGGCGCCGCGATGTCCCTGGAGGACGCCCTGGTCCTCGCCGAACTGCTGACCGGCCGGGACGCCTGGAACGAGCAGTTCCTCGACCGGCTCCTCACCGGCTACCACGCCCGACGGCTGCCCCGCGTACGCATGGTCGTCGACGCCTCCGTCCAGCTCGGCCAGTGGCTGCTCGACGGGGTGCGCGACGCGGACGTACCCGGCCTGATGGGCCGTACCCTGACCGCGCTCAAGGAACTCCCGTGACCGAGCCCCTGTCGACACCGACGATCGATGTTCACGCCCACCTGCTGCTGCCCGAGGTCGAGGAGGCCGTCGCCGGTCGGCCCGGCCTCGTCGAGGCGCAGCGCCTCGACGCCCGCCGCAACGGGTCCGCGGCCCTCTCGGTGAACGGTCCCATGGTGGGCGCGCGGGTGCCGAGGCTGACGGACGTCTCCGCGCGCCTGGCGGCCATGGACGCGGCCGGCGTGGACGTGCAACTGGTGAGCCCCTCACCGGGCCACTACCACTACTGGGCCGAGTCCCGACTGGCCGAGCAGGTCTGTCAGTTGGCCAACGAGGGGACCGCCGCGCACTGCGCCAAGGCCCCGGACCGACTGCACGGCCTCGGTCTGATCCCCCTCCAGCATCCCGAGCTCGCGGTCGCGCTGCTCGACCACGCGCTGGACCAGGGGCTGAGGGGCGTGGAGATCTCCTCACACGCGCCGGGCCGGGGTGGGACACGGGAGGTGGAACTCTCCGACCCGCGGCTCGCGTCCTTCTGGGCGCGCGCCGAGGAGGCCGGCGCTCTGGTCTTCCTGCACCCGTTCGGCTGCACCCTCGACGAGCGCCTGGACCAGTGGTACCTGTCCAACACGGTCGGCCAGCCCACCGAGAACGCCGTCGCCCTCTCCCATCTGATCTTCTCCGGCGTCCTGGACCGCCATCCGGGCCTGAAGCTGATCGCGGCGCACGGCGGCGGCTACCTCCCCACTCACATCGGCCGCTCCGACCACGCCTGGCGGGCCCGCCCCGACGCCCGGGGCTGCGCCCGTGAGCCGAGCAGCTACCTCAAGCAGCTGTACTTCGACTCCCTCGTCCACGACCCCCACGTACTGCGGGAGCTGGTCCGCGCCGCCGGCCCGGGACGGGTCCTGCTCGGCTCCGACTTCCCCTTCGACATGGGCACCGACGACCCGCTGGGCGCGCTGCGCGCAGCGGACCTGCCCTTGGCCGACTTCCACTGCGTCCGCGGCGAAAACGCCGCCGCCCTGCTCAACCTCGCCTGAGGGAGGCCCCATGAGCAACCGCCTGCTCACCCATCTGCGGCACGTCGATCTCGCCGTGCCCGACTACGACAAGCAGCTCGACTTCTATGCCGGTGTCTGGGGCCTGACCAAGGTCGCCGAGGACTCCGGCATCTCCTTCCTCGCCGCCGAGGGCAGCCCCGAACAGTACGTCGTGCGGCTGCGCAAGGCCGACGACAAGCGCCTCGACCTGGTCTCCTACGGGGCGGGCAGTCCGGCCGACGTCGACACCCTGGCCGGTCAACTTCTCTCCCAGGGCGTGAAGTTGGTCTCCCAGCCGGGCAAGGTGGACACCCCCGGCGGCGGTTACGGCTTCCGTTTCTTCGACGTCGACGGCCGCACCATCGAGGTCTCCGCCGACGTCGAGGCGCGAGAGCACCGCAGGATCGAGGAGAAGGAGTCGATCCCGGTCCGGCTGTCGCACGTGGTCCTCAACTCCCCCGACCTGAACAAGACGCGTGAGTGGTACCAGCGCCACCTCGGCTTCCGCCTGTCGGACACGCTGAGCTCGCCGCACATGGGCGAGGTCATGCACTTCATGCGGATCAGCAACCAGCACCACTCGATGGCGATCGCCCAGGGCCCGCACACCGCCCTGCACCACGTCTCGTTCGAGATGCGCGGTCTGGACGAGTACATGCGCGGTTCGGGCCGGGTCATGCGGGCCGGTTTCCAGAAGGTCTGGGGCCCGGGCCGGCACATGGCGGGCGACAACACCTTCACGTACTTCCTGGATCCGCACGGCAACACCGTCGAGTACACCACCGAGTTGGAAGAGCTGGACGAGGACACCTGGCACCCCCACGTCTACGACTTCTCCCAGCCCGAGGTCACCGACCAGTGGGGCACGGCGAACCCGATGAACGAGCTGGTCGCCAAGGAGTCGTTCAACGACGTCGACCGCGGCGTGTTCGTCGCCCCGCCGGTCTGAGCGCCCTCCGCGCCCCCGGCCTCCGCGCCCCCTCTCCACACCGACAGGTCCCCTCCCATGCGTCTCGCCACGTACGAACACCACAACCGACATCAGGTGGCCGTCGTCCACGAGGACGGCACACTCCGCCCCCTGCCTGGTGTGCGCTCCCTGACCGGACTGCTCACCGAGGGCGGCGGCCTGCCAGAGTTGCTCGACGCGGGCCCCGAGCTGCTCTCCGTCCCGGCCGGTCCCCACGTGTCCGAGGTCCGTCTGCTGCCGCCGCTCCAGCCGCCCACCGTGCGGGACTTCGTCACCTTCGAGGAGCACGTCGAGGGCGTCCGGCGATCCGTGGACGGCACCACTGGTGTCCCTGAACGGTGGTACGCGGCCCCGACGTTCTATTTCGGCAACCCCTACGCCGTGTACGGCCCGCACGACGACATCCCCATGCCGCCGGGGTCGAGCGTGCTCGACTTCGAGCTCGAGGTCGCCGCCGTGATCGGCAAGGAGGGGCGCGACCTCACCCCCGAGGAGGCCCGCGACCACATCGTCGGCTACACCGTGTTCAACGACTGGTCGGCCCGCGACCTGCAGTCCGCCGAGATGAAGGTCGGCCTCGGCCCCTGCAAGGGCAAGGACACCGCCACCACCCTGGGGCCCTACCTGGTCACCGCCGACGAGCTGGAGAAGTACCGCGACGCGGAAGGCTTCCTGCGTCTGGCGCTGACAGCGGAGATCAACGGCGAGGAGATCGGCGAGGACCTGCTGTCCAACATGAGCTGGACCTTCGAGGAGATGGTCGCCTACGCCTCCCGCGGCACCGTCGTCCGGCCCGGGGACGTCCTCGGTTCCGGGACCTGCGGCAACGGCGGCTGCCTCGCCGAGCTGTGGGGCGTACGAGGCAGGCAGGACCCGGCGCCGCTGAAGCCCGGCGACACGGTCACGCTCACCGTCGAGGGCATCGGCACCGTCTCCAACACCGTGGTCCCCGGCCCTGCCCCTCTGCCGGTTCCCGTCGCCCGGCGCCGCCCACGGGAACGCCCGTGACCCGCCTCCATTCCAGACCGCTGCTCGACAAGGTCGTCGTGGTCACGGGCGCGGCCGGCGGCCAGGGCGCCGCAGAGGCCGAAGCACTGACCCGCGCGGGCGCCCGGGTGATCGCCACGGACGTGGCGGAGGCACCCGGCTGCCGCCTCCTCGACGTCACCAGCGAGAAGGA
This sequence comes from Streptomyces sp. NPDC058697, assembly GCF_042715345.1. Classification (NCBI taxonomy): domain Bacteria; kingdom Bacillati; phylum Actinomycetota; class Actinomycetes; order Kitasatosporales; family Streptomycetaceae; genus Streptomyces; species Streptomyces sp. NPDC058697. The sequence goes on from NZ_JBHXSU010000002.1 coordinate 352,800, forward strand.
CTGGGCTCAACTCGCCGCCGAATTGCGCGAGGCGTACGGGCAGGTGCACGGCCTGGTCAACAACGCGGGTGTCACCTGGCGCGCCCGGATCGACGATGTACGCCCCGAAGACATGGCCCGCGTCCACGCTGTCAACGTCACCGGGCCGCTCCTGGGTATCCAGCACCTGGTGCCGCTGATGCGCCCGGGGGCATCGATCGTGAACGTCGGTTCGTCAGCGGCACTGACCGCGCACTACCCGGTCGCGTACACGGCCAGCAAGTGGGCGCTGCGCGGACTGTCGATGACCGCCGCCATGGAACTGGGGCCCCGTGGCATCCGCGTGAACATCATCCACCCCGGCTTCATCGAGACGGACATGACCGCCTCCGCGGCGCCCGCGTTCCGCGAGGCGAACGTTCGCGGAACACCGCTCGGCCGCACCGGAACCGTCGACGAGATCACCCCGCTCGTCACCTTCCTCCTCTCCGACGACGCGTCGTTCATCACCGGCGCCGAGATCCCCGTAGACGGCGGCCTCACCGCGCACGGCGGCGCCAAGCCGATCTCGGACGCCCTGCGCCCCGACGCCTGAACCAGCGGCAACGCACGAATGGCACGGCAGAAGGGCCCGGGTGGCTGTCATGAGAGCAAGGTCGGCGAGAACCAGCGTCCGTTTGTCGTCCTGGCAGGCAGCCACCGCCAGTTGAGAGGGGGGAATGTCCCTGACCGGCACGGCGATCACCTCGTCCCGGACGACCAGTGGGGCGTTGCCGGTGGCCAACGGCGCCTGTCCGCCGCGCGGCAACGCCGGTAACGTGCCGACGGTACTCATTTCTGTCCTGCTCACGACACTGCCCGCCCCGATCCTGTACGTGGTGGGCCTCCGTCAACTCTCAGCGGCCGCACCACCGGGTTAGGCAAATGGGCCGTGATGAAGCCTGCCGACGACATGAGGAGTCCGCATGGCAACACCGATCAGCCGTCGCACCGTTCTGGCGGTCAGCGCGGGCGCCGCCGCCCTGTCCCTGCCCGGCGTCACCGCGTACGCCGACGACGGCCATGCGACCACCAGCGTGAGATTCACCCTGAACGCCCAGGTGCTCGACGGCGGCGAACAGGTCACCTCGATCACCCTCAACACCGCCCGGCTCGGCCCGATCGACCCGGCCGGCCTGACCACCGCCACCTTCACCGTGCACGCCAAAGCCACCAGCCCGATCCCCATCGCCGACGGCGACGCCATCTTCAGCGAGTACGACCTCGACCGCACGGTGACCGCCGTCCGGCTCGACCACCGCGGCAACATCGTCCTGGACCTGAGCCATGCCGAAGGTCAGACCGGCGGCGGCACCCTCGGCTACATCCGGGGCAGGGCCCGCAACGTCAGGCTCGACCTCGCCTACACCGTCACTCAGCGCGCCCCGATGGCCTTACGCGATCACCGACCGATCACCATCAAGAGATTCGTGCAGGACCGTCGGCTGTCGGATCCCGAGGTCGACGCGTTCAGCTCGCACGTCTCCGGCTCGGGAATGAAGTACCGGCTGTACTCACCCGCCGGCTCCCACGCCTCCCGACGGAGCAAGCACCCGCTGATCGTCTGGCTGCACGGCGCGGGTGAGGGCGCCTCGCTCCCCGACAACTACTACGACAACGAGACCACGCTACGAGCCAACCGCGGCGCACTGGGCTTCGCCACCCCCCAGGCACAGCGCATCTTCGACGGCGCCTACGTCCTCGCCCCGCAGAGCACCTCCGCCTGGATGCAGGACGGCCCCCGCTTTGCGCCCCTCATCCACGAGATCATCGGCGACGTCATGCTCAGGAACCGCATCGACCACGACCGGATCTACGTCGTCGGCTGCAGCAACGGCGGCTACATGAGCATGAAGATGACCACTGTCTACCCCAACCTGTTCGCCGCTTCCGTGCCGATCTGCGGCGTTGTCACGTCCTCCCCGCCCGGCGGTGCACCGCTGATCCCTGACAGCGAGCTGGTAAGGATCAGCACCCCCAGCTGGCTCGTCACCTCTCGCGACGACACCACCGTGGACCCACAGGCCAACACCGTCCACGCGCACGACCTCATCCCCGACTCGCTGGTGACGCTCTATGACAACGTCATCTGGAACGGCCACCGGTTCGCCGGCCACTGGTCATGGATCTACGTCGCCCGCAACGACCCCAGCATCAACGGAACGCACATCTGGCAGTGGATGGCCACCCAGCATCGGCACTGACAGGAAACAAGACACTCCTGGTGTCGGCGGCGGACAACCAGCCCGTGGTGGTCAGCGGCCGCGGCGCTCCAGCAGTTGGACCGTCAGGTTGTTCAGCCGCTCGGTGTGGACCACCGTGAACCGTCCGGCCAGCGCCGCGGCCGTGCTCGCTCTCATGCCTGAACGCGTACTGCCCGCCGCAGTCGACACCAGCCACAGTCGTCGGCTGCCGACCAGGCAGGCAGCGGGCACATCGCACTCGTCTGCCGTGTACCGGCCGGTCTGCTGGGGCGTCAGCTTCATCAGCACGTCCTTGGGCCGGGCGCCCTCGCGAAGCTCGTACGCCATGGCCTTGCGCACCCCGAAGTCGCCGTTGTAGATGATTCCGTCGCCGGGGCGCTGTCCGGCCGTCACGATGCGTCCCGCGGCCGCGAAGTCGGGCTCGCCCGGGGAATCCTGACGGGCCGTCGCGAAGGCAGGCAGCACCTGGAAGGCGAACCCGGCCAGGGCTCCGGTCACCAGCACCCCGCCCGCCACCCGTCCCAGGCGGCCCGTCCGCCTCGCAAAGGTCAGCGCATCCGCGCACCGGACCGCACCGGCCGCCGCGAGCAGCAGCCAGGCGGGGACGGTGAACAGCAGATACCTGGGCAGAAAGAGATGAAACAGGTCGGACGTGAGGAATGTCAGAACCGGTGGGAGCACGGCCCAGACCGCCGGCACGACTGCGGCCTTGCGACCAGCCGTCAACAGCCCCACGACGGCGAGGCCCATCACCACAGCGCCGGAGAACCAGGTCCCGAACAGCTCCATCGGGTACGTGGTCAGGTCGCGCACGGTCACGTTGTTCCAGGCGATCCGGCCGGCCTGCTCCGAACCCTTGGCGATCATCGGGAGGACCGCGGACGTGCCCATCACCACCGCGCAACCGAACGCCCAGTGCGCGAAGTGGTCACCGCCGCGTCTGGCCCGCAGGACCGCCACGGCATGGGCCGCCACCACGCAGAGGGCCACCGGGTGGCTGAGCCCGGTCAGAGTGATCGCCAGCGTGTAGAGCGCCCAGCCCTTGAGCGTCGGCCTCTCCAGAGCACGCAGCAGCAGAAGTGTGGCGAGCAGGGAGAAGAGCACGGCGAAGGCGTAGGGGCGCGACTCGTGCCCGTACCGCGTGACCGTCGGAACCAGGGCGAACAGGAGGCCCGCCACCAGACCCGTGCGCGGGGTGAACATCTGCCGCCCGAGGAGTCCGAGCAGTCCGGCCGACACCGCCATCGCCAGCCCCTGGGGCAGCCGCAGGGCGGCAGGTGAGGTTCCGGCGAGTGCGGTCCAGGCGTGCATCAGGGCGTAGAACGGCGCGACCACCACATCGACGTGCTGGATCAGAAGGCCCAGGTCCGCATACCTGATCGAGGACGCCCACCAGGTGTCGTGTTCGTCGCGCCACAACTGGCGATGGCCGATGCCGGGCAGGACCCAGGCCAGCGCGACACCCACGGGCAGCAGGAACACGAGGAACGGAACCCATCTCCCGTCGCCCGCCGACCGGTCGGCGGCTCCACTCCGGGCGGTACGGGGTGAGCGGGCGACGCGATCCGCGATCGAGTAGGTCATCGCTTCACCCAGATCCGGTATCGGCCTCGGTCTTCACCGAACGGCACGGTGCCCAGCGGGCGGTACTTGCCGCTGCTGCGCACGGCCGCCGCAACGACGGATTCCATCCGGGGCGTGGCGACCCCGTCGAGCACGACCACGTCGAACCAGCCGTCGGCGAGCGCCTTTCGATAGCCGTCGTCGCCGTGGTGCACAGTGCCAAGGGTGTCCAGGTAGCCGGTGGAGCGAAGCGACGTCCACTGGGTCCGGTCGGTGATGTCGCGCAGGTAGTGCACGGGCACATCGGGTGTCTCGGCGAGGTAGCGGCCCGCGCCCGGGGTGGCGTACTGCCTGGGCGCCACGTTGAGCCGACTCGCCTCGGGCCACGAGGTGAACCACTCGGCCGACTTGGTCACCCCCACACAGAGTGTGGCCACCCACAGGAGACAGGCGAGCTGCGGAAACCGGAAGTGCTCGCCCACGAGCCGGGTCAGCCCGACTCCGGCCATGGGCGCGGCGAACAGCAGGCCGAATCCCAAGTGCGTGTAGAAGGCGACCGAGGTGGCGAGGTGGATCTGGTAGCCCAGGGCGAGCAGCGCGGTGCCGCACAGCAGCAGACCCAGCAGGGCACGCCAGACTCCGCCCGGGACACCGAGGCGCGCCACCGGCGGCGACTCGTTCATCCGTCCCCGGCGGGCGTATGCGATGGCGCCGCCGCACGCGGTCAGGAACATCGGACCGCTCCACACGGCGGTCTTCCACAGCAACTCCCGCGCACCGTCGGTGTCGTGCTCACGCGCGGTGGTGGCGCGCAGGCCGTCGAGTACGTCGCTGTAGTGGAGCCCGGCGAGGATCGGAACGGCCAGGCCGATGCCCAGCAGCACGGCACGTACGATGCTCCGCCTGCCGCGGTGCGGCCAGGAGACGAGTGCGGCGAGCATGACCAGCGTCGGCAGATAGAGCCCGGCGGCGTACTCGGTGCCGACCGCCAGGACCGCGACCGGCGCGGCGAGCAGCACCGCCACGAGGGGCGCCCGGTCGGTCCGGACGATGATCCAGGCCGCGAGGGCCAGCAGGAAGACCGCCGCCGCGTCACAGGTGGCGAAGTGGCCGAGCACGATCGTGGACGGGATCACCGCGAAGAGCGCGGCTGCGGCGAGCGCGGGCCGCTCGCTGAAGAGCCGCCGGGTCATCGCGTACAGCAGCGTGTTGGCGCCGAGCATGAAGAACAGGCTCAGCAGGCGGGCACCTGCCAGTCCGAACCTGGCGTCGACCAGCGCGGCCACCACCGGACAGAGGAGCGGAGAGCCCGAGAAATATAGCGCGTCGTCCGTCGGTACCGGTGTGCCGTACAGCAGATGAGCGATCTGGACGTGACCGGAGCCGAGGTGGACCGCCTCGTCCTGGAAGGCGGTGTTCTCCAGCCGGAGCGACAGTGCCGCCTGGAACACCAGGACGCTCAGCAGGATCGCCCGGCTGACCCAAGTGCGCCGACGGCAGCCCGCCATGCTCCAGGCGGCTTCCGGGACTGTCGGAACACGATAGGCCGGGGTGGCCGGGGCAGGTTGGTTGCCGGGTTGCGTTGGTACCGGGGGAACCACCTGGGGGCCCCGCTCTGTGGAGGTCATCCGACCTTCCGCACGTCGAAACCGTAGATGTCGTTCGCGGCGAGGCGCTTGAACTCGGCAAGGCCCTCCGGATTCGCCGACAGCCGCCAGTCGGCGCGCGCCTTGTGGTCGAACCAGGCGAATCCGATGATGTCGGGTGCGGCCGTGACACCCTCGAAGAGAGCACGCACGTCACCCGCCCGGTGCCCGCCGGGCATGGCGCCCGTCTCCAGGACGAGCAACGGCTTGCGGGTGAACCCGCGTACCTCGGTCACGGTCGGCCCGAACAGGCCCTCGAAGGTGTGCGGGTCCCAGTCGGTGAAGTACCCGACCATGCCCACCCAGTCGACGTAGGAGTCGCCCGGATAGTAGGGCTTCAGGTCCACGCTCCCGCCGGTCGGCTCGATGATGTTCGGCGACCAGGCCCAGATCACATTGGTCGCGCCGACGTCCTCGAAGACGTCGTGGATGTGACGCCAGGCTCTGACGTACTCCTGAGGTGTGGTTCGGGTGGTCCCCCACGTCTCCCAGTTGCCGTTCATCTCGTCCGCGAAGCTGATCGCGACCGGGATGTTCAGCCGGCGCGCCGCCCTCGCGTAGTCCTTGAGGTAGTCGTCGGTCACGCCGTCGGCGATGTCGGTGAGGGAGGTGTCCTGCGCTTCCCAGGACACGACGGTCAGCGCGCCGACGTTCCAGGCGTTGCGTACGCCCGTGGCATCGAATCCGTCCCCCCAGGCGGCGTAGTACGCGATGAGGTTCGGCTTCTTGCCGACCAGCGCGGCGTAGTCGTCCACCGGCTTCATGGAGGTCGGGGCCTTGGGCCGGGAAACACCGAAGTACTTCTTCGGCGGCTGGATCAACGGGCGTACGTCATAGGGCAGTTCCTGGGGTGCCGATGCGGCCGGGGCGTGGGCGCTGTGGTGGGCGGTGGGGCCCCGCGTGCAGGCTGTCGCCGCAAGCGTGACGACGACGAGTGGCACGAGCAGGGAGGCGGCACGGGATACGCGCATCAGTTGGCTCCCAGCGCCCGAGGCTGTAGCAGGACCCGCCCGACGATCAGCGCGTAGAAGAGTCCGGAGGCCAGAAGGAGGGCGAAATCGGGCGCGTTCAGGGTGAGCACGCGCCAGGCCGCCGCACCCACCCAGACCACTGTGGTTCCGCCGCCCCACAGCCACAGGCCGATCCAGCGCCGTCTGATCCCGCACTTCTTCGCGCCGGAGGAGCCGGTGGCCTGCCAGCTCATGCGTCTGCCCCGCAGGAGGTCCCAGATCGCGAAGACGTGCGCCCAGCCGTACATCATGCGCGCCGCCCACGCCTCCAGGCGGTAGGGAACCCTGTGCCACAACGGGAAGACGACCGTGATGTAGAGGACGCTGGGCAGCACCAGCCAGAGGCTCTCGACCCTGGGCTTGTCCGGGAACGCCAGCAGCAGCACGATCGGGATCACGGGCACGACAAAGGTGAACAGGGCCGTGTGGATGTAGTAGAGGAAGCCGGACAGATAGCAGAGCCTGCTGGAGAACCGGATCCTGCTCTGCCAGAACTTCGAGCTGCCCAGCAGGCTCATCGAGCCGGCGCACCAGCGGTACTGCTGGTTGAAGAAGGCATCGGCGTTGTCCGGGCACACACCCGCCGACAGCGCCACCGGCACATAGCGCAGGTCCCAGCCCAGGCGTCGCAGGTCGAAGCCGGTGTGCACGTCCTCCGAGTGCTCGATCAGGGTGGTGCCGCCGTTCTCCTCCAGCGCCGCGCGCCGGTAGACGGCGCAGCTGCCCACGCAGATCGCCCCGTCGTGGTTCTGCCGGGAGACCTGTACGGCCCGGTAGAACAGCTCCTGGACCGCGCCGGCCCCGCGCTCGATCCAGTTCTGCGCGTTGAGTACCCGGAAGTACTGCGGCGACTGGACGATGGCGACCCGCTCGTCCGCCGCCATGTACGGGAGCAACTCCTCCAGCAGATCCGCGCGTGGCGCGAAGTCGGCGTCGAGGATGAGGATGTACGCGCCGTCCGTGCAGTCGAACCCGAAGTGCAGATTGCCGGCCTTCTTGAACCAGCCGCGATTGCTGCGGGTGTCGTAGCGGAAGCCGAAGTCGGCGGCCATGGCGCGCAGTTCGGGGCCGGCCGAATCGTCCAGGACAAACGGTCGGCAGACGCCCGGATAGTGGTCCGCGAGCGCCCGTACATGGGTCCAGGTGTTGTGCAGCACCTGGATCGGCTCACCGCACACCGGCAGGAAGACATCGACCGAGGGGTAGGTCGCGGGGCGCCAGTCGCCCACAAGCCGCTGATGCCGCGCGACGTCGAAATCGCAGCTGAACAGGTTCACCCGCAGCGAGATCACGTAGTAGAACACCGTGAACGTCAGCAACGGGGCGAACATCCACAGCAGCGGTGTGGAGGAGGCCAGTCTGAACTGACTCAGCGCCAGGCACCCCATGCTGACCAGCGAACTGATGGTCAGTACCGGCAAGCGCCGTTTGGCATAGGCATACTTTTCGGCGTCCGTCGGTGGTGTGGGCAGCAGACCCGGCGGCGCCGGCTTGCCGGCCGTGGGCCGGAGGGGCAGTTGCCGTCCCGTCCCGGGGCCCACCACACCGGCGGCCTCAATTGAGCTCATACGGATCTCCCAGACCGCCCGCCCCGCACCGAACGAGGCGACCTACCGGGAAATCTAGGTCGGGCTCCGCGGGCCATCGCAGTGGCACGGCGAACAAGATCCACACTTAACCCGAAGTATTGGAACGCTTACGCGAAATGCCGCATAACAATGAAAATGCCAACAACTTACTTGAGGCTCGGCAGCAGCCTCCGCTTGCTCCTCCACCGGCAGCCGACCACGTCACCGTCGGTGCGATCCCGCTCCGCCGCGACGGCTGCGTTCTCCAGACGGCCGGACGACCGCGAACGCCGGTGTGACGGGCAGCCCGTTCGGGCAGGGCCAGCCCGACGGCTAGGGGGAGTCCCCCAACGTCCACCCGCCGAGAGCAACGCAGGACGGCCTGAAGCCGACGTCCAGGTGAACCCGCAACCCGGACAAAACCGCCTCCTGCCACAGCCGCGTAACAGGGGCCGCACAGATACAACTCCCGTCTCACCTCACCGGTCGCACCTGATGTGTCGCACATGCGCGCCACGGCGGAACCGGTGCCGCCGGGCGCAACTCCTCACATCCCGACCCAAGTTGGAGTTGACCCGTGCCCAGAACGTCCCTGCCGACACGGCTTGCCGCCACCGCCGCGCTCCTGCTCGCCACAGGCACCCTGTCCGCGCCCGCCGCCTCGGCGAAACCCTCGGACGCCGCACCCGGCGACGCCTACGTGCTGACCGTGAGCACCAACCCGACCAGCACCGACTACGACAACCGCCGCGTCGACGTCACCGGCACGGTCACCAAGGCCGACGGCACCCCGGCGCCCAACATCCCTGTCACCATCCAGGAGGTCGTCCGCTTCACCACCTGGAATCCTTGGGGCGACCCGATCGACCCCAACTACTACGAGCCGCGCGACCTGGGCAAGCCGGTCACCGACGCCAACGGGAAGTTCACCATCCCCGACGTCGACATCGACCACGTGACCGGCAGCAGCCTGCTCAACGTCGAGCACGAAGTGCAGATCACGGCCCTCTACGACGAGGACGGCGACCTCAACACCCCGCAGGACGGCTACTTCGCGGACACCACCGTTTCCGCCAACGCCAAGTCCAGCTCCGTCACCTACAAGGTCAACAAGAAGAGGGTGAAGGCGGGCGACATCCTCACCGTCCAGGGCAAGGTCACCCTCCCCAAGGGAGTCGAACCCGAGGGCACCGAGGTCTTCCTGCAGACCTACTGGGAGCAGGAGTACGACGTGAAGACGACCGCCGAGGAGGACGGCTTCTTCGTGATGTCCGTGCGCGTCTCGGGCTACGACGACACGTTCGAACTGCGCACCGCTCCGACGGACCTCTACGTGGCGGGCGCACACCAGCCGCTCCCGATCACCAACACCTCCCTCCCCCGCACGTAACCCCCGGAGGAAGGGGCCTCGCGGATCCGGCGATGGGTCACCCCCGCGTGGACGGAGGTGACCCCTGTCCCGGGCCTGCGAGGCTACGGCGCTGCGCGGTCAGAACGGAGGCGAGTTCGACTGCAGTCTCCTACCGCAGCGGCTGCAGCCCCGTCGCTCGGCGAGCTGGTTCACCGGCCGCGCAGCGTCGCGTTGATGGTCCTTGCCGTTTGCTGAACAACGCCTGCGAGCCGGTCCAGGCTGTGAGCCGGATCCGTCACGAGGCACAGCGACGCCAGCGGGACACCCCCGGGGCCGTGCAACAGCGCCGCCACACAACACACACCCGCCACCAGCTCCTCCCGGTCGAACGCAACCCCCCGGTCCCGGATCGCCGCCGCCTCCCGGTGCCAGGACGCGGGCAGCGGACCCAGGGGCAGCTGAGGACTCGCCCCGGCCACCAGCACCTTGCCGGCCGCGGTGAACCACGGCCAGGCCATGTCGTTGAGCAAGGGCCCGAACACCTCATCGGTTTCGCAGGCCGTCCAGTCCAGGACCAGCGTCTGCCCTTCCCGCAGCACACTGAGCCCCACCACCGCACCTGTGGCGCGCGCCAAGCGACGTGCCGGCTCCCGCGCGGCGGATCGGAGCCCCGGATGCGGTTGCCACCCCTGCCCGAGCCGGAACAGCCGCGGGCCCATCCGATAACCCCCACGACATCGCTCCACCGCACCCAGCTCGACCAGCTGTTCCAGCAGCCGGTACGCGGTCGTCTTCGGCAGACCGCACTTCGACGCCAGCTTGGTCAGTCCGGCCTCGCCGGCCCGCTCCACCGCTCCCAGCAGCTCGAAGGCGCCCTCCAGTACGCTCCGCCCACTGCCGTCCGGCGAAGACGGCGGCCGGACCCCGGCGTACTCGGACCCGGGTTCGGGCGGCCGATCCAGCTGCCGCACCGATAACTCACCCATCTCCATCGCTGTCGCCCCCCGTTGTTCGTTCAAGCCCATCTCCCATATTCAGACTGAAGTCCGGGTGTGGGTCAGGACGTTGTCGATAGGTTGTCGCCCAGCACCGGCATGTGCGCAACAGGTGAAGCAAATCTGCACAGGGGGTGCGGGCGCCGTGGTGGAATTGCGACTTCTCGGTCCGGTGGAACTGTCGGTACGGGGCCGCACGGCGGAGGTCGGACCCCCACAACGCCGGGCCGTGCTGGCGGCGCTGGCCGTGGACACCGGCCGGCCTGTAGCGGCCGACGTACTGGTCAAACGGGTCTGGGGAACGGATCCGCCGGACGGGGCACGGCGCGCGCTGCATGCCCACATCGCCCGGATCCGCAGGCTGTGCGAGCAGACCGGTGACGCGGGGGACGTCCGGTTACGACTGGTGCGCCGGTCGGGAGGATACGTTCTGGAGGCCCGCCCGGACCGCGTGGACGTACATCGGTTCCGGCAACTGGTCGGCCGGGCCAGAGCGGCGGGGCGTACGGACGAGGCGCGGGCGGCGGCCCTGCTGCGCGAGGCGCTCGGCCTGTGGCGCGGGGAGCCACTGGCCGGACTGGGCGGGCAGTGGGCTGCGCGTGTGCGCGAGGCATGGCGGCGGCAACGCGTGGACGCTGTCGTCGGATGGGCCCACCTGGAGTCGCGCGTCGGCGATCCCGTCACCGTGGTCGGCCCACTGACCGAACTGCTCGGCGAGTATCCCCTGGTGGAACCCCTGACCGAGGCGCTGATGCAGGCGCTGCACGCCGCCGGACGCGGCGCGGAGGCGCTGGACTGCTACGCGTCCCTCCGGCAACGGCTGGCGGAGGAACTGGGCGCCGACCCCGGTCCAGGTCTGCGGGAGGTGCACGAGGCGATCCTGCGGGGAGACCTGCCCGGACCCTCCCCATGGCCGGCGCCCCAGGTACCGGCCGCCTCGGCTCCCACCGCCTCTCCCCCGCCGCGGCCGCCGTCGGCAACAACACCGTGGCCCGCCGGGACCCCCGTACAACTGCCCATGGGCGTACGCGGATTCACCGGCCGTGGTGAGGAGCTCGCCCGGCTTGAGGAGATCCTCGCCTCGGAGGCGGACCAGCCGTCGGCCGTGGTGATCTCGGCCGTGTCCGGCACCGCCGGGGTGGGCAAGACCGCGCTGGCCGTGCACTGGGCGCACCGGGCTCAAAAGGCCTTTCCCGACGGACAGTTGTACGTGAATCTACGCGGGTTCGATCCCGGCGGAACGGTGGTGAGTCCTGCCGAGGCCGTGCGGGGGTTCCTGGACGCCTTCGGGGTACCGGTGTCCCGTGTCCCGGCCGGCCTGGCGGCGCAGACCGGGCTGTACCGCAGTCTGCTGGCGGGACGACGGGTGCTGGTGGTGCTGGACAACGCCCGCGATGCCGAGCAGGTCCGCCCGCTGCTGCCCGGGGCGCCCGGCTGTCTGACCCTGGTCACCAGCCGGAGATCACTGACCGGGCTTGCCGCAGCCGAAGGGGCCCATCTGCTGACCGTCGGCCTGCTCGGTCCCGATGAGGCCCGGGAGCTGCTGACCGGCCGGCTTGGCGCGGACCGGGTGGAGGCCGAACCCGCCGCCGTACGGGAGATCGTCGGCCGGTGTGCCGGGCTCCCGCTCGCTCTGGCGATCGTCGCCGCCCGCGCCGCCGCCCAGCCGAGCCTCCCGCTCGCCGCGCTCGCCGAGGAACTGCGCCGGGCCGACGGCCGCCTGGACGCCCTGGACGGCGGGGAGGCAGCCAGTGAGGTGCGGGCGGTGTTCTCCTGGTCCTACCGCGCTCTCGGCACCGACGCCGCCCGGCTCTTCCGATTACTGGGCCTGCATCCCGGACCCGACGCCGCGCTGCCGGCCGTCGCCGCCCTGGCCGACCTACCGACGGCACGCCTTCGTGTCCTGCTGGCCGAGCTGGTCCGCGGACACCTGCTGACCGAACACACCCCGGGCCGGTACACCTTCCACGACCTGCTTCGCGCGTACGCGGCCGAACTGGTCGCCACGTACGACAGCGACGACGTCCGGCACGCCGCCGCACACCGGATGCTCGACCACTACCTGCACACCGCCCACTTGGCCGATGTCCTGCTGACTCCCCGGCCCAACCCGGCCCCCTTGCCGGCCGCCCGGCCGGGCGCCGCCCCCGAAGGGCTGTCGGACCACCGGCAGGCGCAGGCCTGGTTCACCGCCGAGCACCCCGTGCTCCTCGCCACCGTGGAACAGGCTCCTGCCGCCGGCTTCGACGAACACACCTGGCGGCTCGCCTCGGCGCTCACCACGTTCCTCGACCGGCACGGGTACTGGAGGGCACTGACCACCGTCCACACCGCCGCCCTGGAGGCCGCGCTGCGCCAGGGCGACAAGGCAGGACAGGCCGACGCCCACCGGGGTCTCGGGCTCGCCCAGGACCGGCTGGACCGTCCCGAGGACGCCCGCGCCCACTATCTGCTCGCGCTGGACCTGTTCGGCGAACTCGGCAGCCACGCCGGGCAGGCCCGCATCCACCAGCACCTGTCCCGGATGTCCGAGGCCCTGGGCCACCACGAGCAGGCACTCGGCCACGCCCGCCACAGCCTCACCCACCATCGGGCAGCCGACGACCGGGCCGGACAGTCCGCCGCCCTCAACCACATCGGCTGGATCCTCGCCCAACTCGGCGACCACGACGACGCCTTCGCGCACTGCCATCAGGCCCTCGGCCTGGCCCAGAGGACCGGGGATCTCAACGGGCAGGCACACATCCAGGACAGCCTCGGCTACATCCATCACCACCTCGGCCGGCACCCCCAGGCGGTCGACTGCTACCGGCAGGCCGTCGACCTGTTCCGCCAGACCGGCGATCGCCACAGCCAGGCCACCGGTCTCGTCTGCCTCGGCGACACCCACCACAGCGCCGGCGCCCCCGACGCGGCCCACGCCGCCTGGACCCAGGCGCTGGCCGTCATCGGCGAACTCGGCCTCCCTGACACGGATCCGCTGCGCACCGAACTCCTCAAGCGCCTCGGCCACCTGCCCGCCGCCGAAAGCCCCCGCCCCGGGCCGCCCCGGGCCCGGCAGCAGGCTCGTCCCGCATCGGCCTGAGACAACACCTCGAACGCGGAGAGCCATGGTCCGGTCCGCTGAACGGAACAGGACACGACAGACGGCATCCGACGGACCACGCTGTCCGTCAGACAGCCCCGCATCACGAAAGGGGATGCTGCTCCGCGGTCGGCGCGCGTGTGTACGTCGAGCAGCCGCGCAGCGAGCCGATGGTCGATGAGCAGGTGGCACTCCTCTGCCAACGGCTACGCGGTGGTGACCCATGCGGTGCCGCGGCGCATCATTCCCGGTCCGGGCGCCGTCGGGTTCGCTCGGGCCGCCGCGGAACAGTGAGCGTCCGTCCCACCCCACGACATGTCAGACCGCAAAAGGAGGAGTGCCGGTGGCGCAAGTCCAGAACATCGATCATTTGCGGCTCGAAAACCCGCCTCAGGTCGGGCCGGGCAGCACGGTCGACGTGACCAACGCGGACCTCGGCGTCTACCTGTTCCAGGTGCGGGCGGAGAAGAGGGTCGCCGGGAAGAGCCAGATCAGGTCCGTGGTGGGCACGCTTGAGGTGCACGACAGTTCGTCGACCGGTGGTTCGGGAACAGGTCCATCACGACGGCACTGGACTCCGGGACAGGGCGCGCACAGCCGTCGATCTACGCGAGGTTCAGTGACGACCGGACCGGAGCGGACCTGGTCGGAGGCATCGCGGGTCACGACTATGTCGTGCGGAGCCCGGGCGGTGCGTCCGTGGACGTCGCTTGCCGGGAGACGTCCCCGGCACACGACGCGGAGCGGGCCGAAGCGGTCCCAGAGCCTGCGTGAAGAGGGAATCGTGAGCACGTCGTCCACTCCGGAGTCGGTGATCTGGGATACGACCTACGCGTGTCCGCTGCGCTGCATCCACTGCTATGGCGGATCGGGTCGGCGGGCGGCCGGCCAGTTCGGTCACAAGGCCGCGCCCACCACCGGATCCTGCTGCCGCGCTCCGAGCCCGTCCTCGTACTCGGTGGCACCCGGGCCTCCGGAATCGACCGGCGGCTACCGGTCCGTCCTCGCCTGGGACCCCGCTCTCGGCCCCTGGACCCCGGCCGCCGGCGCGATCGTCGGCCGTTCCGGCCTCGGCGTGGTCGAGTTGGCCGACGATCGAGTCCTGGTCGCCGGCGGCGTCGCGGTCACCGGCGCGGCGGCCGGAAGTCCCGACGCCACCACGCCCGCGCGAACCGGAGAGGTGCTCATACCGTGACCCGGCCACAGGACTTCCGGCTCATGATCGGCGACGAGCCTTTCGACCCCATCCAGGTGCCGGCGGCAGCCGAAGGCCTCGCGCCGGCCAGGAAGCCGACGATCGTCCAGTTCGCGGCCTCCCTCAACGGGCCCGACGCCGACCGCCTGAAGGCCGCGTACGGCGTGAAGCTCGACCGGTTCATACCGAACCTGGCGTTTCTCGAACGGCTCGACGATGCGACCGTCGCGAGGATTCGTGCCGATTTCCTGGTGCGCTCGGTCATCGCGCTCGACCCGGCGTTGAAACTCGCGTCCTGGCTCCCCGCCACCGGCACGCCGCTCAAGTTGATCGCGACCCTGTTCGCCGACGCGGACCTGACCGCCGTCGGCGCGGCATTGAGTGCGCTGGGTGCGCGCGATGTCGTACTCACCGATGGCCGGCCTCTCGGCAGCGAGCGGTACGCCTCGTTCGCCCTGGACGACCGGGCCGTACTGCCGCAGGTCGTGGCCATCGACGAGGTGGTGTTCGTCGAGCCGGAGCCGGAGCGCGAGGTGACCGACGTCCCCTCGGCCGAGGTGTTCCAGTCGGGACGGACCGGCGGCCCGGCCGACGACACGATCTGGCGGCGCGGGCTGCACGGCGAGGGCCAGATCCTCGGACTCATTGACCAGGGCCGTCTCGACCTGAACCACTGCTTCTTCAATGATCCCGAAGAGTCCAAGGCGAATGAAGACCACCGCAAGGTCCTCGGCATGTTCGACCAGAACGACATCGGGGCGGACGACCACTTCATGTTCGTCGCCGGCATCGCGGCCGGCGACCAACGCGGCGCCGACGGCAAGAGCACCCTTCACGCGCACCGGGGTGGCGCGTACGAGGCCAAGATCGTCTGCAACAGCGTGAAAGACATGTTCCCGCCGATAAGTCGTAAATACGTGGAGCTTCTCGACAGAGGAAAGAGGGAGGGGGCGTTCATCCACAGCAACAGCTGGTCCGGTATGGTCACGGCCTACAATGCCGACGCGGTCGACGCGGACAGTTTCAGCTTCAAGAACGAAGAACACCTGATTATCGCCGCCGCGGCGAATACGAACGACGGGGGCTCGGGCAACGGCGCGCCTGGAATCGCGAAGAACGCGCTGTGTGTCGCCGCCGCTCAGGCCTTTCCCAACCACCTGACCTTCGGCAGCGGAAAGAACGGGCCGACCACGGACGGCCGGCGCAAACCCGATCTCATGGCGGTGGGCGCGGGCATCCAGTCCGCCCTCCTGAACCCGACGACCCCACCCAGCGTGTACTGCGACATCGGCCTCCCGAAGAGAGGCCCCACTCTTGCCGCCACCAGCTGGGCGACGCCGAACGCCGCCGCCGCGGCCACGCTCGTGCGCCAGTACTTCACCGAGGGGTGGTACCCCAACGGGAAGAAGGAACCACATCGCGGCGTCAAGCCGTCCGGCGCCCTGATCAAGGCGGTGCTGCTCAACTCGACGGTCAACATGACGGGCATCGCCGGCTATCCGTCCAACACCGAAGGCTGGGGACTGATCCAGCTCGATCGCACGCTCTTCTTCGAGAAGGATCCGCCCTCGTCCCGTCGTCTGTTCGTGAAGGACGCACGACACAGTTCCGGGCTGTTGCCGCAGACGAGTGCCACGTACCGCTATTTCGTCAGCAACAGAACCGAGCAGCTCAAGATCACGCTCGTGTGGACGGATCTTCCCGCGGCCAAGGGTTCCACACAGACGTGGCGGAACGCCATCAGGCTGGAAGTCGAGGACGCGCTGGGTGTCAAGTACCTGGGGAATGACATCGATCCCGCCAAAGGTGTTTCCAACGAGGGCGGAACAGGCCCCCAGGACTTCGTCAACAACGTCCAGATGGTCATCGTCGACAACCCGTTCACGGGCCCTTGGAAGATCACGCTTCGAGGCAGCTCTGTGTACGAAAAACAAGGCTACGCACTGGTCGTGTCGGGAGGATGACATGAACGCACCCGGCACCGCGCCCCAGTCACCGGACTTCCGCCTCATGATCGGCGACGAGCCGTTCGACCCCATCGAGTTACCTGTACCGGACGCGGGGCTCGCGTCGGCGAAGAGGGCGACCATCGTCCAGTTCACCGCCTTGCTGACCGAACCCGACGTCGCTCGGGTGAAAGCCGCGTACGGTCTGGTCCTCGATCGGTTCATCCCGAACCTGGCCTTCCTGGAGCGCCTCGACGACGCGACCGTCGGCAGGCTGCGTGCCGACTTCCTCGTGCGGTCGTGCGCCGCACTCGATCCGGCGCTGAAACTCGCGCCGTGGATTCCCGCCACCGGCACACCGCTTCGGCTCATCACGACCATGTTCGACGACGCGGACGCCGACACCGTGCGATCGACACTGGGCGCGGCCGGCGCCCGGGACGTCCAGCTGATCGACGACCGCCCGGTCGGCAGCCACCTCTTCGCGGAGTTCGCTCTCGACGACCGTGCGGCTCTCCCCCTGATCGCGGCCATCGACGAAGTCGTCTGGGTGGAGCCCGATCCGGATGCCGTGAATTTCAGCGTGAAGGCGGCACAGACGATCCAGTCGGGTGCGCCCGGCGTGCACGGCGGCACGATCTGGGACAAGGGCCTGCACGGCGAGGGCCAGGTGATCGGCATCATCGAGCAGGACGGAACGATCGACCTGAACCACTGCTTCTTCGCCGACGAGCCGAACGTCCCCGGCCCCCGCCACCGCAAGATCCTCTCGCTCACCAAGAGGAACGACACCAAGGTGAACGAGCACGCCATGTTCGTCGCAGGCATCGCGGCCGGCGACGACCGAGCGAACCCGGGAACCCACCAACACCGGGGCGGGGCGTTCGCGGCGAAGCTCGTCGTCCGCACCCGTGACAACCACCTCCTGAAGATGCTTGAGGACGCGAAGGCCAAGGGCGCCACCATCCACAACAACAGCTGGGGACTCGCCGACATCACCAGCTACGACAAGACGGCGCGAGACGCGGACGATTTCAGCTTCCACAACGAGGAACACGTGGTCATCGCCGCTGGTGCCGGATTCCACGAGAAGGACAACACACCACCCGGGATCGCCAAGAACGTGCTGTGCGTCGCGGCGGCCAAGGCCTTTCCCCTCCAGATGAGCGACGGCGACGGGCTTCCCGGGCCGACGAGCCCCGACAAGCGCCGCAAGCCCGAGATCATGGCCGTCGGTGGTGGCATCGGCTCGGCGCTGGTGAACCCCGCATCGCCGTCCGCACCCTACTGTCTGACCGGCGAGCCACAGGTGTTCGCAGCGGACGCCACGAGTTGGGCCGCACCGAACGCCACAGCCGCAGCCGCGCTCGTACGCCAGTACTTCACGGAGGGGTGGTACCCCACCGGCAAGAAGCGGCCGGACCGCGGCCTGCGGCCGACCGGTGCGCTGATCCGGGCGGTGCTGCTCAACTCGACCGTCGACATGACCGGTCGTCCCGGGAACCCGAGCCCCACGGAGGGCTGGGGACTCATCCAGCTCGATCGCACCCTCTTCTTCGACGGCGCTCGCCGCCGGGTGGACGTGCACGACGTCCGGCACAGCGCCGGCCTGGAGCTCAGGCAACGGCGCACGCACAAAATCGACGTCGACAGCAACACCGAACAGCTCAAGATCACGCTGGTGTGGACGGACGTTCCACCCGCCGAGACCCTGCACACCCTGCCGGCGCGGCATCTCCTCAGGCTGGAGGCCGAGGGCCCCGGGGGAATCGCCTACGTCGGCAACGACATCAACTTTCCCACCGGATTTTCCAGGCCGGTCGGGTCCGGCCCGCCGGGCGCACCGGATCTCCGCAACAACGTGCACATGGTCATCGTCGAGCATCCGCCGGTCGGCAAGTGGAAGATCACGGTCGAGGGGACCGTCGTCTTCGGTCAGCAGGGTTACGCGCTCGTCACGTCCGGGGCTTTGAAGTCAACGACTCCGCTACGGGCCACCCCGACCGTCGAACCGGGAGCGAAAGAATGGCACTGACCGTCGAATCGCTGATGCTTGAGGTGGGGCGGGCGTTCGCGCCGCTCGAACAACGCTTACGTGGCGGTGAGATTCCGCTGTTGTTCGCCGAAATCGGGCTGCCCGCACCCGACGTGGTCCTGGGCGCGCAAGCCGTGCAGACCTCGATCGGGGACACCGTGACCGCGCTGAGCGCGCTGCCGCGCGTGGTGACGGACCTGGCCGCGGCGATCGACTCCCGTGACACAGCCCGGATCGCGGCGGCGGTGGCGGCCACGGCACAGATCATCAAGTCCGTCACGACGGCGATCGCCGTCGTGTCCACGGCGGTCAGTGCGGCGGCGCGGACGGCCGGACCACGGCAGGCCGAAGTCGAGGCGTTCGCCGCGGAGGTGGGGCAGCGGTTGCTCGGCTTCGCGCTGGTGACCTACCTCGAAGACCAGAAGCCGATGGCCGCGTATTCACTGGAACTGCTCGGTGTCCTTGAGTCGACTCCCCAGGCCGCGACGCCGGCGGCGCCCGCGCATGTGCGCCGCGTCCTGCGGTTCGACCGGCTGAACGCGCTGCTCTACGACCCGGTCGATGTCCTCTCGCAGCTCTATCGCTGGGGCACGCCCGAGTTCGACTGGGATCTGCTGCTGCGCCGGTTGGCGATCTTCCTCGGCGCGGTCACGAACTTCGCGTTCGTTCAAACCGGGCCACCGCCGTTCCTGCGCGTCGCAGCGGTCGACCTCGGCGTCACCGACGACCCGGTGCCCGGCGTCCAGGCTCTGCTGCGTCTGGCGGCCACCGAGGGACTGGACCTGGTTCTGCCGATCGGCGACACCGTGGCACTTACCGTGACGTCCGACGCGGCCCTGGCGGAGAAGGCCATGGTCGAACTGCTGCCGCCCGCCGATCTCCGGGTCGTCCCGCCGTCGGCCGAAGTCCGGGGTGGCGTGCGGTTCGGTTTCCAGGCCCCGTACGCCGCCGGGACTCCGCCGATCCTCGTGCTGGGCACGGCCGGCGGCTCGCGGATCGAGGCGCGGCTGCTGCGCGCGACGGCGGGCGCCGACCTCGAATGGAACGCCGCCGAGCAACGCGCGGACGGCGAACTCGTGGTGGAAGCGGCCATCGAGGGCGGCAAGGTCGTCCTGAACCTGGCCGACGCGGACGGGTTCCTCAGCACGATTCTGCCCGCCGGCTCGATCGAGCTGGACGTCGACCTCGCGCTGGTGTGGTCGTCCGCCACCGGGCTGCGCTTCAAGGGAGCCGCCGGGGCGGAGGTAGACATTCCGGTCGATCTCGGCGTCGGTCCGGTGACCGTCACCAGCCTGCACCTCGCTCTGTCGCTGGCCGGTGGGGACGTCGCACTCGAAGCGTCAGGTTCGGTCGACGCCCGGCTCGGCCCGGTCTTCGTGGCGGTCGAACGGACCGGTGCCGTGCTGCGGATGTCGCAACCGGACAGCGGCGGCAGTTTGGGACTCGCCGACTTCTCTCTCGGGTTCAAGCCCCCCTCGGGGGCGGGCCTGTCGATCGACGCGGGCGGGA
The DNA here is from genome assembly GCF_042715345.1 of Streptomyces sp. NPDC058697. Lineage (NCBI taxonomy): Bacteria > Bacillati > Actinomycetota > Actinomycetes > Kitasatosporales > Streptomycetaceae > Streptomyces > Streptomyces sp. NPDC058697. The sequence continues at coordinate 372,925 of NZ_JBHXSU010000002.1, forward strand.
TCTCGGGTGGCGGGGTCCTGTCGTTCCACCCCGACCGGGGAGAGTACTCGGGAGCGCTGGAGCTGGAGTTCGCGGACTTCCTGGCGCTCAAAGCCATCGGGCTGATCACGACACGGCAGCCGGACGGCTCGCGCGGCTTCTCACTGCTGATCGTGCTGACCGGCGAGTTCGGCAGCGGGATCCAGTTGGGGTACGGCTTCACCCTGCTCGCGGTCGGCGGTCTCATCGGACTGAACCGCGGAATGAATCTGCAGGCGCTGGTCGAGGGCGTACGGACCGGGTCCATCGAATCCGTGGCGTTCCCCCGGGACGTGATCGCGAACGCGCCACGGATCCTGTCGGACCTCAACCGGTTCTTCCCGCCGGAGCAGGGCACGTTCCTCATCGGCCCGATGGCGAAGATCGGCTGGGGCACGCCGACCCTGGTGAGCATCTCGCTGGGTGTGATCATCGAGATCCCCGGCAACATCGCAGTCCTCGGTGTGCTGCGGGCCGCGCTGCCCACCGCGGACCAGGCGCTGCTGGTCGTCCAGGCCCAGTTCGTCGGCGCGCTGGAACTGGACAAGTCACGGCTGTGGTTCTTCGCGCAGTTGTTTGAGTCGCGCATTCTGACCATGACTGTCGACGGTGGCATGGGCGTGCTGGTGGCCTGGGGCGACAACCCCGACCTGGTCGTCACCGTCGGCGGGTTCCATCCTGCGTACCGGCCGCCGCCGCTGCCGTTCCCGATCCCGGACCGGCTGTCGGTGGACCTGCTGAACCGGCGCAACCAACTCATCCGGGTGAGCGGCTACTTCGCCATCACCAGCAACACCGTCCAGTTCGGGGCCAAGGCCGAACTGAAGCTCGGCTTCAGCGCCTTCGGCGTCGAGGGACATCTCGGGTTCGACGCGCTGTTCCAGTTCTCACCGTTCCGGTTCGCCATCCACATCTCCGCCGATGTCACGCTGAAGGCGTTCGGGGTCGGCGCGTTCGGCATCGACCTGGACTTCCGGCTGGAGGGCCCGGCGCCGTGGCGGGCGCACGGACGGGGTTCGATCGGGTTCCTGTTCTTCTCGGTCTCCGCGAACTTCGACATCACCTGGGGCGAGGAGCGCGACACCACGCTGCCGCCTGTCGCCGTGCTGCCCCTGCTGGCGGCCGAGATCCGCAAGACCGAGGGCTGGGAGACCCGGTTGCCGTCGGGAGGCAACCGGGCACTGGTCACTCTCCGGCAACTGCCGGACACCGACGACCTGGTGCTGCACCCGCTCGGGACGCTGTTCGTCCGGCAGCGGGCGCTGCCGCTGAACGTCCGGCTGGACCGTATCGGCGGTCAACGGGCGAGCGACGGACGGCGGTTCGGCGTCGCACCGGTGCCGGACAGCGGGCTGGAGCGCGTGTCCGACACCGGCGACAGGTTCGCGATGGCGCAGTTCCAGACCATGTCCGACGCGGCCAAGCTGTCCCGGCCTTCGTACGAGACACAGGACGCGGGTCTTGAACTGACTGCCTCCTCAGGCACGTTGGCGTCGGCCCGGGTGGTGCGCCGCAGCGCCCGGTACGAGCTGCACATCATCGACAGCGGGACGGCCACCTCACCGGCGGCCGCGCGGCACCGGACCGCCGAGTCGCGCGCCACCGTCGCGGCCGCCACCGGGCCGAAGCGGTTCCACAACGTCAGCGGCGCCGTGTTCGACGGGTTGCTGAGCGGCAGCAGCACCAGCCGCGCCGCGCTGTCCCGGCGGCAGGCGCGGCTGCGGCAGCCGTTCGCGACCACCGATACGGTCCGGGTGACCGAGCAGCGATTCGTCGTCGCGTACGTCAAGAGCAACCGGCAGGCGTTCCCGCCCGGTTCGCTGGAGCGGCCGTCACGGGCCGCCGCGGCGACCTTCCGAAGCCTGACCACCGCGCAGGACGCGCTCGCCGACTTCGTCGAGGCCGATCCCGGGCTCACCGGCCGACTGCACGTCATCCCGGCGTCGGAGGCCGCCGCGTCACCGGCCGTTCCCGGTACCTGGTCCGACGCCGGCCTCCTGCCGGTGCCCACGTCCGAAGTGGACCTGATACCGCTGGCGAACGGCAGGGTCCTGCTCGCCGGCGGTACCGGTCCGGCCGGTGCGCCGCTCGCCGCGACCGCGCTGTTCGATCCGACGGCCGACGCGTGGTCGTCCGGCCCGCCGCTCACCACAGGTCGGCGGCGGCACACCACGACCGCGCTCGCCGACGGCCGGGTGCTCGCGCTCGGCGGGCGCACCGCCACGGCCCCGCTCGCCTCGGCCGAGGTCTTCGACCCGGCCGCCGGGACCTGGACGCCGGTTCCGGTGTCGATGGGAACGGCCCGGTACGGGCACTCCGCGACCCGGCTCAAGGACGGCCGACTGCTGGTCGCCGGCGGCATCGGTGTCCGGACCGGCCAGGAGGACGGCGCGCTCGCCTCCGCCGAGCTGTTCGACCCGGCGACCGCGGCCTGGGCCACTGTCGCACCGATGACCGAGGCCAGGACCGGCCACCAGGCCGTACTCCTGCGTGACGGCCGGGTGTTGGTCGTCGGCGGTGCGCTGCCCACCGGGCGCGGTCGGCAGCACGCACTCGCGTACTGCGAGCTGTACGACCCGGCCACACGCAGCTGGACGCCGACGGGCAGTCTCGCCCAGGCCCGCAAGGGTCATCAGGCGACGGCGCTGCCCGACGGCCGGGTCCTGGTCACCGGCGGCGATCCGGTGGTCGCTCCCGACGGCACCCACGATCCGCACAGCCTGGTCGGCGCGGAGCTGTATGACCCCGATACCGGGGTGTGGACTGCGGCGGCGGACATGCCTGGCGGTGGCCGCAGCAACCACCGGAACCTGTTGCTCCGGTCCGGGACCGTGCTGGCCATCGGCGGCACCGGAGCGCCGGAACTCACGGCCGGCTACCGCTCCGTCGTCGGCTACAGCCCCACGAAGGACGCCTGGACCACGATCGGCGGCCTCGGTCTCGGCCGGTCCGCACTCGGCGCGGTCGAACTGGCCGACGACCGGGTGCTGGTCGCCGGCGGTGTGGCGGCGGCCGGCGCGGCCGCCGGGAGCCTCGACGCCGTCCAGCCCGCCGACACCGGAGAGGTGCTCATCCCATGACCCCGCACCGCACCGACACGACCGCGCCCCTGTCGACCACATCCCTGCCGACGGCACTCGCCCCGCCGACCGTGGCCCCGGCCGCCTCGGCAACCCCGACCGACCGGACCACGCCGGCCATCGTGACAACGGAGGACCCGACACCATGACCACTCCCACCGTGGCAGCCACCGGGGCATGGACGGCCGCCGACGACCTGCCCACGCCCGCCGCCTGGTACGGGCAGCACGACGGTGCCGTACTGCTCGACGACGACAGTGTCCTGGTCGCCGGCGGTGCGGACGCCGCCTCCGCGGCGCTGGACAAGACGGCCGTGTACGACCCGACGGCCAACGCCTGGCAGCCGGTCGACACCCTCGGCACACCCCGGCAGCTGCACACGATCACCCGGCTCGCCAACGGCAAAGTGCTCGTCGTCGGCGGCCTGGGCGGCTCGTCGGCGTCCGGGACCGGCCTCGCGTCGGCCGAGCTGTACGACCCGCAGACACACGCCTGGACCGCGACCGGCAGCCTGACCACACCCCGGTGGGGCCACAGCGCCGCGCTGCTGCCGGACGGTTCGGTGCTGGTCGCCGGCGGCAGCACCGTCCGCTCCGGCCGGACGACGACCGCGCTGCGCTCGGCGGAACGGTACGACCCGTCGAACGGCAGGTGGTCCCCGGCCAAGGACATGACCGACGCCCGGACCGGACACACCGCGGTGCCGCTGGAGGGGGGCGTTGTGCTGGTGGTCGGCGGCGTCGCTCCGGTCGGAACCGCCGACGACCCCGCGCTCGCCTTCTGCGAGTTGTACGACCCGCAGGACCGGTGGGCGCCGACCGGCAGCCTGCTCCGGGCCCGCCACCGTCACCAGGCCACCCGGGTCTCCGACAGCACCGTGCTGGTCACCGGAGGCACCGCGCCGGGATCGCCCGGCGCGGGTCCCTACGATCCGTTCAGTCAGCGGAGCGCGGAGCGGTACGACCTGGCCACCGGTGTCTGGACGGCGGTGACGGAGATGCCCTCGGGGCGGGCCTTCCACCGGGCGGTGCGGACCGGACCCGGACAGGTGCTGGTGGCCGGCGGGGCGGCGAGCGACCGGGACGAGGCCGGGTACCGCAGCGCGGCACTCCACACCACCGACCAGGACGACGCCGATGTCTGGGCGCCTGCCGCGGGCCTGGCGTCCGGCCGGTGGGCGTTCGCCGCCGTCGCCCTGCCCGACCGCCGGGTGCTGGTCACCGGCGGCGCGGCCCGCTCCGGGCTGGCCGCCGCCGACCCCGCCGTCACCGAACTGACCGCGGCCACCGAGCTGTTCGCCATCGACGACGAGACGGTCCCCGTTGCCGCCGGGAGTCGGTCATGACCGCGAATGCCTACTCCTTCCTGCCCTGGCTGCGGACCGGCATCGCCACCCGGATCACCGACGACCCCGGGACCGCCGAACGCGCCAGTGTCCCCGTCACGCTCAGGGTGACCGGGGACGCCCTCGCTCGCGGCACGCTCGTCCAGGACGTGTCACGTGAGGTCCAGTTGTACGGTCCTGGGGACGTCGTCGGGGTGGATCCGCGGGCGATCTCGCGGACCGAGCCACGGCCGGGCGTCACCAACGTGGAGCCGAACTACCTGGCCCATATCGAGTTCTCCGACGAGGACTTCCTCTGGCGCTACAGCCCGGCGGCGTCCGGCAGCGGCACCAAGCGACTGGCTCCCTGGCTGGCGCTGATCGTGCTCTCCGCCGGCCCCGACCCGGGCGGTGGCCAGGCTGAGTTCGGCGAAGCCGCGGGCGGCGGCCCGCTGCCGGCCATCACCGTGGCGGACCCGGCGGACACGCTGCCGCCCCCGGAGCAGCTCGGCGCCTGGGCGCACGTCCACGTCAACGGGTCGCTGGACAACCCGGTCGCCTCGGACAGTACGGTCGCCGCGCTGGCCGCGCTGGGCGAGGTGCTGCGGACGAACGCGGACAACGCCTGCTCGCGGCTGATCTGCCCGCGGCGGCTGCGACCGGACACCGCGTACGAGGCGTTCCTGGTACCGGCGTTCGAGACCGGGCGGCTGGCGGGGCTCGGCCTGGACCCGGGGGTGTCGCCCGGCGCCCTGTACTCCAGCTGGGGACCGCCCTATCCGAACCGGCCCTCAGCAGGGCAGTTGCCCTACTACCACCGCTGGTCGTTCAGTACCGGGACGACCGGGGACTTCGAGTTCCTGGTCCGGCTGCTCCAGCCGCAGCGGCCGGACCCCCGCGTCGGGCGCCGCGACCTGGACGTACACCGGTCGCCCGGCCTCGGCCTGCCCGGGATCGAGACGCCGCCGGAACTGGGCGGCGTACTGCCGCTGGGCGGCGCGCTGAAGGTGCCGGAGTTGCCCGGAGCCCCGGTGGACCCGGCGGAGAACTGGGACAACTTCCTCGACGTACCGCCGCCGGCGCCTTCGTACCCGCACCCGTTCGAGCAGGCGCTGGCCGACCTGGTCAATCTGTCCGACGACTACCAGGAGCGGACGCCCTCGCAGGCCCACGCAGCCGTCGCCCTGGCCGGGCCGGCGGCGGCGCTCGCCGACGCCACGGCGACGGCTGCGGGCCCAGGTTCGGACCGGGAGGATCCGGCAGGCGACTGCGGGGCCGATCCGATCATCACCCCTCCGCTGTACGGGCGTTGGCACGCGCTCACCTCCCGGCTGCTCACCAACCGGGACGGCACGCCGATACCGGCGCCGGCGAATCACAACTGGCTCCACCGGCTCAACCTGGACCCGCGGTTCCGGGTCGCCGCGAACCTCGGCGCGCAGGTCGTCCGCGCACGCGAGGAAGAGCTGATGGCCGCCGCCTGGGCACAGATCGGCGACGTACTGGTGGCCAACGGCCGGATCCGCGCCGCTCAGCTCGCCCGGGAAGTCGGTCACGTGCTGCAGACCAGACACCTCGACCCGCCACAGGGCGGCAGTCCGGCGGCACTGGCGGAAGCCCCCGTGGCCGCGTCCGGTCGGTCCCTCACACTGACCGCGCCGACCCACTCCCGGCTGACCACCACCACGGCCGACGAACCCGACACCCTCGCGGCCGGGCTGTCCGCGGACCCCGCCTCGAAGGTCGCGGTCGGGTTCCGGGTGGCGGCCAGCCAGGTCGCGGCCGCGCCGGTGTCGCCGGCGATGCGGCGGATCACCCGGCCAGGAGCGCGACTCATGCGGTCCCTGCGATTCCCCGAGGACCGGCCGCCGTCGGCACTGCTGGCGCGGATGGACGCGGCGACCGACCCGGTCACCGCCGCAGTGGCCAAGGCGGCCCCGGGGGCGCTGGTCACCCCCGCGCGCCTGCGAGATGTGCTGCACCCGGGCGGGGACACCGGAGGCGACCCGGTCGGGGGCCTTCCGCGCAGCCCCGACTTCGTGCTCCGCGCGCTCGACGACCCGGTCGCCCCGCACCCCGGCAGCACGGACAGCGCCGAGGCGACTCGCTTCAAGACCGCGCTGCGCGAACTGCACCAGGGACTCGACACCGGGACGGCCGTCGGACAGGCAGGGTTGCGGCGGAGGCTCGGCGTGGTCTCCGCCACCACCGCGGTACTCACCGGTCTGCGCGCCGACGAGACCGTTCCCAAGACGCTGCTCGGCTCGGTCAGCCTGCCCGAGCGGCTGCGTCCGTTCGCCGCCGAGTTCACCGAGGCGATGGCCTACCCGGTCTTCGACCTGCCGACGTACCAGCCTCTGCTGGACCTCTCGGTCGACGCCCTGGTGCCGAACCTGAACCTGCTCCCGGCGAACTCCATCACCCTGCTGGCGAACAACCGGGAGTTCATCGAGTCCTATCTGGTCGGGCTCAACCACGAGATGGCCCGCGAGCTGCTCTGGCGGGAGTACCCGACCGACCAACGGGGCACGCCGTTCCGGCAGTTCTGGGATCCGGCGGCCACGCTGCCCACGCCGGGCGAGACTGCCGAGCAGCGGCGCGAGCGGGGCTACGATGTGCCGCCCATCCACCTCTGGTCACCGGCCACACGACTCGGCGACAACGACAACCGGCGGCCCGGCGGCCCGCCCCAGAACGGCCCGCGTCCGGACGACCTGGTCCTCGTCGTCCGCGGCGAGCTGCTGAAGAAGTACCCGACGGCGGCGATCTACGCGCACAAGGCGCAGTGGCCGCCCGGCCCCGACGGCCGGCCCGACCCCACCCAGCAGCGGGAACTGGTCGAACTGCCGCAGGACGGACCGCCGTCACCGGAGCAGGTCCTGCTGCCCCTGTACGAGGCGAAGGTCGAGCCGGACATCTATCTGCTCGGGTTCGATCTGGACGCCGCGCGGGCGCTCGGCCACGCACCGGACGACGCCGGCTGGTTCTTCGTGCTCAAGGAACGCCCCGGCGACCCGCGATTCGGCGTCGACGACGGACCGCCGACCCATGTCGAGGTCTGGAACGACCTGACCTGGGACGACGTCGACCCGCACCGGCGGGGGTTCCTGGAGCTGGACCCGGACGTCACCGTCGCGCTGGCGAACTTCGACGGCTCCGAGGACGACCCGGAGAAGCAGGAACAGCGCGCCGAGGACGAGAACCTGCCGCTCTGGTTCGCGGGCCTCGGCTCCGCCGACCTGGCGTACATCCTCTTTCAGGTTCCGGTCCTGGTGGCCGTACACGCACAGGAGATGTTGCCGCGATGACCGTCCAGCTCAGTGATGACTTCCCGGTGCTGCTCGGCCCGGTCCGGATCGAGACCCGGTTCACCACGACCGAGTTGCTCGTCCGGGTGTTCCCGGACGAGTGGCAGGTCGACAAGTTCGAATCGCGGCCCACCGAGGCCGAGGTGGCCGCGCTGGACGCGTACTGGTCCGCCCGCTGGGCCGCGGGCGGGCGGTCGGACGCCCTCCGGGCCGCCTGGCAGGAACTGGTCGGGCGGGTCCCGGCGGGCAGGGCGGCCTGGCTGCTGAAAACCCGTACTCCGGCCAACCCGGCCGAGGAACCGGCCGGGGTGACCCCCGACACCACCGTGCTGGTCGTCCGCAGCACCGCGGCTCCGTCCCCCGGCGACCGGCAGGCGGCGATCACGTACTGGACCGCGGTCTGGCGGGCGCACGGCGACCGGGGCCGGCTGAGGCAGGCGAACGACGCGCTGCTCGCCGCCGTGGACACCGACCGGGCGAAGGCCATCCGGGGCCGCCGTCCGTCCGGGACGGACGCCGCCGCGGTGAACCGGAGCGACAAGGTCACGGTCGCCTTCCTGGTGCTGCCGCCACCCGCCACCGCCGACCTGGCGCCCGAGTCGTGGACGCAGGCGGCCCGGGCCCGTCTGCTGCCCGACCGCTTCCGGGTACTGGGCTATGTCGGCGGTGAGCAGGTGCTGTCGGCGATCGGCGCCGCGGTGCCGGCCACGCTGCCGGTGAGTCCGGATCCGAGCGCCACCGACCGGATCAGCGTGAACGAGCAGACCGGGGCTCTGCACGTACCGGACGAACTGCGCTGGCTGACCGACTTCGACCGGGCCGTCGCGGTCGGCATGGGGCTGCGGATACCGCTGGACGACCGCACCCGGGCGGGGCTGGACCGGCTGATAGTGCTCGGTCTGCGCGAGCAGTCCACTCCGCAGCAGGCCGGCGCCGACCTGGCCGCCCTGTTCACCCGGCAGTTGCGCAGCCCGGACGGGTTCGGCCTGCTGCCGCAGGGCACACCCACGAACAACTCTGAGGAGTCTCCGGCCGGGCAGGACGCCGAGGAGGAGGCCGACGCGGCCCTGCGGAGCACGGCCGCGTCGGCCTTCGCCGCGGCCACCGGCGACTGGACCACGCGTACCGACGGACAGCGGTTCGCCGAACTGCTCGGCCTCGACCCGGGCGTACTGGCCGGGATGCCCAACGCGGACGGCACCGACCAGCGCGACGCCCGCGCCGCGAACACCGCGCTGTGGCCCGCCACTTGGGGATACTTCCTGCAGACCGCGCTGCGTCCGGTCCTCGGCCCGGCCGCCGTCGAGGCGACCCGGGACTTCTTCCTCCGCTACGTCTCCGGCCGCGGCCCGCTGCCGGCCGTGAAGATCGGGCGGCAGCCGTACGGGATCCTGCCGACGACCGCGTTCTCCCGGCTCGCCTATCCGGCCTCCGCGACGCACCGCCGGGCGCTGCACCGGGTGCTGACCGCCGCCGGCCAGGACTGGAGTGCGGCAGCGGAGCAGGTGCCGCGTCTGGGTGCTCCCGCGGACGATGAGCAGCCTCCGCCGGATCCGCACCAGCTGCTGCTGGACATCCTTGCCCTGCATCCGACGTCGGCCGAGTACCACCAGCGGTACGCGCAGAGCGTCGAGGACCTGTTCAACCGGGAGAACCTGGGCGGCCTCGGCGGGACTGTGCTCCCCGCGCTGGACCGGCTGAATCTGCCCGGGCCGGTGCGGGCGCTGCTCGACCGGTTCGGCGCCGCCACCGGGCCGGGGCGGGATCCGGACCTGCTGCGGCGGCTGTTCACGGACTTCCAGCAGCCTCTGCTTGCGCCGCTGGTCGACGACCGCCCGCTGTCGGAGACCGACCCGGTCCGGGACTACACCCCGGACGAGCGGAACTATCTGCGATGGCTGGCCGACGCGGCCGGCACCGACCTGCACACGGTCCGGCTGGAGCTGGGCTTCACCGGTGACGTACGGCCGGCCGCACTGCTGTATCTGCTGCTGCGTCACGCCGTGCTGCTGGGCTGGGCGGACACCGCGCGCGGCCTCGTCGCCGCGGCCGGCGGCGCCGGTCCGGCCGATCTGTCCACCGCGGACCCGGCGTTCATCCACGTCCGGATCCCGGCGCCCGGCCAGGTGCTGGAGAGCGAGAGCCGGTTCCGGCTGCTGTACTCCCCCGCCCCGGCCGTCACCGGGGACCCCGAGCAGCTGCTGGTCGACTTCATCCCGGCGCTCCTCGATCAGCACGGGACCGGGGGCGGCCCGGCCACGGCCACGACCGCGCTCGCCGAGCAGGTCGAGGCCCTGAAGCAACTGGCCGGTCTGCCGACGGCCCGGCTGGAACGGGTGCTGGCCGAGCATCTCGACCTGGCCACCTACCGGCTCGACGCCTGGCGTCTGGGCCAGGCCACCGAGCGGCTCGCCGAGCTGCGGTTCGGCCCCGGCGGCACCGGGACCGCCCGGCCGGGCCTGCATCTGGGCGCGTACGGCTGGCTGGAGGACGTCCGGCCGAGCACGGCCACCCTCGCCCCGGTCACGCTGACCGGTCCGCTCGCGACGGTCTTCGCCGGCAACTCACCGCTGCTCCACGATCCCGGCAACGAGGGCTTCGTACACGCGCCGTCGCCCGGTCATGCCCGGACCGCGGCCGTGCTGCGGGCCGGTTACGCCGCCAACCGCACGCCCGACAACCCGGGCGCGTTCGCGGTGAACCTCAGCTCGGAGCGGGTCAGGGGCGCCCTCACCATCCTGGACGGGCTGCGGCAGGGCCAGTCGCTCGGCGCACTGCTCGGCTACCGGTTCGAGCGCGGCCTGCACGATCGGCACGGCCAGGCCGAGGTGGACCAGTTCATCGCGGCGCTGCGCCTGCGGTTTCCACTGCTGGCCGGGAAGATCGCGCAGACCGCGACCGATGCACAGGGCGGGCCGGACGACATCGGGCAGGTCGAGGCCCGCAACGTGATCGACGGGCTCGCCCTGGTCCGGCACCTGACCCGTGAGGACGTGTCGCAGGTCTACCCCTTCGACATCGACGGGCTGCCTCCCGCCGACTCGGGGCAGGCCGATGCCGTCACCGCCGAGGCGGCCCGGCTGCTCGACGACAACGACGCGGTCGCCGACCTCGCCGTCGCCGAGTCCGCCCACCAGGCTCTCGCCGGAAACGTCGAGCGTGCCTCGGCAAACCTGGACGCGTACGCCAAGGACGGTCTGCCGCCCGAGCCCGCCGTCGTCGAGACCCCACGCAGCGGGACCACACTGACCCACCGGTTCGGCCTGCGGTTGCGGGCGGGACGGCACCCTGACCAGGGGGACCCGCCGCGGGCGCAGGCCGAACCGGCCGTCGACAACTGGCTGTCGGACCTGCTGCCGTCGCCGCGGTCCGTGGCCGCGCGGGTCACCTGGACCGATCCGGTCGGCGGCGACGTTCGCCACCGGGATGTCACCCAGGACGACCTCGACCTGGCGCCGATCGACCTGCTGTGGGCGGTGCGGTCGGCCGGAGACGCCGCGATGACCGACCTGGACGACCGGATCATCGGCGCCGTCGTCGATGACGATGACGACGACGGACCGCGTCCGGACCGCGAGTTGACCATCCGTTACACCGAGCGGATCAAGGACAGGATCACCTTCTTCGAGCTGTCCCCTCTGGTCGCCGCGCTCCGGACGCTGCTCACGACGGGCCGGCCGCTGCGCCCGACCGATCTCGTGCCGGCCGCCGGCACCGCCCCGGTGGACCGGAGCGCCGACGACGCCGTGTCGCTGCCCCGGGAGCGGCCCGCCACAGTCCGCTCCTCGCTGGTGGACCTGGCGGAGGACGTGGACGACTACCTGGAGGACCTGCGCCGGCTGTACCCCGCCGCGCCCGCGCCACCGCGCCGGGGCGACGTACTGGACCGCATCGACACGTTCCTCGGCCGGTACGCCGGGCTGGTCTCCACCGCGGCGGGCTTCGGCATGGTCCTCAGCGGATGGGGCGAACTGGCCGCTTGGCGCCGAGGCGTCTACGCCGGCGTACTCACTGCCGTGGCGGCCACCGCAGACCGGCTGGCGCGGGCGCTCGCCGACGCCGACGCGATCCTGGCGCGGTACGACGCACTGCCCCGGTCCACCCCGAACGCCGAGCGGTACCGGATTCTGCGGCAGGCGGAACGGCTGCTGACCACCACGCCGGTCGCCGTGCCGCCGGATCCGCCGTCCAGGTTCCTGTCGGAACTGCAGTCCAAGCGGCGCGGCTTCGCACGCCGTCTGGAAAACCTACGGAAACAGGCCCGGACGAAGGAGAGGTCGCTCAGCGGCCTGCTGGACGAGGTCTCCCGCCTGCTTCCGCTCACCGACATCGACCCGGTCGGGCTGGATCTGACCGACCCCCAGGACCGGGTCGTCGCGTTCGGCCGGGAGCTGCTGGACCGGGCCGGTGCGCTGCGCAGCGAGATCACCGGCCGGCTGGCCGCAGGCGCCGCCGCGCTGGCCGACCACGACAGGGCCGCCCCCGGACCGGACCAGGTCCGGTCCGGGACCGAGGCGCTGCGGGCGATGCTCGGCGCCGACGTTCTCGTCGTACCCGAGTACACGCCCTCCGCCGCTCTCGCCTCCGACCTGCGCAGGGCCTTCCGCGACCGCGAGGCACTGGTCGGGCACCTCACCCGGCCGCCAGTGGCGCGGGACTTCCCGGTCGACGACTGGCTGCACGGGATCGCCCGGGTGCGCGACATGCCCCGGCTGTGGGAGCGCGCCGTGCTGCTCGCCGACGCACTCCGGGGCCGCGACGGGCTGCTCGACGGCGGGCCCGACGGTGACGATCCGCAACTGGTGCCCGTCCAGCTGCCGTACCACGCCGACGACCACTGGCTGGGCATGGAGTTCGCCCCGGGAACCAAGATCACCGAGGACCGGCTGCTGTTCACCGCGCACTACGCGGACCAGCCGTCGTCGGGGAACGACCCGCAGTGCGGTGTGCTGTTCGACGAGTGGACCGAGGTGATCCCGGCGGACCGCGAGACCACCGGGATCGCGGTGCACGCCGACAGCCCGGACTCCGAACCTCCGCAGGCGATGCTCCTGGTCAGCCCGCCCGTACGGACCGGCACCTGGAACGTCGACGACCTGCTGGCCGCGGTCAACGAGACCTTCGACCTGGCGCGGACCCGGCTCGTGGAACCGCACCAGCTGGACGGCAGCGGATACGCGCAACTGCTGCCGGCGACGCTGATGTCGGCGACCCGGCGGCCGATCACGATCAGCACCGATCTCGCTGTCGCCAACGAGCGCTGGAAGGCAGACCATGACTGAGACCCGCATCGAGGATCTTCCCGGCGCGATGAGCCGGCGCGACCATCCGACGGTCGGGGTGTGGAACAGGCTGGAGGGCCGCCCGCGCACCACCGACTTCGGCCGCGCGCTGCGGGTGGAGGTACGCGACCCGCTGTGGATGCTGGCCCGGCAGTGGCAGCTCGGCGAGTTCCGCGGCACGGACGGCGGGTCGCCGGTGACCGCGAGGTATTCGGTCACCGCGAGCCCGCCGGGCCGGTTCCGGTCCGACACCGGCCCGGACGAGGTGCCCGGGCCCTCCGGACCGCTGCCGCCCGACCGGCCGTTGGAGGCGGTCGCGGAACGGCGGCCGCTGCCGTTCGCGTTCGGCGCCGAGCCGATCTCGTTCGATCTCCGGCTGGCGCTGGGCCGACGCTGGCAGAAGCTGCTGGCCCGGTCGTCCGAGCTGCGGTCGCGGCGCTTCGGCGAACGGTACGTCGAGTTGTACCCGATAGCGCTGCCCGACCCCGCGGATCCGGCGGCCTCCGCACGCGTCGCGCATCCCGAGGTGTGGGCCGCCACCCAGGCGGTCGCCGGCCGACGGCTGGACGGATATCTGCTCTACCTGCACCTCAAAGCCGGTGGTCGCGCGGCCGACGGCATCGACGCGCGCGGGCAGCGCAACGAATTGAACGCGCTCGGCCCCCGGCTGACCGGCTGGTTCGACGACCTGATCGACCAGCCGTCCGGTGCCACCCCGCAACGCCCGGAGGGCGACTCGACCTGGGACCCGCGACGCCTGGAGCACCGCTTCTCGGTGTCCGCCGCCGTGCCGGCCGGGGGCGAGCGGGTGCTCACCGCTCCGGAATACCCCGGCGGCGAGCTGGACTGGCATGCGTTCTCGGTCACTCCCGGCGGCTCCCTCGGCGGCACGGCCCCGGCGCCCGCGCCGATCAACCGCACGGTCTTCCCCGCGCCGGTCCGCTTCTCCGGCATGCCGCTGCCCCGGTGGTGGGCGGTCGAGGACGGCCGTACGAACTTCGCGGCGGTCACCCCGGACAGCACCGACCTGGCCCGGCTGATCTTCCTGGAGTTCGCCCTCGTCTACAGCAACGACTGGTACCAGCTCCCCTGCGACCTGCCGGCCGGTACCCTCGCCTCGATCCAGGGCCTCGCGGTGACCGACGTCTTCGGGCAGCGCCGCTGGATCACCCCCGCCGACAGCGGCGCCGGGCAGAACCGCCAACACTGGTCGATGTACACCCTCAACTCCCTCGGTTCCCACGGTGACGAACCGGCCGACAACGCCGGTCTGTTGCTGCCGCCCGGTACGCCGAAGGTCGCGACCGGCCCGGCACTGGAGGACGTCGTGCTGGTACGCGACGAGAGCGCGAACCTGGTCTGGGGAGTCGAGCAGACGGTGCGACAGGCGACCGGCGAGGGCCGAAGCGGTGACGAGGCCGCGGCCGAGACACTGGCCTTCCGCCGCCGGCTGCATCCCCCGGCCGCCCCGGACGACCCCCACGCGTCCGTCGCGTACCAGGTGATGAGTTCCGTCCCGGAGAACTGGATCCCCTTCATCCCGGTACACGTCCCCGGTGACAACCGCTCCGTCCAGTTGCAGCGCGCCGCCATGCCGAGCGAGGTCGACGCCACGCCTGTCCGCCCCCGCACCACCCTGCTGAGGGAGGGCCTGGACGCAGGATGCCCGTACTTCGTCAACGAGGAGGAGGTACCGCGCTCCGGCACCCGCCTCACCGTCGCCTACAACCGGACCCGGACCAGGACAGGCCGCGTGGTGCTCTGGCTCAGCGTCCACCGCACCACCGGCCGCGGCGAACGCTCCAGCGGCCTGTCCTTCGACCTCCTCGCTCCCACTGCCGAGCCGGGCGGTTGACAGGACCATGGTCGTCGGCCCGTGACGGCATTCGGCCGATCACGGTTGTGCGCAGCTCCTGTCGGGGGGTACGAGCACGTCGCACGGCACAAGCGGTCAGGGCGGTCGGACGAAATGATCACCACCCGTGGCGACGTGGCACTCTTCGGCGCCCTGGACATCGCGCACCCGTACGCTCGGAATCAGCGAGATTCCCGGCCTGGAGCGGCTGCGGGCAGGACCAGGCGGAAGGTGCAGCCACGGCCGGGGGTCGTGTCGAGTTCGAGGCGGCCACCGTGGCCCTCGGCGATGGTCGAGGCGATGGCGAGTCCGAGGCCGCTGCCGCCGTGGAGGCGGGAGCGGGCGGGGTCGGCGCGGTAGAAGCGCTCGAAGACGAGCTCGGCATCGACGGGTCCGAGGCCCGGCCCTTCGTCCGCCACCTCGATCACGCTGATCGGCAGGCACCCCGGCAGGGGCGGCGAAGCGGTGAAGCGTCCGGGTCGGTCCGTGCCGCCCGTTCCGGGACCCGCCACGCCTGTGCCGACGCGGACGTGGACGCATGTGCCCGGCGGAGTGTGGACGTGGGCGTTGGACAGCAGGTTCTCGAGGATCTGCCGCAGCCGGTGCGGGTCGCCGACGGCCTCCGCAACGTCGAGTTCCTCTGCTCCGGTGGGATCGGCCGCCGTGTGCAGCGGACCGAGATCGACGGGGTGGGACGCACAGTGGACGGCAGTCGCACTGACGGCGTCCGCCGCCAGGGACAGCAGGTCGACCCGTTCCCTCCGGTAGGAGGGTTCCTTGTCCAGGGTGGCAAGCAGCTGGAGGTCATCGACGAGCAGGCTCATGCGTTCCGCGTTCTGCGCGATGACCCGGTTGGCCTCCTGCAGTTCCATCGCCGGGCGCCGCTCCGGACGCAGTGCGAGTTGGGCGTAGCCCTGGATGGCGGTGAGCGGGGTGCGCAGTTCGTGCCCTGCGTCGGCGACGAACCGACGCAGTCGGGCTTCGGAGGCCTCGCGGGCCAGCAGCGCCTTCTGGAGGCGGTCGAGCATCGAGTTCAGGACCAGGCCGAGCCGTCCGATCTCGGTGCGTGGATCGGTGTCGGGCAACCGCAGGCCGGGCCGCCCCGCTGTGATGTCCTGGGCGGTACTTTCCATTCTGGTCAATGGCAACAGGCCCAGCCGGACCACCCATCGGCCCAGCGCGAGCAGGGCACCGATCGTGACGGCAAGCAGGACCGCGTTCAGCCACAAGATCTTCGAGGCGGCGCCGTCGACGGTGTCGAGCGGCAGGGTGACCACGGCGCTCATACCGTCGGGGCCGGGGTTGAGCATCACTCGCCAGCGGCCCTCACCGCTCGTGGCACGCAGGGTTTCCGGATGCCCGTCCCGCAGACCGAGGTCCTGCGCCTCATCGGCCAACTGTGGTCCTGGCTCTGATTCGGAGCCGAGGGAGCGGTTCAAACGGTGGCCGGAGGCGTCGTAGAAGTAGACGTGGAAATCCGAGGGCAGCACGTCCAGGCGCTTTCCCGGCGCCGGGAGTGTGCCGTCCAGGGCGTCGTAGAAGGCCGGTGCCGGTGGGTGGAACTCGACCAGTTGCTCGTCGACGCGGTCCAGCAGCCACGATCGCAGCACTACGTAACCGATGGCCTGGGAGGCCAGGACCGCGGCGGTGGCGAGGACGGTGACACCCACGACGAGGCGTCGTCTCAGTGATCTGGGCGGCCGGGGCAGCAGACGGGTCACTGCTCCGACGTCCCTGCGTGGTCGCGGGGAAGACGCAGGCTGTAGCCGACACCGCGCACGGTCTGGATGAGCGGTGGATCGAAGCAGTCGATCTTCTTGCGCAGGTAGCGGACGTACGTCTCGATGATCCGCACGTCACCGGCGAAGTCGTAGCTCCAGACGTGATCGAGGATCTGGACCTTGGTCACCACATGGCCCGCGTTCGCCAGGAGGTAGGCCAAGAGCTTGAACTCGGTCGGTGACAGTGCGACGTACTCCCCCGCCCGGTGCACCTCGTGGGCGCCCTCGTCGAGTTCCAGGTCGGCGTAACTCAAGACTCTCAGCGAGGTCTGGCCCGTGATGGCCGGGGCCGTCCGGCGCAGGACGGCCCCGATGCGCAGCAGCACCTCCTCGATGCTGAAGGGTTTGGAGACGTAGTCGTCTCCGCCGACACTCAGGCCGCTGATGCGGTCGTCAGTGCCCGTGCGGGCGGTCAGGAACAGGATCGGACAGTCGTTGCCCGCCGCCCGCAGCCTGCGGGTCACCTCGAAGCCGTCCAGGTCGGGCAGCATCACGTCGAGCAGCACCAGGTGCGGTTCCAGGCGTTCAACTTCGAGGAGGGCCGACTGTCCGGTGTCGGTGCTGCTCACCTCGTATCCGGTCAAGCGGAGCGTCGCCTCCAGCAGGGTGCGGATGCTGGGCTCGTCCTCGACCACGAGGAGCCGATGTCGCGGCCTCGCGTCTGCGGGCTGCTCGGTCATGACGTCTGCTGGTCCGTTCTGCCGTCCGGCGGCCTTCGCTTACTTGGCGGCGCAGTCGTAGAGCACGTCGCCTCCCCCGAATCCCATCGCACCGCCGTCGTCCGCCTGGGAGGACGTGCCCCCGTACGACGACGCCGGAACCTTCGTGCAGTTGTCGGCGATCCAGTCGGAACGCTGCCCGGTGTATCCGCCGGCCATGGCCGGTCGGCCGCCGCCGTTGGTGTCGGAGCCCAGGATGTAGCGTAGTTCGCCGTTCTTGGTCCACTTCTCCAGCTGGGCCACCGACGGCGCGTTGTCGCTGTTCGTGAAGCCGCCCATGCCGATGACGGTCTCGTCGGTCCCCAGGATGAAAGAGCCGGCGGACATGGCACCGCCCTCGACGGCGAGCTTGATGCGTGCGTCGGGTGCGTGCTTGACGGCGTACTGAAGGATCTTGCGCTGGTCAGCGGTGAGTTCCGCATTGCCACCGAAACCGCCGCGCCCGCTCGGGGCACTTCCCGAGCCGCCACCGGGAAGTGACTGCGTGTCACTGTCGTCCGAGCCCGAACCTCCGGGCGCACCGGGCATGCCGTTCGCTCCCTGCGTGGGCATGCCGGAAGGAATCCCGGAAGGCATGCCGCCGGACGAGGGTTCACCGGACTGGCCCGAAGACCCGTCACCGCCGGGGAGGCCCGGCATGTTCGACGGCATCCCGGACGGCATGCCCGACGGAAGGCCTCCGCCGTTCCCACCCTGCCGGGGCATGCCGCCGCCTCCTCCGAAGCCGAGCGTCTGCGGACCGGCCGTCGGGTTGGAACCGCCCATGCCGGCGGAGCCGGGCACACTCAGCGCCCAGGCTCCCGGGGCCACCAGAACCGATGCCACCGCCGCGCCCACGGCAGCCGTCAGCAGCCGGCCGTGACGTCGTGAAAGCACCAACAGGACGACGGCAGCGCAGCCCACGAGCAGCACCGGCCACACCAGCCAGCCGTTCCAGTCGGGTACACGGCGGACCAGCACCACCGCCCACACCACGCTCACCGCGACCCCGGCCACGCCGGCCAGTGGCGCCCAGCGCGGGCCGGCACGGTGCACGCGGATCAGGCCGGCCATCAGCCCGCCGCACAAAGCGGCGATGGCTGGAGCGAGTTGGGTGGTGTAGTAGGGGTGGAAGATGCCCTCCTGAGTCGAGTACACGGCAGCGCAGACCACCAGCCAGGTTCCCCACAGCAGCCAGCCGGAGGCCGGCAGCAGGGCGGAGGCTGGCAGCTTCCCGCGTCGGTGCAGTACCGCCGCGGTGACGGCGACGGCCAGAGCCAGCGCGCAAAGGGGCAGCAGCCAGCTGATCTGACCGCCCACCTGCGTGTCGAACATCCGGCCCGGACCGGACTGTCCGCCGAACCCGCCGAACCCGCCGAATCCGCCCCCGCCTGCGCCCCCCATGCCTTGGGGCGTTCCGTCACTGGAGCCGAAGACCCGCCCCAGCCCGTTGTAGCCGATCACGAGATCCCAGGCCGAGCCGTCCTTGCTCCCGCCGATGTAGGGGCGGTCGCCCGGCCACAGGGCGACCATGGCGACCCACCACAAGGAGGACGCCGCCAGGATGGCTCCCGCGCCCAGCAGACGCCGCACTCGCGGTATCCAGGGGCCGCTTCCTCCCACGAGCCAGGCGACGGCGAACGCGGGGATGACCATCCAGGCGGCGAGCATTTTGGTGAGGAATCCACACCCGATCAGGAAGCCGCTCGCGCACAGCCACCAGGTCGCGGCCCTGCCCTCCTCCTGCAGTGCGCGGGTGAGCGCGTACGCCGCCGACACCAGCAGCAACACCAACAATGTGTCGGGGTTGTTGTCCCGGTTGATGGCCACGGTGATGGGGGTGAGCGTCAGCACCAGGGCCGCGACCAGGCCCGCGCCCTCCCCCGCCCAACGGCGCACGGTGCGGTGCAGGACGAGGACCGCGGCCACGCCCTCGATCACCTGCGGCAGGAGCAGTGCCCAGCCGTGCATCCCGAAGATCTTGCTGCTGATCACCTGTGGCCACAGTGCGGCCGGCGGCTTGTCGACCGTGATCACGCCCGCCGGATCGAACGAGCCGAAGAGGAAATTGGTCCAGCTCGTCCCCATCGACTTCACAGCCGCCGAGTAGTAGCTGTTGCCCCAGCCCAGCGAACCCAGCGCCCATCCGTACAGAACGGCCGCGAGCGCGAGGACGGCGCCCAGTGCCGCGGGTGCGGCCCAGGCGGGCAGCGAGCGGACGGACGGGCTCGTCCGATCGCGGGTCGGGGCCGCCGATACGGGCTTGAAGTGCGCGTAGTTGCTCATGTCGGAATTCGCTCTCATCAGCGGGTACGGCCACGGAGGTCGGCGAATACGGCCAGCCGCAGCACGGCGAAGCGCACACAGGTGACCGCGACGGACGCGGCGGCAAGGACCATGGCCTCCGCGGCCGGTGAGGCGCCGGGATCGAGCCACTTGAACCAGAGCACCGTTGCCGAGGTGACCAGGTAGCCGAGGACGAACAAGCCCCCGGCACCGAGGTGGGCGCGGGCGGGCGGGGCGGTGGAGTGCCGGAAGGTGAGACGCCGGTTCGCCTCGGTGTTGAGGACGGTGAGGACGAACAGTGAGACGAGGTTGGCGACGGCGGGGCTCCACCAGCCGCGCAACAGCCAGTACAGCAGTGCCTGCCCGACCGTGGAGACGAGGCCGATCGCGGTGAAGCAGCCGACTTCCCACGACAGCGCACCGCGTCGCGAGACGGGTGCGAGGACGGCGTCGGGATGCTCGGCGGCCGGTCGTGGGCGCGGCCGTATCTCGACCCGGGCACCGCCGGAGGCCTTGAGACGCGCCATGCGCCACAGACCCCGCAGGTCGTCCGTGGCGGTGCTCACCACGTCAACTCGGGTGTCGACGTCCTCGACCCAGTCGACCGGCACCTCGTGGACGCGCAGTCCGTTGTGCTCAGCGAGCAGGAGCAGCTCGGTGTCGAAGAACCATGCGTCGTCGCGAGTCACCTTCAGCAGCGGCCGTAGCACCTCGGTGCGGGCCGCCTTGAAGCCGCATTGGGCATCGGTGAAGCGGACACCGTGGGTGAGCCGGATGATCCCGTTGTAACAGCGGGAGATGAACTCGCGACGCGGCCCGCGCACCGTGCGCGCGCCGGGTGCCAGCCGGGAGCCGATCGCGAGGTCCGAGTGCCCGCTGGCCAACGGGGCGACCAGCGGGAGCAGCCCGTCGAGGCCGGTGGACAGGTCCACGTCCATGTACGCCACGATGTCGGCGTCGCTGGCGCCCCAGACGGTGCGCAGGGCCAGCCCTCGGCCCTTGCGGTCCAGGTGGACGACGCCGACCCCGGGCAGTTCTTCGGCGAGGCGGCGGGCGGTGGCGAGCGTCTTGTCGGTGCTGGCGTTGTCGGCGACCGTGATCCGCCAGGGGAAGGGGAACCCCTCGGACAGACGCGCGTGGAGGGTGCGCAGGCACCCGGGCAGGGCGCGCTCCTCGTTGTAGACCGGCACGACGATGTCCACCGTCGCACTACCAGCGTCCGGAAGAAGCGAACGGTCGACCGGCTGGAACGGGGCCGGCCGCTCCACGCGGGCGGCGATATCGGTGAGGTGGGGGGTGGGAGTCATGGCTTCCTCAGGCATGAGGGGACGGCAGACTGCGGCTCACAGGCCCTGGTCCAGGGCCGCGGCCTCACTGTTGCCGCCCCGCCTGTGGGGGTGGAGGGAGGATACCGAGAACTGACGGGGAGTCAGATCAATGGCCGAAAGCGCTCCCGGCGTTCCCGTCGGCGTTCCCGTCGTGATCAGATCGCCGGGCAACGGCTGACGGCGCCAACAGGCCCAGGCGCCGTCGCCGTACATCCGATGACATTGAGTGTCATCATTAGGATGAGCGACATGGGTCGATGGATGCCGGACGCAGCGGGCCGACTGTCGCGGGCCGCGCTTGAGCTGTACGAGGAGCGCGGCTTCGAGGACACCACGGTCGCCGAGATCGCCGAACGGGCCGGTCTGACGAAGCGGACGTTCTTCCGGCACTTCCCCGACAAGCGCGAGGTGCTGTTCCCGCTCTCGTCCCGGATTCATGAGGTGATCGTCGACGCCATGGCCGCCGCGCCCGCCGACCTCTCGCCGCTCGCCGTCGTTCTGGAGGGGTACGGCGCCGCTGTGGGCATGGTGAACACGGCGCACGCGCACGCCCGGCGCCGCCGAGCCGTCATCGTGGCCAACCCGGAGCTTCGCGAACGGGAGCTGACCAAGTTCGCCGCGACCAGTGCGGCCGTGACCGAGGCGTTGTGCGAGCGCGGTGTCGCGCCGCGGACCGCCTTCCTGACCGCCGCGGCGGGCGCCGCCGCATGGAGGGCCGCGCGCGAATCCTGGATCGAGGGCCCGGAGACACAGGACCTGCACGCCCTGCTGCGTGAATCCGTGGAGGAGCTCAGGGCCGCGGTCGCAGCCCCGCTCGCGCCCTGACGACTCCTGACAAGAAGAGGCTTCTGACCCTCTAGAAATGACGGTGTCAGGTCTCGTTGATGCTGGCCGAAGGGGGTGCGAGCCAGTCGAGACGAGGAAGACCGCTGCCAGACCGGAGATCGACGACGAGTTGTGGGCGCGGATCGAGCCGCTGCTGCTGGTCGTCCCGCGTAATCCGCGGCGTCCAGGTCGTAAGCGTCTGGATAGTCGCAGGGTGCTGTGCGGGATCCTGTTCTTGCTGTACACCGGGATCCGCTGGGAGTTTCTGCCCCAGGAGCTGGGCTTCGGCTCGGGGATGACCTGCTGGCAACGACTGCGGGACTTGGAACGGGGCCAGGGTCTGGCAGCGCCTGCACGAGCTGCTGCTCTCCGAGCTGCGGGCCGCAGACCTGCTGGACTTCTCCCGCGCAGCGGTCGACTCCAGCCACATCCGCGCAATGAAGGGCGGGCCGGCCACCCGTCCGTCACCGGTGGACCGGGGCAAGGCCGGCAGCAAGCACCACCTGATCGTCGAGGCGCAGGGCATCCCGCTCGCGGAAATCACCAACGGCGGCAACCGCAACGACGTCACCCAACTGATCCCGCTGATCCAGGCCGTCCCGCCGATCCGCGGCAAGCGCGGCCTGCCACTGCGCCGCCCCAGGTATCTGTACGCCGACCGCGGCTTTGACCACGAGGTCTACCGGGACAAGGTCCGCCGGTTCCAGATAGCCCGCGCCTCGCTCGGCGCGGCACCGGGCACGGCTCCGGCCCGGGCGTGTACCGCTGGGTCGCGGAAGGAGCGATCGCGCTGCCGCACTGGTTCCGCCGCCTGCGTATCCGCTGGGAGATCCGCGACGACATCCACCACGCGTTCGTCACCGTCGACTGCGCCGTCATCTGCCGGCGACGACTGCGCACCGCACTTTGACAATGTCTTGATTGGCAGTCGCTCGTCGCTTTGGGCATGGACATAGTTGAGCGGCTGGTGCCGGACGGGCTGTGGGAGATCTTCCAGGACGTGGCACCGGAGCCGTCGATCCGCGCCCAGGGCGGAGGCCGGCGGCGGTGCGATGACCGCGCGGTACTTGCCGCGATCATCTTCGTCGCCACCTCGGGCTGCACCTGGCGGCAGCTGCCACCGGTCTTCGGCGCGTCCTGGCAGACGGTCCATCGACGTTTCACCGACTGGTCCACGGCTCGAGTGTGGGCCAAGTTGTAGGGGGTTCCTGACCGGACCGAATCCGACCGATCGCGGCAAGCTCGGGTCGAAGATCCACGCTGTCTGCGACCGCAACGGGCTCCCGATCTCGGTGGGCATTTCCGGCGCCGACCTCCACGACAGCCAGGCGCTGATCCCGCTGATGCGCGGCATCCCGCCGATCCGCTCCCGCTACGGTCCCCGGCGCCGTGGTCCGGCCAAGCTGCACGCGGACAAGGGCTACGACTTCGACCACCTGCGCGGATGGCTGCACCGTCGGCAGATCGTGCCGCGCATCGCCCGCCGCGGCATCGAGTCTTCCGGCCGCCTGGGCCGGCACGGCTGGGTGGTCGAGCGGACGATGCCCTGGCTGAACGGCTGCCGCCGCCTGCACCGCCGCTACGAGCACAAGGCCGAGCACTTCCTCGCCTGCGTTGGCATCACCAGCGCCGTCATCTGCTTTCGCAGGCTCAGCTGACCCTGTTCGCTCAACGCCGAAGCAGCCAGCTCCACAAGGACCACTGGCAGTGGTTCGCTGGCGATATGAGCGGTGGAGACAGCGGACACCTGACCTTGATCGCGCGATGGGTGCGCGGGAAGGTCGTAGACAACACGGTGGGCATCAAGGTTCGGGGAGGTCCGTTCCACGGACGCACCAGGATCGTGAAGCTGGACGAGCGCCATCAACCTCCGCAGCAGCAACGTGCGCGCGGCTCGCGCAAGCACCCGCCGGCTGACGTGTGGCACGTCTACGACCTCATACCTGCACCCGACACGACCACGGGATGGTCGTACGACTACGCCGGAACCGAGCCTTTCGACGTCACATGACACATCACCGAGCCAACTGAGACAACGTCTTTGTCGAGAGTAAGGGCGGGCGATCGCCCCGGGCCGGCGCAGCCTCACATCCGGGATCTCAGCACGTCGACCTCACAGCCCGGCGCGAACGGGTCGAAGCCGTGCTCGATCAGCCAGCGAACTGCCAGCAGGCTGCGCAACGACCACCACGCGTGGATCACGTCGAGGTCGATGTCGGTGCCATAGCCGGCGACGACGTCGTCGAGGTGCTCCTCGTGTCCGAGCGTGAAGGTGGCGAGGTCGTACAGGGCATCGCCCTGGCCCGCCTCGGACCAGTCGATGATGCCCGTGACCTCGTCGCCGTCGACGAAGACGTGCGCGATCTGCAGGTCGCCGTGTGTGAACGCCGGACTCCACGGCCGGAGCGCGGCCTCGGCGACCTGGCGGTTGCGGGTGACCAGGTCAGCGGGCAGGAGGCCGTTCGTCACGAGCAACTCGCACTCGTCGTCGAGTTCCGCCGCCAGCGCGACGATGCTCCGGCCGGCCCGGCCCGGCAGGAGCGGCAGTGGCGCGTCGTGCAGCTTCCGGATGGCGGCGCCCGCCGCGGCCCACGCCGCCGGCGACCCGGTCGACGGCCCGCCGAGGCGCCCAAGCGTCGTCCCCGGGAGCGCGACAATCGCGAGCACGGGCGGCTTGCGCCACAGGACCTCCGGAGTCGGGACCGGCGCGAGGGACATCGCTTCGACCTCGACATCGATACGCGCCTGATCAGCGTCCACCTTCAAGAACACGTCACCGACGCGCAGAGTCGCGCGCTCGGAATGGGCGACGACGACTTTGACCTCATCCATGGACGACCAGTATCCCGGGGATGATCGCCGACGTCGCCAGGTTTATCGCGTGCGATTACGCGGCTGACCGCCTCCCGCTACCCGGCGGCCTCGTGCACGACACCGACCTCTGACCAGGTGAAGCCCACCAATTTTGTTAGGAGTCCTGAGCCACGGACACGTCTCTCCTTGCCCATTCGCTATCCATGACACCAGGTGTCATCACTGTTACGATGACACCTGGTGTCATCACATGCCACGTGTTCGACCGGGAGGGTGCATCACGCATGTCGGAAACGTTCGACGAGGCAACCACGCTCAAACGACGAACCTTCGTCGCGGCATCGACAGCGGCGGCGACCATGGGGGCCGGTCTACCCCTGCTGACCTCGGATCGCCTGCCCACATCCGCACCCGCGCCGGCCGACCGGCTCTCCACCGTCCGCCTGACGGTCAACGGCGAGCAGCGCACCGCGAAGGTCGACAACCGCACCTCGCTCCTCGACCTCCTCCGCGAGCACCTGGACCTCCCCGGCACGAAGAAGGGCTGCGACCAGGGCGCCTGCGGAGCCTGCACGGTGCTCGTGGACGACCGGAGGGTGAACGCCTGCCTCATCCTCGCCGTGATGGCCCAGGACGCGCACGTCACCACGATCGAGGGGCTCGCCCGAGGCGGAGACGGAAATGGGGGCGAGCAACTGCACCCGCTGCAACAGGCGTTCATCGACCACGACGGCCTTCAGTGCGGCTACTGCACACCGGGGCAGCTCATGTCGGGCGTCGCCTGTATCGCCGAGGGCCACACCGGCTCCCGGGCGGAGATCCGCGAGTGGATGAGCGGCAACCTCTGCCGGTGCGGGGCGTACACGAACATCGTCTCCGCCATCGAGCAGACGGCCAAGGAGGCATGACCGCGTGCACCCCTTCGCCTTCAGCCGAGCCTCCACCGTCACCGCCGCGCTCAACGCCGGTGCGGGCAACGGCCGTTACATCGCCGGCGGGACCACACTGGTCGACCTCATGCGGGAGACCGTCGAGCGACCCGCGCACGTGGTCGACATCAACGGGCTGCCGTACAAGGACATCACCGTCACCAGGCAAGGGGTGCACGTCGGTTCCCTGGTCCGGATGAGCGACCTCGCCGCGCATCCGGAGGTGCGCGCCACCTACCCCCTCCTGTCCCAGGCCCTCGAACTCGGCGCCTCCGCCCAGCTGCGCAACATGGCCTCCATCGGCGGCAACATCATGCAGCGGCCCCGCTGTCCGTACTTCCGGGACATCCACTCCGCCTGCAACCGCCGTGACCCGGGCTCGGGTTGCGACGCCCGGCACGGTGACAACCGTATGCAGGCGATCCTGGGCACGAGCACCCACTGCGTGGCAACTCATCCTTCCGACCTGGCGGTTGCGCTGGTGGCGCTGGACGCCGTCGTCCATGTGCGGGGGCTCGACGGCTTCCGCTTCATCCCGGTCCAGGACTTCTTCCTCCGCCCCGGGGCCACGCCCCATAAGGAGCAGTCGCTCCAGCCGGGCGAACTCATCACCTCCGTGACCGTCCCCTCAGGAGCGCACACGCGCCGCTCGGGCTATCTGAAGGTCCGAGACAGGCAGTCGTACGAGTTCGCCCTGGCGTCCGCCGCGGTGGCGCTGGACATCAGGGGTGGTGTGGTGCGGGGCGCCAGGGTGTCCGTCGGCGGGGTCGCGACCGTGCCGTGGCGGCTGCCCAAGGTGGAGGCGGCGCTCGTCGGCAAGCGGCCGGGGCGCCGGACGTGGACGGACGCCGCGGCCCTCGCGGCCGAGGGCGCCGTACCGCTGTCCGAGAACGCCTTCAAGGTGCGGCTCGTCGAACGGACCGTGCGCCGCCAGCTCATGACGATCGGAGGACAGTGATGGCGACGACCGTCGTCGGGCAGCCGCTCTCCCGCGTCGACGCCCGCCGCAAGGTGACCGGCACGGCCACCTACTCCGCCGAGCATCGCATCGAGGGCCTGTTGTACGGCGTGATCGTCAACGGCACGGTGGCGCGCGGCACGGTGAGCCGGATCGCGGTGGACGCGGCGCTCGGCCACCCGGGCGTCCTGCGCGTTCTGACCGACTTCGGCAGCCTGCGACTTGCCCACCCCATCGATCGGATCGCCTTCTACGGCCAGCCCATCGCGGTCGTCGTCGCGGAGACCCTGGAGGCGGCGACCCATGGCGCCTCACTGGTCGAGGCGACGTACGAACGGCAGGACGCGGTAACCGACTTCGACGCCCCGGACATCCCCTCGCAGACACCCGCCGACGAGCCCGACTACAGCCGCGGCGACCCGACGGGCGCCCTGGCTTCGGCGCAGGTGAAGGTGGACCTGGAACTCACCAGCGCCCGCGAGAACCACAACCCCATCGAACTGCCCTCGACCATCGCACGGTGGCACGACGGACGGCTGACGCTCTGGGACAAGTCCCAGTGGGCACAGGGCGCCGCGCGCACAGTGGCCGGTGCGCTCGGCATCGCCGTCGGCGACGTACGCGTGCACAACGAGTTCCTGGGCGGCGGATTCGGCAGCGGAATCCAGACCTACGACCATGTCATGCTGGCCGCGTTCGCGGCGCGCGAGGTCGGAAGGCCCGTCAAGGTGGTGCTGACCAGGCGGCAGTTCTACTACGGCACCGGGTTCCGGCCGGCCAGCCGGCACCGGATGGCCCTCGGCAGCACTGCGGCCGGGCGCGTCAGCGCTCTCGTCTACGAGGTCCGGATCGAGAACGCGCGTTACCGGACCTACACTGACGGACTGACCGACCTGCCGAAGTTCCTCTACGGCGTCCCCAACACCCGTACCGCCTACCGAGTCACGCCCGTCGACGTCCATTCTCCGGCCTCCATGCGAGGCCCGGGCGTGGCGCTCGGCAACTTCGCCCTGGAAACCGCGATGGACCAGCTCGCGCACGAACTGGCCGTGGATCCCGTGGAGTTGCGGCTGCGCAATGAACCGACCCAGGACGAGGTCACGCAACTCCCCTTCTCCACCCGTAAGTTGCGTGAGTGTTACGAGACCGGCGCACGCCGCTTCGGCTGGTCCCGGAGGCACGCCAAGCCCGGCTCGCGCACGGACGGTGACCTGCTCATCGGCATGGGGATGGCCACCGCGAGCTACCACAACAACCGGCGCGACTCCAGCGCACGGGCCCGGATCCACGCCGACGGCACGGCCGAAGTCTTCGCGGCCACCGCGGACATGGGCCCCGGCACCACGACGTCGGTCATGCAGGTCGCCGCGGACGCCCTGGGGCTGCCCGCCTCGGCGGTCACCTTCAGACTGGGCGACTCCAGCTACCCCACCGCGCCCCTGCATGCGGCGGCCTGCACGATGGCGAGCGTGGGCTCGGCGGCGCACACCACTTGCAACGCGCTGAAGGCGGAGTTCGTCCGCAGGGCGGTGACGGACGCGAACTCCCCGTTGTACGGCGCGAATCCGGCGGATGTGCAGGTGCGTGACGGCCGGCTGGAGAGATCCGGCGCCGAGGACAGCTACCGGGACATCCTGCGCCGCGCCGGTCTGCCCAGCCTCGACATCACCGGCAACTGGGGCCCGGGCGACGCCGATTCGAAGATCTCCACCTACGGCTACGGGGCCGTCTTCGCCGAAGTCTCCGTCGATCCCCTACTGGGCCTGGTCCGCGTACGACGAATCTTCGCGGCGTACGACGTAGGCCGGGTGATCAGCCCCAAACTCGCCCACAGCCAGGCCATCGGTGGCATGGTCGGCGGCATCGGAATGGCCCTCCTCGAAGGCACCGTCACCGACCACCGCGACGGCCGCATCACCAACGCGAGCCTCGCCGACTATCTGGTGCCGGTGAACGCGGACGTCCCCGACCTCGACGCCGCCTTCATCAACACCGAGGACCCGCAGGCCGATCCGATCGGTGTGAAGGGTCTCGGCGAGATCACCATCGTCGGTGTGGCACCGGCGATCGGCAACGCGGTGTTCAACGCGACAGGCAAACGCCTGACAGACCTGCCGATCCGCCCTGAGGCACTGCTTTGACCCACCACCACTTTGACCTACATCGATGAACGCGCCGCGTTCGAGTCCTGAGCCAACGACGACCCGCAATCGCTGATGCGCAACCAAAATCGCCGTTTCTGAGGGCTCGTCGAGACCCGGGGACACAGGTCAGACCAAGGCCCCTGGTGCAACGGCGTCATGACCTACCGGTTCGTGGCACGCGCGGCAGGCACTCGCGGCCGCGCCTCGCACGGCGCAGGAGTGCGTGTGTCAGGTCAAGGTGTGAGGGGTGCCAGCACCTGATTGTGGGTGTGCTGATAGATCACGGAGGTACGGAATCCGACGACTTCGCGGCGCTCGGTGAACTTGTCCATGAGGAAGCCATGGAGGTACTCCACGCTGGGCACGGAGACGTGCACGGTCATGTCGTCGCCGCCGGTGACCACGTAGACCGTGCTGACCTCGGGCAGGCCGGCGGCGTAGGTCTTGAACGCCTCGATCACCGCCCGGCTGAGGGGGCGAATCTGGAAGTGGATGAGCGCCTGGACGTGGCGGTTCAGGGCGGCCGGGTCGACCGCGGCGTGGTAGCCGGTGATGACCCCGCGGGCGCGCAGGGCGCGGATACGTTCGAGGCATGTTGACGGGGCGATGCCGAGGGTGCGGGCGAGATCGCGGTTGGTCTGCCGCGCATCGCGCTGCAGATGCCGGACGATCGCCGAATCAAGTTCGTCCATGTGCCGAGTATCGCTCCCCTGCCGAATTCTGTTCGCCCGACAGCCTCGAACCCTGTTGGAGCGGCTAGCTTCACGCCATGACAGCCGCACTTGAGCAAGCTCTGTCCCTCAACATCCCGAATCCTTCTCACGAGTTGGTACAGGTCGTGCGCGGCCGCCGCAGCGGTCTCGCGATCACCATCGCGATCCACTCGACCGCACTCGGCCCGGCAGCAGGCGGTTGCCGGATCACGCACTACGCCGACCCGGCCGCCGCGCTCACCGATGCGCTGCGGCTGGCCGCGGCGATGACCGAGAAGAACGCGTTGGCCGGTCTGGAGCACGGGGGTGCGAAGACAGTCGTCGCCCTCCCTACGGCGGCCCGGCCGACCGGCGGGCAGCGCACGGCGCTGCTGCACGATGTCGGCGACGCGATCGAATCGCTCGGCGGGCGATACATCACAGGTCCGGACGTGGGGAGCAGCCCGGCGGACATGACGGTGATCGGCGAACGCACTTCGCACGTCTGCTGTCGGCCCGTCGAGGACGGCGGCAGCGGCGACTCCTCCCTCCACACCGCGCGCGGCACCCTCGCGGCACTGGGTGCGGTGGCCGACGAGGTCTTCGGCTCACCGGAGTTCGCCGGCCGGACCTTCGGGGTGATCGGGCTCGGTGCGGTAGGCGCACACGTGGCCCGACTCCTGCACCGGGCCGGGGCGCGACTCGTCGTGACCGACGTGGACCCCGCCGCGCGCGGCCTGGCCAGGGATCTCGATGCGACCTGGGTGGATCCCGACGACGTCCTCACCACGGAAGTCGACATCCTCGTACCGGCTGCGCTCGGTGGCCTGCTGACCGCCCGCACCGTGCCGCTGCTGCGGTGCGCCGCCGTCGCGGGACCGGCCAACAACCAGCTCGACGCTCCGGCCACCGCCCAGCTCATCGCGGACCGCGGCATCCTCTGGGCGCCGGACGTCGTCGTCAGCTCCGGTGGCGTCATCCACGCGACCGGCATCGAGCTGCGTCAGGAATCCGAGGAACGGCTCGCGGGGCGGATCCAAGGCATCGCAGACACCCTCCGACAGGTGTTCCACACGGCCCGGACCCACCGGACCACCCCGGCCCTCGCGGCCCGGCAGCTCGCCGAGCAACGGGTGCGCGAAGGACTCATGTACGCGGATCGCATCGCAGCGCAGCCGCCATGGACCCCCGCGCCGAGTACCCGCTGATCCGAGTCGCTTGAAGGACCTCCCCGCGGGCAAGACCGCCGTCATCGTCACCCAGGGCCCCGGAGAACGCCCGGATCTCGGACCGCATCCCCGTCCTCGACCCGGGTCGCGTCCGTGAAGAGGGCGACTTCCGGACGCTGATGGCCCGCGATGACCACTTCGCCGAGCTCTACCGACTCGCCGGGGAGCGGTCACCGACCGACCCATTGCCACCGAGGATCCCTTTGCCGCCGGGGATCCATTACGGCCGAGGATCCCTTTGCGGCCGAGGCCGCCGCGCTTCAGAGCCGCCCTACCGGCCCCCGCTTCTCCGGCAGGGCGGCCGGCACCACCATCATGCGCTGGTACTCCCCCGGCCGGTGCGGTTCTCCCACCGGGAGGCCGTCGACCTCCACCCAGGCGTGCGCGCGGAACGGCGCCGTGCGTACGCCTGTGCACCAGTCCGGCCAGACCCCGTTCATGCGGCACAGCAGCGCGGTGGCCACGGAGCGCTGGAGGCAGCCCTCCCCTGCGCAACGCGCGCTGACCGCGACGACGGCCTCGCGGGAGGCGAGTGCCTGCCGGGTGGTGGCGGGGGCGGCCCCGCGCCGGACCACGCACAGAATGCGACGGATGCGGTGCGGCTTGAGTCCAACGATCAGCCGGGCGGCAGCCGTGGCGAGGAGGGCAGCGGGACGGCGGCGCAGGGGCAGACGGCTGCGAGAGGCGGGCACCATCGGCTGGCTCATGCGGGCACCACCAGCCGGGCCTCGATCAGCGCGCGCGTGATCGAGGCCGTGTCGGCGCCGGCGCGCTCAGCCGTGAGGCGGGGGTAGGCCTCGCACAGTGCGCGGGCCATGTCCGGTGGTTCGGCGCCGTCGACGAGGCCGCGCAGGACGAGCGCCGCGGTGTGGTTGAGCTGCCAGTACCGGCCGGTGATCTCATCGAGCAGCACCATGCCGTCCGCTGTGTCCGTCGCGCAGACATCGGGTCGCAGGCTCAGGCTCACGGCGCTCCTTCGGTGATCGCGGTGCTCGGCGGGCCGGTGCGCGCGGGGCGGGCACGGAGCCAGATCTCGCTGCCCAGACTGGAGCTGAGGGAGCGCAACCCCTCCGGCGTGGGGTGCACCCCGAGCAGGGACGCACGGACGGCCGCGTCGTCGATCAGTCCGGCCCGGGCGAGCCGCGAGCCCTCGAAGATCTCGACCAGCGCGGCGCGATTGTGGCGCAGACTGACGTGGAAGTCCGTGCTGTACTCGCCCTTGGTCTGCCGACTCAGGATGTCGTCGGGCACGATGCCGCGCACCGCCTCGGCGAGCACCGGCTTGTACCGGCCGGGCGTGCTCCGCTCGGCCACGCGGATGGCCAGGGCCGCCTCGATCACCTGATCGTCGAGGTAGGGCGCGGCCTGCCCCAAGCCGCTGCGGGAGGTCACCTGATCCAGTAGCCGCAGGCCGCGCCCACCGGTCCGTACGCATGCGAGTGCCGTGTGCTGTCCGCGCTGGGGCGCGAGCGGTTCGGCGGTCTCGGCGGCTTCCCGGAGCAGGCTCTGTACGGCCGAGGCCGCGTCGCGGGTCGCCCAGGGCGGCAGGCGCAACTCCACGCCCCACGCCGTCGAGGGCGCCCCGCGGACCAGGGCCGCCGAGGAAGGCTCGGCGGCGGTGAGCCCCTGTGCCCATGCGGCCAGCCACTGGCCGAACGTCCTGCGGTCCGCGAGCTGCCGCAGCAGCTGCCCGAACGGCCAGTGCTGGGAGGCGCGTTGCGTACGGATACGGGTGTACGCCGCCAGCGGGTGGCGTCGGACGTAGTCGTGCAGGTGTGGAGGGAACGTGCTGAACAGCTCGTCTCCGCCGCCGCCCATCAGGTGCAGGCGTGACCCCCGGCCGGTCATCAGGCGGCAGAGCGCTGCCATCCTGGCGCCGTCGCGCACCCATGGTCCTGGCTCGTCGGTGGGGACGGCGTCGCCGGTGAGAGCCGTCAAGTCGCTGTACCAGAGGGGCCATTGGTCGCGGTTGGGCGTGACGTGCTCGCTGTCGGGAAGACGGGCGGCGGCGCGGGCTGCCCACGCCGCGTCGTCGTTCCCCGGGTCGAGGCTTCGCCAGCCCAGCGTCACGAGCTTCGCTCCGGCCGTCCGGGTCCGCTCCTGCTCGTGTGCGGTCAGGAAACACAGGCTGGTGGAGTCCAGGCCGCCCGACAGATCCGCGCTCACCGCGCCCCCGTCGGCCGTGCATGCGCCCACCGCGGCGGTCAGCGCGGCACGCACCGCGGGCACTCCTTCCTGCCACGGGCGCTGCGGCTCCGGCGGGGTCCACCACCGCTGGGTCCGGGCCCGTCCGTCCGCGTCGATCAGCAGGCAGTCGAAGGACGGCAGTGCTTCCACGCCCTGCCACACACAGCGGTCGTCCAGCGGATACGGAAGCGGCGAGGCGAGAAGGTGAGCGGCCAGGACCCGTTCGTCAGGGGCTGCTCCGGTCACGGCGGCGAGCCGGTCCGACCGGTCGGCGGCCACGGTCACTCCGCCCACCCGCGTGTGAAAGAGGCGCCGCACCCCGGACGCGCTCCCCCGGGCCCGGACCGAGCCGTCGACGGATGCGAGGAGATGGAAGCTGCCGGCCAGGCCGCGGGCGATCCCCTCCACGTCCCCGATGTCCCGCAGTCGTCTCGCCCGCGCGGACAGCGCCTGGGCGGTGACGGGACAGCGCCCGATCACCGCGACTCGCCGCGCCCCTGCCGCGCCCACCGTCACCAGTCCGTCCGGCCAACTGCCCAGCAGCCACGGCCGACCGGAGTGGTGGGTGATGGTCTCGGTGGCCCAGGGGCGCAGGAGCCGCGCCGCGGCCACGCCGGATTCACCGTCCGGAAGGATCGTGAACCACACGTCACCGCTCATGGCACGTCACCCATCATGTGCTGTCGGTCTGGGGCTAGTTGGGGCCGAGGTACCACTCGTAGGGCGGGGTTCCGCCCTCGTAGTACGCGCCCAGGGCCTCGCCGCGGGTCAGCTCGGCGAATTCACCGACTTCCACCATGGCCGGCGGTTCATACACTTCGTCGTGCTGCATGAGGGTCCTCCCTTGCTTCCGCTGATGGCGTGTAACCCACGCCGCTGCGGAAAGTGCCCACGACATATCGGCACTACGCCGACCTGCGGTATCTCCCACACGATGGAGTGAATCTCTCCCCGTCACCGCCCGGCGCGGGCAGCTCCCGTGGTGCGGGCGCACTGGTGCTGTGCACCTGCAGAGCGGCAGCAGTTCCGGCGTGATCGTCGTTGCTCGCCTCACCGGATCAGGTCAGGGAAGCTGCCCATCCATGTGCAGCGCGTCGAAGACCATCTGGTCGACCGGGGATACCCGGTCCCGTTCGCCGTAGCCGAACCAAGCCATCTCCGCGATTTCTCCGGCCGGGTTCAAGGCGCCGCGATGAACGGCGGCGTAGCAGATCATCCGGAACTCGACCCGCCCGCCGCGATCGCTCCGGGTCTCGAACGTACCGAAGTGCACCAGCGTGCCAGGGACGATGACCGCCTGGAGCTCCTCCTCGATCTCGCGCACCAGGGTCTCGCTGTCGCTCTCTCCGGGATCCCTCATGCCACCGGGAAAATAGAACACGTCCCTGTCCTCGTCACGCGTCACCAGCACTCGGCCGTCCCGCACAAGGACCCAGGCCACCTTCTCCGGAACACTGCCAGTCGTTTCCATGCGCGAGACCTCCCCGCTCCCGGCCGACCGCACTCGTCGACACGCTCCGTCCAGCCCGCGGTCCGGCCCTCCGGGGAAGCAGCCTCCGGCACACCGTGGCACCGCCGACAGCCGCTCTCTGACGGCTGAACAAACCTGCCACCTGGAACCGCAGAACAACCCGCGCGACGATCTCCCCACACCGGCCGACCGGTGCGTACCGCAGCCCAGGTCCTCCGGCCGGAAGCCGTGCCAATAGGGTGCCAGCGTGACTGCCACCATGAGTTCCACGAAAACCCGCGACGCGCTGCGCACATCGGCGCGTTTTTCCGCGGAGTTGCTGCTGATATTCGCGATGCTCGCAGTGTCTCTGTGGCTTCTGGGGCGGATGTGGTCGGTGGTGTGGCCGCTCGTCGTCGGCCTGCTGCTGACGACACTGACCTGGCCCCTGGCTCGTTTCCTGCGTCGTCACGGGTGGAAGCCCGCCCTCGCCGCGTCGACCGTGACCGTACTGTCCCTCCTCGTCGCAGGCGGCGTCGTGGCGCTCATCGCCGTACCGGTCGCGTCCCAGTCCGGTGACCTGACCGACGGCGTGGTCGAAGGCATCCAGAAGCTGCGTGACTGGGCCTCCGGGCCGCCGTTGAACATCGGCGACGACGACATCACCAAGGCCATGGACAGCGCTGTCGCCCGCGCTCAGGACGGCCTCGGCAGCATGGTCACCACCGTGATCACGGGCGTGAGCACCATCGTCAACGGCCTGGTCACCGCCGTGCTGGCGCTCTTCCTGATGTTCTTCTTCCTCAAGGACGGCCCGCGCTTCCTGCCGTGGCTCGCCCGTCAACTGCCCGGCCGGCTCGCCACCGACATCCCCACCGTGGCTGCTCGCAGCTGGGCAACCCTGGGCTCCTTCGTACGTTCCCAGGCGGCCGTCGGCCTGCTCGACGCCATTCTGATCGGTCTGGGCCTGTGGGCCGTGGGGGTGCCGCTGGTGCTCCCGTTGGCGGTGCTGACGTTCGTCTCCGCGTTCGTGCCGATCATCGGCGCCCTGTTCGCCGGTTTCGTCGCGGTCCTCATCGCGTTGGTCTTCAACGGTCTGACGGACGCGCTGATCGTGCTGGCCATCATCATCGTGGTGCAGCAGCTGGAGGGGAACGTGTTCCAGCCGATGATCCAGAGTCGTGGGCTCGGCCTCCACGCTGCCGTGATCCTGCTGGCGGTGACATTGGGCGGCAGTCTGTCCGGCATCGTGGGCAGCCTGCTCGCCGTACCGATCGCCGCGCTCATCGCGGTGGTGTGGAACTACGTGCGCGAGCAGCTCAGCGAGCCGTCACCGGAGCCGGTGCCCGAAGGGTGACCTGCCGGTCGGGGTGACGGGCGCGGCCGGGTGCGCGAACGGCCCCTCCCAGGTCGCGGTGCTCCACGTCGCTTGCGAATCTGCAAGCGAAAGGAGTTCCCTCCCATGGTTTCTGTCGCCGCGTCGCCCGTCCGTATCGAGGCATCCGTCGATGCCCGGCTGTCGAGATGGCTGTGGCTGGTGAAGTGGCTCCTCGCCATCCCGCACTACATCGTGCTGTTCTTCCTGTGGATCGGGTTCGTCCTCGTCACGGTGATCGCGTTCTTCGCCATCCTGTTCACCGGCCGGTATCCCCGATCGCTCTTCGACTTCAGCGTCGGCGTACTGCGATGGAACTGGCGGGTCAGCTACTACGCCCACACCGCCCTCGGCACCGACCGGTACCCGCCGTTCACCCTCGCGGATGTGCCCGACTACCCGGCGCGGTTCGACGTCGCCTACCCGGAGCGCCTCTCACGTGGTCTG
Organism: Streptomyces sp. NPDC058697; assembly: GCF_042715345.1. Classification (NCBI taxonomy): domain Bacteria; kingdom Bacillati; phylum Actinomycetota; class Actinomycetes; order Kitasatosporales; family Streptomycetaceae; genus Streptomyces; species Streptomyces sp. NPDC058697. Next base: position 408,935 of record NZ_JBHXSU010000002.1, read on the forward strand.
GTCCTGGTGAAGTGGTGGCTGCTGGCGATCCCGCAGTACATCGTCGTCGCGATGTTCGCGGGTGGCTGGGGATGGGGCGAGGACGGGGACGACGGGGGTTGCTGGCGGGGCGGCGGGCTGATGCCCTTCCTCTCCCTCGTCGCCGTGGTCATCCTGCTGTTCACCGCCCGGTACCCGCTGCACCTCTTCGGCTTCCTGATGGGCCTCGTCCGGTGGGTCGCGCGGGTGATCGCCTATGCCGCGCTGATGACCGACCAGTACCCGCCGTTCCGTCTCGACATGGGCGGACAGGAGTCCACGCCGGGCCCCCGGCCGGACTCACCGCCGGCGTCCCCCATGACAAAGAGCTGAATCCACAGAGGGGGCGCTGGTAGTCGGGCAGCAGCGCCCCCTGGTACTCGTCCGTCCCGACCGCAAAAACGCTCAGCCCTTGACGGCGGAGCTGGCGACCCCCTGGACGAACCAGCGCTGGAAGAACGCGAAGACGATCAGGACAGGCAGGACCAGGAGGACGCCGAAGGCGAGGATCTGGCCCCAGTCCGGGGGCAGTTGGGCCTGGAAGACGCTCATCTCCAGGGGCAGTGGGCGTACCGAGGGGTCGGAGACCATCAGGACGGGCCAGAGGAAGGAGCCCCACTGGGTGAGGAAGGTGAGGATCGCCACGGACGCGAAGGCCGGCTTCGACATGGGGACGATGATGGCGAAGAAGGTGCGCCAGGGGCCCGCGCCGTCTATGCGGGCGGCTTCCTCGATGCTCGGCGGGATCGTGCGGAAGAAGGTGTGGAACTGGTAGACGGAGAAGGCGTTGGCGAGGAACGGGATCGCCTGGATGAAGAGCGTGTTGCGCTGGTCGTTGAACATGTAGAAGAGCGGGACGGCCACCGACTCGAACGGGACCAGCATCAGCAGCAGGATGAGGGTGAAGACGGCGTTGCGGCCGCGCCACTTCAGCCGTGACAGCCCGTACGCCGCCATCGAGTTGACGAACAGGCCGCCCGTCACCACCACGAACGCGAGCAGTAGCGAGGTGCCCATGAAGCGCCAGAAGTAGCCGGTGCTGTCGGAGTTGAGGCTGCTCAGGACGTTGGAGTAGTTGTCGAAGGACAGGTGGGTGGGCAGGAAGCCGGACAGGCCGTTCAGTACTTCGTCGGACGGCTTGAGGCTGCCCATGAACAGGTAGAGGACGGGCAGTACGAAGATGAACGCCAGCACGCTGAGGACGGCGTAGTCGAGGAAGCGGCGCAGGGGTGTGCGGGTGAGGCCCGTGCTGGTGCTCATGGTCAGTCCTCGTTGTCGGGCCGGACGACGCGGCGCTGGATGAGGGTCAGGGCGACGACGATCAGGAAGAAGACGACGGTGATCGCGGCTGCCTGGCCGACGTTGTTCTGGTCGAAGGCGGTGGTGACGGCCTGGTACATCACGGTGCGGCCGGCGTCCTCGTTGAGGCCGCCGCCCTTGACGAGGACGTAGACCTGGTCGAAGACCCGGAAGGAGAGCACCGAGGTGAGCAGGGCGACGAAGACGAGGGTGCCGCGGATGCCGGGCAGTGTGACGTGGCGGAACTGCTGCCAGCGGCTCGCGCGGTCGAGATCTGCGGCCTCGTAGAGCTCCCCCGGTATCTGCTGGAGGCCGGCGAGGAGGATGACCATCTGGAAGCCGACGCCCTGCCAGATGGACAGCACGATGATCGAGGCCATCGCGGTGGCGGAGTCGCCGAGCCAGTCGAAGGCACCCCAGTTGCCGAAACTGACCGCGTCCAGGGTGGAGTTGAGCATGCCCTGGTCGCTGCGGGCGAGGATGAGCCGCCAGATCACGGCGACCAGCGCCATCGGGAAGACGACCGGCATGAAGAACAGGGACCGGAACAGCCCGATCGCCTTGAGTTTGCGGTTCAGCAGAATCGCCAGTCCGAGCGCCAGGGCCGTCTGGACGGGGACGACGACCAGGGCGAAGGTCAGGTTGTTCAGCAGGGCCCGCAGGAAGGGGCCTGACAGGTCGGGGTCGGTGAACAGCCGCCGGTACTGCTCCAGGCCGAAGAAGGTGGGCGCGAGCGGGGAGCCGAGGCGGACGTTGTAGAAGGAGAGGACGACGGCGTAGCCGAACGGGATGCCCACGAAGGCGATGAGTCCGGCGACGGCAGGCGTGGACATGAGCAGTCCGTGCAACCAGTCGCGGTTCTTGCGCACGGAACGCCCCGGACGCGCTGGACGCACCGGACGCGCGGGTTTGGCGGCGGTCACGGGTGGGGCCTTCTCCCGGGCGTGGGGCGCTTCGTGCGCCGGTTCGACGGAGGTCACGGATGGGTCCTGTTCCCGGCGGGGGCGGGCGCGGTCTGCACCGTCCCGCCCCTGGCCGATGGTCCTACGGGATCTTGTAGCCGGCGTTGTCGGAGAAGTCCTGGTCGATGGCGCGGGCGGCCTTCTCCAGGGCGCTCTTCGGGTCGGCTCCGCCGTAGATCGAGTTGAGGGCCTCGCCGAACTTGGCGGTGATGGTGGGGTATCCGGCGGTCACCGGGCGGGTGACGGCGACGCAGGACTTGGTGATGTCGCTGTCGCCGCAGGGCTTGGCGAGCTGGTCGGCGAAGAGCTGGAGCGGGCCGCCCTGCTTGTACAGGGGGCTCGCGGCGAGCGCGGTCCTGGTGGCGGGCGGGGCGCCGTTTGCCGTCGTCATCGCGGTGACGTTGGCGTCGTTGAGGAGGTAGTCCACGAAGGCGCCGGCGGCCTTGGCGTTCTTGGTGTCGGCGCCGATGCCCCACGCCCAGGAGCCCTGGCCGGTCTTGGCACCGTTGCCGAAGTCGGGCAGCGGCAGTACGACGAGGTCGTCGCCGAGGGCCTTGCTGTAGGTGGGGTACATCCAGTGGCCGACCCAGCTCAGGGCGACGCGGCTCTTGGCGAAGGCGTTGCCGTCGGTGTTGGGGTCGACGTACGTCTTCCAGGACTGGACGGTCTTCAGCGCCGAGACCACGGCCGGTGTGTCGAGTGCGCCTTCCGCCTTGTCGCCCTTGATCAGCGAACCGCCGGCCGACCAGACGACGGGGGCGAAGCCGTAGGTTCCCCACTCGGTGGCCAGGCCGTTGCCCTCTTGGATGTCGAGGGTCTTGCCGTCGGAGTCCTTGGCCTTCAACGCCTTGAGCGCGGCCGTGAACTCGTCCGCCGTCCAGGCGTCGTCCACGCTCGTCGGGTACTTGACCCCGGCCGCGTCCAGCAGCTTCTTGTTGCCGTAGATCCCCAGGCCCGAGTCGTACATGCCGAGGCCGTAGTGCTTGCCGCCGATCGCTCCCTGGGACTTGTTCGCGTCGGTGGCGTTGGCCATCGTCTTGGAGGAGACGTAGTCGTCGACGGGGGCGAGCTTCTTGTTGTAGACGAAGTTCGCCATCGTCGGGCCGTCGAACTCCATCACGTCCGGCAGTTCGGAGGCGCTGGTGGCGGTGATGGTCTTGGTGTAGTCGTTGCCAGGTATCAGCTTCAGTTCGACCTTGATGTCGCTCTGTGAGGAGTTGAAGGACTTCACCGCGGCCTGCACGGCGGCGTCCTCGCTCTTCTGGCCCTGGTGGGCCCAGACGCTGATGGTGCCCTTGCCGCTGCCGGCGTCCGCCGAGGCGTCGGTGCCGCTGCCCCCGCCACAGGCGGCCAGTGCCACGAGAGGGAGCAGTGCCAGGCCCGTACAGGCCGTGCGGCGGTGCCTTCTGTTGGTCGAGCTCATGTCTGTGCCTCCGTGCTGTGGCGTGTGTTCGAGGTATGGGAGTGCCGTCGAGGCGTGGGGTGTGGGGCTCAGAGGGGGAGGTGTTACTGAGGTCCGCGCGGACGGGGCGGGGCGGTGCTCTCGCGCAGGACCAGGTGGATGGGCATCCGGACATGGCCGGGGTGTTCGGCGGCCGGCTCGTCCAGTTGGCGCAGCAGCAGCCGGGCGGCCTCGGCGCCCTGGCCCGCGACCGGCTGGGCGACAGTGGTCAGGCCGATCACGTCGGCGAGTTCGTGGTCGTCGAAGCCGACGACGGACACGTCGTCCGGGACCTTCAGCCGGTGGCGGCGCAGGGCGCGCAGTGCGCCCATCGCCATCTCGTCGGACTGCGCGAACACGGCGGTCGGCGGCCGGGAGGCGGCCAGCAACTCGGTCATCGCCCGCTCGCCGCCCTCCAGGGTGTAGTCGCCGTCCGCCTCCAGGGCCGGGTCGTGCTCTATCCCGGCCTCGGCCAGGACGTCGAGATACGCCCGGCGGCGCTCGATGGGTGTGGTCCAGTGCAGCGGCCCGCTGGATCCGCTGATCGTGCCGATCCGGCGGTGGCCGAGGTTCACCAGATGCCGTACGGCGCTCTCCGCGCCGACCCGGTCGTCGATGCCGACCACGGTGAAGCCGGGCCGGGCGCCGCCGACCGTGCTGGCCAGCGGCACGCCGAGGGAACGCAGCGCCGCGGACTCCCCCTCGTCGGGGATGAGCAGCGACAGCACCGCGTCCACCCGCTTGCGGACCGGCAGTTTCGTGAAGAAGCGCTTGCGTGTCTCGGGCGTGCCCAGGTTGTACAGCAGGACGTCGTACCCGGCGGCGCTGAACACCTGCTCCGCCGCGTCCAGCACGGTGCCGAAGAACCAGCGGCCCACGTACGGGACGACGACCCCGATGGTGAAGGTGCGGCCGCTGGCCAGGCTGGAGGCGGAGCGGGACGCGGTGTAGCCGAGCTGTACGGCCACGGCCGCGATCCGGTCCCGCACCTCGTCGGAGACGCCTGCGCGGCCGCGCAGGGCGCGGGACACGGTGGACGCGGAGACGCCGGCGGCGCGGGCGACGTCGTTGATGCTGGCCGTCACGGCTCAGTTCCTCCCGTTGATTCACGGCGGTGTGATCTGTGAGTGACGTGACCGTAAACCTGACCTCGCTGTTGCGCAAGCGTTTGCGTTCATATTTACTTGGGACGATTCCCGAGAGATGCCGCATTGGTCAATGGTCAGCGCATGCGTTTGAGCGCTGTGAGCCGACAGGAACTGTGCATGCGATACGCCCCGCCCGGCCTCTGCGTGAACGACTTCGCCCTCCTGCGCGACGAGGACGGCACGTACACGGTGCTGCACCTGCAGGGGCCCTGGACGGCGGAGTTCGACCACCTGCGGATGGAGACCTCCTACGGCCGGGCGACCTCCGCCGACCTGGTCCGCTGGCAGCCCCAGGGCACCGCGTTCGGCAACGGACTGCCCGGCCGCTTCGACCAGCAGGCCGTGTGGACCATGCACCCGCTGCGGCACGGCGGCGGGATGGCCATGTTCTACACGGGAGTGAGCGGGCTGACGGCGGACGGCTGGCCGCTGCAGGCCGTCGGCCTCGCGTACTCCGACCGCACCGACGGCACGGGCTGGCGGCGCCACGGCACCGGGCCCGTCGTCGAGGCGGACCCGCGCTGGTACCGCACCGGTGAACGCATGGGCTGGCGCGACCCGTTCGTCGTACGCGACGACGAGGGCGAGGGCTGGGTGATGGCCGTCTGCGCGAGCGACGCCTCGCTGCCGGTGGAGGTCAGCGGCTGCGTGGCACTGGCCACCTCCCCCGACCTGGAGCACTGGACGGTCCACCCGCCGCTCGTCTCACCAGGCGACGTCGACGAGTTGGAGTGCCCGGTCCTGGAACGCCTCGACGACGGCAGCTGGCTGCTGCTCGGCTCGATCGGCGCCACCCGCGGCTTCGAGGCATGGACCGCCCCGCGCCTGCGCGGCCCCTGGACCCGCCGCGGCCCTCTCGGCCCGACCGGCTCGTACGCCCCCCGTGTCATCGCCGCGCCCGACGGCTCCCGCGTAGTCCTGCACACCACGCCCCGCCAGGTCGGCCTCACCGACTCCGGCGACCGCTGCCGCGGCATGCTGGCCCAGCCCAAGTCCCTTGTCGTACGGGAGGATTCGGCTCCCCGTCTGGAATGGTGGACCGGCCTGAACGCCTGGCTCGGCGACGAGACCGACCGGCCCGCCCTCCACGCGGTCGGCGACATCGGCATCACCGCGCCCGTCGAAATCACCCTCCGCACCGACACCACGGGCGACGGCCGCCCCGCCCTCTCCGTCGGCTGCGACGGCAAGAACCTCTGGATCACCGGCCCCGGCGGCATCCGGCTCGGCGAGACCGTCCTGACCGAGCCCGCCGCCACCCTGCGCATCCTCACCATCGGCGAATACGTCGAGGTGTACGCCGACAACGTCTTCGCCCTGACAGCCCTGTGCTACTCCGGGCTCTCCGCCCCGTGGACAGCCGTAACCGAAGAACACAGCCGCACGATCCCCGTACGCCCGATCCGGCTGCCCGACCCCCACCGCGACGACGCCTCGGCCGTCTGGCCGGGACCTTGAGTGACCGCGTCGCCCGGGCGTGGGCCGTTCACTCGATGGCAGCCCGGGCGCGTGCGGCCTCGCGGACCGCCGCCACGTTCTTCTTGCCCTGCCGCGAGCCGTTCAGCTTGGCCCTGATGTGCTCCCGGACAGTGACGGGTTCGTAGGCGAGCCCGTCGTCCGCGTCGAGAAGGGCGGGCAGTGTCTCGATGACCGCTTCCGGGTTCCCGTCGTGGAAGAAGGCGGCCGAGCGGCGCCGCAGGATCGTCCCGTCGACGACGGGGGGCTTGACGCGGTGCAGCGTCGACATCCACCGGTCGTTGGTCAGCCGGGCCGTGAGATCACCGAGGTTGACGAGCAGAGCGCCGTCCGCGGGCGCCACGTCGTGCCAGCTGCCATGGCGGTCGAGCACCTGGAGGCCGGGGATCTGGTCGGCCCACAGCACGGTGACGATCCCGTAGTCGGTGTGCTCGCCCATCCCCATCAGCTCGCCGTCCAGGTCCACGGTGCCTTCGGGCAGGGCGTAGTTGTTCATCCGGAGCACGTCGATGGAGTGTCCGGTGAGCGCGTCGAAGAAGCCCGGTGTCAGGCCGAGGGCGTCCGCGAAGATCCGCGTCAGCGTGCGTGCCACCCGCTGGGCGTGACCGAAGTAGGCCTCCACCCGCGGTGTGAACCCCTCGATGTCCGGCCACACGTTGATCCCGAAGTCGTCCTCGGAAAGGCCGAGTTCGGGCGGGAAGGACCGCGCCTCGACACCGACGTTGAATGCCTCGAAGAAGTCGTTCATCCGGGAGGCCGACTCAAGGCCCAGGCTCAGGCTGAGCGACTCGCTGTTCGGCGGGCTGTACCCGCGGTTGGCGCCGCCGTCGACGCGGTACGCCTTCTTCGCCTCCAGCGGCAGCGAGAAGAACGCGTCCATCGCGCCCTGCAGACCGTCGAGCGCGCGCTGCGGAATGCCGTGCCCGAGGACCTGGATGAACCCCACCTCGGCACACGCGGCATCGATCAGCCGTGCCACCTGCCCCCGCTCCTCGTCCGTACCGTCTCCGACGTAGGGGGAGATGTCGACGGCCGGCACGGTGAACATGGGTGTGGGGGTGGCAACGTGAGAATTCACTGTCCTACGTCCCTTTCAGGCTGCGGTCATTGGGCGAAGGGTCACTGGCCGTGAGGTCGGGCGCGTCGGGCCCCAAGCACAGCGGCCGATGCGCGTCAGCGGGAAGTGAGCGGTGTTTCCGACTCGACACGGGTGAGCTTTTCGGGATTGCGGACGTAGTAGAGGCCGGTGACGCGGGTCTTCTCCACCGTGAAGGCCAGTACGCCGTCGATCACATCGCCCAGGCGCAGGATGAGGCCGGGGTTGCCGTTGACCGTCGTGGGCTCGCTGGTGAAGGTGCCGCCTGCCTTGTCGACACTGCCGGCCATGTAGCGGATCACCTTGTCGGCGCCGACGACCGGCCGCAGGGCCGCCAGCCTGAGGCCGCCGCCGTCGCTGACGAAGACGACGTCCGGGGCAAGTACGTCGAGCAGCCCCTGGAGGTCCCCGGTTTCGAGCGCGCGCCGGAACGAGTCCGACGCCGCCCGGGCTTCCTCAGGGGACGCCGGTGTGCCCGGTCGGCGGGCGTCGACGTGCTGACGGGCGCGGTAGGCGATCTGGCGTGCGGCGGCGGGGCTCTTGTCGATCGCGGCCGCGATGTCCTCGTAGCCGAACTCGAAGACCTCGCGCAGGACGAAGACGGCGCGTTCGGTAGGTGAGAGCGTTTCGAAGATGTACATGAGCGCCAGCGACAGGTTCTCGGAGAGTTCGACGTCCTCGGCCACGTCCGGCGAGGTGAGCAGGGGCTCGGGCAGCCAGGGGCCCACGTAGGCCTCCTTGCGCCGTTTGAGGGTGCGCAGCCGGTTGAGTGCCTGCCGGGTCGTGATCCGCACCAGGTAGGCGCGCTGGTCCCGCACCTGCGCCAGGTCGGCCTTGACCCACCGCAGCCAGGTCTCCTGGAGGACGTCCTCGGCGTCCGCCGCCGAACCGAGCATCTCGTAGGCGACGGTGAACAGCAGGTCGCGGTGGGCGACGAAGGCCTCGGTCGCGGGGTCGGTCACGTGGTCGTTCATGTCGTGCGTTTCGCTCTCTCGCGGTCGGCCCCACCTGCCGGAGGCGGGCCGTGGATATGTACCCGGTCCCAAGACGGGCTATCGCCTGAGCGGGAGGGGGCTCGGCGGCTAGGCCGTGCGTCCCGTGTCGGACGGTGTCGTGCGGTGTTCGGGCCGAGGCGTCTCCAGGCGGTCGGTGTCGTCGCCGTGGGCTGTGCGGGGACCGGCCTTGCGTGCCCCGGACACCAACTTGCCGAGGGTGAACCGGCAGGCGATCTCCTTGACGCCGGCACCGGTCCGCCCGCTGATGCCGATCGCATTCACCTTGTCGTTCGGGTACGAGAACTGGGTGACGCCCTCCTTCCGGCCGAGGCTGAGGCACTGCCCGGCGAAGAACATCCGGACGGGAGCGGGCGCCTTCCCCGCGATCCGGCGCAGGATCGTGTCGGCGGCGGCCGGGCCCAGCTGTACGGCGGCCTGGCAGCTCATCCGGAACGGGTGGTCCGGCATCGCCCCCGCGTCCCCGGCGGCGACGATGCGCTCGTCGTCCACGCTGGTCAGCGTCGTGTCGGTGAGCAGCCGACCCGCGGAGTCGGTGCGCAGCCCGCTGCGGGCGGCCAGGTCCGGGACACGGAAGCCCGCTGTCCAGATCGTCACCGCGCCGGCCACCTCACGGCCGTCGTCCAGCCGTACGCCCTCGCCCGTCACCTCCGTCACCAGTGCGCCGGGACCTTCGAGGACGGTCACCCCCAGCCGGGCCAGCCGACGGGCGACCGGGCGGCGGACCCGGGCGTGCAGGGAGGGGCCGAGCACGTTGCCGCAGACCAGGGTGACCTTGCGGCCCGTTTCCGCCAGCTCGGCGGCGGTCTCCAGACCGGTCGGGCCCGCCCCGACCACGGTCACCGAAGCCGACGCGGGCGCCGCGTCGAGCGCCGACCGCAGTCGTTCCGCGCCTTCGAGGTCCGACACCCAGTGGGCGAACTCCGCCGCTCCGGGCAGACCGGGGTCGGCGGCGCCGCTGCCCACCGCGTAGACGAGGTAGTCGTACGAGAGCGTGTCACCGCCCGCCAGCGACACCCGGCGCTCGGCGGCGTCGATCCGGGTCGCGGTGTCGACGACCAGCCGGACGTTCCCGCCCAGGACCTCGCCGAAGCTCTCGACCGCGTCGTCGGAGCCGGTCGCGAGCTGGTGCAGACGGATCCGCTCGACGAACTCGGGACGCCGGTTGACCAGGATCACCGACACGCCGTCGCGCCGAGCCAGGCGATTGGCCGCCGTCACTCCCCCGTACCCGCCGCCGACCACGACCACCTGAACATTCCCGTTCATCATGTCTCCCTGTGTCTCCCTCGAGACGTCTCCCTCGAGTGATGGACTCGGCATGGAGACACCGGCCGCGCATCCCGTGTCACGGCCCGCGGATGAGACGTAGCCCACATCGGACGCACCGGCCTCACCATGTCCGGTCCAACGAGGCACCTGGGCGCCGGGCCGCTCTTCCCTCTCGCGCGGAGCACATGATCTACTCGACCAGGGCGCATGGAGTACTCGGCCTGGCCCAGTCACCTGGAGCGACGGACACGACGGAGTTGTCATGCCGACCGGCCCACAACGGTTCTCACGGATCGTCACCGACAAGGCGCATCCCGCGCGGGTCTACGACTGGCTGCTGGGTGGCAAGGACAACTATCCGGTCGACGAGGCCGTGGGTGAACAACTGCCGCCCGAGGCCAGGGACGCGGCGCGGCAGAACCGCCAGTTCATGCACCGGGCGGCCGCCTGGCTCGCGACGCAGGGCGTTGACCAGTTCCTGGACATCGGTACGGGGATCCCCACCGAGCCCAACCTTCATCAGATCGTTCAGGGCATCGTGCCGACGGCGAAGGTCGTCTACGCCGACAACGACCCGATCGTCCTGCGTCATGCCGAGGCGTTGCTGGTCAGCCGGCCCGGAGGGGTCACCGACTACATCGAGGCCGATGTCCGGCAGCCGCAGGGGATCGTCGAGCATGCCCGGCACATCCTGGACTTCAGCCGCCCGATCGCGCTGTCGCTGATCGCGCTGATGCATTTCGTCCCCGACGAGCAGGACGCGCACGCCATCGTCCGCGATCTGGTCGCCACCCTGCCGCCGGGCAGCTATCTGGTGCTTTCGCACGCCGCCTCCGACCTCTATCCGGAACTTGCCGCACAGGTCACCGCCGAGTACGCCAAGGGCGGGATCCGGCTCGGCTTCCGCACCCGTACCGAGGTGGAGCGCTTCTTCGACGGCCTCGACCTCGTTCCGCCCGGTCTGGTCACCGCGACGGAGTGGGCGCCCTCGGGCAAGGAGCAGGAGGCCGAAGGCAGCGGCATCTACGTGGGAGTGGCCCGCACTTCGTGAACAGCGGGGTCTCCGGCGTGGAGCGGATGCCCCGCGATCCGCGGCACCGCACTGCCACCACCGGCGGTGGCAGTGGCGGCCGTCCCTGCTTCGTCGGGTGCCGAATCCTGAGTGGGTTCAGACTTGTGGAGTGACCGTGCCACCTGAGACCTCGCCCCCGTCGGGACAGACCCTCTGCGGCCAGGACACGCGCGGTCCCCTGAGTGTCTTCCTGCGGACGGAGACCGGCAGTGCCTCGGTGCTGCTCGTCGGCGCCCTCGCCGCCCTCGTCTGGGCCAACATCGCCGCCGGTTCGTACGAGGCGCTGTGGGGAACCGAGTTGTCGGTCCATGTCGGATCGGGCGCTGTGTCGCTGGACCTGCGCGAGTGGCTGAACAGCGGGCTGATGACGTTGTTCTTCTTCGTCGTCGGTCTGGAGGCGCGCCGCGAGTTCGACATGGGCGAGCTGCGGGAACGCCGACGGATCACCCTGCCGCTGCTCGCAGGGCTCAGCGGCATGCTCGTACCCGTCGCGATCTACCTGTCCGTCAACGCGGGCGAGGACTCCGTGCACGGCTGGGGTGCCGCCATGTCGACGGACACGGCCTTCGCGCTGGGCATGCTCGCCGTCTTCGGGACCCGGCTGCCCGGCAGCCTTCGGGTCTTCATCCTCACGGTCGCCGTCGTCGACGACTTCCTGGCCCTGGCCATCATCGCCTTCGCCTACAGCGGAGCCATCTCCCTGCCCGCGCTCCTGACCGCGCTCGCGCTCTTCGCCGTGGTCCTGCTGGTGCGACGCACCCTCGGCATGCGATTCCCCTCCCTGTACGCGATCCTGGGCACGGCGATCTGGGTGGCACTCCTGAAGTCCGGGGTGGACCCTGTGGTGACCGGCCTCGCGATGGGTCTGCTGACCTATGCCCGCCCGGCGGAGCGCCAAGACCTGGAACACGCCAGCAGGCTGTTCAGACGCTTCCGCGAACAGCCGACCCCCGAACTCGAACGCTCGGTGCGACGTCAGATCGCCTCGACTCTCTCCCCCAACGACCGCCTCCAGCGGATGCTGCACCCCTGGACGAGCTATGTGATCGTGCCGCTGTTCGCCCTCGCCAACGCGGGCATCACTCTCAGCGCCGGCCAGTTGGCCCAAGCCTTCACTTCACCGGTCACCCTCGGCATCCTGTTCGGCTATGTCCTCGGCAAGCCGCTCGGCATCATCGGCGCGACCTGGCTCACGACACGCCTCAGCGGAGGGCGCCTGCACCCACCGGTCGGCTGGGGCGCCATCACGGCCGGTGGCACCCTGGCCGGGGTGGGCTTCACCGTCTCCCTGCTGATCGCCACCATCGCCTTCGACGGGGACGAGCTGGAGCAGGCGAAAATCGGAATCCTTGCCGCCGTCCTGTGCGCCTTCCTCCTCACCTGGCTGGTCGCCGGAGTGATCGGCGCCCTTCCGCGAAACTCCCGTGCCCGCGCCCTCCTCGGCACCGGCCGGACGATCGTCGACCTCAGCGATCCCGTCGACATGGACCGCGACCACGTACGCGGCCCCCTGGACGCACCCGTGACGCTCCTGGAGTACGGGGACTTCGAGTGCCCCTACTGCGGGCTGGCCGAGCCCGTGGTGCGCGAGCTGCTCGCCGACTTCGGGGACGTGCGCTACGTATGGCGCCATCTGCCGCTCACCGACGTGCACCCGGGCGCCCAGCTCGCCGCTGAAGCCGCCGAGGCCGCCGCCCGCCAGAACAGCTACTGGGAGATGCACGAGCAGATGATGCGTCATCAGGGGGAGCTGCGGCCCAGGGATCTGCTCCGCTACGCCGAGGAGATCGGTCTCGACCTCGACCGCTTCCGCGCCGACCTGAGAGCCGGCACCGGCGCCGCCCACGTTGCCGCGGACGTGGAGTCCGCCGACCTCAGCGGGGTGTCGGGCACCCCCACGTTCTTCGTCAACGGCCGTCGCCACCACGGCGCCTACGACATCGCCACCCTGTCCGCGGCCGTCCGCGCCGCTCGGGCACGAGCAGCTCTCACGGGAGCGGGTCAGGAGAACTGACGTCCGGTTCCACGACGGCCGTCCGCCGGCGGATCCTCATGCCGCCGCGGGCTCCCACAAGAACCCGTCCGGGTCGGTGAGGGTCTCGGTGCCGCCGCCGATGGTCAGACGGTGGGACCCGCTGCCCTCCGGCGTGACTCCGGCGACCTTGGCCAGGCCGCGGCGTCCGTACAGCGACAACTTGATGGGGCTCGACGAACCGTCGAACTCGACGTACTTGCTGCCGAAGCTCTTCGCGACCTTGAGGCCGCGGTCGACGTAGAACTGCTTGGTCGCGGCCATGTCCGAGACGCCCAGCAGGACGACGATCTCATCGATCTTCCGGCTGTCCGGGCCGGTGTCCTTCTTCGACGAGCTTGCGAGCTGCCAGACCGTCCCGTCCGGGGCCTGCACGACGCCGCCGTAGCCCCACAACGACTTCTTGGCGGGCTTCAGCTCGGTGGCGCCGGCGGCCAGGGCCGCGCCGAAGAAGCCGTTGACGATCGACGGCTGGGAGACCACGAGGGACACCGTGAACCCGCGGAAGCCGGACGTCGGCTCCTCCGAGGCCCGCAGACGTACTTCTTTGCCCAGGCCGAAGGCATCTGCGTAGAAACGCTCGGCGGCCGTGGGGTCGGCCACCTCAAGGGTGAGGAAATCGATGGAGTTCATGAGATTCACGCTAGCCGCAGCTCGGTGACCGGCGCTTCTTCAATCCTGACCGGTATCGACACGGTCCCGCCGGGGCCCGGAGCAGCGGCTCCCCGGGCCTCCGGCCTCTGAACGTCCGCCGGCTTCGTGGCCGCCTAGACGAACTGGTTCTTGTAGAAGACGCTGGACTGCCGTACGCCGTCGGTGTTCGAGTGGAAGCCGAAGGCCAGCCGTGCGGCGCCGGACGCCAGCCAGATCGCCATGCCCTGCGGTTCACGGCCGGGCAGTGAGGCACCGGCCGTCGTCTCCCACCGGTCCACGACGGTGGACTGTCCGGTGCCGTTCAGGTCGATGACCGAGATGTACGAGGGGCCGTTCGCCGCGCCTTCCAGCAGGTATGCGTAGCGGCCGTAGACGGCGAAGCCCTGGAATGGGTTGGCGGTCCCCCAGTCCCCCCGGGACGGCAGGGCCCGTTCGGCCAGCCGGCGGTCCGGATCCTCGGTCAGCCGTCCCGCACGGGCGTCGCTCATGCTGAAGCCGACGATGCGCGGCATGTCCGCGGCCACCTTGTAGCGCACCCACAGCCGGTCGGTGGACGGATCGATCGCGGGCTGCGGATTGACCATGGTGTCGGCGATCGACGGTGTGCGGTCCTGGATCGCGGCACTGGTCATCTCCAGCGTGGCCCCGTTGACGAACTTGAACCGCCCCACCCTGGTCCCGAATCCGGACGCGCTGCTCCACCACTCGGTCCACAGATAGACGGAACCCTGATAGGGCTCCACGCCGATCTGGACCCCGTGGCCGAAGTTGTGCAGCGCCATCGCGCCGAGCTCGTTGCCGGAGAGGTCGGTCTTGGTGATCCACAGGTCTCCGACGTTCTCGGGCTTCGTGTTCTCCGTGTTGGTCTGGGCGAAGTAGATGTGCTGATTGACGTTGTCGTACGCGAACGACTGCATGACCCAGTTGGCGTGCAGGGACTTCCTCTTGACGGGATTGTCGCCGTCCCCGTCCAGCTTGAACCGCGGGGAGTCGTCGACCACGGCATGCGCGGGACCGGCACCGAGCAACGTGGCTCCGGCGCCGAGCAGGGCCGCGGCGGCCATGCCCCCGCCGGTCCCCAACAGCCGCCGTCGGCTGAAACCACGGTCGTTCGAACGTATCGGGTGCATGTGTCTCCAGGGACTGGATGGCTGATCCGCCCATTCAAGCAAGCGCGTCGATGAGGCACCGGGAGTTTCCCCGCCACGCGGGGCACGAGCCGCGTCACCGGGACCGTGCATGACGTCCCGGTCCTGTACAGGCGTCACCGCCGGCGAACTCAACTGCGCACAGCGGCGTTTGGACCATTGACAGCGATCCGGTCGGCATGGCAGGTTCTCGGTCTGTCCAGCCGAGACAACGTTGTCAAGGAGGTCTGCCCGATGCGGCTGTCCGTCAGACGGATAACGGCCCGCGCCATCGCTGTGGGTGTCAGCCTGCTCATTCCAGGCCTGCTGTTCGGGGGTGCGCTTCCGCCGATCGCGGCCGCCGCAGAGCGGGTCTCCGATCCCGCCGCACTGGTGAATCCCTTCATCGGCACCCAGAACTTCGGGAACACCTTCCCCGGGGCCGCCGCCCCGTTCGGCATGGTCCAGGTCAGCCCGGACACCGGCGGTCAGGGCGGATACGACTATCAGCAGGACAAGATCCACGGGTTCAGCCAGACCCACCTCTCCGGGGTCGGCTGCGGTGTCTCCGGAGAGCTGCCCATCATGCCGACCACCGGCGCGGTCGACAGCGTGAACCCGGACGCGTACCGCTCCAAGTTCTCGCACGACGACGAGGAAGCCACCCCCGGCTACTACCGCGTGGGGCTGTCGACGTACGACATCGAGGCCGAGCTGACCGCCACGCAGCGCACGGGCTGGCAGCGGTACACCTTCCCGTCCACCGGGGCGGCGAACGTGCTGTTCAACACCGGCAAGGCCAACCAGAACGTGTTCGACTCCGAAGTTCACGTGGTCGGCGATCGCACCGTGGAAGGACGCGTGCGTGCCGGAGGGTTCTGTGCCGGGAAGGACCAACACACCGTCTACTTCACCGCCACCTTCGACCGGCCCTTCAAGGACCACGGCACCTGGCGCGGTTCAACACCCAGGCCGGGCACGCGCGATGCCGAAGGGGACGGCTCCAACGGTGCCTGGGTGACCTTCGACGCGACCGACGACCGGGACGCCGTCGTGAAGGTGGGCCTGTCGTACACCGGCATGGACGGTGCCCGGAAGAACCTCGCGGAGGAGACCGGCGACTCGTACGACTTCGACGCCACGCGTGCCGCGCTGCGCGCCACCTGGGAGAAGCAGCTCTCCTCGATCAAGATCGGCGGAGGCTCCGAGGACCGGCGGAAGGTGTTCTACTCCGCCCTCTACCACGCCCAGTTGCACCCGAACCTGGCCGGTGACGTCGACGGCCGCTACACGGGGTTCGACGGCGCGGTGCACACCGCCTCCGACTTCACGCCGTATCAGAACCTGTCGCTGTGGGACACCTACCGGCCGCAGAACCAGTTGCTGGAGATGCTGGAGCCAGGCGTCGCCCGGGACGTCGCGCTGTCGGTCCTCGCGATCGGCAAGGACGGCGGGTGGCTGCCCCGGTGGGCCCTCGCCAACAGCGAGACCAACATCATGACCGGTGACCCGGTGACGCCGTTCCTGGTCGAGGCGTGGTCGAAGGGCATGCTGGCCGGGCACGAGGACGAGGCCTACGCGCTGCTGAAGAAGAACGCGACCAGTACCCCGCCGGCCGACTCCCCGTACAACGGCCGCTCCGGTGTGGACCAGTACAGCAAGCGCGGCTACGTGCCCTCCGGCCTGCAGTTGAAGAAGGAATGCGCGGACAAGGGCGGCGACAACGACTGCACCCACCCGGCCTCGGCGACCCTGGAGTACTCGGCGGCGGACGCGTCACTGGCCCTGATGGCCAAGGGGCTCGGGCACGGCTCCGACGCGCGGATGTTCGCGGCCCGCGGCCAGTGGTACCGCAACCTGTGGGACTCCTCGATCGGCCAGTTCCGGCCGCGCACGACCGCGGGGACGTGGGTGACTCCGTACGACCCGGTCGAAGCGGGCCACCAGTTCCACGAGGGCGGCGCGTACCAGTACCAGTGGCTCGTGCCGCAGGACCCCGCCGGTCTCGTGGGGCTGATGGGCGGCAGGAAGGCCACGGAGAAGCGGCTCGACTCCTTCTTCGCCTACGACAAGCTGCTCACCGACCCGGCGGGCACGGCGCGCAAGGACTGGATCTCCCAGCCGTACGACTACTACGGCAAGCCGACCTACAACCCGAACAACGAGCCCGATCTCCACGCGCCGTACATGTATCTGTGGGCGGGCGCGCCGGCGAAGACGGCGACCGTGGTGCGCGCAGCGATGACGCTGTTCACCAACGGACCCGACGGCATGACCGGCAACGACGACCTGGGCACCATGTCGGCCTGGTACGTGTTCTCCTCGCTCGGCCTCTATCCGACGATGAGCGGCGGCGACTTCCTGGCGCTGTCCAGCCCGCAGTTCGACTCCGCGGCCATCACGATCGGCCGGTACGGGAAGCGGCAGGGCGGCACCCTGACGATCAACGCGCCGGGGGCCGGCGACACCAACCGGTACGTACAGGATGTGTCGTTGGACGGCCGGGACGTGCGGCGCACGTGGCTGGACTGGGACAAGGTCTCGCACGGCGGAACTCTGGTCCACCGGCTCGGCACGAAGCCGTCGGACTGGGGTACCGGTGCGGGTGCCCAGCCGCCGTCGGTCAACCAGGCGGACGCCGACGGCCGACGGCACCTGGACGCGTCCCTGCGGAGCTCCTCCGACGTCGTCCCGGCCGGCGACATGGATCAGACCGCCCATCTGACCCTGGACGTCCTCGGCCAGGCGCCCGGTGAACTGCGGGCGTCGGTGACGGCTCAGGCGCCCACCGGCTGGCGGGTGACGACAACTCCGCGCTCGCCGCTGCGGATCCGGTCCGAGCGCCTGCCCGTACAGAAGACGGTGTCCGTGAAGGTGACCGTGCCTCCGGGCACCGCCACCGGGTCCTACCCGGTGCGCTTCACGGTCGAGGCGAAGGGAGCCGGCCGGGTCACCCGGGACGCCACCGTCGAGGTACGCCCGGCCGCGGAGTGTGCGACCGCCACGGACAAGCAGTGCGCGGTGGACCTGCGCCGGGACATGGCGCACGACGGGACGGCCACCACGGACAAGCCAGGACAGGGTGACTTCGACGGATCCGGCTGGAGTTACGACGCCGACCTGCTGCCGGCCGCCGGTCCTGTCACCTGGGACGGCGTGACGTACGAGGCACCGGATCCGACCGGGACCGCGGCGAACTTCGTCGAGGCCCGCGGACAGACGTTGCTGCTGCCCGCCCGCAGCCACGGCACCCTGCGTCTGGTGGCGGCATCGCACAACGGGCCGGTGACGACGGGGCTGACCGTCCGATACGCCGACGGCAGCAGCTCCGAGGTCCCGCTCGTGGTCGGCGACTGGGCCGGGCAGACCCCCGACGGCAGCACCGTCGTCCTCGACATGCCCCACCGGATCAAGGCAGGCCAAGGCGTCGACGGGCCGCCGGTACGGCTGTTCGGCAGTTCCGTCGAGCTGAACGACGCCAAGGAGATCCGCTCGTTGACGCTGCCGGACGATCCGCGGATCGAGGTGTACGCGGTCACGCTGTCGTAGGCGGCCTTGCGGAGGCAGCCGTCGGAAACCGCCCTCGGCCCCCATCCACGTCCGCTCCAGCCCGACGGCCGGAGCGGAGGCGGGGTGCTTGTCTCTCGTTGAGTAGTAGTTACTCATGCCTTGCCGCAGCAGCACACGCCACTCTCTCTGTGCGTGCTCAGCGGAGCAGTGCGCAGTCGGCATTGATCAGGAGGCAGGTATGAGAGGCAAGTTACGACGCAGAGGCGCCATGGCAGCGGTGGTCGCGGCACTGAGCGCCGGTGGGATGGTTCTGTCGACCGCGTCCGCGTCGGCGGCCGCGTCGGCATCCGTACTGATCAGGGTGGAGGTCGGGGCGGCTGTCTTCAACGGCCGCAGCCTGGCCTCCGGCACGGTCGGGGTCCCGGACCTCTGGTCCGGGGACGTACTCCTCGCCACCTGCTGGAACACCGGCCAGAACCTCGGCGGAGGCAACCGTTGGTACCTCACCGTCTACGAGCGCTACAACCACCTCAACGGGCTTGAGCTGACCGTGACCGGGTGGACGTACGCGCCGTACGTGGACAACAGCGCCGCTTCCAACGGCGCCATCACGCACTGCTGACCTGATGGGCATGGCGCCTTTTCCAATGTGAAGTGGCTGGTCAGCGATCCAGCGCACCTCCGGTGCGCGCCCAGGGCGGGGTGCAGCCCGTGGCGCGCGCCGCAGGTGCTTCTTTCTGTCGAGTCGTTTGCCTATTGGGCAAATAAAATGGCCCCACGGGTTGACCACGTGTGCCGCTCGGCCGATCCTGGGGGCATCCGTAGGGATCCGTGACTCGCAGGAGGAAGAGCACAATGGCGACGTTCGTACTGATCCACGGTTCCTGGGGCGGCGGCTGGGTCTGGGACCGTTTGCGGCCTGTCCTGGAAGAGGCCGGACACCGTGTGCTGACTCCCACGCTCACCGGGTTCGCCGAGAAACACGAGCTGTCCCGGCCGGAGGTGGGCCTCTCCGCCAATGTCCGGGAGGTTGCCGACCTGCTCACCGGCGAGCAGGTCGAGGAGGCGATCCTCGTGGGCCACAGCTACGGCGGCATGGTCGTCACCGGGGTTGCGGCGCTTGTCCCGGATCGCATCGGCCAGGTCGTGTACGTGGACGGCTTCGCCCCCACCACGGGCGAGTCGGCCTTCACGGTGCTGCCGTGGCTGGACGACGCGTTCGTGGCCCCCGAGGGAGGTCCGGACTGGGAGGTCGCGCCGCTGGATCCTCGCGCGCTCGGTGCGAACGAGGACGGCGCCACATGGATGGAGGGCCGACTGACCCCGATGCCTCGCCTCACGCATGCCGAACCGCTGGGCCCCGGCAGCGAGGAGGTCCTCGACGGCAAGCAGGTGACCTACATTCACTGCGCGGCCCAGGAGTTCTTCAACGACACCGCTGCCGCCGTGGCCAAGCGTGGGTTCCGCCTTGTCACCCTCACCGAGGTCACTCACGTCGAGGTGCTGGTGCGACCGCAGGTCCTGGCCCGCGAACTGCTCGCACTTCTCCGACCGGTCGGCGAACGGTCAGCGCCGGGGTTTCGGTGACGGAACCGGGTGATGCATCGGCATCGTCGCGGCCGTGGACGCGACCAGCACGGTGGCGGGCTTCTCGCTCTTGTTGGTCAGCCGGTGGACCTTCGACGAGTCGAAGTGCAGTGAGTCGCCGGCGCTCAGGGTGAGGTCCTTGCCGTCCAGGCGGAAAAGTACGTCGCCTTCAAGGACGTGCAGCCACTCCTCGCCCGCGTGCTTGGCGTCCTTGGTCGACTTTCCGGGCTCCACCTCCACCCGGATGACCGCGATCGTCGATCCCGGGCCGCTCAGGACGGTGTAGTGCCCGTCCTGCCCGGGGTGTTCGACCGCGTCGTCGGCCCGTACGAGGTGGTAGTCCTCCGGCTCCTGCTCCTGGATCAGCTCACTCACCGAGATCCCGTACACCCGGGCGATCTGCAGGAGGCTGCCGATGGACGGCTGCCGGTGCCCCTTCTCCAGCCTGGAGAGGTGCGTGACGGAGATGCCGGTCTGCTCGGACAGGGTCACCAGCGTGATGCCGCGCTCGCTGCGCAGGTCCTTCAACCGATGACCTACCCAAGCGTCCAGCTCGTTCTCGTGCGCCATGGCCGTAACATACACACCTCACAGACAAAGCAGGTTGCCGAGGTGGCGAATATCGGGGAGGCGGCCGACCGGTCCCGGCCGGCCTCCCTCACCGGCCGGCAAGCAGCGCGGCCACCCCGGACTCGAACCGCTCGTCGAAGGACGTCGGCGCGAGATGTCCGGCCACGCGCTGGAGAGAGGGATAGGCCGTCTCGGAGATCGCCCTGGCCAGGATGTCGCCCAGGGGCCGCTGGTCGACCGCCTGCTCCTCCTGCGTGAGGCCCAGGGTGAAGTAGATGACCGCCCATGCCGTCCACGCGGCCTCGCGGTCATCCCGGTCAGACTTCAGCAACGCCTCCACCAGCGCCTCCGCGAAGCGCAGGGTGTGCGGCTCGGCGGCGTAGGTGCCCACTACCAGTGCGGCCCCGTCGCGATGGGACAGCAGGGCGCGGCGGTAGCGGCGGGTCAGCTCGCGGACGCGTTCCTCGGGGGCGGCCGGCAGGTCGGTCAGCGGGATTTCGCCGAGTACGGCGTCGGCCATGAGCTCCAGCATTCGGGCCTTGGTCTTCACATGCCACTGCACCGTGTTGATCCGCACGCCGAGGCGGTCGGCGACCGCTCTCGTGGACACCGCGTCCAGACCCTTTTCGTCCAGGAGGTCCAGCCCCGCGCGGATCACGGCGGCCGGATCCAGTCGGTCACTCTGTTGCCTGTTGGTCACTGACCTAGTTTACTGCACTCAAGGGCTCTTGGTCAGCGACCAAGGCACTGTCCCAGGAGCCCTCGCCATGCCAGAAATCTGGTCACCAACCAAAGGGGTGGTCCCGTGGAAACACAGCAGGTGGAAACGCAGCAGGTGGAAGCAACGCAGGTCGTCATCAGCGGAGGCGGACCCGTCGGGCTCTGGCTCGCCGCCGAACTGCGGCTGAACAACATCTCCGTCACCGTCCTGGAAGTACGCACCGACATCGACCAGCGGTCCAAGGCACTCACCGTGCACCCGCGCGGCGTCGAGGTGCTGGCCTCACGCGGGATCCACCAGCGGTTCCTCGACGAGAGCCTGAAGATCTCCACCGGACACTTCGCCAACCTGTCCAACCGGCTCGACTTCTCCGTCATGGACACCCCGTTCCCGTACACCCTCTTCATCCCCCAGGCCCGCACCGAGGCGCTCTTCGAGGAGTACGCCCTCGGACTCGGCGCCACGATCCGGCGCGGGCACCGGGTCACCGGCTTCACCGAGCACGCGGATTCGGTGACCGTGCAAGTGGAAGGACCGCAGGGGCCGTACGAGATCCAGGCCGCGTACATCGCCGGCTGCGACGGCACCAGGAGCACCGTGCGCGAGGCCGCCGGCATCGACTTCCCCGGCACGCCCTCCACCTACCTCGGCTGGCTCGGCGACGTCCTCTTCGACAACCCGCCTCCGCCGGGCTTCAACCGCTTCAACGAGCGCGGCGGGCTGATGATCATCCCGCTGCCCGACAACCAGTGGCGCATCGCCGGCACCAGCGCCGACGGGGCGACCACCGAGTGGCCCGGCGACCTCACGCTGGACGAACTGCGCCGGAAGGTCATCGACATCGCCGGTGACGACTTCGGCATGCGCGACCCGTCCTGGCTCTCCCGCTTCGGCAACGCCACCCGGCTCGCCACCCACTACCGGCGCGGACGCGTCGTACTCGCGGGCGACGCCGCCCACCAGCACTACCCCACCGGCGGCGTGGGCATGAACGTCGGCTTCCAGGACGCGTTCAACCTCGGCTGGAAGCTGGCCGCGACGATCGACGGCTGGGCCTCGGACGGACTGCTGGACACCTACCACAGCGACCGCTACCCGGTCGGCGAGCAGCTGATGGAGCACAGCCGCGCCCAGACCTACCTGTTCCACGCCTTCACACCCGAGGGACTCGCGCTGCGCGACCTGCTCAGCCGGATGGTGCCCGAGTCACGGGAGTTCAGCGACTTTCTGGCCGGCCGGCTCACCGCGCTCGACGTCGCCTACCCGAGCACCGACCCGACGGCCCACCCGGTGACCGGCACCCGCGCCCCTGACCTCCCCCTCACCGGCACGGAGGGCACCCTGTTCGCCGCGCTGCGGGCGGACTCGTACGTCCTGCTCGACCTCACCGCCGACGGCGCGCTCTCCGGCCGCGCCCAGGAGCGGATCACCGTGCACGGCGGAGCGCCCGACCCGTCACGGGACGCCTGGGAGGACGTACGCGCCGCCCTGATCCGGCCCGACGGGCATGTGGCGTGGGCCTGGACGGAGGAGGACGACACCAAGCTGGCGGCGCAGGTGGACGCGGTCGTCACCACGGCCCTCGGCCGCTAGAAAGGGACCGGAGTCATGGATCTCGGACTGAAGGACAGGGTGTACGTCCTCACCGGTGCCACGCGCGGGCTGGGTTACGCCGTCGCGCGTGAACTGGTCGCCGACGGGGCCAAGGTGGTCGTCACCGGCCGCGACGAGAAGCACGCCGCCGAGGCGGCGGCCGAACTGGGCCCGACCGCGGTCGGAATCGCCGTCGACAACTCCGACCCACGGGCGCCGCAGCAACTGATCGCCACCGCACGGGAGTTGTTCGGGGGCTTCGACGGCATCCTCATCAGCGTCGGCGGACCGCCCGCGGGCAACGTGGCGGACAACACCGACGAGCAGTGGCAGGCGGCGTTCGAGTCGGTGTTCCTGGGCGCGGTACGGCTCGCCCGGGCCGCTGCCGCGGAACTGGGCGACGGGGGTTCCATCGGGTTCGTCCTGTCCGGCACGGCGTACGAACCGGCCCCCGGGATGGTCATCTCCAACGGGCTGCGGCCCGGACTCGCCGGATTCGCCAAGTCACTCGCGGACGACCTGGGCCCGCGCGGAGTCCGCGCCTTCGGGCTGCTGCCGGGGCGGATCGGTACGGATCGCATGCGCGAGCTGGACGGGCTGTCCCCCGATCCCGAGTCCAGGCGGGCCGCCAACGAGTCCGCGATCCCGCTGCGGCGGTACGGGGCGCCGGAGGAGTTCGGGCGCGCGGGCGCCTTCATGCTGTCGCCG
The DNA here is from genome assembly GCF_042715345.1 of Streptomyces sp. NPDC058697. Classification (NCBI taxonomy): domain Bacteria; kingdom Bacillati; phylum Actinomycetota; class Actinomycetes; order Kitasatosporales; family Streptomycetaceae; genus Streptomyces; species Streptomyces sp. NPDC058697. Next base: position 432,234 of record NZ_JBHXSU010000002.1, read on the forward strand.
GCCGCTTCCTACCTGACCGGGGTGATGCTGTCGGTGGACGGCGGGGCCCGGCGCGGTATCTGACGTTGTCCGACCGCAGGGCGCGGGGCGCTTGCACAGCTCCCCGTGCCCATTTGCGACCCGGAACTCGCCGCCGTCGAGTAGCCCAGGCTGCGGCTACGGACGCAGGATGGGGGCGTATCAGCGGGCGTCCAGCAGGCCGGCGAGCAGTTGGAGTCGTTCGGCGTCGGGGCCGCCGTCTTCGGCGGTGTAGACGATCAGCATCGGACCGGGGTCACCGGGCAGGGGGTAGGCGTCCCAGTCCAGGTTCAGTTCTCCGACCAGCGGGTGGTTGACGCGCATCCGGCCGCGGGTCGTCTCCTCCACGTCGTGGCGGGCCCACAGGGTGGCGAACTCGTCGCTGTGGACCGCGAGTTCACCAACCAGTTCCGCGGCGCGCGGATGTCCCGGATGGGCGGCGACCTGCGCGCGGAGCATCGCGGTCAGCTCGGCGACGGTGGCCGCCCGCTCCGGGCAGGTCTGGTCCGCCTCCGGGTGCAGCAGCAGTGCCAGCAGGTTGCGTTCCACCTGCGGCCGCCGGGTGAACTCGCCGAGCAGGGCTCCGGCCAGTGAGCTCCAGGCCAGCACGTCCAGGAAACGGCCGACGACCAACGCGGGCGACGGCATGGTGTGCAGTAGCCGCAGCGTGGTGGGCGGCACCTCCTCCGGCGCGTGTTCGCGCGGGCGGCGGGCAGGTGTGCGCGCGGCGGCGGCGAGGCCGTGCAGGTGCCGGGACTCCTCGGCGGTGAAGTTCAGGGCGCGCGCCAGAGCGTCCAGGACCTGCTCGGAGGGGTGTACGTCGCGTCCCTGCTCCATGCGCTGGTAGTAGTCCGAGCTGACCCCGGCCAGCAGGGCCAACTCCTCCCGCCGCAGCCCGGCGACGCGCCGCCTCGGGCCCGGTTCCAGGCCAACATCCTGTGGGAGTACGCGAGTTCGGCGGGTCCGCAGGAATTCGGCGAGTTCGCGCCGGGGATCGTCGGTCACGGCGAGGGCGTCGAGGGAGTCGTCGGTCACGGGGTCAGTATGACGCGGGCGCGGCCGGGGATGGTGGGTCTGCCAGTCCCAGGAAAAGGCGAACGACCATGATGCGGGCGGCCGGAGGCAGGATCGGGTTCACACCAGCCGGCTACGGAAGGAACACCGCCATGAAGGCCGCCCAGATCACGAGTTACGGTGCAGCGGATGTCCTGCGGGTCAACGAGGTCGCCCGCCCCGCTCCCGGTGCGGGCGAGGTCCTGGTGTCGGTCGAGGCATCCAGCGTGAACGGGCACGATGTGATCGTCCGCGCCGGGGAGTTGAAGATGGTCTCCGGGCGCCGCTTCCCGCTCGGGGCGGGGCTGGACTTCGCGGGTGTCGTCGTCGAGACCGGCGCGGATGTCGAGGGCTACCGGGCCGGGGACCGAGTGTGGGGCATGGTGCATCCCCGCAAGCGGCACGTAACCGCTGGAGCGGCCGAGTATGTCGTGGTCCCCGCGGAACGCATCTCGCTCTCCCCCGCCGGGGTCTCGTCGGTCGACGCGGCCTCCCTGGTCGTCACGGGCGCGACGGCGCTGCTCGCGCTGCGGGACTCCGTACACGCGGTGAAGGGGGAACGGGTCCTCGTCCGGGGCGCGGCGGGCGGGGTCGGCACGGCCGTCGTCCAACTGGCCCACGCGCTGGGCTGCCACGTCACGGCACTTGCCCGCGACCGCCACGCTCCGGTCCTCACCGGCCTCGGCGCCGACGAGGTCCTCGACTACGGCTCGACCACCTCGGACGCGATCGGCCCCTTCGACGTCATCGTCGACACGGTCGGTACGGAACTGAACTGCTACCGGAGCCGGTTGGCGGCGCGCGGCCGGATGGTCACCGTCGGACTCTCCGCATCGGCCCTGGCCGCGATCGCCGCGTCGAGTGTGTACGGCTCCCGCCGTATCCGCACCTTCAGCGCCAACCCCGACACCGCGGTGCTGCGCGACCTGGCCGACCAAGTCACGTCAGGTGCGCTGCGCCCGGTGATCGACAGCGTGTACTCCCTCACGGACATCGCGGCTGCGCACGAGGCGTTCGAGCGCGGCGGCGTCGTGGGCAAGCACGTGGTCGCGGTGTCCGCGTAGCTTTTGCCGCGTTCGCGTGTCGTGGACGCGTGGGTACGCGGAGAGTGGGCGTGCCTGTGTGGTGAGGCCGCTCGGCGAGCCTCAGTGCAGAACCGCGAACCCGTCGACCTCGATGAGCCACTCAGGCAGGCCGAGCGTCTGCACACCGAGGAATGTGCTCGCCGATACCGGCCATGTGCCGTCAAAGGCACGTTGACCCGCGGCGAAGATGGGGCCGATCAACTCAGGTCTGTGACCGACGACATGGATCGTGTTCTTGATCAGATCGTCAGGGGTGGCGCCGGCCGCTTCCAGCGCGGCCCTGAAGTTGCGAAAAGCCTGTTCGGCCTGCGCTTCATGGTCTCCAGGTCCGACTAGCTCACCTTCAGAGTCGAGCGCGATCTGCCCGGCGATCGCGATGAAACGGCTGCCGGTGCCGATCGCCGCGTGGGTGTAGAGGTCCTGGACCGGGGGCGCGATGGTGTCCGGGTTGACTCGTTGAATTGGCATGGCGTCTCCAGTCGCATTTCGGGGTGCGTGCACAACTCGGCACACGCTTGACGCACGACTCGGCGCCCCTGCGCGGCCACGGCCAGGTCGGTCACTGCAGGACGTCGGGCTCCTCGTCCACCACGAGTCCGGCGAGGAGGTTGAAGTTGTGCCGGGCCATGTTGGCGTTGCTGAACTGGCGGTGAGCGAGCGTCACTTCCTCGTCGCTCATGATTCGCGGCTTGCCCGCCGCGTCGGCCAGCAGTTGCATCTGGCAGGCCCGGTCCATGGTGATGAACCACCAGGCCGCCTCCTCGACGGACCGGCCCACGGTGAGCAACCCGTGATGGCGCAGGATCGCCGCCCTGCTGTCTCCCAGCCGCTCGGCGATGCGCTCGCCCTCGGCCTTCTCCAGCACGAGCCCCTTGTACTCGTCGAAGAGCACATGGTCCCCGGCGAAGGCGCACGATTCCTGGACGATCGGGTCGAGAAGCTTGTTCAGCGAAGCGAAGGCCCGGCCGTGGATCGTATGAGCGTGCGCGACGGCGACCGCGTCGGGACGCGCGTGGTGAATCGAGGAGTGGATCCAGAAGGCGGCCTTGTTCGTACGGCGATCACCTTCGATCACCTGCCCCTGCTCGTCGATGAGCAGCAGATCGCTCACCCGGATCTTCGAGAAGTGCACGGCGTACGGGTTGACCCAGAAGCGGTCGGGGAACTCCGGGTCGCGTGCCGTGATGTGTCCTGCGATGCCTTCGTCGAACCCGTACCGCGCGAAGATCCGGAAGGCGATCGCGAGCTGTTCCTTGCGGTGCCGGCGTTCGGACTCGACCGACCCCTTCACGTCCGCCAGCTGCGGTATGTCGAGCTCGCCGATGCTGTCCTGATCCTTGGCTCCGGCGCTCTCAGTCGACACGGACATGCGCTCACGCCTCCCTGTTCGGTGCTGTTGGGCCTCCTTCAGCGTGCGCCCGGCCAACCAGGGAAGTCAACCCGGTAGGCAAATCAATGTGCCACCTGGGCAACTTTCGAGTCCGGCTTCAGCCGTCCCTCCGCCACGCTCCCAGCACCATCAAGGTCTTCGTCCCGATCACCGGCCCCGAGCGGCGCAGCCGGTCGATGACATCCCGCAGATGCTGGACGCCGGTCACCCGGACCCGGACCAGTGCGTCGGGATCCCCGGCCACCGTGAAGACCTCCAGGACCTCGGTGACGCTGGTGGCCGCCATGGTGATCATCTCGACCTTCACGTCTCCCGAGAACCTCAGCTCGACGAAGGCCTCGAAGCTGGACCCGAGCTTGCCGTGATCCAGGACGACCGTGTAGCCCGCGATCACCCCGACCCGTTCGAGGCGGTCGATGCGCCTCTTCACGGCGGAAGGGGACAGGCTGACCTGCTCGGCGATCTCCGTGACCGTCCGTCGGCCGTCCTGCACCAGCAGGTCGATGATCATGCTGTCGACACTGTCGACGTGTTCGGTGCCGGACATGGACACACCTCACTCGCAAGCAGGTTCCTTGCGTTGAACCTTGATCGAACTACCTGGATTTTGCGCGCACAACAAGATCTCAGCAGGTTAATTGCACCCCGGGCAGCGCGCTGTCGACTGTAGTCCCATCCACGAGTCCACGAGGACGAGACCGCAGGAGGGGCCCAGCAGTGAAAGTAGAACGCGAACTGCCGTCCCGCGAGGCCCATGACCTGCTGGAACTGGTCACGGACATCGCGGACAAGGAACTGGGGCCGCAGGCCGCCGAGTTCGAGGACAAGAGCCGGTTCCCCCGAGAGGTCTTCGGTCTCCTCGGCGAGGCCGGGCTGCTGACTCTGCCGTTCAGCGAGGACGCCGGCGGAGGGGGCCAGCCCTACACGGTCTACCTCCAGGTGCTGGAGGAGATCGCCGCGCGCTGGGCCGCCGTGGCCGTCGGCATGAGTGTGCACACGCTGTCCTGCCTCCCGGTGACCACCTTCGGCACCGAGGCACAGCGGGCCGAACTCCTGCCGCGGATGCTGAGCGGCGAGGCTCTGGGCGCGTACTCCCTGTCCGAGGCCCACGCGGGTTCCGATCCCGGGGCACTGCGCGCATCCGCCGCCCGAGCGCCGCACGGCTGGACCGCACGGGGTACGAAGGCCTGGGTCACCCACGGTGGACAGGCCGACTTCTACACCGTGTTCCTGCGGACCTCTCCTGACACGGACCGCGGCATCTCCTGCTTCCACGTCGACGCCGACACGGCAGGGCTTGTCGCCGGAACACCGGAACGCAAGATGGGTCTGCGCAGCTCGACCACTGCCGAGATGCGCTTCGAGGATGCGCTCATCCCCGAGGACAGGCTCGTGGGTGCTCCTGGTCAGGGACTGCAGATCGCCCTGTCGGCTCTCGACGCGGGCCGGCTCGGGATCGCCGCGGTCGCCGTCGGCATCGCGCAGGCCGCTCTGGACCACGCCGTCGAATACGCCCGGGAGAGGCAGACGTTCGGACGACCGCTCATCGAGCACCAAGGCGTCGGATTCCTCCTCGCAGACATGGCAGCCAGGACCGAAGCCGCCCGAGCGACCTACCTGGTCGCCGCACGCCGCAAGGACAACGGCCAGCCGTACACCCGCCAGGCCAGTGTGGCCAAGCTGATCGCGACCGACACGGCGATGGCGGTCACGACCGACGCGGTGCAGGTACTCGGCGGCGCCGGATACACGCTCGACCACCCGGTGGAGCGGTTCATGCGGGAAGCGAAGATCACGCAGATCTTCGAAGGCACCAACCAGATCCAGCGCCTGGTGATCAGCCGTCAACTCGCGGGTCCCAGGCGCTGACCACACCGCGAGGCCACCCCTTCATGTCTGGACGCCGGCCCTCCCGTCCGGACGCCAACCCTTCATGCCCACACCTGAGGAGAACTGCCATGCAGTATCGCGATGCCGTAGCCGTCGTCTCCGGCGGAGCTTCGGGCCTCGGGCGTGCCGTGGCCGAGAGGCTGCATTTCGAGGGAGCCACCGTGGTGGTTCTGGACCTGCCCACCGGTGCGGGCCGTGAGTTCACCGACCACCTCGGCAAGCGCGCACATTTCGTGGCAGCAGATGTCACGGACGCGTCCGAGGTACGGGCGGCTTTCACCACGGCCGCCGAACTCGGCACGCTGCGCGTGGCCGTCAACTGCGCCGGAGTGGCCACACCTGGACGGATCATCGGCAGACAAGGTGTGCTCCCGCTCGACCAGTTCCGCCGCGTGGTGGACATCAACCTCGTGGGGACCTTCAACGTCCTTAGCAACGCCGCGGAGGTAATGGCGGGCAATGACCCCGCCGACGGTGACCGCGGGGTCATCGTCTGCACTGCCTCCGTCGCCGCGTACGACGGACAGATCGGGCAGGCCGCCTACGCCGCCGGCAAGGGCGGAGTCGTCTCGCTGACGTTGTCCGCCGCACGGGACTTGGCGGACAAGGGCATCCGTGTGGTCACCGTCGCGCCCGGACTGTTCGACACCCCGCTCATGGCAGGACTTCCGGAGAAGGCGCGCGCGGCCCTTGAGGGCTCAGTGCCCCATCCCTCCCGGCTGGGTGCGCCGGACGAGTTCGCAGCGCTGGTCGAGCACGTCATCGACAACCCCATGCTCAACGGCTGCGTGATCCGCCTCGACGGAGCGCTCCGTATGGCACCGCGCTGACACGCGGCTGTTCCTGCTGTCCAGTCATCCGCCGGCGTCCCGACCGGCGCTTCCGAAACGAGAGCCGTGATGCCACGCAAGCAAGCCAAGTCGACCGCGGACGCCGGACCCGCCGACGGTCCGATCCAGTTCCTCTCGCCCGAGGGTGTGCTCGATTCCGACAGCAGGCTCGAACTCCCTCCCGCGATCGATCTGTTGGCCCTGTATCGAGACATGGCACTGGTACGCCGCCTGGATTCCGAGGCGATCGCGCTCCAGCGTCAGGGGGAACTGGGCCTGTGGCCTTCGCTGCGCGGTCAGGAGGCGGCCCAGGTCGGTGCGGCCCACGCGCTGGCCGAGCAGGACATGGTGTTCCCCACCTACCGCGAACACGGCGTCGCCTGGTGCCGCGGACTCGATCCGGTGTCGCTCCTCGGCCTCTTCCGCGGTTCGACACTGGGCGGCTGGAACCCGTACGAGCGCCGTTTCGGCCTCTACACCCTGGTCATCGGCGCGCAGACCCTGCATGGGGTGGGCTACGCCATGGGCCTGGTCCGGGACGACGTGATCGGCTCGGGAGACAACACGCGCGACACCGCGGTGCTGGTCTTCCTCGGTGACGGGGCCCTGAGCGAGGGCGAGACCAACGAAGCGTTCCTCTGGGCCGCTGCCCAGAACCTCCCCGTGGTCTTCTTCTGCCAGAACAACCAGTGGGCCATCTCCGCTCCCTACAGCGTGCAGAGCCGTGTCCCCGTCGCTCAGCGCGCGACCGGCTTCGGCTTCCCAGGCGTGTCCGTCGACGGCAATGACGTACTGGCCTGTCTCGCTGCGACCGATGAGGCGCTGACCCGTGCGCGGTCCGGCGGCGGGCCGACCCTGATCGAGGCGGTGACCTACCGGATCAACGCGCACACCACCGCCGACGACGCCACCCGTTACCGCCCGTCCGCCGAGACCGACGAGTGGGCGGCCAAGGATCCGCTGGAGCGGCTGCGCCTGCACCTCACGGCGAGCGGCGCGGCCGACGAGGAGTACTTCGCCGGCATCGAGCGACGGGAACAGGAACTGGCCGAACATCTGAGAGCCGGCTGCCGGGCACTGCCCTCGCCGGACCCTGGCTCGTCCTTCGAGAACACCTACACCGACATGCCGGCCGAGCTCAGACGCCAACTGGCCGAGCACACGGAGTTCCTGGCCTCCGGGTTCCCAGCCGTCGGCCAGGAGATCGGAGCCACTCGATGAGCACGAGCATCTCCATGGTCAAGGCCCTCAACAACGGGCTTCGCAAAGCCCTCGCGGACGATCCGAAAGTCCTGCTGATGGGCGAGGACATCGGACGCCTCGGCGGGGTGTTCCGCGTCACCGACGGCCTGCAGAAGGAGTTCGGCAGCCTTAGAGTCATCGACACTCCCCTCGGTGAGGCGGGCATCATAGGCTCCGCGATCGGTCTCGCCCTGCGCGGCTACCGCCCGGTGTGCGAGATCCAGTTCGACGGCTTCGTCTACCCGGCGGTCAACCAGATCATCAGCCAGCTCGCGAAGCTCCGGCACCGCTCGGGCGGTGTGATCACCCTGCCCGTGGTCATCCGCATCCCGTTCGGCGGCGGCATCGGCTCCATCGAGCACCACTCGGAATCGCCCGAGGTCTACTTCGCCCACACCCCCGGGCTCAAGGTCGTCACCTGCTCCAACCCGCAGGACGCGTACGACATGATCCGCCAGGCCGTGGACGACGACGACCCTGTGATCTTCCTCGAACCCAAGCGGCACTACTGGACCAAGGGCGAGGTCACCGACGGGACACCGGCACCTTTCGACCGGGCGCGGGTGCTGAGGGCCGGCACCGACGCCACACTCATCGCGTACGGCCCCATGGTCCCGGCGGCTCTCGAAGCGGCCGAGGCCGCTGCCGAGGAGGGTCGCAGCGTCGAGGTCATCGACCTGCGCAGCCTGTCGCCGCTCGACCTGGACACCGTACGGGAGTCCGTCCACCGCACCGGCCGTGCCCTGGTCACCCATGAGGCCTCGCTGTCCCACGGGTTCGGGGCGGAGCTGGCCGCGCGGATCCAGCAGGAGGAGTTCCACTTCCTCGAAGCGCCGGTTCTCCGGATCACCGGATACGACACCCCGTACCCGCCGAGCCGCCTCGAATCGGACTGGCTTCCTGGGGTCGACCGGATCCTCGATGCCCTCGACCACAGCCTGAGCTACTAGAAGGAGGAGCCGGTCACCGTGTCGAAAGAGCAAACCTTCCTGCTGCCCGATGTCGGCGAGGGCCTCACCGAGGCCGAGATTCTCCAGTGGGCGGTGCAGGTGGGTGACTCCGTGGAGATCAACCAGGTCATCGTCGAGGTGGAAACGGCCAAGGCCGCCGTCGAACTCCCCTCTCCGTATGCGGGTGTTGTCGGGACACTGCACGCGGAGGAAGGGGAGACCCTGCCCGTGGGCAAACCCCTCATCACCATTCTCAGTGGCGTCAGCGGCACTCCCGACGCGACGGAACCTCCGGCCAGGGACGCGGCGGCGGCTCCCGACAGGGAGGCGCTGCTGGTGGGGTACGGCCCGCAGGAGGGCGGCGGTCGCCGCAGACGCCGACGGCCCGCGGGCCCGCCCACAAACCGGCCGGCAGCGCCAACCCCCGTCCAGGCACCGGCGGCTACAGAGCGGACAGCGGCCAAGCCCCCCGTCCGTAAGCTCGCCAAAGACCTCGGCGTCGACATCACCACCGTCACACCCACGGGCCCTGCGGGCACCGTCTCCCGCGACGATGTGCGCCGGGCGGCGGAGGCTGGGGCAGCGGAGGCCGAACTCGTGGCGGCGGAAGTTCCGAGTCCCGGAACCCCGGAGACCGTGGCCGAGACCCGGATCCCGATTCGCGGCGTGCGCAAGCACACGGCGGCCGCCATGGTCGCTTCCGCGTTCACGGCACCGCACGTCACCGAGTTCATGACGGTCGACGTCACGGCGACCATACGGCTCCGTGACACGGTGGCCGCCCGCCGCGAGTTCCGTGATCTGCGCGTCACGCCGCTGCTGTTCGTGGCCCGGGCACTCCTGCTGGCCCTGCGCAACACCCCTGAGGTGAACGCCAGTTGGGACGAGCCGGCGCAGGAGATCGTACTCAAGCACTACGTGAACCTGGGCATCGCCGCCGCCACCGGGCGAGGGCTCATCGTCCCCAACATCAAGCACGCCGACCGGATGTCGCTGCGTGAACTCGCCGAAGCACTCGCCGCGCTCACCAGCACAGCCCGCGAGGGCAGGACAACTCCCCAGTCGATGATGGACGGGACCATCACCATCACGAACGTCGGCGTGTTCGGCGTGGACACGGGAACGCCGATCCTGAACCCGGGTGAGGCGGCCATCCTCGCCGTGGGCGCCATCCGCCGTACCCCATGGGTCGTGACCGACGCGTCGGGGACCGAGACGATCGAGCCCCGGTGGGTCACTCAGCTGGCACTCTCCTTCGACCATCGGCTCGTCGACGGTCGGCAGGGCTCCCAGCTACTGGCCGACCTGGCCGCCTTCCTGCACGACCCCGGGCTGGCGATGCTCTGAAGCGGCAGGAGCGCAGTGGACGTACTGTCATGGCCGGCCTTCGGTCAGCTCGTGTGGCGGCGGACCGCGTCGAGGAGTTGGTCGATGTCGTCGGCGCTGTGGGAGAAGGCGGTGACGAACCGGACGATCCCCGGTTCCCAGCGGTCGTGGTAGAAGGCGTAGCCCTCGGCGAGGAGTTCTTCGGTGACCTGCTGAGGCAGGCGGCAGAAGAGGATGTTGGCCTGTGGAGTGGCCAACAAGCCCGCGCCGGGGATGGACTTGAGGCCGTCGCCTAGCCGGGTGGCCATCGCGTTGGCCTGACGGGCGTTGCGCAGCCACAGGCCGTCGGTGAGGTACGCGTCGATCTGGGCCGTGTGGAAGCGCATCTTGGAGGCGAGCTGGCCGGCGCGCTTGGTGCGGAAGGCTAGCTCGGCGGCGAGTGCGGGGTCGAAGGAGACAATGGCGTCGGCGGTCATCGCGCCGTTCTTGGTGGCGCCGAAGGACAGCACGTCGATGCCGGCCTTCCAGGTCATCTCGGCCGGGGTGACGCCGAGATGGTCCAGGGCGTTGGCGAAGCGCGCGCCGTCCATGTGGACGCGCAGTCCCGCGTCCTTGGCGATGGCGGACAGTCGGCGGATCTCCTCCAGGGTGTAGACGCTGCCGCTCTCCGTGGCCTGACTGATGCTCACCACGGACGGCTGCACGCTGTGCACGTCACCGGCCCGGCGGCGCACCGCCGCCTGCAACGCATCGGGGTCGATCTTGCTGTCGGAACCCGGCACCCCGACGAGCTTGGCCCCATTGGTGAAGAACTCCGGGGCGCCGCACTCGTCAGTGTTGATGTGGCTTCCGGGGTGGGAGAGCACGCTGCCCCACGGCGGGGTGAGGGCGGCCAGACTCAGGCCGTTGGCGGCGGATCCGGTGGAGACCGGGAAGACGTCGACGTCCCGCTCGAAGATCTCGCCGAGCCTGCGGCGGGCGCTGTCGGTGTACGGGTCGTTGCCGTACGGCAGGACCTGTCCGGCGGCGGCGTCGGCAACGGCCTGGGCTATCTGCGGGGATGCCCCGGCCATGTTGTCGCTGCTGAAGGCACGGCTGGAGGGGGTGGTGGCGATGGTGGTGCTCATGAGGGGTCTTCCTTGGTCTCAAGTCTGTACTGAGGTGTCAGGCGTGGGGTCTCAAGGGCTGAGGCCTCAAGTGCTGGGGTCTCAGGTGCCGGGTTCTCAGGTGCTGATGGGCGAGGCGAAGACGACGGTGATGTCCACTTCCTCGGCACCGGTGCGGTAGAAGTGCGGGGCGTCACCGGCGAAGGCGAGCATGTCGCCGGGGCCCAGATCCTGCGGGGCGTCGACAGGGCCGGCGGTGACGTGCCCAGTGGCGATGAGCAGGTGCTCGATCGTGCCGGTGGCATGCGGGACGCCGGGCAGCTCCGTCTCGGCCGGGATGCGCAGCCGCCAGATCTCCAGACTGTTGCCGCTGCTGATCCGGCGCAGCAGTTCCCGGGAGACCTCGCCGGGCTCGACATCCGTGCCCGGCCGGAAGACCGGCCCGGTGTCGGCGTCACGCGCCAGCAGGTCGGCGATCGGGATGCGCAGGGCGATCGCGATCGCGTCCAGGGTGTCGATCGTCGGATTGCCGTTGCCGGCCTCCAACTGCGACAGCGTGGCCTTGCTCAGCCCGGCGCGCCTGGCCATCTCCGCGGCGCTCATTCCGCGCTGCTGACGGCGCAGGCGGATCTTCGCACCGACCGCGGCCGCGGTACTGCTCACCGGCTGGCGGCCGGTCGGCGGGGGCGTAATCAGTGGCTCCTGCGCGTTACGGTGCCCGACACGTGGGGTGCGGCGGTCGACACGTGCGTCGCGGTGTACGGCACGTGCGTCGCCGTGTACGACACACGGATGCGGCCCTTCTTGACCTTGAGCGTCGGCAACACCACTTCGGCCAGGTCGCCCAGGCTGCGTACGTGCGTACCCCCGCACGGCGCGGAGTGCAGCGCGTCCAGGTGCACCACGCGCCGCCCGTCCGCGAGGCACCGCGCGAAGACCGGCAGATCGTCGGCGATCACGGCCGCCACGGCGGCGCGCAGCACGGCAGTCACCTCCTCCCGCCCTTCCGGGTCGGCCAGCCGTGTGTCCGTCCCGGGCGCCTGGAATTCGATGCGTGCCTGACCGGGGAAATGGTTGCTGGCGACCATCTCCCACCCCTGCGTCCGCCCGACCGCTTCGACGAGGTGTCCGGCCGTGTGCAGTGCGGCGTGAGCGGTACGGGCCCGAAGGTCGATCCGGGCCCGTACCTTCTGTCCCTCGGCGAGGGGCGGAAGGCTGCCACCCTCGGGTGCCGTCGCCACGACCAGTCCCGACTCCCGGTCCCGGACCGGGATGATCTCCGTGTCCTCCAGCCACCCCCGGTCGGCGGGCTGGCCCCCGCCCTGCGGATGGAACAGGCAGTGCTCGACGGCCGCCCATGGCGTTCCGTCCTTCTCACCGACCGCGATAACCCGCGTATCGACCTGCTCCAGGTAGGTGTCATCGAGGTAGGCGCTGACCTGTGCGCCTACCTCAAGAGCCTCGATTGAGTGAACCATGCGTTCACTATACCGAACCATCTCGAATCAGTGAACCTGACGTTCGTTTTACTGAACAGCTCCGATCGAGTCGTCGGAGCGTTGCTTGGTGTAGGCGACCGTCTCGCGCAGCGCCGCCGCGGCGTGGGCCGCCGCGCCCATGGCGACGACGAGCCTTTCCAGGGTGAACTGCCGCATCAGCAGGGCGAAGCCCGGCTTCACCCGGGGCCGCAAGCTCGACAAACTCGGCCTGCGGACCTCGGACACCGCCTGATCCGGCTCGCCGAGCACGCCGGCGGCCGGGACGTGGACGTCGTCGAAGAACAGTTCTGCGGGGGTGCCGGCGGCCACGAGGAACAGGCGGATCGAGTGGTCCTCGCCGGTGCGGGCAGGTTCTGCTCGCCCGCGAGCCGCCAGACGTCCTTGCCGACGATCCCCTCGCGCTCCCAGCCGGCCTGCCTCGGTACGACCTCGTGCTCGACAAAGCCGCGCCATGCCGTCCGGTACGCCTCGTGGGCGTCGTCGAAATATCCGTTTCTGATCACGGCCCGACGGTAGGCAGGCGGCACGGCGGGCCGTCATGACCGCAGTGCTCACAGTCGTTGACCTGTCTGTCCGTCCGACCGACTGTCCGGCTGACTGCCCGACCGAGTCCCGTACGATCGGCGCTCATGGCCGCACCTCCCGAGGACGACGCGCCTCCCGCGTACGGCGCGCCCGCCCGCTCGGTCGCCATCCACCACGTGCGGGCCGCACTGCGCGGAGCCGAGCGGCACAGCGTGGACATCACCGCACTCCTCAAGCGAGCGGCCATCCCGCCGCGGCTGCTGGACGTCCCGCTCGCCCGGGTGTCGCCCCCGCAGTTCGCCCGGCTCACCAAAGCGGTGTGGCAGGCACTCGACGACGAACTGCAGGGCCTCGGGCCACAGCCCCTGAAGGTGGGTACCTTCGCGATGATGTGCCATGCCGTGCTGCACTGCCCCGATCTGCGCTCCGCACTGGACCGTGGCAGCGCCTTCTACCGGCTGTTCCCCGGCGGACCCCGGTTCCATCTGGAGGAGCAGCCGACGGAGAAGTCGAAAGGGAAGTCGGAGGAGGAAATCGGGGCGCACGACGAGGCGCGGGTGGTCTTCGACCTCACGGCCTTCGACGATCCCGATCACTACCTCGCCGAATCCGCCACCGCCGTCGCACACCGCGTCGCAGGCTGGCTGATCCGCCGCCGCATCAACCTCACCCGGGTGGAGTTCGGCCACCCGGCGCCACCGCACTCTCTCGAGTACGACCTGCTCTACGGCGCTCCTTGCTCGTTCCTCGCTCCCCGCACCGCCCTCGTCTTCGACCGTGCGCTCCTCGACCGACCGGTACTTCAGGACGAGGCAGGGCTGCATGACTTCCTGCGCCGTGCTCCCGGCGATGTGCTCGCCCGCCTGGACTACGGCAGCACCGCCGCCGCCCAGGTGCGCCGGCTGCTCGGGCAGTCGCTGCCGGACCGGATGCCCGATCCTCAGGACGTCGCGGCGCGGCTGGCGGTGAGCGCGCAGAGCCTGCGCCGCCGACTGGCCGCGGAGGGCACGTCCTTCCAGCAGATCCGCGACCAGCTGCGGCGAGATGCGGCCATCGCGGCGCTGGCCACGGGCGCCGTCTCCATCAAGGACATCTCGCAGCAGCTGGGGTTCTCCGAACCCAGCGCCTTCCACCGGGCCTTCAAGCGCTGGACCGGCTCCGCTCCCCGCTCCTACCAACCGGGCGGCTGAGCGACCTGCCGCCGGGCGAACGCCCGGGTCAACCACCTTGAGCGGTACGGTCACGGCCCCCGCCCGGCCCCGGCTCGTACCGTCCCGTCATGACCGAAGCACTGATCCACGAAGCCGTGCACACCCCGAGCGGCATGGGCAGAGGCGCGGCGCTGGACAGCGTCAAGCCCGTGACCCTGGCCGCCGGGCTGCTGACTGGCACGGCGGTGCTGGCGAGCGTTTCTGATTCCGGCCGGGCGACCCGGTACGTATAGGTACGGCACGTATCAGCGTCGCGTACGAAGTCAAGGAGAGGTACGGCATGACAGTGGCCGAAGAAGCAGGGCTCGGGCGGGTCGGGATTTGGACCGCGAACCTGGACGCGGTGCCTCCGGCGGCGGTCGGGCAGATCGCGGCCGAGCTCGAAGCCCAGGGCTGGGGAACGCTGTGGTTCGGCGAGGCCTACGGCCGGGAAGCCTTCACCCAGGCCGGGCTGCTGCTCGCCGCCACCAGGCGCATGCGCGTGGCGACCGGCATCGCCAACATCTGGGCCCGCGACGCGGTCGCGGCCAACGCGGCGTCCCGTACGTTGGCCGCGGCCCACGGCGGGCGGTTCGTGCTCGGGCTCGGAGTCAGCCACCGGCCACTGGTCGAGCGGGTCCGCGGGGGCAGCTACACCAAACCGGTCGCCGCCATGCGCGAATACCTCACGGCGATGACGGGAGCGACCTTCTACGCCGCGGAGGCCGACGAGCCACGCCCGCCCGTCCTGATCGCCGCCCTCGGTCCCCGGATGCTGGAGGTGGCCCGTGAACTCGCGGACGGCAGCCACCCGTATCTGGTGACACCGGCACAGACCGCCGAGGTACGGGCAGCTCTGGGGCCGGACAAGCTCGTGGCCGTCGAGATGGGCGCCGTACTCACCTCGGACCGCGAGACCGCGATGCGCCGGGCCCACGCCCACCTGGACATCTACACGGGTCTGCCGAACTACCGCAACAACTGGCTGCGGGGTGGTTTCGACGAGACGGACCTCGTCCGCGGCGGCTCCGACAGACTGGCCGAAGCACTCGTGGCGTGGGGTGACGAGGCGGCGATCCTCCGCCGCGTACGCGAGCATCTGGCCGCCGGCGCCGACCACGTCTGCGTCCAGGTCCTGATGGAGTCCCCCTTCGACGTACCGACCGAGCCGTGGCGGGAGCTCGCACCCGCACTCGTAGGCGCGTGAACTGGGCCGTCTCGGTGAACAGTTGAAGCAGTGGATCTACCCACCGGGTCCGATGCGATAGGTCCCCGGTGTCTGGCCCATGGTGCGGCTGAACGTGTCGATGAACGCACTGGTCGTGGCCCATCCGCACTGTCGTCCCGTTTCGCTGACGCTTGCCCCTTCCGCCAGCAGCACCATGGCGTGAAAGACCCGGACGCCGGTCCTCCATTGCGGATACGTCATACCGAACTCGGTCCTGAACAGCCGGGCCAGGGTGCGCTCGCTCACGCCGACGCGCCGTGCGAGCCAGGCGGCGGTCCGCGGTTGCCGCAGATCGTCGGTCACCAGCGAACACGCCTGCCTCAGCAGGGAGTTGGCAGGGGTGGGCAACGTCAACGGCTCGACGAGGGCCCGCCGCAGCCGGTCCCGCAGGACGGCACGCAGGCGCCGTGCTTCCTGCTCCGGCAGGGACGGTTCACTGCACGCGATGATCAGCTCGCGCACGAGGGCGTCCACGGCCACGACGACCGGCGTCCGAGACCTCAGCAGTACGTCGTGGGCCGCGAAGCCGAGCGTGTGCACAGAGCTGTGCCCGTGCACCCGGTGCTGATGCCAGGTACCCGCCGGAATCCACACGGCCCGCGCGCTGGACGCCACCCAGGACGCCTCGCCCGTCTGCACCGCCAGCACACCGGCGCTGACGTAGAGAAGCTGGTGATAGCCATGCTGATGGCGGCCGATGACCTCACCCGCGAGGTGGGCATGGGTGCTGTCCCTGGGTTCCGCCGCCGCCCCGTCCGCTTGGCTGTTTTCCGACACAGTGCGGCAGAATAACGGAAGCGACGCACGGTGTGCTCCTGCCAGCGTGATGGGCATGCCCACGACGTCCCACACCCCGCGTGATCTTCCTCCCGCCGCCCCGCCATCGCTGAAGGCCAGGCTGGGCTCCGGCCTGCGCGGGATCGCCCTCGACACCCGCCCGCTGGCGCACCCCGTCTTCCGGCGCCTGCTGATCGGGCAGAGCGCGGCATACGTCGGGACCATGGTCACCGGCGTCACCGTCCCGGTTCAGGTGTACGCGCTGTCACAGTCGTCGCTGTCCGTGGGGCTGACGGGGCTGGCCGGCCTCGTACCGCTCGTGGTCTTCGGCCTGTACGGCGGCGCCATCGCGGACCGGTTCGACCGCCGTGTGCTGTACCTGGCGTCGGCATGCCTCACTTGGGCAACCACAGTCGCCCTGCTGCTTCAGGCGGTCGCCGACCTGCGTTCGGTCCCCGTCATCCTCGCCCTCGTCGCAGTCCAGGCGGGCGCCTTCGCCGTGTCGTCCGCCGCCCGGGGAGCGATCATTCCCCGCATCGTTCCCACCCCACTGGTGCCCGCGGCGAACACGCTGTACTTCACCGCCGGCAACGTCGGGCAGGTCGCCGGGCCGCTGGTGGCGGGCATCCTGATCTCGCTGCCGAACGGCTATTGCTGGGCGTACGGCGCCGACGCCGTGCTTTTCTCTCTCCTGCTGTACTCGGCCGTTCGCCTGCCCTCGATCATGCCGACCGGATCGGGGGCCCGGACCAGTGGACTGCGCTCGGTCTTCGAGGGACTGCGGTTCATCGCCGCCGCCCCCGTGCTCTGGATGTCCTTCGCGGTCGACATCGCGGCGATGACGCTGGCCATGCCGACCGCCCTGTTCCCGGAAGCGGCCCAGGTGCGCTTCGGCGGAGGAGTGGGGCTGCTGTACTCGGCCATCGCCATCGGGTCGGTCGCAGCGGGGCTGTTCAGCGGATGGATCGGACGCGTGCGCCGCCAAGGCCGAGCACTCGCCATCGCCGTCACCGCCTGGGCGGCGGCCATCGCCCTCGCGGGCACCGTCCACCACCTCTTCGCCGCCGCAGCCCTCCTGGCCGCTGCCGGAGCGGCGGACCTCGTCAGCGCGGTCTACCGCGAGACGATTCTGCAGACCTACGCGCCCGACGCCATGCGCGGCCGTCTGCAAGGCGTCTTCACCGTCGTCGTCGCCGGCGGTCCCCGCCTCGGAGACCTGCGTGCCGGCGCCATGGCCTCCACCACCGGTCTGGGCATCGCGTGGACAGGCAGCTCACTGCTCTGCGTGATCGTCGTCATCGTCGGCGCACTGCTGGTGCGACCGTTCTGGCGCTATGACGTCACCTCGGCACAGCGTCCGTCCCGGTGAAGTGCGGCGGCGGACGCGGCTCCAGCCCAGGCGGTCGGCGCCTTCCAGAGCGGGCTCGCCTGCGGGACGGCCGGCTGTCGGGACCGGCAGGGGGACATCGGTGACGTCGCTCCGCCCAAGTCCCTCGTGGCTACGGGTGATCCGACACCTCGGTCACCCTGGTCACCCTGTGGCGGTCGCGGATGAGTGCGATCACGGTGTCGGCGGTGCGGTCGAGATGGCTGCGGCCGTCGGGCAGTTGAGCCGTCGGGCTCACGTAGCTGCACGGCCCGACGTGCGTGGCCGGGTCGAGCCGATGCACGGTGATCTTCCCTGCGCGGTCGGCCCGGTTCCACGCACTCCCGCGGAACAGCGGCCAGCGCTGAGGGAACAACCACGTACCGACTCGCTCGATCCGGTCGCTCGAACTGGTCAGCCGGTGCAGGTGCTCGGCGCGGGTGAGGTCGTTGGCGCCGTTGTGGAAGCCGCCGAGCGTGATCAGCAGGAGCGGGGAGCGCAGCCGGCTGTACAGTTCGTCGATCGCGCCACCGGCGACCTGGGCACCGCCGCTGTAGCTGAGCAGCACCACGGGGATACCGCTGTCGGGCCGGTAGCCGGCGAGCCTGAGCTGCGTGGAGATCTGGGAGCCGACGGCCCGGTTGTAGAGGGGTCGGTATCGCTGGTCGGCGGCGACGAAGATCTGCATGACGTTGTGCAGGAACAGCAGCAGCCCGATGCGTCGGCGCAGCCACTTCCACACCGGTCGCTCGGCGAGCGGGGCGGCCAGCGGTGAATAGGGCTGCACCTGACCCAGTACCCGCAGCTCGGGAGCTCTGGCGATCAGTGCCTTGACGAGCTGGCCGCCGTCCCGGCTGTCGCGGACGCGGCGTTTGCCGATGCCGTCCAGGTAGACCAGATAGGCATCCGGCGGGGTGTCGGGCGCCGCGCCCCGGGCGTACGGCACACCTTCCGGGAGCTTGGTGACGGGGGTCCGCCAGCCGGAGCCGTAGGCCAGCACCTCGTAGCGGGCGAGCAGAGCTTCGGCGATGAGAACCGGCCCGATCGCGAAGGCCCAGAGCAGGTACGCGTTCATGTGACCAGCCCCCGTGCCTCGGCAGCGCTGATCCTCACGACCAGACGCCGAACGGCCTCCACGGCGATACCGAGACCGGCCCCGGCGACGGCCACACATCCGGCGGCGCCCCACCAGCCCAGGCCGGTCGCCACGGCGAGCGGGCCTGCCAGCCCGGCCCCGACCGCCACGAAGAGCAGCAGGTGAAGGAAAGGCCCGAGCAAGGGGAACGCGAGGACGGCGGCGAGCACCAGCGGGGCGACCAGATCGGGTGTCCAGACCAGGCCGTCGCCCTCCGGTGTGGAGGACAGCACCAGTTCGGCCAGGGTCCACGCGGTCAGCGGCCACAACGCGAACACAGCACCCTCGACGAGGCCACCGGCACAGAGCAGCCCGGCCACCCGCGTCCGCGACATGCCGGGGCGGCCCACTGCCACAGGCAGGATGCGCCCGGCGGCTTCCGACACTCCGGCGAGCAGCAACAGGACGACGAGTGCCATGATTCAGCCTCGCCGGGACGGATCCGCGAGAGCCGGCCGACCGGCCACCGCGTTCGTGTGCAGATACCGCTCGCATTCGTCGGCGGCACGCCGGTATCCGCCCGCCTCGTGCTGAGCACCCCGCAGGGTGGCCGCGGCCGCCCGGAACCGGGGTTCGTGGAGCAGACGCCCTGCGAGGGCACGTACGGAGTCCTCCGTCACATCCTGGGTGCGGATCGACAGGCCGGCGCCGAGTTCCGCGACACGACGGGCCACCATCGGCTGGTCGGCGCCCTGTGGGACCACCAGCATCGGAACGCCTGCGTACATGGCCTCGTTGACGCTGTTCATGCCGCCGTGGGTGACGAACAGCGACGCGCGGGCCAGTACCTCCGGTTGTGGGACAGAGCGGCGGGCGAGCACGTTGGGTGGCAGCGGACCCAGCGCGGCGGGGTCGGTCTGCCCGGTGGAGACGACGACTGTGCCGCCCAGCGGGGCGAGCGCCGTGGCGAAAGCGCGCAGCAGCAGCGGGCCGGCGTTGAAGACCGTGCCGAGCGAGGCGTAGAGCACCGGCTCCCGCAGCTGATCGGCCGGGAACGACGGGTCGGCCGGGCGGGCGCCGATGCTGGCGCCCACGAACCGGTAGGACCGGTCGAACTCCTCGACGGCAGGCTGGAACGCCCGCGAGGTGTAGACCAGGTTGAGCGGCTGGCGGATGTTCCCCAGGTCGAGGAGGGGCAGCCCACTCGTGTCGAAGCGGCGCAGCCCCCGGCGCGCCCGCAGATAGCCCTTGAGGCTGTCCCGCCGAGTCGCCGCCTCGGCCAGCAGGTCCCATGAACCTCGGGTGGGGCTGGGCACGTGCCGGTTGAAGGCGAACGTGGTGAACGACGACGCCGCCGGTACGTCGAGTTCGCGAGCGGCGACCGCGCCCCACAGACAGGCGCTGTCGTGAACGATCAGATCGGGCCGGATCGAGCGCAGGTCGGTCAGCACCGGAGGCAGCAGGCGAACAGCCGTGCTCGCGAGCCCCTCCATCAACGTGACGGGCGTCGGCGGATCAGGAAGCGGCTGGTCACCCCCGGGGTAGAGACGCACCGTCGCGCCGACGGCCTCGATCTCTTCACGGAAGGCGGGCGAGGTGTGGTACGTGACGGAGTGGCCGCGGCGAACGAGCTCGGCCGCCACCGGCAGCGTCGGATTCACGTGCCCGTGCATGGCGATGTTCAGGAACGCGATGGTACTCACAGGGCCACCCCCGATAGTGAGGAAGTCGAGTTCGAGGAACTCGATGCTGTCGAGTTTGAGGAAGTCGGTGCTGTCGAGTTTGAGGACGTCGGTGCTTCGGCCGGGCCGTCCGACGTCGCCGGAGGGCCGTCGGCCCGATACAGGCCCGGCCCGCAGACGTTCAGGCCGTCGAGAAAGCGTCCCGCCGTGCGGGAAGCGGTGCTGATGAGCCGCTCGGAGTGGCCGAAGTCCCAGGGGGCGGGCCATTCCTCGATGCCGGTCGGCAGCACGACGGTCGGGATGCGCTGGGCCACCTCGCGCAGATCACGCTCGATCTGATGGTGCATCAACAGCAGCCCGGCCCTCGCGGCGATCGCGCCGGCCCTCCGCCTCGGGACGGTCGGGCTCAACGGCGAGCACTCCGGTCCGGTCGACAGCACCACCACGCTGGCGGCCCCGGCCTGTAGTGCTGCCAGCACCGGGACGTACGCGATCACACCTCCGTCGACCAGCGTCCTGCCCTCTCGGTCCACAGGGGGCAGCATGCCGGGAACGGCCGCGCTGGCCAGCAGCGCGGACTCGAGGTCTCCGTGGTCGAGCAGTGCCGGAGCGCCGGTGGCCAGGTCCATCGCCACCGCGGTGAACGGGACCGCCAACTGCTCGATCCGAGACGGCAGTCCGGCCCCGGCGATCAGTCGGCGCAGGCCGCGGTCGGTGAAGACACTGGCCCGCGAGGCCGGGAAGCCGAGCGGGTACACCTCGCGGCGGCTCAACCGGGTCCAGACATGGTCCAGCCAGGGCGCGGCCGTGTCCGGGTGGGCGGCCGCGATGGCGCCGTTGAGAGCGCCCACCGAGGTGCCGATGATCATGTCCGGCACGAACCCGCGCTGCTCCAGAGCGGCCCCGACTCCGACGTGCGCCGCTCCGAGCACCCCACCGGCACCCACCACCACGGCCACGGGACGGGGAAGGGCATGCAGGCCCACCGAGCCGGGCTCCACGGGCAGTCGGTCCGACGGCGGGAGATGCGCCCCCTGCTCTGCCGTCAGGGTTCGACACTTCTCACGGCTACGACCACTCGTCGAGTCGCCCCGGCCGAAGCCCGAGGGAGCCCGCGAGTCCGGCCTCCGACCACAAGCAATCATCAAGATCAACTCTCCCGGTGCCGAACCGAATCGTTTTGGGTTCCTCACTCATGTCAGGGCGGCAGCCCAATTTGTGACACCAGCTGCCGCATTTTTCTTGTGAGTGCGTCACGAAGGCGTGCATGGAGACGTGCGGCAACGCGCGGCATCCACCGGGCGCGGCGTGCGTGACGTGCGGCAGGATCCACGGTTCCGGCTTCCTGATCGCGGGGCGTCGAGGTCGAGCAGGTCGCCGCCGCCTCTGCGGAGTCCTCGAACCCGATCGCCATGCCGCAGAAGAGGATGAGCTCGTCCGGGGGCGACAGAACCTCCGCGACGGCACGGTGGTACTTCGCCCACGCCATCTGCGTACAGCCGTGCAACCCTTCGGCGCGGAGCAGCAGCATGACGGTCTGCAGATACATGCCGACGCCGGACCATTGCGCCGGGCCCAAGTCCCGGTCCACATAGCAGAACAGGACTACGGGAGCACCGAGGGCGGACCGGCGCTCGCGGTACGGGGACTTCGGGGCGGCCGAGTACTGCTCGCACGCCGGCTCGCGCCAAGAGTCGTCCACCGCATCACGTTCACCGACCAGCTTCTCCAGCTCGGCCAGTGGCCGTCCGGTCAGTACGTAGACGCGCCGTGGCTGGAGGTCCGGCTCGGACGATGCCCGGGCGGCAGCGGACAGCACTCGCTCCAGCACCTCCCGTGGGACATGCCGATCGGTGAATCCGGACACCGTCCGCCGACTCGTAACCGCTTCGTACATGTCCAAGACCGCCACCCAATCCGCTCGGCGTGCCCGCCTGACCACCCTCAAGATAGTATCATTCGATACCATCTCGTACGCGACTACATCTGCACGGACCGCCGGGCCCGCTGCGACAGTCGCGTGAGCCGGGCGCGTTCCGGTTGGCGCCGACCTGGCCGATGCGGCAGCGCACTGATCGCCTTTTGGACACGACCGTGCGCAGGGCGGATGACGTGCGACGACGCGGGATGTCCTGGGCGGAGCCGACCGACGCTGCCCTGACAGCGTCAGTTGTCGGCGCGGATGCGCCAGGGATCCGAGTACACGGCGCCGATGGCGACCAGCATGCCGGGGAGGAGGTCCAGTCTCTGGGACCGGAAGCGGGCCAGCGAGCCACTCCTGGGATGGAGGTGGAGAATATCGACCTTGTGCGAGAGGTCTTCGGCGAACGACTCGACGTACAGATCGTGTCCCGGCCGCCACGACCGGTTGTCGATCCGTAAGGTGCCCGGCGGACCGATGTAGCGGACCACTTCACGGCCTTTGCCGCTGATCTCCCGGCTGAAGGACCGCAGCTCATTGGGCATGGAGACGGACAGCTCCCAGCCACAGCCGTAACCCGCGACCTTGAGCAGCGTCGGTTTCGGTGAGACAGGTTCCGGGGGCACCCCGGCGGCTTCGCCTGGAAGAGTGGAGGGTTTCGGGGGTAGGGCGATGACGTCGCCCCCCGAGACCAGCCTAGGGGCCCAGGTGGACAAGAGCGCCTGGAGCCGGTTGGCGCGTATGGCGTACACGGCGACTCTGGCTCCCCGGCCCTTGGTCTGCCGCAGCTTGAGTACGGCCGGCGGCCCGTCGTACACGAGGACGTCGGAGCCCGTGCCGGTCGCCCAGGTATCCAGCACGCGCGCGGCGGACAGGGGCAGCACCCGCAGCCGCCATGCGCAGTCGGCGGCGCACTCCACCTGGATCCGGGTGGTCACCGCCCCTAGGTCCAACTCTCTGATCAGGAAGCGGCAGCGGGTGTCGCCGCGCCCCTTGACGATGCTGCCCGCGAATTTCAGCTCGGTGTCGTTGCCTGCGTGGAGGGTGAGTTTCGGGATCCGGCGGCCGGCCGGGGAGAGCCTGGTGCAGTCGATGATGACCTGTCCGGTCGGGTGCGGCTCGGCGAGGTGGATCGTCCTACTTCCTGTCCCCTGGTGAAGGGAGGACCGGGCTTCCGGGCTCCTGTCTTCGATCACCGGATCGCTGCCCCCCCTTTATTACCACCGCCGCCCCAGCCGACCGTCCAGACGCCCGACGGCCGCTTTCATGTGCACATCATCAAGGGCGCGCCAACGTTGTTCAACAGCGCCTGGGCTGAAGGGTGGCACGGTTCATTTGGCGTGCAGCTCTATGACCCCCGGTTCGGGACACCTCCAGCTCAAGCGCGTGACGCACAGCGCACCTGAGTTGAGCCACGAGCTCCAACCTCGGCCGTCAGCGAGAAGTCCCAACTCGGAGGCCTCCATGACTCCGTAGGAGAACGGAACGCTGCAACTGTGACCGCCGAAGGCCCCAGCCGGCGAGCAACCGGAAGAAACCAGGAGTCCACCGATGCCGCGCCCGGGCGTATCACCGGAGACCGGCCTTCACGGCGTGGAGGCCGAAGGAGGCGCAGGTCACATTCCATCGCTGTCACGGATCACCGGGTGAGCCCGGTCAATACGGTGTAAGCGCCCTATCACCGAGGAGATCCCGTCATGGATTCGCGCGTCAACTACTTCGGAAACGCTCTCGCCGGCAAGGTCATGAGGCACCTCAACTCGGCCAACAAGGTGGTGGCCGAGTCGACGCTGCCGGTCGCGACACAGGAGCTCGTGAAGATCCGCGCGAGCCAGATCAACGGCTGCGGATTCTGCACCGACATGCACATCAAGGACGCCGTCGCCGCCGGCGAGACCCAGCAGCGTCTGAACCTGGTGGCGGTCTGGCGTGAGGCCAAGGTCTTCACCGACGCCGAGCGTGCGGCCCTGGAGATCGCCGAACAGGGCACCCGCATCGCCGACGCCTCGGGCGGTGTCCCGGACGACGCCTGGGCGCGTGCCGCGAAGTACTTCGACGAGGACCAGCTCGCCGCGCTGATCTCGCTTCTCGCGATCATCAACGCCTACAACCGCATCAACGTCATCAACCAGCAGCCTGCCGGGGACTACGAGCCCGGCATGTTCGGCTGAGGCGATCCTGCCTCGCCGGGCATCACCGTCCGTCTCCTCGTCTCCGCGTCTCCTCGTCTCCCCGTCGCCGCGGCCCACGACGGGGAGGCGGGCTCCCGGGGTCTGCCGCAAAGCGCCGCGCCGGTGCATCGGATCGGCCCACTCTCACCTCGTAAGACGGCACAAACCCCAGGTCAGGAGTGGTGTGAGTGGCTTCGGCCCCCAGAAGCGTGCGGTCCGTGGCGGTTGTAGCATTGTCCTGGCCGAAGGGGGCGACCATGCACGCCGAGGATGACGCCGACTCGCTCGAGAGAGCTACGCAGGAGTTCATCGCGGCGCGTCCCCAGCTGTTCGGTGTCGCGTACCGCATGCTCGGCAGTTCCACGGAGGCCGAGGACATCGTCCAGGAGGCCTGGCTGCGGTGGCAGAACACCGACCGTCGGGAGATCGTCGAACCGAAGGCCTTCCTGACGACGGTCACCGCCCGGCTCGCGATCAACCTGGCGCAATCCGCCCGGATGCGGCGGGAGTCGTACGTGGGCCCGTGGCTCCCCGAGCCGGTCGACACCAGCCGGGACCCGAACGTGGGTGCGGAGCGCGCCGAGGCGGTCGAGATGGCGGTTCTTCTCGTCCTTGAGAAACTGAATCCGGTGGAGCGGGCCGCCTACGTCCTGCGAGAGGCGTTCGACTACCCCTACCCGCAGATCGCTGAGATCGTGGACACCAGCGAGGCCAACGCCCGCCAGTTGGTGAGCCGGGCGCGCAAGCACCTGGCCGCCGAACGGCGGGCACCTGTCGACCGGGCGGAGCACCAGCGCCTCTTGAAGGTGTTCCTCACCGCGGCGCAGACGGGTGATCTGGCCACGCTGGAGCACGTCCTCTCCGAGGACGTCGTCAGCTACGCCGACGGGGGCGGCATCCGCGGCGCGTCGAAGATCCCGGTTGTGGGGCGTCAGCATGTCTCCCGGTACCTCGGGGCGTTCGCCCCGCGCTTCTGGCCCGGGTCGGAGATCAACTGGGTCGAGGCCAACGACCGGCCCGCGGTCCTGGTCTCCTCCGGCGGCAACCCGGTCGCACTGCTGTGCGTCGACGCTTCGCCCCGCGGCCTCGAACGCATCATGTGGGTAATGAATCCGGCGAAGCTGGCACCCTACGTGGCGTCACTGACCGCCTGACCCTCGTCCGAGAACAATGGGACGCGAGGTGTCGCGGTGGGAGTGGGCCTGCCTCGCTGACGGCGCAGAAACGCCTGATCAGGTGCGGGAGTCATGCGCCGTTGTCACAAATGACGGGATCAACCGGTCGTACTGGGTGACGAACCAATTGATCGGAGCGGAACGTGGCTATCACCGAGCAACGCCTGTCCACCATGGTGTTGGTGATCGGAACGGGCGGAGCGGGACTGCGGGCGGCGATCGAGCTGGCCGAGGCAGGCATGGACGTACTCGCCGTCGGCAAGCGCCCCAAGGAGGACGCACACACGGCCCTGGCGGCGGGGGGCATCAACGCGGCCCTGGCCACCATGGACCCCGAGGACAGCTGGCAGCAGCACGCCGCGGACACCCTCAAGGAGAGCTACCTCCTCGCCGATCCCCGCACCGTCGAGACCGTCACCCGGGGCGCGGCCCTCGGCATCGACGACCTGGAGCGCTACGGCATGGCCTTCGCCCGGGAGGAGGACGGCCGCATCTCCCAGCGCTTCTTCGGCGCGCACAAGTTCCGCCGCACCGCCTTCGCGGGTGACTACACCGGTCTGGAGATCCAGCGCACGCTGGTCAGGCGCGCGAGCCAGTTGCAGGTCCGCATGCTCGACAGCGTCTACATCACCCGGCTCCTGGTGCACGACGGAGCGGTGTTCGGCGCCTACGGCTTCGATATCAACGACGGGACGCGCTACCTGATCCACGCCGACGCCGTCATTCTCGCCGCGGGCGGCCACACCCGTATCTGGCGGCGTACGTCCTCGCGGCGCGACGAGAACACGGGAGACTCGTTCCGCCTGGCAGTGGAGGCCGGTGCCCGTCTGCGCGACCCCGAGCTGGTGCAGTTC
Organism: Streptomyces sp. NPDC058697; assembly: GCF_042715345.1. Taxonomy (NCBI): domain Bacteria; kingdom Bacillati; phylum Actinomycetota; class Actinomycetes; order Kitasatosporales; family Streptomycetaceae; genus Streptomyces; species Streptomyces sp. NPDC058697. The sequence continues at coordinate 458,587 of NZ_JBHXSU010000002.1, forward strand.
CACCCCTCGGGAATCATCGAGCCCGAGAACGCGGCCGGCACGCTCGTCAGCGAGGCTGCCCGCGGTGAGGGCGGCATCCTGCGCAACGCGCTCGGTGAGCGGTTCATGTCCCGCTACGACCCCGAGCGCATGGAACTGTCCACGCGTGACCGCGTCGCACTCGCCTCCTACACGGAGATCAGGGAAGGCCGCGGCACACCCAAGGGCGGTGTCTGGCTCGACGTGTCCCACCTGCCTCGACAGACGATCATGAGCCGCCTGCCGAGGGTCTACCAGACACTTCTGGACCTGCAGATGCTGGACATCACCCGCGATCCGATCGAGATCGCACCGACCGCCCACTACTCGATGGGCGGAGTGTGGGTCAGTCCCGACGACCACAGCACCGACGTACGCGGCCTGTACGCCATCGGCGAGGCCTCCAGTGGCCTGCACGGCGCCAATCGCCTCGGTGGCAACAGCCTCATCGAGCTGCTGGTCTTCGGCCGCATCGCGGGACAGGCCGCAGCGGCCTACTCCAAGGGGCTGGCCGCACAGCCGCGGTCGGCGGTCGCGGAGGCCGAGGCCCGGTTCGAGATCGACGGCCTGCTCGCCGCGGACGGCCCCGAGAACGTCCGTGCCCTGCAGCGCGCCATCCGCAACACCATGACCGAGCACGCGGGTGTCGTCCGCGACGAGGGAGGGCTGCGCGCCGGTCTGGCGGAGCTGGCCGAGATCGACGCGCGCATGGAGAACGTCGGGATCCACCCGGACATCGCCGGCTTCCAGGATCTCGCGCACGCCTTCGACCTCAAGTCCGCGGCCCTCGCCGCCCGAGCCACGCTCGAAGCGGCGATCGAGCGCCGGGAGACCCGGGGCTGCCACAACCGCAGCGACTACCCGGACATGGATCCCGCACTGCAGGTCAACCTCGTCTGGTCGCCGAAGACGGGAATCACGCGCGAGAGCATCGCGCCCATCCCGGACGAGATCGCAGCCGTGATGGAAGAGGTGTCCACCGAAGGAAAACTCGTGGAGTGACCGACGACCGAGGCGGTCGCCTGTGTTGTGTGCGGTGCCGTGCGAGTGGAGGACGCCGTATGAACGACGCAGGTGATTCGGTGTCGATCGCTGATCTGCTCGACGAACGGCGGCATCTCCTGGACATCGCGCACCGGATGCTGGGCGGCGGTTGTGGCGCGGAGGACGTCATCGCCGAGACCTACCGGCGGTGGTACGAGCTGTCCGGCGCGGCGCGGGCGCGGATCACGACTCCTCGGGCCTGGCTCGGGGAGGTCGTGAGCAGTCTCTGCTCGACCCGCCCGGCCGTGCAGGAACAGCACCGGGCCCCTGCGGTCGGGGAGAACGGTGGTGAGGCGGACATCGCGGGACGGGCAGAACCGGAGTACGTCGAACCGGCCGACCGCGCGTTGCACAGTCTGCGGGCAATGCGCTCGCGTCCCGCCACGCCGCAACGGCATGACGCCGTGGTCCGTACCGTCCAACAGGCATGCGCCACCGAGGACATGCCTCTTCTGGTCTCTCTGCTGGCGCCCGACGTGATGGCGTTCGTCGACGGCGGCGGCAAGGTCCGCGCGCCGACCGGGCCCGTCCACGGCAACCTGCAGGTCGCCCGCAGCCTGTTGACCCTGGTCGCCCGACCCCCGCGCATCACCTTGCACACCCACTCGGTCAACGGCCGCACCGGAATCGTCGTGCGCTACGACCGCCAAGTCGCCGCCGTCATCAGTCTCGACATCGCCGGTCACCATGCCGTACAGGTCTGGGTCACCCTCAACCCGGACAAGCTCCGCTCCTGGAACCTGTCACGCAACGAGAGGGGCAGTCCCGCCAGTTGGGCACGCCCTCACGCACCTGGACCTCCCTTGTGACGGCTGTCGACTTCACCCGTACGACGTGGTCCTGGGTGTCTTCGAGGTGCCGGACGTCGAGACATCGGAGCGGGCGTGATCGGTGGCCCAAGCGGAGAGCACTGTCAGGGCCTCGTCGGACGGTGATCCGGGGTCGGCGAGGAAGGTGAAGAGGGTCTGGTCGGGGTCGCCGGGGAAGGTCAGTGCCTCGGTGCGGAGGGTGAGGCGGCCGGCGATCGGGTGGTGGAGGGTCTTGGTGCCGTGGCTGGGCTCGACGACCTTCTGCCCGGCCCACCAGCGCAGGAAGCGGTCGCTCTTCATGGACAGCTCCCCCACGAGTTCGGCGGTGCGCGTGTCGTCGGGGTGACGGGCGGCATCCATCCTCAGTGTCCCGACGAACATGGAGGCGGCCTTCTCCCAGTCCTGTGCGAAGAGCGACCGCGCGGCCTCGTCGAGGATGACCCAGCGCACGGCGTTCCGGTCCCTGACAGGCATCGCGCCGAAGTCGGCGAGCAGGGCGCGGGCCATCCGGTTGCTCGCCAGGATGTCGGTACGGCGCCCCAGCACGAAGGCCGGGGTGTCCCCGAGACGCGCGAGCAGCGCGTGCACCCCGGGACGCACCTTCTGCACGGTACGGGGTGTGCGGCGCCGGCTCGTGGCCGGTCGGCGCGCCACCGCGTGCAGATAGCTGCGTTCCGCCGGATCGAGCTGCAGGGCGTCCGCGAGTGCGTCCAGGACGGCTTCCGAGGGTGTGATGGGCCTGCCCTGCTCCAGGCGCGTGTAGTAGTCCACGCTGACGCCCGCCAGCGCGGCCAGTTCCTCCCTGCGCAGCCCGGGGACCCTGCGCGGGGCCGCGTCACGGATACCGAGCTGCTGCGGGTCCAGTGCCGCGCGCCGGGCGCGCAGGAAATCACCGAGTCCCTCGTTGCGCTCCATGACCCCATGGTGGCCGGTGCCGGCCCGCCGTGTCCCGGTGAAGGTGGCCCTGCGGATCCCAGGATGAAGCGGGCCAATCCCATGGCCGCCGTACTGCTGGGGCGGCGGTTGGCTGGAGAGCGGGACACCACAGCGGTGCTCCCGTCCCCTCCACCGGGCCGTACGTCTAGCGCGGGGCCCACCAGAGAAAGTCTCCGCCATGCCTTCCACCTGGCTCATCACCGGCGCGACCTCCGGCTTCGGCCGCCTCGTCGCCGAACGCGCACTCGCCGGCGGCGCCCACGTGATCGCCGTCGGCCGACGCCACGACCGGCTCGCCGAGCTTGCCGAGGGCGCCCCGCACGGGCAGGTCACCCCGGTCGCCCTGGACATCACCGCACCCGACGCGCAGGAGGTCCTGGCCGAAGCGGTGCGCTCCGCAGGGGGCCTGGACGTGCTGGTGAACAACGCCGGCTACGGGCTCTTCGGTGCCGTCGAGCAGATCGACGGGGACACGGCGCGCGCGATCTTCGACACCAACGTGCTGGCCAACCTCACCGTCCTGCGTGCCTCACTCCCCGCCCTGCGAGCCGCCCGAGGCCGGATCCTGCAGACCTCCTCGCTCATCGGCCAGTTCGCCTGGCCCTCCTCGGGCCTGTACTCGGCGTCCAAAGGCGCCGTGGAACTGATCAGCGAGGCCCTCGCCCATGAGCTGGCCCCCACCGGTGTCAAGGTCACCATCATCGAACCGGGCACCTACGCCACCGAGTTCTCCACCAGCCTTCACGTCGTCGCCCCGAACGACGTCTACCTGCCGACCGTCGGGCAGTTCCTCACCGACTTCGCCGCCCTGCCGCCCCAGGCGTTCGGCGATCCCGAGACCGTCGCGGACGCCGTCATGGCGGTGACGGAGCTGGACGAGCCGCCCCTGCGCCTGGCCGTCGGCGCGGACGCCGTCGAACACATCCGGGCTTCGCTCCGCTCCCGTCTGGCCGAACTCGACCGTTGGGAGTCCTTCCCGCGCGTACCGGTGGGCGAACGGGCCTGACCGTCCCGCACCACCGACGCACGGACCGGGCCCCTCCTCCTGCGGGCCCGGTGGCGTGCTGATGTGCACGGTCGATGCCGGCCGGAGCCGAGCAGGGCCGTCTGTGTGGCTTCAGCGCGGGCTGATCGCCGCTTCGGCCGCGGTCTTGATCCGGGAACCGAAACCGTCGGCGTCCTTGCGGGCGGCTACCAGCGCCAGGCCGACGAGGAGTTTGCCGAGCCCGTGGCCCTCCAGGACGTTGAAGATACGGACCCGGGTCCTGCCGTCCCCCAGCGACTCCAGGTCGTAGCCGCCTTCGCGTGCCGTCACGCTGTTCTTCGTCACCTCGGCCCACCGGATCTTCACCGGGGCTTCGAAGGTGGTGATGCGGAACTCCCTGGCGGACTTCATCCCGGCGTCCTTGACGGTGCTCCGGAAGACGGTGCCCTCCGCCGTGGGGGTGTCGGGGACTCGCTCGATCTTGAGCACCCGGGGGCTGAACTGCGGGTCGTTGCGTCCGTCGGCGAGGTAGGCGAACACCTCTTCGACGGGCCGATCGACCTCGACCGTCGCTTCGAACTGTCCTGACATCGGCACTCCTGAATCGGTCGAGCCGCTCCGCGCCGGCGCGTCCCCTTCGGCTGATGTCCGCGGGACCGGCATGCCGCCTGGGAACTGCCTCGCGCTCAGGCGAAGAACGCGAGGGCCGCGCCGTACCGCCAGCCCTGTCGTGGCGGCACCGCGACCCTACGGGACCACCGGGCATCCCGCGCGTTGTAGCGAGGCAACCGCTCGTCCAAAGGTGGGAGGCGTCGGCGCCCCGTCCTCCCACGGCAGTCCACCTTTCGTTGACTCCCGGCGCCGCTCTCCTCAACACATGGTTGAGACAGCCATACCGCGGGAGTCGACCGGACGTGGAAGGGGGAATCGACCGGGTGATGGATGACATATGCCAGGAGTGCTGAAAGACTGAGCCGCGGAAACGTCGACCACGCGCAACTTTCCTTGATGAACTGTCAAATCAATGAGCAGTGCACCGACCATTTTTCTGGAGCAGTGCGCATTTCACGCAGACCGCTTCATCGTGCACCACGCATCGGGGGACAGCTTGCACATCAACATTCTGGGACCTGTATCCATCAGCATGAACGGGAAGCTTCATCCCATACGTGCCAACAAGGTACGGGCATTCCTCTCCGCTCTCGCGTTGGAGGCCGGACGAGCCGTTTCCAACGAGGACCTGGCTGACGAACTGTGGTCCGGACACCTGGTGGGCAACACGCGAAACGCCTTGCAGGCGCACGCGACCCGGTTGCGCAAGGAGATGGTCGGCTCCGCTCACCAGCGACGTGGCGTCACGGTGCTGCGCGCCGTGCCCAACGGATACCTTCTCGACGTCTCACGCGAGTGCGTCGACGGCAACAGGTTCCTCGACCTCTCCGCCCGAGGGGCTGCCGAGTTACAGGGCCGGCCGGAACGTTCCCTGGAGCTGCTGCAGCAGGCTCTAGAGCTGTGGCGGGGGCCCGCGTTGCTCGACGCCGGTGACGGGCTACGGGCCCGCAGCGCTGCCGCGCTGTTCGACGAGCGTCGCCTCGCGGCCTGGGAGAACCTGGTCAGCGCCTGCCTCACGGTGGGGGACGACGCGCGCGCGATCGCGGAACTTCGTCAACTCGTCGCCAGATACCCCCTGCGCGAGCGGTTCTGCGAGTTGCTCATGCTGGCGCTCTACCGAACCGGTCGCCAGGGCGAGGCGCTGGACCTGTTTCAGCGGACCAGGAGGCGGCTGGACGAGGAACTGGGAATCCAGCCGGGTGCCCTGCTCCAGCGCCGTCACACGGAGATCCTCGCCCAGGACCCCGCGCTGACGCTCCCCTCCGCGGTGATGTCCGGCCGGCGGGAGCACGCAGCCGTCAGAAACTGAGGTGCGTGGAACACGGTCGTGCCGAACGGCAGGATCCGATCCGCTTTGCACCTCAAGCCGATCCGCTTTGCGCCTCAAGCCGATACGGCCAAGCCTTCCGGTCAATACGGCTACGCCTTCCGGGCAGAGCTGGTCTTCGTTTCTCCGATCGCACGGAATTTGCAACCGTTAGCCGGGAAAACCAGCAGGAGTGTCCAACTATCATGCGGTCCGATTCGGTCTTGGGGCGACGGGAGAACACCATTCCCATGGAGCCCGTGGCAATCGTGGGTATCGCGGCTCTCTACCCGGGAGTGCAAGGTCCCGAGGAATACTGGAACCTGCTGAGTGAGGAATTTCCGGATGCGGCACCGTCCCGTACTGTCCGCGGCCTCGATGACATAAAAGTCGATGTCGCCCGATTCGGAATCCCCCCTGCCCAGGCCGGGTCCATGGCCCGTATGCAGATCCTCATGCTCGAGGCTGCCCGGCAGTGCCTGGCGGACGCGGGGCACCCCGGGCGCCCTCTGCCGGTCGAGCGAACGGATGTCATCGCCGGCACCTGCTTCGGCCTGGACCGCCAGCACGCCAACGCGCTGCGCATCGAGGCAAGCCGCTTCGCCCGCGACGTCGAGCGTGCGGCTGTCTCGGTGGGTGCCGGCCCCGAACACGCGGGGCAGGCGGCCGAGGAGCTGCGGATGCTCCTGTCACGGCGCCTCCGTGGTTCTCCGCACGACCGGGTCGGGGAAATGGCGAGCACGATTCCGGCACGCATCGCGACAGCCTTCAAGTTCCACGGCAGGACGCTGACGATGGAATCGGCGGACACAACCTCGTACGTAGGTGTCGCACAAGCCGTCCAGAACCTCCGCGGCGAAGTGTCCGATGCGGTCCTAGTCGTCGCCGGCCAGCGCCGCGAGAGCCCACTCTTCGCCAGGGCTCTAGACGCCAAAGGACTCACCACCACGGTGAGCCGCCCTTTCGCGACCGACGGCCGCGGCTTCGAACTCGGCGAGGGAGTCGGCGCACTCCTGCTCAAGCGGCTGTCCACCGCCGTGAGCGACGGCGACCGGATCTACGCCACGATCCTCGACTGCTCGCTGCGTCACGACCCGCGCCCTGGTGCCTTCGACTATTCGCCGTCCGTCGCCCTTCGCCGCTCGACGGCCTCCGACTCACTGCGAGCCGCGGGCGTGCTCCCGGAGACGATCCAGTACGTCGAGTGCGTGGGGTCCGGTGTCGCGCTGGAGGTTCAAGCGGAACTGGACGCGCTTGCCGCGCTGCACGAGGGTGCTGCCGCCGGATCCGTGGCCGTGGGAAGTGTGAAGGACCGGCTGGGGCACACCTTCGCCAACGCGGGCCTTGCCGCGATCACCAAGGTCGCCCTCGCGTTGCACCGTCGCACGATTCCACCCCAGTGGCAGCCGGAGGGCGCATCGGCGTTCGAGCGCGCCGGCACTCCGCTTCGTCTGCCTGCCACCAACGAGCCGTGGCCGCCTGCCCTCGAAGGCCGCCCACGCCGTGCGGCAGTGCACGGCACCTCCTTCACCGGAACGTTCTGCCATCTCGTACTCGAAGAACATGAAGGGAATGACCGGCACGGGCACGGGTACGGGCGCGGTCACGGGCACAGTCCGGCACCGGACACCGAGCCGATTGCGGTGGTGGGGCTGGCCGGGTGGTTTGCGGACTCGCCCGACGCCGAGAGCTTCTGGCAAGCCATCCGCTCGGGAGTCAGCCGGATCGGTCCGGTCCCGGAGGCCGTGCTCGACCGGGACCTCTACTACGCTCCGGGCGCGCTGAGCCTCACCCACAGCTATACCGATCAGGGCGGTCACACAGCGGTACCGGACGCTCCCCCAGGCGGCCTGCGGATCGCCCCGCTGCGACACGCGTCCATGGACAGCGCGCAGCGCCTCGCCCTCTGCGTCGCCGCGCAACTCCTAGACGGCGGGGGCGCCTTGAGCGGACCCGGACTGATCGCTGTCGGCAGTAACCTGGGCCTGACCCGCGAACGCCGTGCCAACGCGGCGCTGTCCTTGCAGGATCTGGAGGACACGGTCGCTCACCTCACCGCTCTGGACGGCCTGACCCCGCTCCAGCGGAAGTCGCTCGTCACGTCGGTGCGCGAGCATGTGGAGTGCCCGGACGAAGCCATGCTGCCGGACCTGCTCGATGGCTGTCTGGCGAGTGGCATCGCTGCTCTCGTCGCCAACGAGTACGGGCTCGCCGCGGTGCCCGTCGCTGTGGAGGCGGCGTGTGCCTCCTCCCTCGCGGCGATCGATGTGGCAGTCGGAGCGCTCCGTTCCCGAACAGCCGACTTCGCGATCGCAGGGGGCGTCGAATTGGCGTGCAACGCCCGCGACATGGTCCTGTGCTCCGCGCTCGGCCTGCTGTCCCACAGCAGGAACGCGCCGTTCGACGCGGGCGCCGACGGCTTCACTCCAGGCGACGGTTGCGGCTTGTTCCTGCTCAAGCGCTACGGCGACGCCCGGCGCGACGGCGATGAGATCCTCGGTCTCCTGCGCGGCGTCGGAGCGTCGAACGACGCCAAGTCGCTGATCGCACCCGATGCCGAGGGACAGGCACGAGCGATGGAACGAGCCTTCGCCCAGGTCGACTTCACCCCCTCGGCAGTCGACTACCTGGAGGCCCACGGCACCGGCACCAAGGTGGGAGACCGAGTGGAGATCGCCGCTGTCGCAAAGGTCTACGGCGGCGCACGGCGCACCCGACCGCTGGAGATCGGATCGGCGAAGTCGTTCTACGGCCACACCTTCGCCGCCGCGGGAAGCGCCGGCCTCCTGCGGACGCTTCTGGCGATACGAGAGCGAACACTCCCGCCCAACACCAACCTGGCCACGCTCAATCCGGCGCTCGATCTGGCCGCCATCCCCGCCACGGTCTCGACCGAACCCTCCCCCTGGGTGCCTCAGCCCGGTCAGCCCAGGCGTGCGGGCGTGAGTTCGTTCGGCACGGGCGGCATCAACTATCACGTGCTCGTCGAGGAACACACGGACGGATCACGATGAACTTCGCATTCGACCCGGACGTCGAAGAGATGCGCACCATGATCGTGGCGTTCGCCCGGCGCGAGCTGGACGGCCGGCCCGAGCAGCCCGACACGGCCTTCGACCCCCACGAGTTCCGCAGGCGCTGGATGCTCGCGGGCAAACAGGGTGTGGTGGGTGGCGTCGTGCCTCTCGAATACGGGGGCAGTGGCCTGGACGCGGTCGCCGCCTCAGCGGTCATGGAAGCGCTCGGATACGGCTGCTCCGACACCGGCTTCGCCTTCTCCGTCGCCGCGCACCTGTTCGCCTCCCTGATGCCGATCGTCGAGTTCGGCACGGAGGAGCAGAAGCGGCGTCTGCTGCCGGCGCTCTGCTCCGGAGAGCGCATCGCAGCACATGCGATCACCGAACCCGAGGCGGGTTCGGATGCGCTGAACCTGCGCACTCGTGCCGAGTTCCGGGGTGACCACTATGTGCTCCACGGCAGCAAGTGCTTCACCACGAACGCGCCGGTGGCCGATGTCTTCGTCGTACAGGCGGCGACCGAGCCGGGTGGTGGCTACTTCGGCCTGACCGCCTTCGTCGTCGAGGCCGGCACCCCGGGGCTCAGCGTGGGCCCGCCTCTCAACAAGGTCGGTCTCAGAGGCTCCCCGACGGCCGACGTCCACTTCGACGGATGTGTGGTGCCCGTGGCCGATGTTCTCGGAGCCGAGGGCACGGGGGCCGGCGTGTTCTCCTCGTCCATGAAGTGGGAGCGCACGTGTCTCTTCGCGGCTTACCTCGGTGCCATGCAGCGCGTCCTGGAGTCCACGATCGACTACGCCGGAGAACGCGAACAGTTCGGCGCACCGATCGGCAGTTTCCAGGCAGTCAGCCACCGCCTGGTCGACATGACGCTGCGCCTGGAATCCGCCCGGCTCGTGCTGTACAAGGCCGCATGGGGGCTGGCACGGGGTGACGAGGACGACGTGGCACCCGCGCTGGCGAAACTGGCCGTCAGCGAGGCAGCCGTCCAGGTGGGCCTCGACGCGATACAGCTGCGTGGTGCACTCGGCATCGTCGAGGGAGAGGCCGAGACCCTGTTGCGCGACGCGCTTCCCTCGCGGGTCTTCTCCGGGACGAACGAGATCCAGAAGAACAACATCGCCCGGGCGCTGGGCCTGAGCGGGAACCGCCGCCGGGCCGGGCGTCGCTGACACGTCCGGTCGGCCCCCTCAACGAGACCAATCCGGAGTGGAGTACGCCATGACGATCATCATTCACCGTATCCGTCTGCATGACGGTGTGACGCCCGTCCGCTTCGAGACATGGGTGCGGGACGTCGACTACGCCACGTGTCCCGAACTGCCGAGTGTCGTGTCATTCAGCGTCCAGCGGGTTGCCGAGCCGGCGGCGCCGAAGCACACAGGTGCCGAGGAAACCGCCGGCGAAGAGACCTTCCACTACGTCGAAATGATCGAAGTAACCAGTCTTGAGGACTTCGAGCGCGACATGCTGAATCCTCCATTCCGAAAGCTGGTCTCCGACTTCGACCAGATGGCCAAGGTCGTCGACGAGACGGTGGGAGAACGTATCGGAGACGGTTATCGCGCGTGAATTTCCGACCTAGGTCGAGTTTGAATTCTGTTCAATGGCTGAAATGAGTCCCGTCTCATAGGCGACGGCCACGGCCTGGGCACGACTGCCGACACCCAGCTTCCGCAGCAAGTGGTGAACGTGAGATCGGACCGTCGCCGCGGAAACCGAGAGTTTCAGGGCTATCTCCGCGTTGGACTTCCCCTGGGTGAGCAGGGCGATCACCTCGGCTTCCCGCGGTGTCAGAGTGTGGACGACGCTCGCGGCGAGGCCGGAGGCCTGCCGGAGCGGCAGACGGTCGAAGCTCCCCCGGGCCGCCTCGGGGATGACCATCGCACTGCCCGCACTGACGGTCCTCAGGATATGGACCAGCTCTTCGGCGGAGGTGTCGGGCGCGAGGACCGCCCGCACGCCGAGACGGAGAGCCTCGATCGAGCGGCAGGCACTCTCGGCCTTGGCGATATGGACGACCTTGGCCAATGCGGCGAGAGCAGTCAGCTCGCGCCTGTTCTCGATGGTCAGCGCGGGGGCCATGACAACGATCACGTCAGGCAACAAGTCCGCGGCGGCGGCCTGGGATTCCCGCCCGGTCGTGTAGCCGATGACATCGATGTCCGGTTGCTGGTCGAGCAGAGCCCGCATGCCGGCTCCCACTATCGACTCCTCGCAGCACACCAGTACGCGAATACTCACCCCGCACCACCGTCCCGTACGGAATGGCATGCCCGAGGAGTTGACCATTCAACTCTCTGGCGTGAGTGCCCGGACTTCCCCCCGAGGACGCTCACCGCACGATAGCCGGATAGGCCGCCCGTGCGATCCGTTGGGTGCCACTGACTTCTTTTCTCCGACAGCAGTGCAAGGCTCGTTCCTCCCCGGATATTGACGCGACCCTGCGCATTCCAGACGACCCTCAACACTTTTCGGCCACCGACCCCGTTCACAACTTATCAATCACGCAACATTCGGGCCGAGCAACAGGTCCAGACTAACACGCAGGACGCACTCCACTACCCTTTGAGTCCGTCCGAGGATTTACCCCCGAGTAACCCGTTGCCCTATCTGTCCAGAATAGGCCGCGTCACTCGGGCAACGATTGGGAGAATTCAGCAAGAAGCTTTGAACGGCGTGTCAGATCACCCGCACCCCGCGGGCGTCGATCCGCCGCCGCGGCGACCGGGGGAATTGCGTGAGTGGACGCCCCAGCCGGCTCACGAAGAAGGTCCGTCCGGTCAGTCCGAGCCGGTCCTGCAGCTCCGTCCGTACATCGTCGTGCTGCAGGACGACGCTGACCGGGTGCAGGGCAAGCCCGGCCTCCGTGGCGCGCATCCAGTATTCGGCCAGGTGCGCTCCACCACGGACAGTGGCTTCGAGGCCGGGAGCCGTTTCGGCGAGACTCATGGCGACGATGGCGGGCGTCGACCGTACGACGAGGGCGAGTTGGCGGGCGAGCAGGCGTGGATATCCCGCATGCCGGAGCACGCGCATCGTCGTGGGAGCGAGTGCGGCACGCAGGATGTGCCGACGCGGCCCCGACATCGGCCCGAACAGTTGATCGAGGGCGAAGCCGTCACCGCGTGCCGCGGCCTCGGCCTCGTCCCGGCGCAGAAAGGAATGCGTTTCACGCCAGGCCCGCTGATGGCTGAAGTCACGCCCGCCGTGACGGGCCACGAGATCGGCGAAGGCCGCGCGCTCGCCGTCGGTCACGAGATGCCGGACGGTGACGTCCGCGCCCTCTGCGGCGCCGGCCGACGGGGCGCAGAGGCCGGCCAGAACAGAGGGATCGAGCCCTTCGGAGCGATAGGGTCCCCGGTTGGTCCGTCGAGCCAGTGCGGTGTCCCGGAGTTCGGCGAGACGACCGGAGGACTCGTCCGTGCGGCGCAGCCGGACGGCGCACAGAGGTGACCACAACGGAGGCCAGGCGTCACCGAGTGGCCGACCCGCGCTCGGGATCCCGCTCGTGCGCTCGTCGGAGAGTGGGTCGAAGAAGCGGATGAGGTCCGTCGACCAGCCCTGAAGAGCCAAGGAACGCAACAGGATCTGCAGATACGCGCCGCAGCTGATCAGCATCTCGACGGCGTGCGCCGGAAGCGACGTCAGCCGACGCTCCCGGTCGAGGGCCAGGATGACGTACTCATCCGTTGCGGACTCATCGGTGCCGCTTTCGCGGGAGGCGCCGTCGAGGGCCTCGCCGACAAGCAGGGCCACAGCCTGACGGGCACTACGGCTGGTGGGCCATGCGACGCCCCAGGGCTGACAGTTGTGGGACGACGGGCTGAGCGCGGCGACGTCGGCCGCTTCGTGCAGCGCGTGCTCGAAGGACGATCGGCGTTCCGCGGAAGACGTACGAGGTGTCGGTGCCTGCGGGCTGGTCACAGTACTGGGCTCCCTACTGCCACACGAGGGCCAGGGCGTATCCGTCGACGGCCCTGGCCCAACTGTCGAGACGAGTGCTGTCGGCAGCGGGCGCATGACGGCGAAGCTCCGGTCCCGCGCGCCAGGCGAACCGGCCGTCGGGCCACCACTTGGTCAGCTGCACCTCGCGGCTGTCGACACGCAGGCCGAACCCGAAGTACTTGAGGACCGCCTCCTTGCAGGCCCATCGCAGTGACAGCGGCATGGCGCCCACGCTCCCGAACTCGGGGCCCGCCGGCGCTTCTGGAGGCTGCGTGAGCAGTTCGGCGAGCAGCGGCGGCAGTTGGCGGCTGCGTTCGAGGTCGATACCGACGGCGCGCGGCCCGCAGGCGGCGACGGCGAAGTCCGCGGAGTGGGACAGGCCGACCTCGACACGGGCGTTGACGGTGGGTTTTCCGGCGCGGAGTCCGTCCGGGACCGCCCCGACCGTGATGTCGCGAGGCCGCACCGAAGTGCCGACGTGCCGCCGCTGGTAGGCGCACACGCTGTGCTTGATGGCCAGGCGGCCGGCCAGCCATTCCAAACGCCGCTTGCGCAGGTGCAGTTGTGCTGCCTGGTCCATCTCGTCGGCGCTGAGATGCCGGGCACGGATCGCCGCCCGGTCCGCCTCGTCGCGTCCACGCAGCCAGGCGATCGACACCACGGCGATCGTCAGGGGCCCACGGGCATGGCTGACGTACAGCGGACGCGAGGGATCGAGCGCCAGGATCTCGTCGAGCCCGCGCGCCGGCACACGGTCCTGCGCGGTGATCGTCATGTCGGCCTTCAGCGATCCACGCGCGGGGGCAGCAGGAACGGGTAGGTTCGGCGCTTGATCCTCTTGTGCCAGAAACGGTCGGCCTGGCGCAGGCGCTGGATGAGCTCCCACATCCGGGCGTCCGCGCGGTAGTACGCGGCGACCTCCTCCGCGGTGATCGGTTCCACCAGGCGGGCGTTGGCCTGGTCCAAGAACGCCGGGACGAGGGTGTGGAGCCGCTCCTTGTGCAGGTTGCCGAGGAAGTCCAGCAGGACGCCGCGGGTCTCGTAGAACTTGTCGAAGATCGACCCGCTCATCGAGATGCGGACGGCATCGCGGAGGATCCAGGGAAGTGAGGAGAAGAAGAGCCGGACATCCAGTCGTTCCCGGCCGCGGGCGTCCCGCATGAGGGGGGTCGTGACGTCGAGATACACCAACTCGCCACCGACATCGACCCAGTTGGCGGCCTGTGCGTCCAGGCCGAGAGCCGGCTGTACGGCGCGATCGACCTGGTCGAGGAAGCGGGCGAAGAAGTCCTTGGCCCAGATCTCGTCCTCGGTGTGCAGGAGCCTGGAGCACAGCCGATGTGGTGGCAGCTCACGCTGGACGCAGTAGGCGGTGACGCGTCCCGACGGCAGGCGCGTGTGCCACAGCTCTGTGCCGGCGACGTTGAGACCGCTGTCCGTGAGCCTCCTCAGATACTCGTCGAGGCCTTTCTCGTACCGCTCGAAGCGGCCGCGGTCGGGGAACACCGGCAGACGCTTGCACGCGAACGTCTCCTCACCGGCCCGAAGCCTCAGTACCAGGGTCACTTCGCCGTACCCGAGCACATCGAGTGCCCTGCCGTCCGTGGTCCTGAGGGCGTCCTGGACCTGTTCTTCGAGGTGTGCGAGCTCGGCGTGGGGAACGGTGAAGGACATGGCATCGCCCTTAGCTCTGGTTGTCCGTCCCGGCAGGCGTGGTTGCCGTGGCAGGAGGAGAGGATGTGCGGCTGTGCACTACGAGGAGGTGGATACCTGCGGCGAAGAACGCGGCGTCGAGTACGAGGATCTGCGGCACGCTGCTGACGAGGACGACGACGAAGCAGACCAGCATGAGCAGTTGGCCGTAGAGCGCGCTGACGACCGGGCCCCGGTTGCGGATGAGTACCGCACCGCTGACGACCATCGCCGCCGCGACGAACACGGTGACCCCCATGGGGTACTTGGCCAGCCATTCGGTGAAGGGTCCGATGACCGCGGTGCCGTCGTTGGCGTCCGCGGCGTCGTCCAGGCGCTCTTCGACCGACTCGATCTGAGGGAAGAACTTGCCGATGCCGGCGATGATGTAGAGGACGCCGACCGTGCGCTGGAGGATCAGGTTTCGTCTGGTCACGTGTCGGAGTCTTCCGGTGTCGCGGCCGGGTAGCCGGGGCTTTTTCGGACAGGAGCCGTTGGCGCGTACGGTGACTCAGGCGGCCGTGATGACCAGGACCGCGTTCTGACCGCCGAAGCCGAACGAGTTGCTCACCGCGACACCCACCTTCTGCTCTCGTGGGGATCCGGCGACGATGTCCAACTCGATCTCGGCGTCCTGCCGTTCGAGGTTGGCGGTCGGGGGTACCGTGCCGTGCTCGACGGTCAGCACGGTCAGCACGGCTTCGATCGCGCCGGCCGCTCCCAGGGTGTGGCCGGTCACCCCCTTGGTGGATGTGACCACGGCGCCTTCGCCGAGGAGTTTGCGCAGTGCTCCGGCCTCCGCCGCGTCGTTGAGCGGTGTCGAGGTGCCGTGCGCGTTGACGTGGTCGACCTCGTCGGGCATGACCCCCGCTCCCGCCAGGGCAGTACGCAGGGCCTGCAGGACGCCGACGCCCTCCGGATCCGGGGCGGTCATCTGGTAGGCATCGGCGGAGGCTCCGTACCCGGCGATCTTTGCCCTGACCGTCGCCCGGCGGGCACGGGCGTCCGCCTCACGTTCGAGGACGAGCATGCCGCTGCCCTCGCCGATGACGAACCCGTCCCGGTCCGCGTCGAACGGGCGGGACGCGGCGGACGGTTCGTCGAGTCTCCTGGAGAGCGCGCCCATCTGGGCGAAGCCCGTCACCATGAGCGGGCTGACCCCGGCCTCGGCGCCACCGGCGACAACCACGTCACAGCTTCCGTCGCGCAGCAGCTGCATGGCCGTGCCGATCGCCGTGGCGCCGGATGCGCAGGCCGTCGCCGTGACGAGGTTCGGGCCCGTGGCGTGCAGGTCCATCGCCAGGTGGCCGGCGACCATGTTGGGCACCAGCATCGGGATCAGCAGGGCGGACACCGCTTCCGGTCCCTTCTCCAGCATCCGCCTGTGCTGGGCCTCCCATGTCGCCACACCGCCGAGGCCGCATCCGACGACGACCCCGACGCGAGCGCCGTCCCAGTTCCGCGGATCCAGGCCGGCGTCGGCGACCGCCTCACGTGCCGCGGTGATACCGAGCTGGGTGAAGCGGTCGTGCGCCAGGGAGCTGCGTCTGCCCACGTGTTCGCGGGCCGAGAAGCCGGGCACGGTGCAGGAGATGTCCACGGGAAGCCCGGCCAGCAGCGGGTTTCGGGCCGCCGTGGACCGACCTTCACACACGCCCTTCCAGGTGGCGTCCACGCCGATGCCGGCGGAAGTGACCAGACCGACACCGGTCACTGCGATGTCCGGCGACGGCGATACGTGCGTGGTCATGCTGAGGCCTCGGCGGACGCGAGGCGCTCGATCAGGTCGGCGACGGCTGTGATCGTGTCCCCGGGAGACGCGGCGTCGTCACTGACGTCCACACCGAGCTCGGACTGGATCACCAGGAGCAGTTCCACGAGGAACAGCGAGTCCATGTCGAGGTCCTCGAACGTGGTGCCGGCGCTGATCTCCGCACGGTCCACCTCGAATCGGTCGACCAGAAGATCGACCAGCCTGCCGTACATCACGCTCATGAGACGCGCCCTGCCCTTCCTGCCGCATGACCTGGCTCGACAGCCGCGCACGGTCGAACGTGCGCCGGTGTCCCGGCCGTTCGTCGACGTCGAGTGTGCGTGCTCGGACTGACCGCGCACTGACCGATGACTGACGGCACGCTGACCGGGCGCGGTGCCCGGATGCACGGGCGGTGGCACCTCGGAATCCGCGATCAGGGAGCCGTCGGTGAACCGCACCCACTCGTGTGCCGCGTCAGCCATCGGTCAGTGCCTGGTCAGTCATCGGTCAGTGCCTCGGGCCAGACTCGGCCCGGACATCACCTTTGGTCCACCGGGAGACGAGGAGCACCAGCGTGGTTGCACGTCGTCGGGACCATGTCCGATGAGCCGGGCCGCCGTGTTGACCGGAATCGGCAGCTGCCTGCCGCCCAGGGCCGTGTCGAACGCCGAACTGGCCGCCGGGCTCGGCAGTACCGACGAATGGATCCGGTCGCGCACAGGTATCGAGCAGCGGTACTTCGCGGAGCCGGGGACGGCGACCTCCGATCTGGCCGTCGGGGCCGGCGAGAAGGCCCTCAAGAGCGCGGGGTTCTCCGCCGTGGACATGGTGCTCGTCGCCACGACCACGCCTGACCGCCCCTGTCCGGCGACCGCGCCGACGGTGGCCGCGCGGCTCGGGATGAGGGGAACCGCCGCCTACGACGTGTCCGCCGTCTGCACCGGATTCGTCTACGGGCTGGCGACCGCGGCGGGGCTCATATCCGCCCGGGTCGCCGACCGGGTGCTGGTGATCGGCGCGGAGACCTTCTCCACCCTGCTCAATCCCGAGGACCGGTCCACCGCCGTGATCTTCGGAGACGGCGCCGGTGCCGTCGTACTGCGCTCGGGCGATCCGCAGGAGCCCGGCGCGCTCGGCCCGTTCGACCTGGGGAGCGACGGAACGGGCGAGGACCTGATCAGCGTGCCGGCGGGCGGCTCGCGCCAGCGCCTGTCCGGAGCGGATCCCGCCGCCGACGACCGGTACTTCGCGATGTCGGGCAAGGAGGTCTTCCGGCATGCGGTGCAGCGGATGACCGGATCGGCCCGCACGGTCCTCGCGCGAGCGGACTGGGGTGCGCAGGACATCGACCATCTGGTGAGTCATCAGGCCAACCTCCGGATCACCCACCACGTCGCCGACGGCCTCCGGATCCCCAGGGACCGCTGCGTCAGCAACATCGCCGAGGTCGGCAACACGGCGGCCGCCTCCATCCCTCTCGCGCTCGACCAGGCACATACGGAGGGCGAGTTGAGGCCGGGTGGACGGCTGCTGCTCACGGCGTTCGGCGGCGGGCTCACATGGGGGTCGGCGGTACTGACGTGGCCGGAACTGGACCGTTTCTGAGCACAGGGGAAGGAGCGCACGACATGAGCGTGATGTACGGCAGGCTGGTCGATCTTCTGGTCGACCGATTCGAGGTGGACCGTGCGGAGATCAGCGCCGGCACCACGTTCGAGGACCTCGACATGGACTCGCTGTTCCTCGTGGAACTGCTCCTGGTGATCCAGTCCGAGCTCGGTGTGGACGTGAGTGACGACGCCGCGTCTCCCGGGGACACGATCACAGCCGTCGCCGACCTGATCGAGCGCCTCGCGTCCGCCGAGGCCTCAGCATGACCACGCCTGCCGCGCGCACGGCCGCCATCGTCGCCACGGGGCCGTAGTCAGGCCGGAGTCCGCCGAAATCGAGCCGAGGACGACCATGAGCACCCAGCAGTCAATCATCAACTACATCGCCGACGTCTGGCTCGACGGTGACGCGGACGGGCTCGACGCGCACGTCCCCATCGCCGATCTCAACATCATCGATTCGGCCGAGATCTTCGACCTCGTGCACTACCTGCAGAACGACTTCCGGATCACTGTTCCGCTGCGGGAGATCGCTCCTGCCAACTTCCGGACGGTGGACACGATCGCAGCACTCGTCGAACGGCTGCAGCGAGAGGGAGACAGCGTCCGATGACGCACATCATGGGGAACCGGCAGGAGAACACCGGCGTCCATCGGCAGGTTCTCGACATCATCGCCTCGCGGACCCTGTACGACGAGTCCTACCTCCTGCCCGACAGCCACTTCGAGGCGGAGCTCGGCATCGACTCGGTCATCTTCGAGTCGATCCTGGCCTCGGTGAGGGAGCAGTTCTCCCTGGCAACGCAGCTGCCGCCCGACCTCGCCACGATCGGCGATCTCGTCCGTGCGGTCGAGCAGGCACTCGGCCAGGCCGGCGCCGCGCCCTCCCCGACGGAGACGGGGGCCGTCACGGCTTCCGAAGGTGACGATCCGCTCCTCGACGCGGTCGTCACGATGACCATGCGGCACACCCAGTACGAACGCGATCAACTGGCTCTCGGCGCCGACTTCGAGAGCGAACTCGGCATCGACTCCGTGCTCCTGGCCTCGATCGTGGCGGACTCCGCCCGGGAGCTCGGCCTTCCCAGCACGCTGGCGGGCACCGTCACCGCGGCGTCCGTGCGCGAACTCGTCGCGGCACTGCGTCCGTTCTACAACGGCACGCAGCCCGCGGACCAGGCCTTTCACGGCGACCGGCCACCCAGTGTCGGCACGGTCGCGGACGAGGCGCCCGAGCAGTGGAGCTCGGCCTGGGACGGCCGCTCGATGAAGAACTTCGTGGAGGAGCGCGACGGCGACCTGTTCGCCAAGGCCCGCAGCTTCGGCACGTACCTGCGGCGACGCGAGGCCGACCGGCTCTACTGGTACGGCATGCCCCTGCACTCCCGCTGCTCGAACCGGGCCGTCATCTTCGACGAGACAGAGGGCCGCACACGCGAGTTCCTCATGTTCGCGTCCAACAACTACCTCGGTCTCGCCAACCATCCCAAGGTGATCGAGGCCGTCTGCGACGCCACGCGCCAGTACGGAGCCACGCACACCGGCTCCCGGTTCATCGGCGGGACCAACATGCTCCACAAGGAACTGGAGCGGCGTCTCGCGGCCTTCAAGCAGCGGCCGGCCTGCATCGTCTACCCCGGTGGATACGCCGCGAACATCGGTGCGATCTCCGCCCTGGTCAAGAGCTACGACACCCTGGTCGTCGACAAGCTCAACCACATGAGCATCGTGGACGGCGCCCGGCTCTCCGGCGGCACCCGCAAGATCTACCAGCACAACGACATGGCCGACCTGGAGCGCATCCTGAAGCGCTCCGACGACACGTCCGGAGGCAAACTGATCGTCGCCGACGGTGTGTTCAGCATGCACGGCGACATCTGCGACCTCCCCGAGATCGTCCGCCTGGCGAAGGAGTACGGCGCCCGGATCATGATCGACGACGCCCACTCCACCGGCGTGCTCGGCCGGCGGGGTTCCGGCACCGCCGAGCACTTCGGGCTCAAGGGCGAGGTCGACCTCGAACTCGGAACGATGAGCAAGGCCCTGGCGGGCATGGGCGGCTTCGTCGTCGGCGAGGAGGAGGTCGTCGAGTACCTCCGCTACTACTCGAACTCGTACGTGTTCGCCGCGAACATCCCCGCGGGCGTTGCCGCCGGGCTGATCGCGTCGATCGACGTCATCGAGGCGGAGCCCGAGCGGATCGCGGATCTGTGGTCCAACATCCGGCTGCTGCACAGCCAGTTGGCGGACGCCGGCTTCGACCTGGAGAACACCCGGAGCGCCATCCTGCCCATCGTCATCGGCGACGAGCGCAAGACGATGGAGATGGGGCGCGCGGTCCGCGCCAGGGGGCTCTTCTGCCAGACGGTCGTCTTCCCGGGCGTGCCGCTCGGCGACGCGCGCCTGCGTGTCAGCGTCACCTCGGAGCACACACGGGACGATCTGGAGACCGCCGCGGGCATCTTCGTCGAGGCCGGCCGTGAGGTCGGTGTCCTGCCGTCGGCGGGGTGAGGCGACGATGACGGGAACAGCCATACCCCGGACGACGCACGAGTCCGACCTGTCGCTGATCCGGCTGCAACGGCCGCTCTCCCAGGAGCAGGCGGCCCGTCCGGCCCTCGTCGGCGCGGTAACCATCACGTACGCCGAGCTGGAGGCGGACGTCACCGCCATCGCCTCCGGTCTGCTGGGGCTGGGTGCGGCGATCGGTGACCGGGTGGCGGTCTGGATGGACAAGCAGCCGCTCTATGCCGAGGCGATTCTCGCGACGCTGCAGGCCGGTTGCGCCTACGTCCCGCTCGACGGAGGACAGCCGTCCGCGCGAGTGGAGAGCATCCTTGCGGACTGCGAACCCGTGGTGCTCTTCACCGACCGCCGTCACCTGGAGCTGCTCGCGGACCGCGAACTGCCCTCTTCGCTCCGGGCGATCGTCGTGGCCGACGGTGCCGGCCAGGAACCGAACAGTGCTGCGACCGAGCCCGACGGCAGGCCGACAACACCCGTCCGGCCGTGGACCGGCTTCGCCACGGGTGCGGCGGAACGCGTCGGGCTCCTGCCTCAGCCGGAACGGGACGATCTCGCCGCGATCCTCTACACCTCCGGGTCGACAGGCACGCCGAAAGGGGTGCGGATCTCCTATCGGAATCTGGCGAACTTCATCCGCTGGGCCCGCACCGAGCTGACCGTGGGCCCGGAGGACGTGTTCGCCAACCACGCCTCGTTCAACTTCGACCTGTCGACCTTCGACCTGTTCACCGCGCTGTCGGTGGGCGCCCGCGTCTGGATCGTCGCCGACGACCAGGCCCGCGACGTGACGGCGCTCGCCACGGGCATCCGTGAGCACGGGGTCACGGTGTGGTACTCCGTGCCCTCCGTGCTGAAACTCCTGACGGCCTCGGGAGCACTCACCGCCGACACCGCGCGCACGCTGCGGTACGTCCTCTTCGCCGGCGAGGTCTTCCCCATCGGGCAACTGCGCGCGCTGGCAGCCCGGCTGCCCGAAGGGACGGAGCTGTACAACCTCTACGGCCCCACCGAGACCAACGTCTGCACCTATCACCGGGTCCGCCCTGCAGACCTGACGCGCGACGAACCCGTACCCATCGGCACACCGTTACCCGGTGCCCGTGTGTCCGTCGTCGACGGGGACGGACGCACTCTGGAGGGGCCCGACGCATTCGGCGAGTTGATCGTGGAGGGGGACTGCGTCACTCCCGGCTACTGGCGACGTGAGTCGCAATCAGCCGCGGCCGGACACGGGAAGGGCCGCCACGCCACCGGCGACCTGGTGAGCTACGAGGGCGACAGCCTCGTCTACCGCGGGCGCAAGGACCGGATGGTCAAACTCTCCGGCTACCGCGTCGAGTTGGGCGAGATCGAAGCCGCCGCACTGAGGCATGCGGACATCTCCTCCGTGGCCGTCGTGGTCGACACACAGGGCGCCGAACCCCGGATCGCCCTCTACTACACCCTCCGTACGGGTGCCCGCAGGCCGAACCTCATCGAGATCAAGCGGCACTGCGCACAGCACCTGCCCCGGTACATGCTGCCGCACTCGGCCACCTGCCTCGAGGAGCTCCCGCACAACGCCAACGGCAAGACCGACTACCACCACCTGAGCAGCGGGCCGACCGGTTCCGTCCGACGCTCACAGGCCCTGCCCGGCAAGTGACGGAGACGCTCATGAACCAGGATCCCAACGAGACACACCGGCAGGGGAACGGGCCGAAAACCGTCACTGCGCTGCTGCGGCACCACCTCGACCATCGTCCGGACGCGCTCGCCTACCGTTTCCTCGCGGGAACCGAGCAGGGCCGCTCCGGCGGCGACGGCGAGTCATGGGACTACCGCGAACTCGACCTGCGCGTCCGGGCCGTGGCCTCGCTCCTCCAGCGTGAGGGCCTGTCCGGCAAGCCGGTCCTGCTGCTCCATCCCCCGGGGCTCGACTACATCGCCGGGTTCCTCGGCTGCCTCTACGCCGGAGCGATCGCCGTACCGGCCTATCCCCCGGACACCCGGCGCTTCGGCCAGACCATGCCGCGTCTCGCGGCGATCGCCCGGGACTCGCAGGCCACACACGCACTCACGACGGGGGCGCTGTCCCGGTTCGCGGCCACGAAACGGCGTGAGATCGACTCGCTCGGGCTCGCCGGTCTGCGCTGGCTGGCGACCGCCGACCTCGGCACCGCCGGAGCCGACGACTGGCGTGACCCCGATGTCGACAGCGACTCGACGGCCTTTCTCCAGTACACGTCCGGTTCGACCTCGTCCCCCAAGGGCGTCATGGTCAGCAACGGCAACCTGCTGCACAATCTTCGTTCGATCCACCGCAGGCTGGAGCACGACACCGAGTCGGGAATGGTGTCCTGGCTGCCCCCGTACCACGACATGGGCCTCATCGGCGGCATCCTCACGCCCCTGTACGGGGGGTTTCCCGCGCACCTCATGTCGCCGGTGTCCTTCGTGCGGCAGCCGCTGCTGTGGCTGGAGACGCTTTCTCAGACCCGGGCGTCCACGAGCGTGGCCCCCAACTTCGGGTTCGAACACTGCGTACGCCGGATCACCGACGAGCAGCGCAGCGGCCTGGACCTGAGCCACTGGAGGCTGGCGTTGAACGGCGCCGAGCCGGTACGCGCCGACACCCTCGACCGGTTCGCCGAACGGTTCGCGCCCTGCGGCTTCGTACGCCGTGCCCTGCTGCCCTGCTACGGCCTCGCGGAGGCCACTTTGATGGTGACGGGAGTCGGCGCGCACGAGCCGCCGACGGTCGGCACGTTCGTGCCCGCGGCACTCGGCGCGGGAGTGGCCCGGCCGGCAAGCGGGCCGGAGAGCGAGCGGGCGATCCGCACTGTGGGGTGCGGCGCCGCGGTCGACGGCGTGGACGTCGCCATCGTCGACACCGATACGCGACAGCGGATCACCGCCGAGGAACGCGTCGGAGAGATCTGGGTCGCGGGCGGGAGCGTGGCACAAGGCTACTGGCGCCGCCCCGAGGCCACGGAGGAGACCTTCCGGGCCCGCGTCGAGGGCGAGGGAGAGACGAGTTACCTGCGCACCGGCGACCTCGGCTTCCTCAGCGGCGGCGAGCTGCACGTCGTCGGCCGTATCAAGGACGTCGTCATCGTGCAGGGCCGAAACCACTACCCGCAGGACATCGAACTCACCGTCGAGCAGGCTGACGAGGCGATCCGGCCGGGCTCGGGCGCGGCCTTCTCGATCGAGGTCGACGGCGCGGAGGAACTCGTCGTCGCCTACGAGATCGAGGGCAGGCGCGTCGACGGCGCGCCGACGCTCCTGGCGAAACTGCGCACGGCGATTGCCGAGCAGCACGACGTCGCGCCGCACGCCGTCGTCCTCCTCAAGAGGTCGACGGTCCACAAGACCACCAGCGGCAAGATTCAGCGGCAGGCGTGCAAGCGGGCCTTCCTCGACCTCGGGCTCTCGGTGGTGGCGGCCAGTGTCACGAGGGACGTCGAGGTGTCCCCCTCCGTGGGCCGACTCGCCGGTCTGTCCGCCGCCACACACAGGCAGCGGGTGACCGACGCGGTCACGGAGGCGCTGACGGGAGTCCCGGCGGCGACCACCGACGCCCCGGATGTGACCGGCTGGACGTTCGCCGAACTCGACCTGGACTACCCGGCGTTGCTGACCGCCGTACGCGGCCTGGAGGAAAAGCTCGGCACAAGAATCGCCGTGGGTGAACTGCTGGCGCTTCCGCGGGTCGATGCCCTGATCGACCTGTTCCTCGGCGAGGCACCGCAAGGCGGGAAGGTCGGCTCCAAGCGCGAGGACGCCTCTCGGTCTGCCGAACTGCGTGAGCCGGGGGCCGTGGAGGCTTGGCTGGTCGAGGAGGTGGCCCGGTGCCTGGGAGTGCCGGCCGCGTCGGTCGACGTCACCAGGCCCTTGACCTCGTTGGGCCTCGACTCGAAGCAGGCCGTCGCGATCCTCGCGGAGCTGGGAGCCAGGACAGGGCACGAGGTGACCACGGGTACTGCGTTCGAGCACCCGACCATCCAGGCCGTCGTGGCCCACCTCGGTGCTTCGCGGACGCCGGCCGACACACCCGTCGCGGTGTCGCCTCCACGGCACCAGGAACCCCTGCCCGAGCCGATCGCGATCATCGGTATGGGGTGCCGTTTCCCCGGAGCACCCGACACGGACAGCTACTGGCGTCTCCTGGTCGACGGACGGGACGCGATCACCGAGGTGCCCGGCGATCGCTGGGCCACCGGGCAGGTGAACGCACCCGCCTTCGGCGGCTTCATCGATCGCGTGGACGAGTTCGACGCCCGTTTCTTCGGCCTGTCGGCCAGAGAAGCGGTTCGGATGGACCCTCAGCAGCGGTTGCTCCTCGAAACCGCCTGGCAGACGGTGGAGGACGCGGGTCTCGACCCGACCGGACTCTCGGGCAGCGCCACCGGCGTGTTCGTCGGCATCAGCAGCCACGACTACTCCGAGCTGCAGATGAGCCGCCTGGAGACGATCGACGTCCACGCGGCGACCGGCAACGCGCACTCCATAGCGGCGAACAGGCTGTCCTACACACTCGACCTGCGAGGACCGAGCCTCGCTCTGGACGCCGCGTGCTCGTCCTCGCTGCTGGCGGTTCACCTCGCGTGCGAGAGCCTGCGGCGCGGCGAGTGCGACTCGGCCCTGGCCGGCGGGGTGAACCTGCTCATCACGCCGGGGCTCTCGGTGGCGTTCGCGCAGGGCAACATGCTCTCCCCGGACGGCCGGTGCCGTACGTTCGACGACTCCGCGAACGGCTACGTGCGCGGCGAGGGTGTGGGCCTGGTCCTCCTCAAGCCGCTCTCCGCGGCCCTCGCCGACGGCGATCCGATCCATGCCGTGATCCGGGGGTCGGCCACCGCACACGGCGGCAGGAGCAACGGCCTCACCGCACCGAAGGGTTCGGCCCAGCGGTCCGTCATCGAACGGGCCCTGGCCCAGGCTGGTCTGAGCGGCCGGGCCGTCGACTACGTCGAGGCTCACGGCACCGGCACCTCGCTCGGCGACCCCGTCGAGTGGGAGGGTCTCGCGGCCGCCTACGGAAACGGCCGGTCCACGGGCGACCGCTGCCTCGTCGGATCGGTCAAGACCAACATCGGACACCTGGAGGCGGCCGCGGGCATCGCCGGACTCATCAAGGCGGCCCTCGTCGTACGGCACCGCCAGGTACCGCCGACGCTCCACCTTCGTACGCCGAACCGCCGCCTGGTCTGGGAGGACGCCGGGCTCGACGTTCCGACGCGGCTCGTCGAGCTGCCGGACGGACGCATCGTACGGGCCGGAGTCAGCTCGTTCGGATTCGGCGGGTCGAACGCGCATCTGGTGCTGGAATCGGCCCCCGAGCCGGACCCGATCGACGCGGTGGCGCCGAAGCGGCCCGTACACGCCCTGTGTCTGTCGGCGCACACGGCGACGGCCCTCACCACCCTGGCACAGCACTGGCGCACACACCTGGCCGCCCATCCCGACGCGGAGCTCGCGGATCTCTGCCACACAGCCCACACGGGCCGGGCCCAGCTCCCCTTCCGGGCGGTCGTCACCGGCAGCTCCCGGGCGGCGTTCGACACCGCGCTCGACGCCCTGGCCCGCGGCGGACCGTCGACCACCGTGGTTCGCGGACACGCCCGGCCCGGGTCGGCGCCGAAGGTCGCGTTCCTCTTCAGCGGCCAGGGCACGCAGTACACGGGCATGGGCAAGGGCCTCTACGACACGCACACCGGGTTCGCCCGCACCCTCGACCGCGCCGACCGTGTCCTGCGGCCGCACCTCGGCCTCCCACTGACCGAACTGCTCTTCGGGGAAGGGGGTACCGAGAAACTGGCGAACACCCGTTACAGCCAGGCCGCGCTGGTGGCCCTGGAGGTCGCGCTCGCCGAGTTGTGGATCTCACTCGGTGTGCGGCCCGCAGCCCTGCTCGGGCACAGTATCGGGGCGTACGGCGCCGCATGCGTGGCCGGGGTGATGTCCCTGGAGGACGCCCTGACGCTGGCCGTGGTGCGGGGCAGGCACATGGCCGAACAGCCCGGCGACGGCACGATGATCGCCTGCGCCGGAGACGCGGAGGCGATCCGCGCGGCAGTCGCCGACAACGACTCGGTCGTTGTCGCCGCCGTCAACGCCCCCGAGCATCTGGTGCTCTCGGGGGCACGTACGGAGATCGACAGGGTGCGTGCGCGGCTCGAAGACCAGTCCGTCGTCGTCAGGCCACTGGCGGTGTCGCACGCCTTCCACTCCCCGCTGATGGCCGGTGCGGCTCAACCGCTGCGCGCGGCAGCCCTCGACGTCGAGTTCCGGGAGCCGGAGCTCCCCTGGGTCTTCGACGCCACCGGAGAGCTGGTCACCGGGCGGATCGGGGCCGACGACTGGGCACGGCACATGCTGGGCCCGGTGCGCTTCGCCGACGGCTTCACGACACTCCGTCGCCTTGGCTGCGACGCCTTCGTGGAGATCGGCCCGCATCCGACCCTGCTCAACATGGCGCGCACGATGACAACTTCGGAGGACGAGGAGTCGGTGCTGTGGCTGCCTTCCTTGCGACGGGTCCGCGGCGGCCCCGCGGGCGACGGTGACTGGCAGACACTTCTGCAGTCGCTGGGCCGCCTGCACTGCGCGGGCGGACGCGTGGACTGGGCCGCCCTCGACGAGGGATCCCGCAGGCCGCGAGTCCCGGTCCCGCACGCGGTTCTCGAAGGACAGCGGTACTGGTTCTCGCCTCCGTCGGAGACGGACACCACCGGCGGCCGGCCGGATCCAGAAGTCGAGCCGACGTCCCGGGCTCCCTTCCCGACGTCGGCCGCCGTCCGGAACGACCCTCCAGAGCCCGAACCGGTCCGGTCCGCCCCAACCGTCGCGGACACGGTGCCAGACTCGGTGCGAAGCGAAGTGGTGCGTCAGGTCGCGCGGACCTGTGCCTTCCCGCCCGAACAGATCCCGGTCGACGCCCGGCTCGGTGCGGACCTCGGATTCGACTCGCTGATGCGGACCGAACTGGAGCGCTCCCTCGCCCGGCAGTTCCCCGAACACCTGGAGAAATACCGGGAGTCGGTACCCGAGGACCCGACAGTCGGCGAGCTGGTGGCTCTGCTGGGCACCGGTGGACAGCAGGTCCCGAGGAGCGACGATCTCCCGGCGGCCCCTCGCTCCCTTCAGCCCGTGGCGTCGGCCGGGCCTGTACGTTCCGGGGACGATTCCGTTCCGCCGGTGAAGCAGGAGCGCGTGTTCGAGGAGTGGGCCGAATACGCCGAACTCCAGGGCCGGCTCCGGCAGGTGAGTGCCAGCGGTTCGAATCCGTACGGCCGAGTCCACGAGGGATTCAACTCCGGTCGTGCCTCCGTCGACGGCCGCCAGGTCATCAACTTCTCCTCGTTCAACTACCTCGCGCTGTCGAACCACCCGCGCGTCCGCCGGGCGGCGCAGGAGGCCATCGACCGGTACGGCACCTCCAGTTCCGCGACGCCCCTGCTGTTCGGTGAGACGCCGCTGCACCGCGAACTGGACGCCGAGATCGCCTCGTTCCTCGGCACCGAGGCCGCCATCGTCTTCGCCGGGGGGCACGCCACGAACGTGGCGACCATCGGGCATCTCTTCGGGCCCGAGGACCTCGTCCTGCACGACGAGTGGATCCACGACAGCGCGTTGCGCGGCTGCATGCTGTCGGGTGCGCGGCGCCGTCCCTTCCCGCACAACGACTGGCGGGCGCTGGACTCGATGCTGGGCACACTGCGCCCGCAGGCCCGACGGGTCCTGGTCCTCATCGAGGGCGCGTACAGCCAGGACGGCGACGTCCCCGACCTGCGCAGGTTCATCGACGTCAAGGCACGCCACGGCGCGATGCTGATGATCGACGAGGCGCACTCGATCGGCGTCCTCGGGCGCACGGGCCGGGGCATCGGCGAGTACTTCGGCGTCGACCGCCGTGATGTCGATCTGTGGATGGGCACCCTGAGCAAGGCGATCGGCAGCCTCGGCGGATACGTCGCGGCTCGCGAACCGATCATCGAATACCTCAGGTTCACCGCGCCGCTGCACATCTTCAGCACCGGGATCTCACCGGCGAATACGGCCGCCGCTCTTGAGGCGATCCGGGTCATCCGGGACGAGCCACAACGTGTGGCCCGGGTGCGACAACTGTCCGAGCGCTTCCGCGACTCGGCACGCGCTCGTGGACTCGACATCGGTGTGTCACGGGCCTCCGCCGTGATCCCGGTCGTCATCGGCGACTGGGAGAGGACGATGGCGCTCTCCAACACCCTGCTCGACCAGGGCGTGAACGTGATGCCGATCGGCTACCCGGCCGTCCCCCGCGACGAGTGCCGCCTGCGCTTCTTCCTCAACGCGGACCACGACGAAGAAGACCTCGAACACGCCCTCGACCTCCTGGGACGAGCCATGTCGGAGAACACGCACACAACCCCCTCCCCCGAGCCGGAGCCGGAGCCGCTTCGCGACGTCGGCGCCGGCGCCGATGTCCTGGTCACCGGGGCGAGCGGCTTCATCGGCGGACACCTGACCCGTCGGCTGGCCGAGCGCGGTCACCGCGTACGGGTGCTGGTCCGGGAAGGCAGCGACCGTTCCGCCTTCGAGGGTGTCGATGTGGAGGTGGTGATCGGTGAACTCGGTGATCCGGCAAGCCTGCGTCGCGCCACGGCCGGTGTGCGGCACGTCTACAACTGCGCGGGCATGTCGGCCGACTGGGGCCCCTGGGAGGAGTTCCGGCGGATCAACGTCGATGGCAGCCGCAACCTCGTCGAGGCCGCCCACCACGCGGGTACCGTCGAGCGTCTCCTCCATCTCAGCACCACCGACGTCTACGGCTATCCGGTCGCACCATGCGACGAGAGCGCGGAGCCCAAGGACATCGGACTGCCGTACAACCGCAGCAAGGTGTTGGGGGAACGCGCCGTACGGCAGGCAGCCGAGCGCACCGGTCTGCCGGTCACCGTCGTCCGGCCCGTGTCGGTCTACGGTCCGCGCAGCAAGGACTTCGTGATCGAGATCGCGACGCTGCTGTTGAGCCGGCAGATGGTCTACATCCGCGGGGGTGCCGTACCGGCCGGGCTCATCTACGTGGGCAATCTCGTCGACGGAATGATCGCCGCGTGCACGTCCGACGCCGCGGTGGGCAAGGCGTACAACATGCGGGACCCCGATCCGACGACCTGGCGGGAGTACGTGGAGGCGCTCGCCCGCGGCCTCGGAGTGAAGCCCCCCGCGTTCAGCCTGCCGACTCCGGTGGCGCGCGGAGTGGCCGCGGTCTCCGAGAAGCTCTACGGCGCCCTGCGGGTGAAGTCCCGCCCTGTGCTCACCCGCCATGCCGTTCATCTCTTCGACCGCGACCAGTCCTACGCCATCGACCGGGCCCGCGACGACTTCGGGTTCAAGAGCGAGGTGGGCTTCGAGACAGGCGTCGAACTCACGCTGGCCTGGCTGGACTCACCGGAGGGCCGCAAGATCGTCGCCCGCTGACCAGTTGCTGCCAGGGACCGCGAAACCGTAGCGAGAGGACCCACGTGCACACGATCGAGCGGGCGACAAGGAGTCCTTCGGCTCCGCGGCCTGCGGCCGACAGGTGGTTTCAGGGGTTCGGCCCGAACCAGGACGCAGGGGTACGCACTCCCCCACTGCGTCTGATCTGCCTCCCGTACGCCGGCGGCACGCCGTCCGTCTACCGGGGCTGGTCGGCAGACCTGGGCGAGGGCGTACACGTCGTGCCCGTCCTCCTGCCAGGCCGGGGACTGCGCGTCAAGGAATCGCCGTACACGGCCATGGGTCCACTCGTGTCCGACCTCGCGGACGCCCTCGTCGAGCACGAACTCGCCCATGACTACGCCCTGTTCGGCCACAGCATGGGAGCCCTGCTCGCCTACGAGGTCGCCTGCGAGCTGCGCGACCGTGGCCGGCCCGAGCCGGCGCACCTCTTCGTGTCGGGAAGCAAGGCGCCGCATCTGTACGGCGATCGCCGGGATCACGAGCTCTCCGACGCCGAGCTGCGGCAACTGGTGAGCGACCTCGGGGGCCTGGGCGCCGACGACACCATCGGCAGCTCGTACCTCGAACGGCGTCTGCCGGTGCTCCGCGCCGATCTCACCGTCTGCGAGACCTACCGATGGGCCCCGCGCCGACCCCTGCGCTGCCCGATGACCGCGTTCTCCGCCACCCACGATCCGATCGCGCCCGCGCACGAGATGGAGGCGTGGCGCGTCCACACCCGAGGGTCGCTCCTGCGCCATCACGTGGAGGGTGACCACTTCTTCCTCAACGGCCCTTCGAAGCCGCACCTCCTGCGCAAGATCCGTGCCGAACTCGCCCACCATCTCGACGAGTCGAGCGGCCCGGGCGCGGCGGCGCGAGACCGACCGACCACTGTGAAGAGGGAACCCTCATGGATCTACTGAGCCTGGCCAGGACCGTCAAGGACCGGGTGGAGGCGCCGATCACGGATGTGCTGGCCGTGGCGAAGGTCGTCACCGATCCACGGACCCCGCTGCTCCTGGCGCTCTCCACCGTGGTGGTCACTCCGCTGTACCGGGCGGCCTTCCTGGCGTCCGCCTCCGGTTCGGGCGTGCTGCGGTGTCTGGCCGTACGCCCCTGCGACCTGGAGAGCCTGGCCGACTACCTGGAAGTGCCCGAGGACCGGGAGCGGCTGCGCACCTGGCTGGAGACCGGCGTCCGCCTCGGCGAGTTCGAGGTGCGCGAGGGGTGTTACCGCCTCAGGAGCACCACGGCCAAGCTCCTGGCCCAGTCGGGGAACGACGCGGTCGCCGCCGCCCTCGAAGAGATCATGCGCTTCCACCTGCCGGTGCTCCTGGACGCGCCCCGGATGCTCAAGGAGGGCCGCCGTTTCTCCCTCGACGACCAGGACGGCACGGTCATCGCCCGTTCCTCCCTGGCCCTGCAGGGACTCGTACACGAGGCGATCGACCGCACTCTGGAGCGCACCAACCCGATCCGGCTGCTGGAGATCGGCTGCGGATCCGGTGCCTACGTCCGCCACGCCGCGCGGCTCAACCCCCGCCTGACCGCCCTCGCGGTCGACCTGCAGGAAGAGGTCGCCGTCCGGGCCGCCGACAACATGGCCGAATGGGGGCTCACCGACCGCGTGGAGACCCGCCAGGGCGATCTGCGCACCCTCGAACTCCAGCCCCAGTTCGATCTCGTCACGCTCCACAACAACATCTACTACTTCCCGGAGGCCGAGCGGGTCGAGGTGCTGGAACGAGCGCGTTCCTTCCTGGCGCCCGGCGGCCGGCTGCTCCTCACGTCGTCGTGCCAGGGCGGCGGCAACCTCGGCCTCGACGTGCTGAACCTCTGGTTCGAGTACGCCGACTTCGGCGGCCCGCTGCCCAGCGAGGACGAGCTGGTCGCCCAGCTGGAGAAGGCGGGGTTCGCGGACGTACGCGCGAGCCGGATCATTCCCACCCAGCCGTTCCGCGCGTTCGTCGGAACCAACGTTCAGGCCTGACCAGGGCCAGGAGACCTCATCATGGACACCCGAACGGCACACACCCCCACCTCCGCCCTCTCCGACACCGCGTCGAAGGCCCCGCACCGCGAACTCGTGGCCGTGCTCGGCCGCGCGCCCGGCGCCGGTACCGAGACCCTGGGCGGCAAGGCCGCCCGGCTGAGCGAGATGATCGACGCGGGCCTCCCCGTACCGCCCGCGTTCTGCCTCACCACCGGCCTGTTCGACCTGTTCCTGCGCGAGACGGGCCTCGCCGCGGAGATCCGGGCCGCCGAGGCCCGCGACGCGGACACCTCGACGATCCGCGAGCTGATCACCGCCCGGGAACTGCCCGAGGCCATCGCCGATACGATCCTCGCCGCCTACGAGGACCTCGGCCGGCCCAGGGTCGCGGTCCGTTCCTCCGCGTGCCGGGAGGACTCCGCCGCCCAGTCCTTCGCCGGACAGCACGACACCGTCCTGGACGTCTCGGGCGACGAGGCGCTGCTCGATGCAGTGAAGGTCTGCTGGGCCTCTCTGTGGTCCGACCGCGCGGCCGCCTATCGCGACGGAACGGGCCCCGCGGGATCCATCGCCGTGATCGTGCAGGAGATGATCCACGCGGACGTCAGCGGTGTGCTGTTCACCGTCGATCCCGTCGGCGCACGGCCCAACCGCCTTGTCGTGGAGGCCTGTTGCGGTCTCGGCGAGGGGCTGGTCTCCGGGCGGGTGTCCAGCGACTTCTTCGTCGTCGACGACCGCACGCTGGAGGTGATCGAGGAACACGTGCGGTACAAGGTGACCAAGTGCGCGCCCCTCACACCCGGCCGGATCGGCATGACCAAGGTCGACGCCGCCGACCGCAACGCACCGTGCCTGACCCGGGAGCAGCTCGGCACGCTCGCCGGGCTCGCGGTCGAGGTCCGGTCCCACTACGGCACGGAGCAGGACATCGAGTGGGCCATGCGCGACGGCACGCTCCACCTGCTGCAGGCCAGGCCGATCACCACGCACCCCCAGGACAGGGCGACGGACCAGGAGCACAGCCCGTATGTCGCCCGGCAGGCCGACCCTGTGCAGGACGGCACGCTCTGGTCCCGGATGGACATCGGTGAGATCTTCGTGGGCCTGATGTCACCGCTGGGCCTGAGCTTCGCGCAGTACTACCAGGAGCACGTGCACGCCGACTGCGCCGCCGCTCTCGGTGTGCGGGACACCGGTGACGTGGGCCTCCACATGGGCTACCTCCAGGGCCATGTGTATCTGAACATCTCCTACACGGCCTATCTGCTCGGTCAGTGCCTGCCCACCCGCGACCAGCGGCACTTCACCCGGCGCTTCGTCAGCGAGGAGGTCGACCTCGCCTCGTACGAGAACCCCTTCGGCACCTTCCCCGGGGGCATGGAGGACCTGCGTTCCACGCTTCACTGGGTGCAGGCCACCGCCACCGAGATGCTGAGCATGAAGCACCGCGCGGAGGAGATGGTCTCCGTACGGCTCTACGAGTTCGACCGCGCCCGGCAGTTGGACCTGACGCGGATGAGCCGCCGGGAGCTCGACGCAGAACTCGCCCGCTACCTCGGCTTCTTCCATGACGCGCACGTCGGTTACATGCCGTACTACATCAATGCCTTCGGGTTCTACGGCGTGCTCACGGAGTTGTGCGCGAAGTGGCTCGGTGCCGACGGCGACAACCTGCAGAACCGGATCAAGACCGACATGTCGAGTCTGCGGACCGTCGCTTCGGCGCAGGAGATCTGGGGCGTGGCGCAGGCCGCCAAGGCCAGGCCTCGCGTCATGGGGATCATCAACGAGGCACCCCTGGAGGAGATCGAGGAGCGGCTGCGCAGCGATGTCGAGGGCCTGGCCTTCTGGGACACGCAGATGAAGCCGTTCCTGCGGGCCAACGGCACCCGCGGGCGCCAGGAGATGGAGCTCACCCACCCGCGCTGGATCGACGACCCGTCGTACATCTTCCAGATGATCCGCCGCTACGCCGCCGACGGGCTCTCCGTCGACGACATCATGGGACGCAGCCGTGCGCTCGCGGACGGCGACGCCCGGACGGTGCTGGAGAAGCTGCCGCTGCACCGGCGGAAGGTCCTGGAGACCGTCATCACGATGTACAGCCTGTGCAGCGAGCTCCGCGAGACCACCCGCATGTCGATGATCACCTCGATCTGGCTGGTCAGGAACGTCGTGTACGAGGTGGGCCGGCGGCTCGTCGCGGAAGGAGTCCTGCACTCCCTGGACGAGGTCGCCTTCCTCGACTTCGAGGACGTCCGGGCCTACCTGGCCGGTGGCGCCACGGAACGTGAGGCGTTCCCCCGCACCGAACTGGACGAACGTCGGCGCTTGCACGAATACCACAACCGGCTGCCGGAACCGTCGCTCACGTTCATCGGAGAACACGACGTCACTCGGGCCGTGCGGCCGGCGGCCGACGGCGCGCACCTCGTGGGTCTCGGATCCAGCCCCGGGCGGATCGTGGGCCGTGCCCGCATCGTGGAGGACCTGGTCTGGCAGGCCGACGAGTTCCTGCCCGGCGAGATCCTGGTCACCCGCTACACGGACGCGTCCTGGACGCCGCTCTTCGCCATCGCCGGCGGAGTGGTCACCGACATCGGGTCGATGCTCTCGCACAGTTCGATCGTGTCCCGGGAGTTCAACGTGCCCTCCGTGGTCAACACCAAGTACGCCACGCAGCGCATCAACACCGGCGACATGGTCGTCGTCGACGGCGACACCGGCGTCGTCGAAGTCGTCGAGGGCTGAGCACCCATCAGCGAACCGTGCCGCATCCCCATGGCGCGGTTCACCCAAGGAAGGCAGCGAGATGATCCCCAATCAGTGGTACCCGATCCTGCAGACCTCCGACATTCAGCGCGACAAACCCACCGGTGCTCGGCGCATGGGCGAGGAACTCGTGCTGTGGCGCGACCTCGGCGGCAACCTCGTCTGCCAGACCGCACGGTGCCCGCACAAAGGCGCCAACATCGCCGACGGGCGGCTCAAGGGCAACACCGTCGAATGCCCCTACCACGGCTTCCGGTTCGACGGCGAGGGCACGTGCAAGGTGGTCCCCGCCCTGGGTTCGGACGCCCGGATCCCCCAGTCGCTCAAACTGAAGACGTACCCGGTGCGGGAGCAGCACGGTCTGGTCTGGCTCTGGTGGGGTGACCAACGGGAGCGACTCCCGGAGATCGAGCTGCCCTCCGAACTCGTGAACAACCCGCGGCCGCACGAGACCATCTCCTGGACCCGGCCCGTCCACTACACCCGCTACATCGAGAGCCTGCTCGAGTTCTACCACGTGACCTTCGTGCACCGGGATCACTGGACGAACAACATCGACTACACCTTCATGTACGGCACCGCGCGCAAGCTGTGGACGGACGGCCGCGAGCGCTACCTGGCCGCGAACAAGATCGTCAACCAGCAGGTCGAAGTGGACGGCACCACGATTCGTTCCACCTTCGACCAGTGCGAGGAGGCGAATCCCGCCAACACCGCACACTTCAACCTCATCTACCAGGCTCCGGGCCTGACACATGTCAAGACCGGTCTGCTGGAGATCACCACCTGGCTCACTCCGATCGACGACGAGAACACGCTGGCGATCATGCGCCTGTACGAGTACCCGCAACTGCGGACCATGGTGCCTGTCAAGCAGCTCAGGCCATGGGTGCTGCGCGCTTCCCTCCTCATGGAGAAGCTCGTCCAGGACCCCCAGGACGTGGGCATCATGCTCCGCCAGGAGCCCAAGGTCAGCGAACGCGGGGTGAACAAGTTCATCGCCCTCGACGAGATGGACGCCAAGTTCCTGCAGATGCGTGACCGTCTCAAGGCGGAAGCGGCGGTAGCGCGCTCCGAGGCCTCGGAGACCTCCGCGGCGCCGGCCGCCGAAACGCCGCCCGCCGAAGCGCCGTCCGCCGAGACGCAGGCCCCCGAGGTGCAGGCCCCGACCAACGGCAGCGGTTCGAACGGTGCGCGCGGCACCCGCAAGAAGCGGACCGCGCAGACGGACCGAGAGGGCTCCCTGGCGAAGGCCCGTTCCTGATCGCGTCCGCTCACACAAGGCCCTTCCCCCACAAGGGAGTTCAGAGAAAGCGAGCTTGATGATGTACGGCGGGTACGACGCGTCGACCGGCCCCAAGGCCCTGGTGACCACGTGCAACGCCCTGGCCGTGGCGGCAGCGGGTTGGTTCCTCATCGGCGGGGCGGACACGGTGGCGGACTGGTTCGGGACGGAGCTGGACCAGGCCGAACCGCTGCGCCGAGGGATGCTGTTCACGCTCTCGGCGGTCTACCTGCTGCGGTTCATCGCCACGACGTTCATCATGCTCAAGCGCAGCATGGAGTGGTCGGAGGCCGCGACCGTGGGTGTCTGGGTCGTCGTCATCCACGGCACGATGGCCTTCCTGGGCGGCACCAACACCGCTTCCGTGGGCGCACTCGCATGGGTCGGCGTGGTGCTCTACATCGGGGGTTCGTACCTCAACACGGGCTCGGAGTACCGACGCAAACTGTGGAAGCGGGTCCCGGAGCACAAGGGCAAGCTCTACACAGAAGGTCTCTTCAAGTACTCCATGCACATCAACTACTTCGGTGACGTCGTGCTCTTCACCGGATTCGCCCTGGTGACGGGCAGCCCGTGGGCCCTGGCCATCCCGGTGATCATGGCGTGCATGTTCTCCTTCCTGAACATCCCCATGCTCGACAAGTACCTGGCCGAGCGGTACGGCACGGCATTCGAGGAGTACTCCAAGAAGACTGCCAAGTTGGTTCCGTTCATCTACTGAGCGTGCGTCGGTGCGGCGCGGGCGGGTCTTGGGTCGTCCGGTGGACCGGTCCCGCGCGGACTGCGGGACCGGCCCACCGAGTTGGCCGGGCGTCGAGCGACGCTCCTTACTCGAAGGGCGTGAGGAACTCCCGTACGGACAGGGCCCGGTTCACGATGCGGGTGTCACCGATCCACCCGTAGAAGCCCTGCCCGAAGCGTTCGTCGAACTGCGTGGCACCGATGACGAAGGGCTTGCCGAGGGTGGCGATGCCGGTGGACGGCTGGGAGGGATTGCGGGCGATCTTCGAGCCGTCCACGTACATCACCGTGCGGCGTCCGTCGTTGACGAGGGCGATGTGCATCCAGCGCCCTACCGGCACCGCGTGGCTCCAGGACGTGGGGTCGGCGTCCTGTCGCTGCGGATAGACCACGAACTGGAGGAACCTCTCGGGCGAGAGATTGAGACTGCAGGTGGGCTCCAGCGGGGACCAGCCCGTGGTCTTGCCCGCGTCTCCGTTGCGCCCCTCCCAGCTGAGGATGCCCATCCAGGCGTGGTCGCCCTCGAAGGGCTCGGGCAGCCTGATGAAGGTCTCGATGGTGTAGCCGCGGGTGAACTTCTCATCGTTCAGGGCCGCTCGGTCCGCGGTGGTCAGGACCGCGCCGCGGTTCGGGCTCTTGCCACCGTCGAAGCGCAGGCTCGCGTGCGCCGGCTGACCGGGGTGGTGGTCGGCCGACCAGGTGAGAGCGTCGGGCCCGCTCGTGTGCAGACGGCTCACGGTCAGGTCGTTTCCGTGGCCGGTGAGGTCGCGTACGACTGCGCCGTCCGCGACCGGGCCGCCCACGGTCCCGCCTGCGGCCGTCCCGGACGCGTCGAAGCGCCAGTACGCGACCGTGCCGCGCGGCATCACCGCGGCGGGGGGCCGGGGCTTCGGCGGCACGACGGGGGCGAAGCCCTCGAAGCGGGCGTCGAAGTCGATGCTCAGGCTGAACCGGTCCGAGGGGCCGGTCAGTTCGACGGTCTCGGCCTCCAGGGACGACCGCTTCCCGGGATCACGGGCAAGGAGCCACGGCGAGAAGGTCTCGACGTCGATGACACCGCGGACGAGGTCGAATCCGTATGTGCGGATCATGCCCGCTCCGCCGTAGTAGCGGTCCTGGTAGTTGGTGATGTGGACGTGGACATCGTTGTCGGAGTCGTTGCGCAGAACCGTGCGTCCCGGCGGCCAGTAGTGACCGCCCAGGGCGAGGAAGATCTGGTCGTTGCCGCGGATGAGGCCGTCCCACAGTCGTTTGCCGTTGTCCGACAGCTGCGCCTCGCCGTCGTCGTCCGACCAGGCGATGTCATGGGTGGTGAGGACGGCGGGCAGCGTGGGGTGCGCGTCGAGGATGCCCTGCGCCCACCTCAACCCCTTGTCCGACACCCGCCAGTCGAGGGCCAGGACCAGCCATGCGCGGCTCGCGGCAGTCAGCACGTGGTACGTGTTGTAGCCGTCGGGCGAGGCGCCGCGGTAGGTCGGCATGGACGCGTAGCGGGCGGGACCGAACGCGGCGAGATACGCGGAGTCACCCCGCTGGTCGTCCCCGGAGTTGATGTCGTGGTTGCCCGCCAGGACGCTGTAGGGCACCTTGCCGTGGATGGTCCGGAAGGTGTCGGCGGCGCGTTCGATCTCGTCCTTGGTGCCGTGCTCGGTGACGTCACCGAGATGCGTCATGAAGGCGATGTTCGCCTCGGCCCGCTCGGTGACGAGATGGCGGAAGGTCTCCCGCAGCGGGGCCGGGTCGGCGCTGTCGGCGTCGAAGAGGTACTGCGTGTCGGGGAGGACGGCCAGCGCGAAGCGCGGGCTTTCCGGGTCGAACCGGCCGGGGTGAGCCGCGGCGGAGGCCTGCGCCGGCGTCGCCTCGAAGGCGGCAGCCGCCGCGCCGACCGCGGGTAAGGCGGCCGCGGCTCGCAGCAGCGAGCGTCTGTGCAGGGGGTTTCGTTGCTCTGCCGCAGTCATGAACACTCCGTAGGACGAGGGCTGTTGGCAGGCCGAACGCTGCTCAACCGCCACAGCCGTACGGTGGCGGGGAGTTGAACCTCCGCTGCCGGTCACCCAACGTTTGGCGGGAGACAGCTCCAGCCGCTGTGACACCCGCCCGTCTCAGCCGGTGTGAAGGATCCGGAAGCGCTTGGGTTCCGCCGGATCCCGATCAACGACTTGGATCGGCGTCCCGGCCCATTGCCAGACGCTGATGCCTGGCGTGCGGGAGAACTGGATCCGCCCGCGGGTGCCTTCGACCGCGACGCGCGGCCAGGATTCGGCAGTGCGCGCCCGGTTCGCGCCGTTGGAACGCAGCACTTCGGCGAGGACGGCGACCGTGTCGTAGCCCTCGAAGGCGACGAAGGAGGGGGCTTCAGTCAGCTGCTCACGGAGAGCCTTCTCGACTCGTACGCCGAGTGGGGTGAGGCGCTCGGGCAGGTAGCGCAGGAACGGGATCGCGGCGCCGTCGTCGCCCAGCAACGTCGCCCATTCGGCGAACTCCGGTTGCCCGGCCGGAGCACCGACCATGATCTCGGCGAGCCGCGGGTCTCGGCGGACAGACTTGACGATCGACACTGCCGGTTCCGGGTGGCCGACCAGCAGAAGGAGGGCTGTCGCGCCATCGTCGGCGAGTCCGTCACACACAGCCGTGGCGTCGAGCGCGCTCATGTCGAGTTCGATGACGGTGCCGCCACGTGGTGCGAGGTAGTCCCGCAGAATGCGGGTCCCAGAAGCCCAGTAGACGCTCGGCTGGGTTGCCACGGCGATTCGACTGTGGCCCGCGGCGAGGAGGAAGTCCGCGTAGACCTGCCAGCCGCGGGACTGTGGTGGGGAGAGGCGCGCGACCCATTCCGTCGGCTGTTCGGTGAGCGCGTCGAGAACCGCTGACGAGCAGAGAAACGGCAGACCGAGCGTGTCGGCCCTGGTGGCAGCGGCGCGGGCGACGACGCTGTGGTACTCCCCCGCCACGGCAGCCACGCCCAGGCGAGCCAGCTCGTCCACGGCAGCCGCGGCCCTCTGCGGATCAGCCGCGGTGTCTCGGACCACCAACTCGATGGGCCTCCCGGCGATCCCGCCGACGTCATTGACTTCGTGAACGGCCAACTCGAGTCCGGCGAGCAGGTGTTGACCCGCCTCGATCCAGCCGGGCCGGGTCAGCGGAACGAGAGCGCCGATCCGGACGGACGCCCCGTCGGACCGCTCCGCTCCAAGTGGCGATGGCGGCGATGGTGGCGTGGTCATGTGCTGGCGTCTCCCGGTAGTCACCTCGGCAAACCAAGATCATCCGAACGGGCAGCCTACCCACGCCCCTGCCCTCGGTCCAGGGCCTGGCCCAACGAGGGTCTGTTCCGAGGGATCGCGGTCGCGTACGTCACCGGCGGTCCGGCGCAACTCCCCGCAACCGCTGAGATGGTCAGTGCCCGGACGGTGCCAGATGTGCGCGCTCTCCCTGCGGGCCGAACAGGGCGAGCAGTTCCGCGGGGCGGCTGTCGGCGCTGCCGATCCAGTGCGGTGTGCGGGTGTCGAACTCCGCTGCCTCTCCTACCCCGAGCCGGAACTCCTCCTGGCCGAGCGCGAACCTGACGTGTCCGTTGAGGACGTAGAACCACTCATATCCCTCGTGGGTCTGCAGGTTCATCGTGGGTGCCTGGCCGGCGGGCGGATAGATCACCTTGTAGGCCTGGATACCGCCGGCCCGCCGGGTCAGTGGCACCATCACCAGCCCGGATCGTCGTACTGGTCTCAGGTGGACGCGCGGATCGCCGGTGGGCGGCGCCGCGACGAGGTCATCGAGCGGGACACCATGTGCCCGGGCCAGGGGAAGCAGCTGCTCCAGCGTGGGGCGGAGCTTGCCGTTCTCGAGGCGGGACAGGGTGCTCGCTGTGAGGCCGGTTTCGTCTGCCAGCGCCGCGAGCGTGGCGCTCCGCGCCTGGCGCAGGGCCCGCAGGCGCGGCCCGACTCCCGCCAAGACGTCTCCTGCGGGGTCGTCCATGTTGTCCATGTCCCGATGATGCGGATCCGCAATTTTTCTTGCAAGGGCGAAACGGCGGTGGCGATGCTGGCTGTTCATCACCGGCGTCCACTGTGCGTATCGGATCACGCTCGGCACGTCGGCCGACGAAGGGGCACCTCAGATGGATTCCACCCGACGCCGACTACCCACCGACGACACCGCCGCGGGCGACCACGGCACGGCGGACGAGGACGCCGTGCTGTTCTGGGAGCAGCACTACCGCACCCAGCGCGCGTGGGACGCACGCGTCAACCCACTGCTCGCCGAGACCGCCGCGCAGCTACAGCCCGGCACGGCCCTGGATCTGGGCTGCGGCCCCGGCGGCGACGCCATCTGGCTCGCCCAGCGGGGCTGGCACGTGACCGCCGTGGACATCTCCACCACCGCCGTCGAACGCGTGCAGAAACGCGCCCGCGATCTCGGCGTCGCAGACCGGGTGGTCACCGCACAGCACGATCTGGCCAGAAGCTTCCCGGCCGGCCGGTTCGATCTCGTCTCCGCCCAGTACTTCCACACCCCGCTCCCGTTGCTCCGCAGCCGAGTTCTGCGCACCGCCGCACGGGCTCTGCGACCCGGCGGTCTCCTGCTGATCGTCGACCACGGCTCCACCGCGCCCTGGTCATGGAATCAGGACCCCGACATCCACTTCGCCACACCTACCGAGACCGCCGCCGAACTCGATCTCGACCCCGCGCACTGGTCCGTACTGCGCGCCGACATGCCTCAACGCCAGGCCAACGGACCCGCTGGTGAGACGGCCACCGTCATCGACAACGTCCTGCTCGTCCAGCGCACCGCCGGTTGAACGCCCGAACCACACGACATCACGTCGGAACGGAGTGACTCGATGCCAGGAAATGACACGCAACGATCCCCATCCCCATCCCCATCCGGATCCCCACCCGGATCCCGATCTCGGGCCAAGGACACCGGACCTCCGCTGACCGGCGCCGACGAGAAGGACACCCTGCGGGGCTTCCTCGACTATCTACGGAACGCTGTCGCGGACAAGGTCGCGGGCGTGCCGGAACCGCAGGTCCGAACGGGCGGAGTGCCCTCGGGCACCAACCTTCTGGGGCTGGTCAAGCACCTGGCGTTCGTCGAGCGGTTCTACTTCCTCGGCGAGGATGTCGGCGACTGGCGTACGACCATGCGGCCGTCCGCGGTGGACACCGTGGACAGTGTGCTCGCCGACTACCGGAAGACCGTCGAGCGAGCGAACCAGGTCATCGACGCCTGCCCGGACCTGACTCTTCCCGCCCCGCGGCCCCCGCGCCGAGGACAGGCACCATCGATGCGATGGGTCCTTGTGCACATGATTGAGGAGACCGGCCGGCACGCCGGCCACGCCGACCTCCTCCGCGAGCAGATCGACGGATCCACCGGCCGCTGACCAACCGACCACTACTCAGGACCCACGTCCACGTCCGGCGCGTCCTGACCGCCTTGGCCTGCCACCTGGATGGCTTGGATCAGCGCCTTGGTGGCCGGTGGGTCGGGTGGATCGCCGTAGGTGACGGTGTAGATCCGGCGGGGGAAGTCGGGGATCTCGGTCGTGTGGACGTCGGGCAGGCGGTGGGCGCGGAGTGCGAGTCCGGGCAGGGTGGTGACGCCGATGCCGGCGGCGACGAGGGCCTGCACGACGACCATGTCGTCGCAGACCGACTCGATGCGTGGGGTGAATCCGTGTTGCCGGCAGACAGCGGTCAGCTCGCCCTGGCACCGTTCACAGCCGCCGATCCAGGCGGAGTCGCGATGGTTCGCGATGCTGTCGTCGGGGTTCCGGCTCACCAGGTAGATCGGGTCGTCGGCCACGTGGACCATGCGGAACCCTTCGTCCTCCAGCGGAGCGTGCGCGTACCGGAAGACGAGTGCGACGTCGATCTCGCCGTGCCGCAACATCTGCAGCGCTTCGACCGGATGACGGTCGATCACGCTCAGTGTGAGGCCCGGGTGAGCCTCGGTCAGCATGGCGGCCGCCTTCGGCACGATCGTGCTCAGCACGGACGCGTTGGCGGCGAGGCGCACCCGCCCCGTCCGCAGACCTACCTGAGCGGACAGCTCGTTGGCCGCCGCGTCTACCCGTCCCACGATCTCGGTGGCCCGGTTGGCCAGCAGCTCGCCCTCAGGGGTCAGCCGGATCCCACGGCCCACCCGCTGGACGAGCTTGACACCGGTGGCCGCCTCCAGGCGGGACAGATGATGACTCACCGACGGCTGCGAGTAGTGCAGCTCCCTCGCCGCTTCGGTCACGGACCCGTGTCGCGCCACCGCGGCCAGCACCTTGAGATGGACCAGATTCAGCACGTATCAAGAATATCGATGTGTTCTTCGAAGGACTGGCATTAGACGTCATCTGTGCCTCGGTCCATGCTCGTTGATGAGGGCGCCGATGGCGGCGCCGAGCCGACTGAGGAGGCACGATGAGCAAGCTCAGGTGTCACATCTCGATCTCGCTGGACGGTTTCGTCGCCGGCCCGAACCAGAGCGAGCAGAACCCGCTCGGCGAGGGTGGCGAGGGGCTCCACGACTGGGTGGTTCCGCTGGCCGCCTTTCGCCGACCCCACGGCGAGCAGGGGGGTGAAGTGAACGCGAGCACACCGGTGTTCGAGGAGTCGCTCGAGAACATCGGCGCCGCGGTGATGGGCAGGAACATGTTCGGCCCCATCGGCGGGGGCGCGTGGGGCGACGAGCAGTGGACCGGCTGGTGGGGCGACAACCCGCCCTACCACTACCCCGTGTTCGTCGTGACCCATCACCCGCGCAAGCCCGTGGAGATGGAGGGAGGGACCACGTTCCACTTCGTCACCGACGGAATCGAGTCCGCGCTCGACCAGGCCAAGAAGGCCGCCGACGGCAAGGACGTCATGCTGTGGGGCGGCGGCCAGGTCGCTCGGCAGTACCTGGCAGCGGGTCTGCTGGACGAGCTCGAACTGCACGTCGTCCCGGTGTTGCTCGGGGGCGGCTCCCGCCTGCTCGACAACCTCGGCAACGCGGATGTGCGACTCGAACAGGTCCGTGCGGTCGAGGCGCCCGGCGTCACCCACCTCAAGTACCGGATTCTGCCCGGCACTCCTTCATGAGAAGGCACTCTGCAGAGGAGAGCACCATGCAGCTTGACCGCCTGAAGACTTTCATCGACGACGTGGGACTCGTGGTGCGCAGCACCGACGACGAGCACGAGATCACGGCGCGGGTCGCCGAGCGGCTGTCCGCGCTGCTGGCCGACGGCTACCGGCTCCCGCCGGAGGTAACGCGGTCGTCCTCCGCGCGTCACCTGACGTATCCGCTGTACATCGCTCCCGACGACAGCTGGTCGATGGCGTCCGTGGTCTGGGACGTGGGTCAGCGGACCAAGGTGCATTCGCACGAGACGTGGGGCGTCGCCGGCATCTACGCGGGAGTCGAGCACGAGATCCGGTACCTCAGGCCGACGGCGTCCACCGCGAGCGGACCACTGACGCCGGCCGGTGAGACGCGGTGGGCGCCGGGGCAGGTGACCGTCTGCTGCACCACCGACGACGATGTCCATGCGGTCGCAGCAGTCGGCGACGAACCCACCGTCGGGATCCACGTCTACGGCGGCAACATCGGCACGATCAGGCGGCGTTCGTACGATCCGGCCACCGGCGGCGAAGCCGACTGGTTCGTCTCCGGCTGGGAC
Source organism: Streptomyces sp. NPDC058697 (assembly GCF_042715345.1). Classification (NCBI taxonomy): domain Bacteria; kingdom Bacillati; phylum Actinomycetota; class Actinomycetes; order Kitasatosporales; family Streptomycetaceae; genus Streptomyces; species Streptomyces sp. NPDC058697. Next base: position 502,750 of record NZ_JBHXSU010000002.1, read on the forward strand.
AGCGCCGAGGACGTGTCCCGAGCGAAGGCATCGAGCTGAAATCGGTCTACAGGTCGAGTACCGCCCGAAGCGCATCGTCGACCAGCGCCTGCTGCGCCGGGCCGATGTTGCCGAGGCAGGTGCCTGTCTCGAAGCGGGCCGCGGAGAGCTGGAGCAGGTTGACGGCCACGACCGAGGCGTCGACCGGAGTCGCCAGGCGCACGCTCATCGCCGTATCGGGATGAGCCGCGGGGGCGTGCAGCACCAGGGCGACCACGGCCCCGTACCGGTCGGCGAGCCCGTCGAGGCTGGCGATCAGCACGGTCCGGTTGCCCTTGCCGGTGTCGACGTCCCACACGTCGCCCTTGCGGATCGTCACAGAGCGTCGCCCTCGCCGTCGAGGTCGAGGCGCTCCAGGGTGGCGAGCCGACCGGCGGCATCGAGGGTCATCTGACGGCGCACGGCCTTGACGATGTACTCGTTGAGCGAGGCGGCGCCGGCCGCGGCATCGCGCAGCGGTTTGTCCATGGAGTCCGGAATCCGAACGGTGATGGCAGTCATGCCACCAAATCTAGTGCCACGACTGCCACCACCGCACCCCTTCTCCCGATGCCGGTTCCCCAGAAGGCCCGACCGGGGTCGGCCGGGGTCGGCCGGGGTCGGCCGGTTCGCCCAAGGCCCGGCGTCGTGCCGAGGCCCCGTACGTGCATACTCAGGCTTTGCGCGCGCACCGGCGTTCGCGAGAAGCAGGAGGTGGGCGATGGTGTCGGCATCGGGTGCGGAGTCCCGGAAGGTCACGATCAACGACGTCGCCAAGTCCGCGGGGGTGTCCAGGCAGACCGTGTCGCGGGCACTCAACGACAAGGACGAGATCGACAGCGACACCAAACAGCGCGTGCTGGACGCCGCTCGCGCGCTCGGCTACCGGCCGAGCCGGTTCGCCCGGGGCCTGGTCCGCCAGGACACGATGACCATCGGGCTGGTCATCCCCGATCTGCTCAACCCGTACTTCACCGAGGTCGCGGCCTCCGCCCTGGAGGCCGCCCGGACCCATGGCTGGCATGTCGTCGTGTACGACACGGCCGACCGGGCGGAAGAGGAGCTCGGCACGCTCCAGGTGATCAGTTCGCAGGTCGATGCGGTCATCGGCTACTTCAGCTGCTCCGACAGCGAACTCGAGGCGTTCACCCGCGGCATGCCGGTCGTGCTCATCGGCCGTGAGGGCAGGTCCACGCGGTTCACTTCGATCCGGATCGACGGCCGGGAGGGTGTCCACGCCGCGGTCACGCACCTGGTCGCGAAGGGGCATACGCGGATCGGCATGGTCGACCACCAGGCCAGGGCCGAGCCCAGCATCCGGCACACGTGGTTCACGGCGGCCGCGGCGGCGCACGGGATCGACGCGGACATGGTGGTCGGTGCGGACCAGACGGCCGACGGCGGCGGCGCGGCGCTCAGGGAGCTGCTCACAGCTCATCCCGATGTGACCGCCGTCTTCACGTTCAACGACATCATCGCGATCGGCGCTCTGCGGGAAGCCCGCCGGCTGGGCAGGAGCGTGCCGCAGGATCTGGCGGTCATCGGCTTCGACGGTCTTCAGCTCGGGGCGCTCATGGAGCCCCCGCTCACCAGCGTCGCCCTCGACACGCGGCAGCTCGGCGTGCTCGCCATCGAGCAGGTCGCCCGGCTGCTGTCGGACCCTCGCACGCTCGCGGTCGAGGACCTGGTCGTGCACGCCGAGCTGCGGCCGAGCGGGTCCGCGTAACCCGCCGGAAACCCATCCGCCTCGAATGTCTTGACATTGAACGGCGCCGAAGCGCAGACTTCCGAGCACTTCGCATCGCATCTCGCGGAGTACCTCCGAGAACCCCCGTGAGCGCTCCCGTGAGCGTTCACGGGACCGCTCACAAGTATCCATAACCAATGTTTTCGCTCCTTCTGTTTTCACCCCTTCGCCACGGCGCTCGGCGCCTGAACCGACACCGTTGCGTCCTGTCCCTTCCACCCAGAGGGCGTTCCGCCCGAGGGATCAGCATCGAGCCGCCTAGCACCGTCGCTAGCCGTTGTCTGGAACGGAAAATATGAGCAACACAGTCACGCGCATCCGCCTCGCCATCGTCGCCGCGGCAGCCGGAGTCCTCGTACTCGCCGGATGCTCGTCGTCCGACTCGTCGGACAAGTCGTCGTCCGGGGCATCCTGCGAGCCCGCCAAGGGCAAGGTCACCCTCCAGTACTGGAACACCGTCAACGGCATGGACAAGGTCGTCGACCTGTGGAACAAGGACCATCCCGACATCCAGGTCGAGTCGAAGAACATCTCCAACGACCAGTACGGCGCGATCGGCAACGCCCTGAAGGCCGGTAAGGCCCCGGACCTCGCCCAGGTCGGCTACGACCAGCTGCCCACCCTGCGCTCCCAGGACGCCTTCGTGGACGCCACGGCCTGCAAGACGGCCGCCGGCACCGAGTCGAAGTTCGTGCCGTGGACCTGGTCGCAGGCCAGCTTCGGCGGCGAAGGGGTGTACGCCCTGCCGCAGGACACGGGCCCGATGGCCATGTACGTACGCACCGACATCTTCAAGAAGTACGACGTCCCGATCCCGACGACCTGGGACGAGTACACGACCGCCGCTCAGAAGCTCCACAAGGCGGACCCGAAGCTCACCATGACGTTCTTCGACCCGAACAACGCCGAATGGTTCAACGGGCTCCTCTGGCAGAACAACGCGAACATGTACAGCTACTCCGGCGACAAGTGGCACGTCACCGTGGAGTCGGACAAGAGCAAGCAGGTCGCCGAGTACTGGCAGAAGCTGATCGACGACAAGCTCGTGCGCACCGACCTCGCCAACGGCTCGACGCAGATGTTCGCCGCCTACCAGAACGACCAGATGGCCACCCAGCTCGGGGCGGCCTGGGGCTACACGGGCATCCGTGACAACCTGCCCGACCATGCCGGCAAGTGGTCGATCGTCCCGATGCCGACCTGGGGCGCGGGCGGCAACTCCGGTGACTGGGGCGGCTCGACCGTCGCGTTCATGAAGGGCGGCAAGCACCTCTACGAGGCGGCCGAGTTCAACACCTGGCTCAACACCGACCCCAAGGCACTCGCGCTGGCGAACGAGGTGGGCGGCCTCTACCCGGCGTCCACCGACGGGCTGAAGCTTCCCGCGCTGACCAAGGGTGTGCCGTACTACAACAACGAGAAGATCTTCGACGTCTTCGCCGAGTCGTCCAAGAAGATCGACACCGACTTCAGCTGGGGCCCCACCCAGAAGACGGTGAACCTGGCACTGCAGGACGCAATGGCCAAGGCGGTGGCCGGTGACGGCAAGCTGACCAGCGCCCTCGCGGCCGCCCAGGCCTCCGCGCTGAAGTCGATGGACGACCTGGCGATCCCGGCCACGGCGGGCAAGTGACCGCGGAATGACCGACATCGCCACCCGCCCCACCGACGCGGCGTCACCACCGCCCCGGGGCCGGCACCATCGTCGCGTTCCTGACGCCCTTCTTCCTGCCGTTCGTCCTCTTCTACCTGGTGCCCATCGGCTACGCGCTCTGGCAGAGCTTCCGCGTGGTACGCCGCTCCGGCGGGCAGTACGGCACCTCGTACACGACGTTCGGCGGCTTCGAGCAGTACGTCGAGGTGTTCCAGAACGACGAGTTCTGGGCCAGCATCGGCCGCATCGGCCTGTTCGGCATCGTGCAGGTGCCCGTGATGCTGTTCACCGCACTGGTCATCGCACTGCTCCTCGACACCCATCTGCTGAAGCTCAAGGGGTTCTTCCGCACCGCCGCGTTCATGCCGTACGCGGTGCCCGGCGTCATCGCCGCGATCATGTGGTCGTATCTCTACTCGCCCCAACTCAGCCCGATCGTCGACCTGTTGAACGGCATCGGACTGAAGCCGGACTTCCTCGGCCCCGGTGCCGTGCTGTGGTCGGCGGCGAACGTCTCGACCTGGCTGTGGACCGGCTACAACATGCTGATCATGTTCTCGGCGCTGCAGTCCATCCCGCAGGAGCTCTACGAGGCCGCGAGGATCGACGGGGCCAGTAACTGGGCCATCGCCTGGCGCATCAAGGTCCCGATCATCGCCCCGTCCATCGTCATGACCACGGTGTTCTCGATCATCGGCACACTCCAGCTCTACTCCGAGCCCGCCGTGCTGCGCCAGATCTCCTCGAACATCTCCAGCACGTTCACCCCGAACATGCTGGCGTACACGGTGGCCGTCGGGAACAACTACCAGCAGGCCGCGGCCATTTCGGTGGTCATCGCCGTCATCACGTTCGTCTTGAGCTTCGGGTTCATGCGACTGACCTCCAAGAGGGCGGGACTGTGAGCAATCGACCCCCTTCGCAGGAAAGCCGCGTGAGTCGTACGGCCGTCATGGCCCTCATGCTCGTACTGGCGATCTACTTCCTGCTGCCGCTGTACTTCCTGATCGTCGCGGCGACCAAACCGCAGGGCGATCTCGCCTCCACCAGCGGCCTGACGTTCTCGAACTTCCAGCTGTTCGACAACCTGCACACCCTGTTCACCTTCAACAACGGCATCTTCGCTCGGTGGATCCTCAACACGGTCGTCTACGCGGTGCTGGGCGCGGCCGTGGGCACCCTGATCTCGGCGCTGTGCGGCTACGCGCTCGCCAAGTTCCGCTTCCGCGGCCGGGAGTTCCTGTTCTCGGTGATTCTCGGTGGTGTGCTGGTCCCCAGCACCGCGCTGGCGCTGCCGCTGTTCCTGCTGTTCTCCGAAGTCGGGCTCGTCAACACCTACTTCGCGGTGTTCCTGCCGAGCATCGTCAGCCCGTTCGGCGTCTATCTCGCGCGGATCTTCGCGAACGCCGCCGTACCGCAGGAACTCATCGAGTCCGCGCGACTCGACGGCGCCGGCGAGTTCCGCACGTTCTTCTCGGTGTCGTTCAAGCTGATGTCGCCGGCGCTGGTGACAATCTTCCTGTTCCAGTTCGTCGGCATCTGGAACAACTTCTTCCTCCCGATGGTGATGCTCCAGAAGGAGGAGCTCTTCCCGATCACGCTCGGCCTCTTCACTTGGAACGGGCAGACCGCCCGCACCCCGCTCCTCCAGGAGTCCGTGATCATGGGCTCGCTGGTGTCGATCGTGCCCGTGATCATCCTGTTCATCGTCCTCCAGCGGTTCTGGCGCACCGGACTCGCCGCCGGTTCCCTCAAGTGACCGCCCACGCCCGCTCCTTGTCTCCGTACGCCCCGCCCGCACAGAAGGTTCCTCCCGCCATGAGCAACTCCGCCGTCTTCGTGCCCCATTTCCACTGGGACCGGGAGTGGTACGAGCCGTTCCAGGTGTTCCGGCACCGACTGGTCGCCGCCCTCGACACCGTGCTGGAGACGGCCGAGGCTAACCCGGACTTCCGGTTCACCGTCGACGGGCAGATGGCCGCGATCGAGGACTACCTGGAGATGCGGCCGGAGAACCGCGACCGGGTCGTGGCCCTGGTCACCGAGGGACGGATCGCCATCGGCCCGTGGCTCATCCTGCTCGACGAGTTCCTGTGCTCCGGCGAGACCATCGTCCGCAACCTCCAGATGGGGTGGGCGGCCGCGGAGCGGCTCGGTGGCGCGATGCCCATCGGTTATCTGCCGGACATGTTCGGTCACGTCGCACAGATGCCACAGATCCTCGCCCGCGCCGGCATCGAGCACGCGGCACTGTGGCGCGGGGTGCCCGGCTCCGTCGACGGTCATGCCTTCCGCTGGCGCGCGCCCGACGGCTCCGAGGTGCGCACCGAGTTCCTCTTCGACGGCTACGACAACGGCCTCGACGTCCTGCTGGTGCCCGACCAGATCGGCCGCGCGCTGGGCGAGTACGCGGAGATGACGGCCGAGCGGTGGGGCGGAGATCCGGTGCTGGCGATGGCCGGCACCGATCACAACGCGCCCGACCCGCACCTCGCGGCCTGGCTGCGGCAGGCGGCCGGAGAAGGACGGGCCATCACCATCGCGACCCTCGACGAGTACCTGCGCAAGCATGTGCGCGACGAGGTGTCCGCCGTCGTCACCGGCGAACTGCGCAGCCATGTGCGCGGCAACATCCTCCCGGGCGTGCTCTCCGTACGGCTCGGGCTCAAGCAGCGGATGGCGCTCGCCGAGCGCACGGTCGACCACGCCGAGCGCATGAACGCGCTGTGGTCCCGGCGCGACGACTCGCCGTTCCTCTCCCTCGCCTGGCACAAGATCATCGAGTCGACCGCGCACGACTCGGTCGTCGGCTCCGGCACCGACGAGACGTGCGACCAGGTCGCCGCGCGCCTCGCGGAGGCCGCGCAGACCGCGCGTGCTGTTCGGGACGCGGCACTGGCCGAACCCGCCGCCCTGGTGCCGAGCGACGCCCACCTGGTCGCCAACCCGCTGCCGTTCGGGCGTACGGCGCTGGTCGAGGTGGATGTCGCCGCCCCGCCCGCGGGGACGGGGCTGACCGCGATCGCTGCCGACGGTTCGGTGCACCCTGTGCAGCTGATCGCCGAGGCACCGACGGTACTCAGCGACGAGCGCATGGACGCCTCCCAACTCGAACGCGTGCTGCGCCGTATCCATCGCCGCGAGCTGTTCGGCCGTCTCATCGACCGTTACGAACTCACCCCCGGCCAGCTCGTCTTCCACCTCGCGGAGGTCCCGACCAGCGGGCCCTTCGACCTGCTGATCCTGCGCCGGGAGGTAGCCGCCGCGGCCGCCGCGGATCCGGGCGAGTGGCGGGTGCTGACGGTGGAGGAGGCCCGGGCGACCGCACTCGTCCCCGTACAGGTCCCCGCCTCCGGGCTCACCGCCTTCCGGGTCGAGCCGCGCGAGGACACCGCTCCCGAGCCGACCTCGTACGAGCCCGCGACGGCGGCGGACCGCACGCTCTCCAACGGTCTGGTCGAGGTCACGGTCGCCACCGACGGCACGCTGGACATCACCGGCACCGACGGGACCGTACTGAACGGCGTCGGTCGTCTCGTCGACGGCGGTGACCGCGGCGACAGCTACAACTACGCTCCCCCGGCGCACGACCTCCTCGTCTCGGACCCGACGGACATCCTCGTCGACCTTCTCGAGGACGGCCCGCTGCGGTCACGGCTGCGAGTCACCCGCGTCTACGCGTGGCCCGCCGCGCTCTCCTCCGACCGCGATCTGCGCGACGAACCGACCGTGCCGACACCGGTGGAGACACTCGTGGAAGTACGTGCTGGTGAACCGTTCGTACGGGTCACCACCTCGTTCCTCAACCAGTCCGCGGACCACCGGCTGCGCTTCCATGTGCCGCTGCCCGAGCCGGTGGCCACGTCCTCGTCCGCCGGACAGTTCGCCGTCACCGAGCGCGGCCTCACCGCCGAGGGCGGCTGGGGCGAGTACCCGCTGCCGACCTTCCCGGCCAGTACGTTCGTGTCGGCGGGCCCCGCCACGGTCCTGCTCGACCACTCCAGCGAGTACGAACTCGTGGGCGACGGCACCGAACTCGCGGTCACCCTGCTGCGTGCCATCGGCTCGATCAGCGTCAACATCCATCCTCTCCGCGACGAACCCGCGGCGAGCGAGATCCCCGCGCCGGGTGCGCAGGACCTCGGCATGCGCATCGAGAACCGCTTCGCCGTCATCCCCTCGGCGACCGGCTGGCGCGGGGCGAACGCGGTGGCCCTCGCCGAGGAGTTCCGCAACGACGTGCTCGTCACGCGCGGAACGGCGACCGCCGGAGGCCAACAGCCGCCCGACACTGCCGGGTTGCACGTCGACGGCCAGGACGTCCTCGTGTCCGGCATCCGCCGCGTCACCGACGACGAGTCCGGGGCCGGCACCGAGGTGCGGCTGGCCGCGATGCGCGACACCGCGTCCACCGTCCGCGTGACGGGCACGTTCGCCGAGGCCACCACCGTGGACCTGCTCGGACGGCCCCTCTCCCGTAGCTCGGCTGCGAACGAACTCGAACTCGCCCTCGGTGCCTGGGAGATCCGCACAGTCGTACTCCGGTAGAGCCCCGTCGTATCAGCGTCGTACGTGACACACAGAAAGAGTTGTGACCTCTTGCCCAGCCAGCTCTCCCCCCATGTTTCCGACATCGCGCCGGGCCGCGGCGCACTGCGCCCGGCGCGCTCGTGGCTGCACTCCGACGCACCCTCGCGTTCACTGAACGGGTCCTGGCGGTTCCGGCTGTCCCCCACGGCGTCGGTGACGGAGGACTTCGCGGCCGACGGCTTCGTCGACGACGGCTGGGACAGCATCCCCGTGCCCTCCCACTGGGTGCTGGAGGGTGACGGGGCCTACGGCCGGCCGATCTACACGAACATCCAGTTCCCCTTCCCGATCGACCCGCCCCACGTCCCGGACGAGAACCCGACCGGTGACTACCGCCGCCACTTCGACGTTCCCGCCGACTGGTCGGGCGCCGAACGCGTGGTGCTGCGCTTCGACGGCGTCGAGTCGCTGTTCCGGGTGTGGGTCAACGGCGTCGAGATCGGCAGCGCGAGCGGGAGCCGGCTCGCCCACGAATTCGACGTGACCTCCGCGGTGCGCACGGGCGACAACGTCGTCGCCGTACGGGTCCACCAGTGGTCGGCGGCCAGCTACGTCGAGGACCAGGACCAGTGGTGGCTGCCGGGCATCTTTCGCGACGTCACCCTGATCGCCCGGCCCGCCGGCGGCATCGAGGACGTCTGGCTGCGGACCGGCTTCGACCACGGGCGCGGACACGTCGAAGCGGAGATCACCGCCGACGCGGCCGCCTTCCCGGTCACGCTGCGCATCCCCGAACTCGGTGTCGACCACGTCTGGGCCACGCCTGCCGACGTGGCCCCCCTCGACGTCACCGGCGTGGAGCCCTGGTCGGCCGAGCGGCCCCGCCTGTACGACGCCACCGTGTCCACGGCCACGGAGAGCATCGCGCTGCGCGTGGGCTTCCGTACGGTCGAGATCCGCGGCGACCAGTTCCTGGTCAACGGCAGCCGCGTCGTCTTCCACGGGGTGAACCGTCATGAGACGCATCCCGAGCGTGGCCGCGTCTTCGACGAGGAGCACGCCCGCCAGGACCTGGCCCTCATGAAGCGGTTCAACATCAACGCCATCCGCACCAGCCACTACCCGCCGCATCCCCGGCTGCTCGACCTGGCCGACGAACTCGGCTTCTGGGTGGTCCTCGAATGCGATCTGGAGACGCACGGCTTCGAGAAGCTCGACTGGGTCGGTAATCCGAGTGACGACCCGGCGTGGCGCGAGGCCTGTCTGGACCGCATCCGGCGCACCGTCGAACGGGACAAGAACCATCCCAGCATCGTGATCTGGTCACTCGGCAACGAATCGGGGACCGGCGGCAACCTGGCCGCCATGTCGTCCTGGGTCCACGCCCGCGACACCGGCCGCCCCGTGCACTACGAGGGCGACTACACCGGCGAGTACACCGACATCTACTCACGCATGTACGCGTCGGTACCGGAGACCGAGCAGATCGGATCCGACGGCACACGCTCGGCACTGCTGAACTGCACTCCCGCCCAAAGCGCCAGGCAGCGCACCAAGCCGTTCCTGCTGTGCGAGTACGCGCACGCGATGGGCAACGGGCCGGGCGCGTTCGACCAGTACGAGGCACTCGTGCGCCGGTATCCGCGACTGCACGGCGGCTTCGTATGGGAGTGGCGCGATCATGGCATCCTCGCCACGGCCCCGGACGGGACGCCCTACTACGCCTACGGCGGCGACTTCGGAGAGGTCGTGCACGACGGCAACTTCGTGATGGACGGCATGCTGTTGAGCAACGACGTCCCCACCCCCAGCCTCCACGAGTACAAGTCAGTCGTGCAGCCGATCGAGTTCGTCTTCGACGGCGAGAAGGTCGCGGTCACGAACCTGCGTCATTCGGCCGACACGTCCGACCTGCGCTTCCGCTGGCGCGTCGAGCACGACGGAATCCCCATCGCCTCGGGGGACTTGGAGATCCCCCTCGTCGCGCCGGGCGAGTCGCAGTGGGCGTCGCTGCCCCAGGTCGCCGTCGCTCCCGATGCCGAGACATGGCTCACGATCGACGCGACACTGGCAGCGCCAACTACTTGGGCACCTGAGGGACATGTGATCGCGACGGCCCAACTGGACTGCTCGACACGGCGTCCCGTGCCCGCCATCCGGCCACAGGCCGACTGGCGACCGGGCGACGGAACCCTGTCGCTCGGAATCGCCGAGTTCACCGGCGGATCCCTCGTGCGTCTCGCCGGCCGCGCCGTGACGGGGCCGCGGCTGGAGCTGTTCCGCGCGCCGACCGACAACGACGAAAGCCCGTCCGACGGGGTCGAGGACAGCGACGACAGCATCGCCGGGGTGTCCAGCGCCGACCTGTGGCGTCGCGACGGCCTCGACCGGCTGACCACCCGGCGCGTCTCCGTGGAGCACACCGCGGACGCCCTGCGCACCCTCGACAAGGTCTCCGCGGCGAACTCCGCGCTGAGCGTGATGGTGGAGTCCGTCTGGTCGATCGAAGACGGCGAACTGGAACTGCGTGTGGAGATCGAGCCCTCGCGCGGCTGGCAGACAGTGTGGCCCCGGATCGGGGTCCGCTTCGAACTGCCCGACGGCACGGCTCCCGTCGACGGGGCCCAATGGTTCGGCCTGGGCCCGTTGGAGACCTACCCCGACAGCCTCCGCGCGGGCCGCACCGGCCACTTCTCCGCCACGGTCCACGACTTCTCGGTCGACTACGCACGCCCCCAGGAGACCGGCCACCGCTCCGAACTGCGCCGACTGACACTGACGAGCGGCTCCACGGAGGTGCTGCACATCCAGGCGCTTCCCGACACCCGGGGGCGTCGCCCCGGCTTCACCCTCAGCCGCCACACCCCTCAGCAGATCGCCCGGGCCGCACACCCCTTCGAGCTCGGCGACTCAACAACGAGCCACCTGATCGTCGACGCGGCACAGCACGGTCTCGGCTCGCGGACGTGCGGACATGACGTCTGGCCGGACTTCGCGCTTCGCCCCGAGTCACGCACGATCAGGCTGCGTATCTCGGAGGGATAGGAATTAGGAATCCGGAATCCGGGTGCGGCGCCTGAGGCGTCGCGCCCGACCGCGGTGTTCAGGTGCGGGCGAGGAAGCCGAGGAGTGCCTCAGTAGTCTCCTTCGGATGGGTCAGCAGACCCGCGTGAGCGGCCCCGGGTATCGCGACGAACTCTCCCCGGGGAAGCACCTCGACCGCGGCTTTTCCGGACCGCGCCGGGAAGTACAGGTCGTGCTCGAACGCCGCTACCAGCACCGGCTGGTGGATGTCCGCGAGAGCGGACATCCGGTGCCCGTCCCGCGCCCACCGGTCACAGGCCGCCAGCTGCCCGGCCGCTCCCTCGCGGGAGGCCCACAGCGACTCCTGGGCGTCGAGCAACTCCAGCCAGGTGCGCACCTGTTCCTCGTCCTCGCGCAGTACCTCCGGCGGCAGCGAGGTCAGCAGGGTCTGCAGTTTCGTGAACGCCCGAGGCACGTGACCGGTGGCCGAGGCCAGTTCGGTCCCTGTCCGCAGAAAGGCGTCCAGCATGGCTGTCAGTGGCCCGGCACCGGCGAGCAGCACCGCCGCGCGCACCAGATCCGGACGCGTACGGGCCAGAAGTTCGGTGGTGAAGCTGCCGAGCGAGTAGCCGATGACCGTGACAGCGGTCAGTTGCAGGGCGTCCAGCAGGCCGGCCAGGTCCGCGGCAAGGGCCTCGACCGTGTACGGGGCGGGCGGTGCGTCGGAAGGTGCCACACCACGCGCGGCATACGTCACCACCTCGAAGCCCGCGTCGGCCAACGCGCCGCGCAAGCCGCACAACGCCCAGGCGACCGACGGCATGCCGGTACCCCCTACGAGGACAACCGGCCGCCCGGCCCCACAACGCTCGTACGCGATCCGCACCCCGCCACCGACCGACACCGACTCCATGGCCACCCCTCGCGCCGATGATCTGATTGGACGTCAGATACTCATCGTGCCACGACGTCGACGCCGAAGCGGTGGTCACCGAATCAGATGTCGATCGGGGTCAGCCCGGGGTAGATGTCGTGCCAGCGGTAGCGACGGCAGTGGAAGTGGAAGTACGCAAAGGCGGTCATGTACCGGTCGAGGTGCGGGCGTTGCTCGTCGGTGGCGAGGTCCAGGACGCGGCGGTAGGCGGCCAGGCCGCTGTCGAGGCTTCGGCGGTAGGCGGCGAGGTAGGGGATGTTCTCGCTCACCGAGCGGCGGTAGATCCGGCTGGCGAGGAAGTCCTCGCCGTGCACCGCCTCCTTGTAGAAGGACAGGACGTCGTTGATGTCGTTGAGGAACGCGACACAGGAGCTCAGCGCCGCCGACCAGAACGCCCGATGGTGCTGGGCGCTCAAGCAGGGGTCGGTGAACTGAAGTGCGGTGAACCAGAACTGGGAGAAGCCGTTGAAGACGCGGACGAAGTCACTGTCGACCTCGTCGGACGCCTCCGGCGTGAACTCCGCCTCCATGAGGACGCCGGTGACCGCGTTGTAGAAGAAGGTCTTGAAGACGGCGAGGAACGTCGGATCGCAGAAGGGCGCGACCTCGTTGAACATGTGCCGGATGTATCGGGTGTTCGGCGACAGGGCGCCTTGCCCGGGCAGCGCGCCGGCCCGCAGGACGGCTTCGGCCTCTGCGGGGTCGTGGCAGCACACGTCATCCACGTTGGTGGTGAACACCCACATGCGATCGAGTGCGAGGGCGAGCGCATCGTCGGCGATGGGCACCATGAGGGCGCGCATCAGCGTGATGTTGTAGGTGGTGGCGGCGGGTACGGTGACGCCGAACACCGCGAACTCGGTGGTGAGCACGTCCGCGTGGGCGCGGGCCGACGCGAGGTCGACGGGCGGATCGAAGGATTCGGTGAGGGCGATCATCTCGTCGACAAGACCGGAGTCCACGACACCGGCGACCATGGTGCGATGGCGGGCATCCGGGACGGCCGCGAGGCCGCTGCGCGCGGTGCATTGGAGGGTGTCCACGCCAGGCGGTCGGGGATGCCTGATCGTGCGGCTGCCTGTCGAGTCCACACCGCGTCCTTTCCGTACGTCGATTCCGGTCGGAGGTGCGTACCTCGTCCCGAGGCTGCCCCGGCCAGAACCGCAGTACTGTCAAAGCGCGTGAACATCACCCGACCGTGGATCGGTCACCACCCAAACCTGGGCTCTGAGGGACTGGCCGCTGCCTAGGCGCAGCCCGGCGGTTCGTCCTCGGTCGGTACGAACTGCATTGTCGGCATCCCCGCGGCGTCGAAATTGGCCGCGTCCGGGCCGATCAGAGTCATGTAACCGGCGAGCCGCTGACTGTTCTGCGAGGGCGGCTCCCCCTTGACCTGCTCGGGCCCGGGGAACACTGAGTCGAGGACCCACCAACGGCCCCCGAACTTCACCCACTTGATCCCGCAGTGCGTATAGATGTCGTACGGATACGGATGTTGCTGCTTGGGCTTGGCCGGCCCCTCCTGCCACTTGTCCTTGGCTACGGTGCGGGCGGGCAGGGTGGGGCCGGTGTACCCCTCGTCCTCCGGGTTGCCGGATGAGGACGAGCAGCCGGAGAGCAACAGCCCGGCACTCAGCAGTACGACAACGGTTTGGCGCGTTACCTTCATGCACTTCAGACGCTGGGAGTACGTGTTCCGTTCGATCCGTGCGGGGCCCGTGTCCCTCAAACGCCCGACGTGAGACGGATTACCAGGACGCCGGGCATGCGCGGCAGCGACACCCGCAGTCCCTCCCCGTCCCCGCCACCGCCCCCTTCCCAGACCGCCGAACCGGCAGCCGGAGCGGACGGGTGCAGGATCTCGGTACGAACCTCCCGGCCCGCCAAGTGCCGCACCGGCAGGCGGAGTTCGCCCTCCCCGCCGCGACGCCAGACCGACACGTAGGACGTACTGTCACCGGGCACCCGCATGCCCAGGGCCAGCCAATCGTCCGTCCAGCCCGGAAGGCCGAGCGGCCAGAACGGCACGGCCTCCGCGAGGTCCCCGCGGATGGACTTGTACACGGCCACCGCGTCCCGTACGAGCCCGAGTTGGTGCTCCGACATCCGGTTCAGGTGGCCCGACAGATGGATCCGCCCGAGCAGCGCCCCGCCCAGGGTGAAGGTGATCAGGTTGTCGTCGAACTCGGGCTGCGGGTAGGCCCAGACGGCGCCCTGCTCCGGCGGTACCGCCGTTGGCGCTGCGGCGGCGATCGGCGGGAAGCGGAGCGGGTCCTGCTGGTCGCTGGTGGACTGGAGCTGGGTGACGGCCAGCGTCGCCCCGTCCATCCGCATCCCGCCCGAGGCGCAGTTCTCGATCACCAGACCCGGGTGCCGGTCCAGCACCTCGGACAGCCAGTCCAAGTATGCCTCGGCGTGACCGAGCAGTCCCGCTCCCGGCGCGATGTCCCCGGGGGCGCAGGTCCCCGGGTCGACCACGATGTTGTAGTCCAGTTTGAGGTAGCCCACCCCCCAGTCGCCGACGAGCCGGTCCACCGTCTTGTCCAGGTGCGCACGGGCGGCGGGGTGTCGCAGATCGAGCTGGTGGCGGCCCTGCTCGGTGATGCGCAGGCCGTCGCGCTGGAAGAAGGCGTCCGGCGGCAGTGAGTCCGCGACGGGACTGCGTACGCCCACAACCTCCGGCTCCAGCCACAGACCGGGCACCATGCTGCGTTCCCGGATCCGGTCGAGGACCACCTGGATTCCGCCGTCGGGGAAGCGGCGCGGCGAAGGCAGCCACTCGCCGACGCTGTCCCACCAGCCCTCGGTGCCGTCGTCGTACCAGCCGGAGTCGATGCAGAAGTACTCCGACCCGGCCTCGGCGGCCGCGTCGATCAGCGGCAGCAGTTTCTCCGTCGTCGGGTCGCCCATCAGCGTGTTCATGTAGTCATTGAAGACAACCGGCAGCGTGGTGTGGTCCGGGTGCGGGCGGCGGCGCACGGCACGGCGGTACGAAGTCAGGGCGCCGAAGGCGTCGTCCAGCCCGGAACCGAGGGCCAGGACGCCGTGCACGGTGGTGAATTCGGAGCCAGGTGCCAGTCGGACCCGCCATTGGTGCTCCGCGTCCATGGGCCCGTTCAGCGCCAGATACGTACCGTGGTCGCGCTCGCCCAGGTCCCAGCGCCAGCCCGCCGGGGATTCGATCTGCCACAACCAGGCCCGGCCGCCCCCGCGTTCGGTGAGGGCGCCCATCGGAAGGTGTCCGTCGGTGGGCCAGCTGCCGCGTCCGGTCAGGGTCAGTGCCGCCCGGCTGTCGTGCTGGTGGACGTCGACGTGGATGTCGGTGACGGTGTCCCGCAGCGGCTCGGTGTGCCAGCGGCACTCCGCCAGCCAGTCGTTGCGGGCGCGGTGGACGTCGAGGCTGTCGGGGGAAGGAAGGGCGCCCATCAGCAGACTGCTGACGGACTGGACGACCAGAGGTTCCTCTCCGTCGTTGCGGAGGCGGACGCGGGAGCGGAGCACGGGCCGTTCGATGGGCGAGGACAACTCGACGAAGGCGGTCAACCCGGTCCGGGCATCGTGGAGTTCGACGGTCAGGTACGTCCAGCCGTCGCGTTCCTCGGTGACATGACCGCGGTACCGCAGGCGCGAACCGAGTGCCGTGCCGGTGAAGCGCGGGCCGGACCAACCGCTGCCGTGGCCGAGGGCGGTGACCTCCACAAGGTGGAGAGGGGCATCGGAGCCGGACTCGGACACCGGATCGCCAGGGCGTGCCAGCCGCACCAAGCGCAGGACCCCGTCGGCGCCGGTGGCGAGCTCCGCCTCCAACCCCCGGTGGCCCCAAGTGACCTGCTGGTGAGTGTCGTTGGGGGCCGTGCCCGCCGCGTCCGACGTAACGGTCAACGTCGTTCCCCTCCCGCTGATCGCCGCTGCCGGCGGTCTGAGTCTGCCGCGTGAATTCATGATTACGGTCTCTTGACGAGCCCCATGTGACCGGTCACAATCCTGGCATGAATGTGACCGGTCACACAAGGCGCTCGGTGAGTATCAGGGATGTCGCGACCGCGGCCGGGGTCTCGTACCAGACCGTCTCCCGGGTGATCAACGACCATCCCAGCGTCAAGCCGTCCACCCGGGAGCGGGTGCTGGCAGCCATCGACGAACTGGGGTTCAGGCGCAACTCCACCGCGCTCGCCCTCGCCAGCGGACGCAGCCGCGCCGTGACCGTGCTCACCTCCAACACCACGCACTATGGCTACGCTTCGGTCCTCCAGGGCATCGAGGAGGCCGCGCGAGCGGCCTCCTACACGGTGGGGATCGGCGTTCTCGAATCCGCCGACGGGGCCGACGAGGCGGACGTCGCCGCGCAGGTGCAGCGGTCGGCGGACGCCGGCGGCGGGCTGATCGTGATCGCATACGATCCGGCCGGTGTGCGGGCCCTGGGTGCGGTGCCCGACGGTCTGCCGGTCGTCGGCGTGGTGGAGACCCCCGCGACCCCGCCGGGCGACGACCGGCCCTGGGTATGGGCCGACGACCGCGAGGCCGCCTACGAAGCGACCCGCCATCTGCTCTCCCTCGGCCATGAGACCGTGCACTACGTCGCCATCCCGTCCAGCACCCGGCGCACCAGCGCTCGTACCACCGGCTGGCAGCAGGCGCTCAAGGAGGCCGGAGCGCGGCGGCCCCGCCCGCTGCAGGGCAGTTGGGGCCCGGCGGGCGGCCACGCGGCGGGCCTGAAACTCGCGGGGAATCCTGACGTCACCGCGATTCTGTGCGGCAACGACGACCTCGCACTCGGGGTCATCCGTGCCCTCCACGAGACGGGCCGGGCAGTCCCCGGCGACGTCAGCGTGGCCGGGTTCGACGACGCCCCGCACTCCGCCTATCTCACCCCGTCGCTGACGACCGTACGACTGGACTTCACCGGGCTCGGGCGGTCCGCGTTCGCCCTGCTGCACGGCGTGCTGGAGAAGTCCGCTCAGATCGCCCCGCACCCCGTCTCCGTACCGGAACTGGTGGTGCGGGAGAGCTCGGGGCCGCCGCCCGAACGCGGGTGACCCGTGCCCGCTCCCTTTCTTTCGCTCTGTTTCGCTCCACCCGAACTGCCCGCTCGCACCTCCTCAGTTGGACCGCTTTCCGATCCGCCGACCTGAGCCCGTTCGCGAAAGGCACACCATGAAGAGAAGAGCCCTGCCCGCGCTGGCGTTCATATGCGCAGCCGCTCTGTCCGCCACCGCGTGCAGCGACCCCACCACCGGCGACTCCGGTTCCTCCTCCGACTCGGGCGGCAAGCAGACGAAGGTCGACCCGACCGCGCGCCTGGACGGCGTGAAGCTGACCATGTGGACCGCACAGAACACCATCAACGCCCCGAAACAGGTCATCGACGCCTTCGAGAAGGCCACCGGCGCCGAGGTCGATGCCCAGGCCATCCCCGACCCGTACGAGCAGAACGTGCCGACCAAGCTCGCCTCCGGCGACAAGCCGGACCTGATGTTCTGGCAGCCGTCCATCTCCACGCTGCCCTTCATCCAGCCGAAGCAGAACCTCCTGAGCCTCGACGGGGAGGAGTGGGAGTCCAGGCTCGGGGACACCGAGAAGTCGCTCGGCCTGATCGACGGCAAGCGGTACGCGGCGATCGTCACCAGCCCCTCCATGCTCGGCGTCTACTACAACAAGGACGTCTTCAAGGAGGCCGGGCTCACCGAGAAGGACTTCCCGAAGTCGTACGACGAGCTGCTGGCGCTCGGCAGCACGATCACGGACAAGACCGACGCGGCGGGCTTCTACGAGGCAGGCGGCGACAAGTGGCCGCTGCAGTGGCAGACGCAGGTCCAGCTCACCGACCTCGACAAGCAGTGGTGGGCCGACCTCAACCAGAACAAGGAGAAGTGGACCGACCCGGTCGTCGTCGGCGCCATCAAGAAGTACAAGGAGAAGCTGCTCGACGCGGGCCTCGCGCAGAAGAACTACAAGACCGGCACCTTCACGGGGCAGGCCGACTCCCTCTGGAAGGGTGAGTCCGGCATGGTCCTCAACGTCACCTCCTTCCAGAGCCAGTTGCAGGCCAAGTACTCCACGGCCGAGATCGACAAGAGGATCGGCTGGTTCCCGATCGCCAACTCCTCCGCGACCGGGATGTACTCCCCCGACCAGACCAACGGCGTGGTCGCGTTCAAGACCGGTGACGAGAAGCGGCAGAACGCCGCCCGCCAGTTCATGGCCTTCTGGCTCGGGCCGGACTACCCCGACTACATCAAGGCGATGAAGATCCCCTCCGTGCAGCCGTCCGTGCCGACCCCCGACGGCCTTCCCCAGGCGTCGAAGGACCAGGTCGCCGCGCTGCCCACCGCCATCGGTGTCTTCCAGGCCAAGGCGATCGTCGCGCCGGACACCCACCTGTATCTCGCCGACATGCTCTACGGGAAGAAGAGCCCGCAGCAGGTCGCGCAGGCGATCCAGGACCAGTTCGCGCAGGTGGCCAAGGCCCAGGGCGCGACCGGCTTCTAGCCCGACAGCCCGACCGACCCGAACCCGACCGACCCGACGGGCAGGGATTTTCCGATGGCGGACTCGGCCATACGCACGCGTACGCAGAAACCGGCGCCCGCCAAGGGCCGGACAGGAAGGGTGGGACGGCTGCCCCGCGCCGCCGTCCATCACCCCTGGTGGTTCGCGCTCCCCGCGATCGCCGTCTTCGCGGCCTTCTTCCTGGTGCCGAACCTGCTCAACTTCTATTACCCGTTCACCAATTGGTCCTCGTACCACGCGGACATCGCCTTCACCGGCCTCGACAACTTCAAGACCATCGCCGACGACGGCTCACTGCTGCGGGCGATCCGTACGACCCTGGTGTACGCCCTGCTGGCGGCGGTGTTCCAGAACGGCTTCGGGCTGGCGCTGGCGCTGCTGCTGGAGGCGGACTCCCGGTTCAACCGGTTCTTCCGTGCCGTCTTCTTCCTGCCGGTGCTCATCTCGGCGCTCGCCACCGGCTACGTCTTCCAGGCGCTGCTGAACCAGGACGGCGCCGTCAACGGTCTCCTCGGCACCAACATCCCCTGGCTCGGCTCGACGACGTGGACGCTGGTCCTGGTCACCGTCATCCACGGCTGGAAGTGGATGGGCCTGTCCATGCTGATCTATCTGGCCGGCCTCAAGGGCATCCCCGGCGAGATGCTGGAGGCCGCGAAATGTGACGGCGCCGGGCCGTGGCGGACCTTCTGGTCGGTGCGCTGGCCGATGCTCGCCCCCGCGCTGACCTTCAACGTCACCACGGCGCTGATCGGTTCGATGAACACCTTCGACATCGTGCAGGCCACGACGGGCGGCGGGCCCGCGGCCTCCACCGAGGTCTTCAACATCTACATGTTCCGCATCTTCGGACAGGGCCTGTACGCCCAGGCCTCCGCGATGAGCCTCGTCCTCTTCCTGGTCGTGGTCGCCGTCGCGATCCCCCTCGTCATCGGACTGCGCCGAAGGGAGCAACTGCTGTGAGCACCACCGCGAACACCGCATCCGCCGCGCTTCCCGCATCCGCTGTGCGTCGCGCGTCCGCCGTGCACCCCGCCTGGCGTTACGGCCGTCCGGCGCTCGTCCTGCTGATCGCCGGGGTCGCCGTGGGCGTACCGCTGTGGCTGGTCGCCGTCACCTCCGCCAAGCCGCAGGCCGAAGCGATCACACCCAACCTGGACTTGCCTCGGCAGTGGCAGCCGTCCAGCAACTACGAGGACGCCGTCGGCCAGGGCGAGATGCTGCGCGGCTTCTTCAACTCCCTGCTGGTCGTGGTGCCTTCGGTCGCCCTCGTACTGATCCTCGGAGCGGGCGCCGCCTGGGTCTTCGCGCGCCGCAAGTCGAGGCTGGTCTCGGCGGCGTACGCGCTCTGCATCAGCGGACTGCTGCTGCCGCCCGCCGTCATCACCATCGTCATGGAGCTGCGGCAGCTCGGGCTCGCGGGCACCCGGCCAGGAATGATCGCCGTCTACACCGGGATGTACCTCTCCACCTCGATCTTCTTCATGACCGGCTTCATCCGGGCCATCCCCGTGGAGCTGGAGGAGGCCGCGCGGATGGACGGCGCGACGCCGCTGCGGGTCTTCCGGCAGATCATCCTGCCACTGCTCAGGCCGGTCATCGCCACCGCGACGATCATGGTGATGCTCTACGCCTGGAGCGACATCTTCTACGCCTTCTTCGTCCTCGGCGGCGGAGACAAGGCGACCCTGCCGCTCAACCTCTACAAGGTCGCCAGCGCCCAGCTCTACCTCAACAACTGGCATCTCGTCTTCGCGTACGTCGTGGTGATGAGCCTGCCCATGGTCGCCATCTTCCTGGTGGCCCAGCGAAAGATCGTGTCCGGAATCACCAGTGGAGCCGTCAAATGACTGGAGGTCCAACAGCGTGAGCACCCCCAACCGTTCGGGATCCCGCACCAGGTCCCGTACCAGAACCGCCCTTGTCACAGCCGTACTTGGAGTCACCGCCATGGCAGGCACCCTCCCCGCGGCGGGGACCGCGACCGCCGCCGCCGACCCGCAGCGGGTCACCGTCGACCTCGACGCGTCCGAAGGCCCGGTGATGCACGGCGCCAACGGCACTCTGTACGGGCTCAGCGACGACGGCGTGCCCAGCGACGCCGTGCTGGCACCCTTGAAGATCACCAGCGTCTCGCAGAAGCCGGAGGGCGGCGCCCAGCACCCCAACGGCGACGCGCTCACCGTCTCCAAGTCGTTCTTCCGCAACGGCGGCGGCGAGATCCTGGTGATGATGCAGGACATCTACTCCAAGTGGCCGTACGAGGACCTCGGCATCGCCGACTACCTCCCCAAGGTCGACAAGATCGTGACAGAGGTGTCGGCCGACCCGAACAGCGACCGCTTCGTCTACATCCCGTTCAACGAGCCCGACCAGATCTGGTACAACCTCGGCACCTCCAACCAGGCACAGTACGAGGTCAACCGCGACCGGTTCTTCAAGGACTGGAAGACGGTGTACGAGCGCATCCGCGCGATCGACCCCGACGCCAGGATCGCCGGCCCGAACGAATCCGGCTATCACACACGCCTGTTGAGGGACTTCCTCACCTTCGCGAAGCGCGAGAACGTCCTGCCCCAGATCATGACCTGGCACGAGTTGGACTCCAGCTCGCTGAAGAACTTCCAGGGGAACTACGACAGTTACCGCGCGATCGAGCGCGAACTCGGCATCGCACCCCTGAAGATCAACATTGACGAGTACGCCAACCGCCGCGACCTGTCCGTTCCGGGCCAACTCGCCCAATGGGTCTCGATGTTCGAGCGGAACAAGGTGTACGCCAACCAGGCGTACTGGGACGCCGCCGGAAACCTCGACGGCAACGTGGTGCGCTCGAACATCCCCAACGGGGGCTGGTGGTTCTTCCGTTGGTACGCCGGGCTGACCGGCAACACCGTCAAGGTGACTCCGCCGCAGGCCAACACCATCGACACCCTTCAGGGTCTGGCCTCGTACGACAAGAAGCGGCGCCAGGCTCAGGTCCTGCTCGGCGGCTCGGCCGGTGACTCCGACGTCGTCGTCCAGAACGTCTCCCGGTCCGTCTTCGGCCGCACGGTGACCGCGACCGTCGCCGAGTCCGCCTGGTCGGGCTACGAGGGCCAGCACGCGGCGCCGCGTGTCCTGACGCGGACGAAGGTCAAGGTCGCGGCCGACGGTTCGGTGACCGTCCCGCTGCGCGGCATGCACAAGATGTCCGCCTACCGGATCGCCCTCACCCCCGGCGGCTCGGGCACCCCGTCCACCGCTTCCGTCCCGTGGGCCGCCTCG
The DNA here is from genome assembly GCF_042715345.1 of Streptomyces sp. NPDC058697. NCBI lineage: Bacteria > Bacillati > Actinomycetota > Actinomycetes > Kitasatosporales > Streptomycetaceae > Streptomyces > Streptomyces sp. NPDC058697. The sequence goes on from NZ_JBHXSU010000002.1 coordinate 524,434, forward strand.
TACGAGGCCGAGGACGCGGCCATCACCGGAGGCCAGGTCTACACCCAGGGCACGGTCAGCAACGCCAACGGCTACGCGGCCTCCGGGACGAAGGACGTCGGCTCGCTCAACACCGCTTCCAGCAAGGTCGACTTCACCGTGACGGTACCCAAGGCCGGCACATACGACCTGGCGATCCTGTACGGCAACCAGTCCGGGGCACCCGCCACACAGAAGCTGTCGATCGACGGCAAGGACCCGGTCACGGTCACCTATCCCTCGACCGAGAACTGGACCTACCGCGCCAAAAAGGACGTCACCGTCGAACTCCCGGCCGGCCAACATGTGCTGACGCTGGCCAAGGGCGACGCCGAGGTCACCCTGGACCGCATCGACCTGACCGCCCGTACCACCGCCGCGCCTTCCGCGTCGTACGAGGCCACGCTGGCGGACATCAGCGGGAAGCCGTCCTACGACTACTCCTCGTCGGCCGGGGTCGGCACGGGCTCCCTGGTCCTGCGCTCCGGTGACAAGGCGGTCTTCGACGCCTACGCACCGCGCGACGGCTACTACACGGTGGTGTCGCACGCCTCTGCGGCGGTGAAGTTGTCGCTGCACGGTGAGCAGGTGACGGCTGCACCCGGCCGGGCCCTGCGGCTGTATCTCGTGGCGGGCAACAACCGCATCGCGATGACGGCCAAGGCCGCCGCCGTCCGCTCCCTCGACGTCTCGGGCGCAGGCTCGACGTCGGGCACCCTCTCCTACGAGGGCGCCGCGGCTACCCTGGCGGGCGGCGCGAAGCTCGTCGACTCCGCCCACGCCTCGGCCGGTTCCTACATCGGCTGGCTCGGCAACAGCGCTTCCAGCACTGCCGAGTTCACGGTGGACGCGGCCAAGTCCGGCCGCTACATGCTGGTCGTCCACTACGCGCACAACGACCGGCGCGACAACGGCCACTCCTACAACACCGACATCATGTCCCGTACGGCGGACATCACGGTGGGAACCTCCGCCCCCCAGAAGGTCACCTTCAAGAACACCTGGAGCTGGGACGACTACTGGACGGTGGGCGTCCCCGTCGACCTGAAGAAGGGCTCCAACAAGGTCACGTTCGGGAACGCGACCGCGTGGGCTCCCAACCTCGACCGGATCGAACTGGGCCGAGTCGTCGGCTAGTCGGCCGCCTCCACGCTGACGGCGCACGCCTTGGGCCGTAGCGGTAGAAGGGCAGGGAGTAATCAGGGCACGCTTGGCCGGATCTCGACGGAGATCCAGCCAAGCGACACGACACGGGGAACCACATGGCTGCTTCCGTGTTGACGAAGGCCAGGGGAATGGAGAGGCCGAAGACCGCGTGGATCGTGGCCATGGCGCCCGCGCAGAGGGCGACCGTTTCGGGCTGGGAGGCGTACTCGGCCAGGGGCGCCGTAGGGAAGGGCAGCAGGGCGACCAGGCCGAGGTCGATGAGGGTCAAGCGGGTGACCATGGTCGTCTCGGTGGGCAGTGCGGTGAGGATGCGGCGGTGATCACGCCAGAATCCGGCGATGAGGGTGAAGCTGAGGGCGAAGGCGCCGATGTCGGGTTGGCCGTCGCGGTGGACGACTCGACCCCCGCCGCTCAGAGGTCGTCCACGTCGACCAGCCCGTCCTGGATGGCGCGGGCGACCAGGCTTGCCTTGGTCCGCGCGGGTCGGCCGACGTTCGCGTACTTGATGCGCACCCGGTCCAGATACGAGTTGACCGTTCGTACGGAGATTCCGAGGCGCTGCGCGACCAACTCCTTCGACTCCGACTGGAACCACTCGATGAGCGCGTTCTCCTCGCCCGCCGAGAGCTGGGGTCGGTCGGCGCGGGCGTTCGTTCCCAGCGCGCCGGCCAGCGCGGGCGGCATGTAGGGCCGCTCATCCGCTGCTGCCAGCGTCGCCTCGACCAGGTGATCCTGGCCCTCACTCTTGGTCAGAAAAGTCGCGGCTCCCAAGTCCAGGCAGGTGAGCGCCGTCTTCTCGTCGTCCCGCATCGAGTAGACGACCACCTGCCGCCCGGAATCGACAAGTCTTCGGAGGCTGCTGAGGGCGGGAGCGCCTTCGCCCAGTTGCAGATCCAGGAGGACAACATCGGCCGTGCTGCCCGGCGCGGTCCAGGCTTCCCGTACGGAACCGCCGGCCGCGACGACGGTGATGGGCCGCGCCGATGCGGCGTACCACATCTCCACGCCCGCGAGGATGGCGGGATGATCGTCGACGACGACCACGCTGACTGGTGCGCTGTTGCTCATGTCAGCTCAACTTCTGAGGCCGCCGATTTGCTCCAACTGGCCTCCACCCACACACTTCCGCCGCGAGTGGTTCTCGCCACGGACACCTTCGCGTCCGTGGCACGGCCATGCGAGGGGGCGGCCTCCCCCGTGTTGCGGCCGTCGGCGCAGTCCACGCCGACCACGCTCACCCGGACCGTGCGGGGTGTCCATACGACGGTCACCCGCGCGGTCGAGCGGGTATGGCCCAGAATCACCGTCACCGGGTCGATCAGCTTCCTGCGTACCTCCAGAGGCACCTGCCCCCGCTGGCCCCTTACTGCCAGGCTCACCGTCACCCCTTGGCGCTCGGCCACCTCGACGCATGCCCGCAACTCGTTCAGCAGCGGGTCCAGGACGGCATCGCTCTCCGCGAACAGGCGGCGCATACGGGCGGCTTCCACGCCGCACCGCAGCCTGACCTCCTCGTCGTACGGGCTCAGCACACCGTGGCCAAGGCCCGCGAGCAGTGGCACTGTCGTGGCCGCCAGGGCGCGGTAGCGGTCCTTGTGGTCACGCTGCATGTCTTCGTGGATGCGTTCCCGGGTACGCAGTTCCTCTTCCTGTGCGGCCGCGGTCCCTGCTGCAGGCGCCGTGCCGTCGAGCAGGTGCGTCAGTAGGACACCGACGGAGAGCTGGAAGCCGCAGATGGATATCGCGGAGATCCCCATGGTGGCCGACTCCGCGGCGGTTGGCACTCCCGACAGGAACACAGCGGTCGCGTTGAGCCCGATATGCGCCCCGAGGAACGCCGCGAACGCCCTGACAGGCAGGTCTGCCAGCAGAAACAGCGCATGCCAGCCGACCACTCCGAACGCCCAGTCCTCCGCCCCTGTCAACCGCTCCGGCGGGAGTGTGAACGCGCCTGTCGCCGAAACGGCCAGCACCGCGCCCAGGCTCCACCCGCGCACCCGCGGCGGGATCTGCCTGCCACGGAGCAGAAAGGCGGCGCCGGTCGCCGCGACGGCGGCGAGGCAGACGAAGGCCGCTGTCTGTGCCCACGCGGGGCGGTACACGCCCTGGTGGGCCGTGAGCAGGTGCAGCGAGAGGGTGAACTGCGACAGCAGGCTGATCAGCAGCGCGGCCAGTTGGGCCCCGTGCAGCAGCTGTCTGCGGATGAGGCGGACGACGGCCGTGTGTGCCCGGTCGCGGGGCGGGGACGGTAAGTCCGTCGCCTGCGCTCCGTCCGCTGGCTGCAGTGGCCGGGCTCGGTCGTGCCAGCGCCACTGCACGCGGGTCCCGGTGCCCGGATGTGAGGTGACCGTGGCGGAACCTCCGACGGCGTGCATCCTGCCGATGATGGACCCATTGATGCCCCGGCGCCGCGCGGGGACGGACTGCGGGTCGAAGCCCCGTCCCGCGTCGGACAGTTCGACGACGGCGCCTTCGTCCTCCATCCATGCCCTGAGCTCCGCCTCCCTCACCCCGGCATGGCGTGCCACATTGGTGACGGCCTCCCGGACCCCGTTGAATATCGCAAGCCCAGGGCCCGACGGGACCGCGAGCGGGCCGTCGATGTGCGTCTTGAGCCGCACCCTGGCCTGTCCCTCGCCTTCGGGCACACAGCCGAGAAGTGCCGCAAGATCGACACTCCCCGTCTCGAACCCGGGCACGGCGGACAGTGCCTCCAGATCCTTTCTGGCACGTGGAGGCAGCCACGACCAGTCCAGCCCGTCGCCCTGGGAGACCATCAGCAGCGTCGCGCTCGCCGTGTCGTGCAGGGTCGCCAGGTACTCGCGCTCGGCTGCTCTGCGTGCGACGGCGACATCGGCCTCCCGGCGCGACGCCGCCCTGAGCGCGGCCGACCGGTCCGCGGCCCTGGCCCGCGCCCGGACGATGAGGTAGGCGGCCCTCGACAGGCCCGCCAGGAAAACCAGGCGCACCAGAGGGATCAACTCCGGGCCGTGCCCTGGCGAGGAGAGGATGTCGCCGAGCGCACAGGCGACAACCCCCAGCGCGGCCAGGGCAGCCCCGGGCAGAGGGCGCGTCGCCCACTCGTGCTGGAAAGTGATGACGCTGATGCTGACAATCGCCTCCACCATCACATCCGCGCCCTCGCCGCCGAGCACCGGCTGAGACAGCCCCGTCAGCACCACCACAGCCGCGTCCAACGTCCACAGCAGGGCGAACGGCAGCGGGCGGCGCAGCGCGTAGAGGCGCACACCGCAGGCGAGGAGAGCGGGCACCAGCAAAGACATCGCCAGCGGAATGTCCGCCGCATCCGCCGAGACGACGCCCAGCGCACTGCACAGACAGACCACAGTGGACCGGAGCCACACCCCGTACCGCTCAAGGGCCAGGATCACCAGGCGCTCACTGGACCTGGGACCGTCCATCGGCTCAGCGGCTCTGTCCCCGTTCCCCTCGTGTCCCCCATGCCGCATAGAAACAAGGGTAGTTGACCCGCGATCAAGGTAGAGCGCCCCTTCGCCTCCGGCCTCGGTGCGACGAAGCGGTCTCGCCCGCTGACTTGCGCGTACTCCGGGGTGTGCGGCGGCCGTTCTTTGTGGGGCAAACGACCGTCACCGTCGGCGATCGGGCCGGGCTACTGTGCCCGTCGTACGGGGCTGACACCGGCCTTTGCGGCGCGCATCGAGGCGGGTGCGAGTGCACGCCTGGCGCACGGACAGTTCGCTTCCTCCCCTCATGAGAGGTACAACCATGTCCATTCGTCCCGGCCACACGAGACACCCTCAAATACGCCCAGAGCCAAGAGGGAATCGCCGTTGACGGGCCGGCTCGTTGGTGAGCCTGAGGGGAAGACACCATCCGTGCATGACTACGACGACCCCGCCTGGGGGCCGCTGCCCGTCCGTCCGGCCGCACTGCGCTGGCTGGTGCTTCTCCCCCTGACCCTAGTGTTCCTGCCGCTGTGGTGGGTGGTGTGGGTCTTCCTCGCCGTCTGCTTCTACTGCGTGGCGACGGTGGCCGAAATGATCGTCCACATGGTGCCGCGCGCCGAAAACGGTGCGATACGGGTGCTGGACGCCACTCTGGCCCGGGTGCCGTTCGTCCCGCTCTGGTGCGTGACTCCGGTGGCGCTGATGCGGGAGGGCGACACGGCGTACTACCAGGCGCGCGTGGAGCGGCGCATCGAGAAGCAGACCCGGCGAGTGGAGACCTCCCAGTACCGTCGCGAGTACCACCGCGACCTGGAACTCGGAGCACACTACTTCCGGGGCGCCAGCGCGGGTTACGTCCTGCGCGTGGCCTCGGAGCGGGGCTGGAACCTCCATCCGGTACTGCGCTCGCACCCCCGGCGTCGGCTCCGGCTGCGCCACAACGGCCGGCCACGGCCTGACTTCAGGAACTGACGGCCTCGGACGGTCCTGGTCAGGGGCGGCTGCCCGTGCCCAATTTACTGACAGCGGAACGAACCGGCGTACTCCGGGCCACTCGCGCCATTGTCCGCCGGGCGGGGGCAGATGGAGCCTCAATCTGCCTGCTGGCGCCGCGAATTGACGAGGCGGCCGCGTATTTACCGCCGCTTTCAAGGAGACGACACTGAGAAGAAGCGCCCTGCGGTGGCCGGCACTGATCATCGCGTTCGTGCTGGGTCTGCCCTCGTTGACCGGCTGCGCCATCGACAAGGGCACGGCACTCGCCGCGGATTTCGAAGAAAGCTGGGCGGGTACGCCGAACGTGGCGAATATCCGCACCACCAAAAACAACACTCTGCCCTTCAAAGGAACGTCGACCGGCACGCTGACCCTCAAGGACGGCACTTCGGCCGACCGCGTGACCGAACTGGTGGGCGAGATGAGGGAGTACGTCGCCCGTCACGACAAGATCACCGGTCGGATCGCGGCGGATGGCATCACCTTCACCGTTGTCGCGGACGAGGGGCGCACCGGAGAGGTCCTGGCGCTGTGGCGGTCACTGACGGCCGACGACCGGGTGACCAACGCCGACATCAATGACGCGCCCTGGAAAGAAGCAACCGACCGCTGGCGGATCGAGGTCACCGCCGTCGATGCCACCGGCGCGTTGGCGGTGTTCAAGGACATGTACGCCAAGGGCGACCGGCACCGGCCACTCTCTGGGGTGATTGTCCTGACGGTCAAAGGCGGGCTCTTTGTGGAGACCGACTTCAACGACGGTTTCCCCGCCGAGGCGATCGCCGCGTACGAGGCCGTGCTCGCTCAGTACCCGGTCGTCAGCGCGACTCTGCGACGCGATGCCGTGTCTGGATCGGCGGTAAGCATCGTTGTGGCGGAGGGCGTGGATCGGGACCATGCCGGCGAACTCGCCAGGAGGGCGGCGCCGAAACTCGGTGCCGCCGTCAAGGTCACCAGCGACAGCGGCGACTGATCGCGCTGGGGTGCCTGTTCCCTTCAACCGTGGATCGGTTGGCCGCAGATCTTGATCCGTCGGTCACAAGCGGTCGGGCTCGGACGCCAAGTCGGTGACCGAGCCCGACCCTGCCCTCGCCTCGGGCCGTGGAGGCGGCTGTAGTTCAGCGATCCGAGGAAGCGATCAAGCCGGCCAAGTCCGCCTGCCGCCTGCCGCCTGGCCAACTACGATGTGCGCGCCTGTCACGGCTGGTGTCGGCATATCACCCGGGCCCCGGCGCCGGCCGCAGCGTTCCTTGCCGTCCAGAACGCGGCGGCCCCTGCGCGAGCAGGACTCCCTGGCCTCGGAGCACTTGCGTCAGGAAGCGCCACAGCCCGCCGACCACGCAGGGGGACGAGGCCGACCCCACCGGCTCCGCCCCGCCCCTGCCTTTCACCGCTTACGAGATCTGCCGCCTCGTCATCACCCTGCAGCCCCGGCTCCAGCCACCCACCCCGACCGGATTCGGCACGGCCTGCACTGGTCCGGCGGCCGACGCTGCGACAAGGCCCACGCCTGCGCCAGCGCCCGCCATCGAGCCCGCCGCTCCCCCGCATGGCCCCACCGCCCTGGACTACAGCCAAGCCATCCAACCGGTCCACGGCTCAAGGGCTTGTGGGGCAAACGACCGGCACACTCGGCGACCGGGCCGGGCTAGCGTGCTCTTCGTACGGGGCTGACACCGACCTTGGCGGGCGCGCACGACCTCACTTTCGCTTTTCTCGCTCATGCGCCCGGGCAGTCGGTATGGGCAGGGCCATCCCAGATGAGATCCGAGGCAAGCGATTCTGCCGCGCGCGCTGCCCTCACAGGTGACCAGTGATCCTAATCATTTCACGCTGCATCAGCCGCACCGCAGTCCCGTCCTGTAGGAACTCGGGTTATCCGCCCGAATACGTGAATCGGAAGGTGAGCAGAATTGATCAGAATCCGAAGCGGGCGCGCCAAGTCGGCTACGGCCACGGGAGCCCTGCTGGCCGGCCTCATCGGCGGCGTTCTCGCCGGCGCGCCGTCCGCGACCGCGGCCGCGGCTGACTCCCCTTGCAGCTACGGGGGTTACGTGTACAACAAAGTCACAAACCCCACCTCCTACAAGTACCTCCCCTACGTCACCGGCGATTGGTCCAATTGCTGGCTCGACCGGGGGATGAGCAACACGGCAGTCCGCGCCCTGCAGAAGAACCTCAATTCCTGCTACGGATACAAGCTCGAAACGGATGGGGTCTTCGGAGCCCTCACCGAGTCGGCGCTCATCTCCGTTCAGAGGAAGGTGGGTGTCGCGGCGGACGGTGACTACGGCCCCAACACGCGGGATGCGATGGTGTGGGCGAAATACAGCGTGGAAACCGGGGCGCGGATCAGCTGTAACTGACGAACAGTTGATCCATCCCCCGGTCCCCGGCATGGACGCTCGACGAGACCGTTCGGTCCGCGTCCCTAGGCGGCCAGGGGATGGCGTCCTGATCTCCATTTTCCCGCGCGAACCGCCGGGATGTCGGCGACAAGTCGCGGGAACTTCGGCGTAACGGGAGGTGCGTTCGTCGCATCAAGGGCGACCGCACCTCTATCTCCAACTCAAACCACTTATGCGCAGAACCGATTCAGTCGACAGTGCAGTCCTGAATCTTTTTCTCATCACCACAAACCGGGGGACGGAATGCAGCACACGGGGCGTAACAAGAGGATTTCGACCGCAGCGGCGCTGGGCTCACTGACGGTGCTTCTCGCCACTGGATGCTCTTTCAGCATTGGCGACGCGGAGAAAAAGAGTGAGGCGACGGCCAGCGAGAGCGCAGCCGCCGTCGATGAGCAGCCGACCCCTGAGGAGGACTCGACACCTGAGGAGGAGCCGACCGCTGAGAAGCAGCCGACCGCTGAGGAGCAGCCGGTCGGTGACGATCCCACGGAGCCCGAGAACACGGGCGTCAACGAGGGCGGGGCCGTCCACAAGGCCCGAGTCGCGCAGACGATCTCCGACAAGCTCGCCGCGGACACCGGCAAGCGTCCCGAAAGGGTCACCTGCCCTCAGCACCTCCCGGCTCGGGTCGGCGCCACGATCCGCTGCGAGCTCACGGCCGGCAGCGACACCCTCGGTGTCACCGTCACCGCCACGTCGGTCAACGGCAAACAGGTCAACTTCAACTTCAAGGTCGACGACAGCGTCGGGTGAACACAGGGCCCGGGCGGCCAGGTTGGGCATGCCGGGGAGGGGCTGGAGCGGCTGGCCGACCTGGACCAGGTCGTGGTGCCGCGGCAGGGCTTCGCCTCGGTGGTCTTCTTCGCCGGCGAGGCACGGTCTCTTCTTCCCGGTCGAGGTGACCGTGGAGCGCGGGGAAAGTTGAACATGTCGGCGACCTGCCAGACGGCCTTCTCGTGGGCGTCGTACAGCTGCTGGGCCAGTTCGGCTTGGCCGGGAGTCAGCTGGTGCGGGGTTGTCCGACAGATGGTGGGTGGGCGCTGCTGGCGCCACACCTGCCCAAGCACGAAGGAGCATGCCGGGTGAGCAATGTACTGACCATGAGAGCCTCCCGGGAGAGAGTTCACGACGGAGCTCCGGCGCCGGTCAAGGACTGGGTCGACTTCTCCGACGGATCAGGACCGGCCCGCGTGGTCGCGTACGTGGAACGCGAACTGCCACCGGGCGGCATCCCCGCATACCTCGCGGCCCGCAGCAGCGGCGCTCGCTCCTTCGTCCTGTGGGCCGACGAGCACCGCCGGGAGCGGGTGGCCACGCTGGTGACCCTGTCAGCCACCGGCGGCGTCGCGACGTTTCAGGCGCTCGGAGCGCACGGCGAGCTCATCGGCACGCTCGTACGCGAGAAGGCGCTCCGTGGCAGGGGCCTGCGCACCCGTTGGACCGTGACTCAGCCGGGCAGCCCAGAGGCAGTGGGCTTCAAGGGACGGATCTTCTGGTGGTGCATGTGGTGGCTGTCGTTGCCCATGCAGCTACTGATCCTCGTGTTCACAGTTCTCGACAGTGTCCCCGGCAATGAGGGTGGTGTCGCGCGCGGCCCCTGGCGCATCAAGTGGCGCGCGGGTGGGCAGGTCCCGCTGGAGTTCAGATCCCGCGGCAGCAAGCTGCATCTGCACGCGCCGGGCTTGGACTGGCGGCTTGGGGCCACCCTGGTCGTCCTGCTGCGCACCTTCGGCGCCGGCTCGTGGGACGCCAGGAAGAAGTGACCGGTCGGTCGCGCCGCCGGTCGCGTCCCACGCACTGGACTACATCCGCCGGGTGGGGGCGAACGCCCCGGTGCCCGCGCCAGGGCGCCACCAGGACGCTGGATTCCCGACACGACGCGTACGAGGTGCCCACTGCGCTGCGGGACAGTATCGAGACGACGACGACGCCCTGGCGCGGGCACCGGGGACGGACCGCGCTGCGAGTGCTGCGGGCGCACCTGACCTTCGCCGAGACCGCGGGCGGGCTGCTGCACCACGCCGGCGCACGCCAGACCGCGGAAGAGGACCCGCGCTGGGCACGGGGAACGCGCTGAGCTGCTGGTGCAGCTCGTGGTGGTCGCGGTGACGGGGCTTCCGAATCTGCGGCTGCCCCGGATGGTCAGCTGAGAAGCGGGTGGCCGGTCGAGAACTGAGCGGGACGAGCCGCGCCCGGTACAGCAGCAGGGCCCCGGTACGGGGCAGGGCCCGGACCGCGCGTCGCGGTCCGGGCCCTGCCCCGTGCGGTGCCGCCCCTGCGGCGGCGGTGCGTCAGCTCTGTGCGGTGTCGTCGCCCGCCTGCCCGGCGCCCTCAGCTGCGGCTGCCTTCTCACGCATCTTGCGCACCAGCTCCGCCTTCTGGTCAGCGGCACTCTGGCGGTCGAGGTTGCGGTACGGACCGTTGTTCTGCCGTTCGGCGCGGGACAGCTTCTTGCGCTGGCCGCCGCCCATGCCCACGGGATTGTTGATGTTCTTGCTCACGGTCACGGGTCCTCCCGGTAGTGATGTGAAGTGATCTACGGATTCATCGGTGGGGGACGGGCGGCGACGTCGAAGGACGTCAGCAGGGGCCCGTCACGCTCTCACTCGTAAATCGGCGTCTGGAAGAACATGCCCAAGACGTTACCCGCTTCCGTAGGCCCCGCACACCAACCTTTTCGCCACCCCGGCATCAGCCGGACCTGCGGCGAGCACCTGGGGTCAGCCGTTTCCTTCCGGGAATCTCATCACCACCGGCACCCGCCAGTGGTCCCGAGCACACGGACGGCATAAGAGATCATCTCACTGCGCCCCGCCATTACGGGACAACTGTTAGAGGCCAGGTCCGAGCCCCGTGGACCAGGGTAAGCCGGGTTCCGCGATGCACAGGGGGCTGCGACGGAGCCCCTCCGGTGTCGCATGAAGGGTAAGATCCCGCAATTCCGGGGCGGGGATCCATTGGGGGCGGGTTTGAAGCGTGCGCTGCTGGTCGGGATGGGAGTTGTGCTGGTGCTGGTCACCGGGTGCACGGACAGTGGATCACCGCAGGCTTCCCGGACTTCCCCGGCTCTCTCGTCGTCACCTTCACCGTCAACGAAGACTCCCGTGGCAGCGGAGCCGGGTCCGGCCAAACCGCTCGGTGGGGCAGCGGTCGGCAGGCACGACGGAAACCTGGTGGACTCCTTCACCGAGTTCATCGAGGAGTCGAACCTGGACACCCGCGTCGAGCCCGAACTCCCGGAAGTTGCTGTGCTGCAACGCCTTGAGCCCACGGGCACGGGCGACCTGGTATGGATGCCGGATGCCGATACGTACTGTCTGACGACGATCCGGTCCAGCCTGAAGAGCCATGCGTGCCACGGACTCGCGCCGAAGCGTCCGGCGCGTGGCTATGTACAGGTGGGAGACTCCAGGCCGCGCGGCGTGGGGTCGACGTACTCGAAGCAGGACTGGCTGTCGGTCAGTCTTGTGGAGAATACCCAAGGGCCCTTCACGTTTACCGGTGATCGGCCAAAGGGCACCAGCTCGGTGCGCCAGGCCACGCTGCGCTTCGCCTCGGGCCGGACCGTGACATTCCTCGCCTATAGCCACACAGATTCGAGAATTCCGCAGAACACCAAGATTTGTGAGCCCCACCGCAGGGTCTGCTTCGATCCGTACGACTTTGATCTAGGGCGTGTCTCTTAGACCGTTTCCTACATGGTCAGTTTGAGGAGCCGTTTGTAGCAGCAGAGCGCGGCTGCCGGACCGAGAAAGGTCAGGTAGTTGCCCGGTTCCCGCTCGTACCGATGGCTGAGGCGACGGTAGCCGGTCAGCCAGCACATGGTGCGTTCGATGACCCACCGTCGACGGCCGAGGCCTTCGCAGAGCCAACGCCTCAGGTGAGGGATGTCGTGGGCCTTGTCCGCGTGGAGACGTTGGGGCTTGGAATCAGCTGCGTGGGATTCGTGTCCCATGTGGAAATGCGGCGGTGACGCTCGCGCGTCACGATGACCATCGTGACCCACTCGACCAGGGCGTGGGGCAGATCGAGGGCGGCAGAGTACGAAACCAACGCGGCTTCTGTGCCTGTGGGTTGAGACTTCGAACACCTCCCCCAACAGCACGGGAGGCTCGTGTGTTGCGCACACAGCCAGTGTCACCCGATCAGTGACCACTCTGATCGTCGGCCTGTCAGGGCAGCGGTGGCGGCCGACCCTCAGCGTCCACCGCCACACCCTGCGCTACCGCATGCGCTGAGCCGCGAGGGTCCTGGGCCGCTCCCTGGACGCCCCGGACGTTCGAATGGACCTGCGGCCGGCCTCGACGACCATGGTTCCGGCCTGAGGGCGGATCAGCTCCACTGCTGGTCCTGGTTGAGGGTGCAGGTCCACAGAATCGGCTGGACGCCGCTGGCAGTGCTGGAGTTGGGAACTGCGAGGCACCAGTCGCCGTACGGGTGACGCAGGCGACCGATACTGTCGTGGATCCAGAGGAATTCGGAGCTGGAACCGCAGGTGTACTGGAAGGTCACGTTGCCGTCGTTGTGGCCGGCGCCGAGGCACTTGCCGGTTGCCTTGTTGACGAGCCAGACCTCATTGTCCCCCTGGTCCTTGTCACGCAGCTCCCAGCGCTGATCGTCGTTGTCGTTGCACGTCCACTGGACGGCCGCGACGCCGTTGCTGTCGTCGGAGCTGGGAATGGCCAGGCACTTCAAGGTCCCGTCGTTGCGCAACTCCACGTACGTGGCGGCCTGGGCCGGTGACGGCGACAGGAACATGAGGGAAACGAGCGCAAGTGCCACGGCACCGGCTCTTCGCGCCGCCTTCAGGACAAGGGTCATGACTGTCTCCAGGGTCAGGAGGGTCAGGGGTTCGAGACGTCGCCTGCGGAAAGATCTTGACCAGTATGAGAAACGGGCCCATACGGTGTCGTGCGCAACGAGTGCACAGGTTGTTGTCTCTGCGTCTCCTCAAGTCCCGTGTCAGCCACGGGCGGTCGGCATGAACGGCATCCGGCCGGCCCCGACCAGAACGGCGGCCCGCGGACAGCAACGGGCTGTTCGGGTCAGTCAGCCATCCCCTCCCGGCAGGAGTCGGCGCACCGCCAACCCGCCAGCTCCAGCCGCCCGCAGACCGAGGTACCGGTGGACAGGTTCCCCCACGAACTGCTCGCCACCGCCGAAGTGGCAGCCCTGCTCGAATACGGCAGCGCAGCCTCCCACCGTCATCGACGCCGCCGCCAAGCGCGGCGTACTGCCCCCCCCCGCCGACCAAACCGACCAGAATCGGCGTCCTGACCGAGTTGCCGGCCCCGGTCGGCCCGGTCGGCCTCTGCCCCGTCGGCGGTGGGAAAGGCCAGGATGATTCAGAGTGGAGGGATGTCTGAATCGTCATTGCCGGGTGGCTTCGTCAATCACGTCGTGCGGGTCGGTGCCACGGTGCGGCGCCCGGCGTCGACCAGGGCAGAGTTCGTCGCCGAACTGCTGAGGCTCCTTGAGGTCCGTGGCTGGACCGGTGCACCTCGGTACCTGGGCCTCGATGAGGAAGGGCGTGAGGTTCTCACCTACCTTGACGGGCACGTGGCCTGGGAACGGGAGCAGCCATCGGCCGTGCGCTCCGAGGAGAGTCTGTTGCTGGTCACCCGGCTCGTGCGGGAGTTCCATGATCTGACAGCGGGCACCGAACTGGCCGGATCACAGGAGGTCGTCTGTCACAACGATCTCTCGCCGAAGAATACGATCTACCGGTCAGTCCGCGGAGTCTTGCGTCCGGTGGCGTTCATCGACTGGGACTTGGCGGCTCCGGGTGCACGTATTCACGATGTCGCCCATGTGTGCTGGCAGTACATCGGTCTCGGGCCAGGCGTGAGAGACATCGCCGACAGCGCGCGACGGCTGCGGTTGGTCGCCGACACCTATGAGCTGGCCGATCGGGACCACCTCATCTCAGCGATCTTGTGGTGGCAGGACAGGTGCTGGCGCGGCATCGAGGCTGCTGCGCAGGCGGGAGACCAAGCCATGATCGGTCTTCGAGACTCCGGCGCAGTCACTGAGGTCCGGGCTGCCTGGCAGTGGGTCCTGGACCACCGAGATGTCCTGGCTCGCGCACTGCGATGACGCGCTTGGTGGTGGCGGGCATCGTCCCTGCCGACGAGGATCACGGTCCGTCTGCACCAGCGGTCGGCGGCAGTCGCCGTCACCCTGGCCGCCGTGAGCGTGGCGGCAGGCATCACGCTGCCGGATGCCGCTCTGTCCGGCCTCCTCGGCACGGGCTCGCTGATCGGGCTCGCCTCGGGCGCCCTGGTGGTCGCGATCTGCTGTGCGAGCGTCGGGTCGCGCGCGCTTGGCGTGTTCGGCGGTGTGCTGGGCGGGGTGCTGGCGCTCGTCCTGGTCGCGTTCAACGGCACGGTCCCGCTGTGGGAGGGCCTGGTGATCCTCGCCGTGATGTTCCTCGGCACCGCCGTCCACCGGGCCGAGAACGGTCAGGTCACATGGTGGCGGGCGGGCTGCACAGCCGTAGTCGTGGTTGCCTGCGCGGTGGGCAGTGCGTACCGGTACGGCGACGGTGACCAGTTCACCCGGCGCGGCTGGCTCGTGGCATTCCTCCTGGCCGTGGTCACGTTCGGTGCCGGCCTGGCGTGGCGCCGCCGACGCGTACCGTGCCTCCTGGCCGGACTTGGCACGATCAGCTACTCGGTCTACCTGGTGCATCCGGTGCTGCTGGCGGTGATCGACAGCACGATGGGCCGGTGGCGGCAGAACAATCTCGTACTGGAAGTGGCGTTCTACGCGGTGCTGTTGCCGCTGTGCACGCTGACCCACCGTTGCATCGAGGTACCGGCCCAGGCATGGGGACGCAAGCTGGCACACCGCGTGCAGCCGCCGTGATGAACGCCCGTGTCAGCGCTCCGGCTGCGCGAGCACGGCATCGTCCCAAGGGTCACCCGGCGCGGTGATGCCGCCCATAGGTGGGGTTATGATCATTTGGTCCGGGGGGTCGCGTTCGACTATGTCGTGCATGTCTGTATGGCCCTCATCTCTTCGGGGGCCTTTGACCGAGGCGCCCGTCGTCACGGGAGTATTCAGCAAGTGCAGAACTTCAAGCGGTTCCTGGGCTCGGCCGTTGCCCTCATGAGCCTGACCGGTGCTGCGGTCATCACGGGGACTGGAAGTGCCTCCGCCGCCGACCCGAACTTCACGTTCAGCGTCGACAGGCATTCCGACAACAAGTCCTTCAGCGTTCAGGTCTTCAACAATCACGTACGCGCGGGCTTCGCCGACTGGCATGCCAACCCCGGCGACGAGCCCGACACGGACGCCCCCGGGGACGCCCTTCAGGTCCGGGACGTCCTGGGCGACGGCTGGGGCATCGAGGCCATAGCCATGGCGCAGCAGGGCGGTGCCGGATACCGCATGGCAACGTCGCGAGGCCACTCGGCGGTCTACGTGTCCCCCTGGAAGACCGGCAACATCAAGGAAGACACCCCGATCGTCGTCCAGGTCTGCGCCGTGAAGGGCTCGAAGGAGCAGTGCGGCACGGTCTACGGCCTGTCGTAGCAGGGTCGCGTCGCCGAATCTCGCGCAGCCAGGCGACCTTGGGCGGGTCCCGACCGGTCTCAGGTCGGGACCCGCTCCTTTCAGTCCCTGACCACGGACGTGTTCAGGCCCTTGTCGTATCGGTTGTGTGCGATCCGGAGGCCTGAACTGCCGTGGAAGACGAACAGCGGGGAGGCGTACGGCGGGTGAGCCGGTCCGTCCAGCCGCCGCACGGTGTTGCCGGTGAACGCGAACCCGCCGACGCTCTTCGCGTTGACGATGGTGATGTCACCGATGTCGAACGAGTTGTGCTCGACCGAGATGTTGTGATGCACCGGGGTCGCGGGATCGATGACCTGGTTGGTCGGCTCCACGAAGATGACCGGGCCGCTGGGCCGCGTGAACGTGTTCCCGCGGATCGTGAGGTCGTCGACCGGCCCGGACTCGTACCACTGGTAGGCGTCGGCGGAGACGTAGATGCTGGCCATGGACATCCCGTCGAACCGGTTGCCGGTGATCAGGACGGGTTTGCGGGTGGTGACGAGGATGCCGCGGGTCGGCACGTTGCGGAAGACGTTGCCGGAGATGACGACCGACGGGGTGGCCGTGATGTTCTCGACGACCGTGCCGCCGATCTCGACCCCGGCGGGAACCGGCCGGTCGAAGGTGACGGTCATCGTGGTCAGCGGCTTGTCGTGGTCCATCCCGCTCGGTCCGTCGACCGCGGTGACCTTCGCGTGCGGGTTCGCCAGCGCTGTCATCGTGCGCTTGGTGGCGAACTCGACCTTGTCACCCGGGGCGAACTGCGGGAATCCGGCGGTCTGCGGGTGCTTGTAGGCGAGGGTGAGGGTGGACGGTCCGGGTTTCCCCACGACCTCTAGGTAGGTGCCGTGGATGTTGATCGGGTCGTCGTGCGGGCCGTCGAAGACGCTCCGGGTGATCGAGACCTTCCCCTTGACGCCGGACATCTGCACGAAGTCCGCGAAGGATGATGTCGACCGGCCGGACCTCGGCGCGGGTGCGAAGTTCACCTTGTCGATGGAGATGTTCTCGCTGAACTGCCCCACCACGCCGAAGGATTGGAGGTAATAGGCGTTCATCGAGCGCATCGTGACGTTCTTGGACTGCCAGATGAAGGCGCCCGGCTCCGTTCGCTCGATGAGGCGCATCTGGTAGACGAGCCCGGCGTCCGCCGGCCGTGCCTCGGTGGTGTAGTCGATCCGGATCCGGCGTCCACCGAGGTCGGTGACCGCGGCGACGTCGTTGAACAACGGGTTGTCCGCTCGCCAGGTCCGTTGCGCCTTGGGGTCGTGGATCTGTGTGTACTGGAGTCCGTCGACACCTGACCAGTACGGCTGTCCGGTGGCCGGGCTCTTCTCGCCGAGCCAGGTGATGTGCGTGCCGTTCACCTTGTACGGGCTGCCGACCGGGATCGACAGGACGCGGTAGGCGTGCCCGTCGGTGACGCCGGTGGTGGCGACGGTCGCGTCGATGACCTGGGGGGCCGCGTAGTCGAAGGAGAAGTTCGTGAAGGTCACGTTGGTCGAGCGGATCGACGCGAACGCCGTCTGAAGGCCGTGGTAGACGAGCTTGGCCCCGCCCCCGTCGATGGTGACGTCGTGCATGTCCTCGACGAGCAGGCCGATCTTCTTGTCCCGGTAACGCTGGTCGGCGCCAACGGTGTTGGAGACGTACAGCTCACGTGCCTCGGCGCGCTCGGGGTAGATCTGGTAGGTGCCCTTCGAGAACACGATCCTGACCGGCCGATGGCGGTCGACGTTCTTGGCGTGCCGAAGCGCCGCGACGACGGCGGGCGTCGAGTCCGTCCGGCCGGTGGGGTCGGCTCCGTAGGCGTCCACGTCAACCACCACGGGCCTCGTCTTCGGCGCTGCGGCGACAGGACTCCCGCCACCTACGAGCAGCGCGAGCGCCACCCCGAGAAACACGAACCGAGACATAGCCCCTCCGGAGCATCCATGAGCCACGAAACACCCGATGAATAAGCAGAGTTGCCGCCAACGATCTGGCCGGATCCTCGATTGGAGTGTCCATAGACCCGACCTATAGGTCAATGGTCTGGACGAACAAGGGGAACTCACGCCTTCGGCACCGCCGTGCTCGCGCGGATCACCAGTTCGGGGTCGAAGAGGAGTTCACCGACGGGGACATCGCGGTTGCCGACCAGGGCAAGGATGCTCCGTCCCACCTCCGAGGCCAGACGGTCGGCAGGCTGACGGACCGTGGTGAGCGGAGGGTCGACGAAGTCCATGATCATGGAGCCGTCGTAGCCGACGACCGAGACATCGCCCGGTACGTCGTACCCCTGGCGGCGCGCACCACGGATCGCACCCAGGGCCATGTAGTCGCTGGCGGCGACGATCGCCGTGGCACCGCGGCCGAGGAGCGAGATCGCGGCGGACTGGCCACCCTCGACGGTGTAGGACTGCCGGACCACCCACTGCTCCGGGTCTTCGACACCGCGCTTGGCGAGCGACGCGATGAAGCCGTTCACGCGGCGGTCGGCCGGGCGGTTGCCGACGGGACCCGATGCCATGCCGATGCGGCGGTGGCCGAGCCGGTGGAGGTGGTCGACGGCGAGTTCGGCGGCCAGCAGATCGTCGGTGGAGAAGACCGGCGCCTCGCTCACGCCCTCGAACTGGCCGTTGATCCCGACGAACGGGATTCTGCGAGAGCGAAGGAGTTCGTACGCCTGCGGGTCCGCGCCCTCCAGCGTGTTGCTGGCCGAGAGGAACACGACCGCCGCTACACCCCGGTCGGCGAGGGAGGTCACGAAGTCCAACTCCTGTACACCACCGGGGAAGCACGGGCACAGGACCGTCTTCAGGCCGTGCGGGGCAAGGATGGACTCGATCCGTTCGGCGACATCGGCGAAGAACGGGTTGGAGACCAACTCGGTGACGACCGCGACGAGTTGCCCCCGCATCTGCCGCTCGTACCCCAGGTCGGCCATCGCCTGCTCGACCGCCTCGCGGGTCTTGCGCGACACTCCCTGGCGCCGGTTGATGACCCGGCTGACCGTGGCCTCGCTCACCTGCGCCCGGTCCGCGACCTCGGTGATGCCAACCTTCATACGGTTCCCTCCGCAACCCCTGGTGTCCCCCGGCCGACAGGACACCCACGAAGCCCACCGGAGGAACTTGCAAGATATCGACGAAAACTTTCAGCCTAATATTCCGCTCAACGTAGCAGTCAACTTGCGTGTCTTCCATGTTTCTTGCGCATGACCATTGAATCGCCTCTTCGGCCCCTGCTAGCTTTCCCGCCACCGTTCGCCCCGCCTGCCCGCTCGCCGTGACTGAAGACCCGGGAGACCCGATGAAGCCCTCAAGGCTCATGCTGCTCACCGCTGTTGCCCTGCTCACGCCGATGGCCCCCGCACTGACGGCCGCGGCGGCGCCGGGAGACGGCGGGGTTCCCGGGTCGGGTGCATCCACCGCCGCCCGTCCTCAACTCGCCGTCCCGGACCCGGGGTTCGAGAACGGCGGCACGGGATGGACCTTCGGTGCCGGCACCGGAGTCGGCACCGGCAACTCCCACGGCGGCGCTCGTTTCCTCTATCTCGACGCCGGAGCCGGCAAGAGCGCCGAGCTGACCATCGTCGCGCCACGGAACGGCAGTTACGACTTCTCCGCGTGGATCGGAAGCGCCGGCACCGGCGGCACGTACACGGTCCGGCGCAATGGCGAGACCGTCGAGACGATCACTCTGCCGGAGCGCCGCGCGTACGCCCGTTACACGATCAGCCGCGTCGAGCTGAAGGCCGGCGACCGGCTGCAGATCGTCTTCGGCTCCGGCAGCGCCTGGGTCAACGCGGACGACCTGATGATCTCCCCCGCCGCGCCCGCCGACCCCAAGGTCACCTCGTCCGACCCTCAGGTCGTCGAGATGTTCGGCTGGGCCAAGAGAAAGGCCAACAGCTGGGCTCAACTGCCCGGCACGACGGGCCCGATCAATGTCGACGAGTACCAGACCGGCGGCACCGGCACCGCGCAGTACGCGCCCACCTACTGGGCCGGATACGCCAACCGCAGCGCCTACTACTCCCGCGACATGACCCACCAGCTCGCCGGCGCCCACATCCTCGGCCTCGACGAGGCGAACAAGACGATGCTCCGCTCGTTCGCGGCGTCATCCACCGCCGCACACAAGTACTTTCCGGTCTGGGCCCTGAACTTCGATGCCAAGACCTACCTGAGCATCGACTACAAGAGCCCGGACAACTACGTGCGCGAGGTGCCCGCCGTCTTCGAACTCGTCGAGAAGGCAGGCCAGGCGTACCTCTGGACCGGCGACCAGAGCTACGTGGACGATCCGACGATGTGGAACTTCTACCGGCACTCCACCGAGGAGTTCATCGACCTGCACAACAGTGCCAAGCCCAACGGCAAGGTCAAGGTCGCCGAGGGCACGGGCAACGGCATCTTCGCCGGCGCGGCCAGCTACAACGAGCAGGACGGCGACGGCCTCGCCGAGGCCGGGGACGGCATCGCCTCCCAGTACCAGGCGTATCTCGCCCTTGCCACGCTCGCCCGCGGCAAGGGTGACACCGCGCTGGCCAGGACGTACGACCGGCGTGCCGCCGAGCTGAAGGCGTACTTCAACGACGAATGGAGCGGCAGCGGAAGCGGGGCCGACATGGTTCGCGCGTACACCACGTCCAACACCCCGGTCACCGGCTGGGGCAAGGAGAACAGCGTGTTCGTGCCGATGAAGCAGATCCTCGACCCCGGCCCGCGCAATGACGCCTACCTCGACTACATCCAGGAGCAGGAGTTGGGGCCGGAGGGGTCGCCCAACATCGAGTCGACGACGTATCTGCCCGACATGTTCTTCAAGAACAACCGCAATGACACCGCCTGGACGTGGATGAAGAAGATCTACGGCCAGCGGGAGATCCAGCACATCAACTCCAGTCAGGGCCCCAACGGTGACTACCCCGAGGTGTCGTTCACGCTGGTCAGTCAGACCGTCGAGGGCCTGATGGGCATCGCACCGGACGCGGCGAACCGAACGGTGACCACTCAGTCGCGGCTGCCGTCGGGCATGAAGTGGCTCCAGGCCGCGGACGTACCCATCGGCACGAGCACGATCACCGTGCGGCACGACGGCGCGACGAAGTCCAAGCTGACGAACAACGCCCGCCGTGACGCCTACCGTTGGGAGGCTCGCTTCCCCGGGGTCCACAAGAAGATCACGGTCAACGGTGTCCCGCAGCGCGTGCGTACCAAGACGGTCGGCGGCGTGACATACACCTACGCGACGCCTACTGTGCGGGCGGGGGCGACAGCGGTGGTACGGGTGACGGACTGACGCGAACGCTATCCGCAGCGGCACCGCAGCAGCCGCACTTCACAGTCCGAGCGTGCGCCGAGCCCGTCCGGGGAGTTCTGCGAGGTGGGTGTCGAATGCCTCCTGGTGCGCGGTGCACACGCGGACGCCTGCGAATTGAGCGGGTGAGGGTGTGTATTGGGAAGGGTATTGACAGTCAGGGCAGGTCTGTCCGGCTTCCTCAAGCATCGCAGCGAATCCGGGGAACAGTACTCGATCTTGGCTGGCGAGAATGTCCTTGTAGTGGTTGTTGTTCTGGGGGGTCGGGCTGAGGCGGTACCAGAGTTTGACGTTATTGCGCGCCTGGTCGATGGTCTGTGCCGTTTCGGGATTGCCGATGGTGAGGCTGTCCTCGACGAAGCGGTAGCGGCGCATTGTCATGTGGATGGGGCCGGCAATGTTGCGGAGGAAGTTGACGACAGGAGTACGTTCGGGAGTGTCGGCCCAGTGGGCATCGATATTCCAGAGCGTTTCGCGATAGGTGCGATAGGTGGCTTGGCGGAGGCTGGGGTGGGCGTAGGCGAAGGTGTTGCAGATTTCACCTTCGGCCCGGTGTTTGTGGTAGGCCACCGCGTCATACATCGCGTCGCAGATTTCGGTGAGGATCTGGTTCTGTTCTTCGTCCAGCCAAGCATCCTCGATGTTGTTGCAGGCCAGGGCGGCGGCGATGAAGAGGCGGGCCTGGGCGTCACAGTCGCGGATCCGAAACCATTGAGCCGGGCTGTGGGCGATCGCTGCCGTGTATCGGCTCAGGAGTTCGGCGTTCCCGTGCGGGGAGGACTTTTCGGCGGTGATCAGAATGGAGGAGTAGTACTCACGGGCCATGGTCTCGTGGACGGCGGTCCCGGCGAAGAGTTCGGCCAGCAGTTCACCGGTGTCATATCCTGCAATAATTGGGGAAGTCAGAGGAGAAATGTTTTCACCCCTGAACTCCGTTACGGTGGAAATCGCCGTGAGGCGTGCGAGCGCAATGTATCGCGCGCGGTCCGTGTAGGCGGGAACGATCGTTCGCACATATTCCCAGGCGCAGGCGAGCGCTTCATCGGCCTGCCGGGGAGTCAGACCTTCAGGTTCGAAAGTTCCCCTGAGATCGGGGGGAAAATGCCAGGTCTCATTGGTCACGGGGGCCTTCCCGGATACGGATCCGAATCTGTGGGTGAGCACTGACACCACTGACGTTCGGCTCGACGGTCACGGATTCGTGGTCAGTCACGGTCACCGCCGTCGGCGGAGAGAGGGCAGCCAGTTTCCTTACGGCTGCCCCAAGTTGATCACCAACCCACGCGATTCAACCAAAGATCGGCTGGGCGGCACATACTCCGGTGATACGGATCCATATGCGTGCGTGCCCGTGAGGCGGGGTCGCGGTCGAATGCCGCATCGCCAGCCACCGCCCCCACGCCCCTCAATTGTGCGCATTGGCGGTGGGCGCGAAGTGCCTGCGCAGCGTTGCGCAGGCTCACGGGCGGACGATCCGCCTGCGGTGTCCTGACAAGACGTTGACATCGTCCGTGACGCCCCCCACGGATCTGACTGAGGGGACCGTCGTGGTCGACTCCGGCAACTACGTGCCGGGGCTGCGGGGCTCCGCCGTCGCCGAACTGAGCGGCGGCGTCGAGAGCGGGTGGACTGCGGCACGGATCGGACGGCCTGTGGTGAAGGCGTTCGAGACCGTCACCGCCGACCACCTGGCACGCCTGGGCCGCCCCGCAGGAGCCGTCGGCCGGATCGCGCTCCCCGTCGCCGGCGAGGACCCGGCCGCGACGGCACGCGTGCGGGAACTCGCCGGCGACGCGGGCTCCGACACGGTGGACGCCGGTCCGCTCGCGGAGTCCTGGCGCCGGCAGCCCGGCACCCCGGTCTACACGGCGGACCTTGACGCGGCAGGGGTCCGCGAGGGTCTGCGGCATGCGAAGCCGGAGCAGATCCAGCGGTGGCGGGCCCGGATGATCGAGGCGGCGGCGCGCTCCGTGCGGTGATCGGACAGCAGCCGAGGTGCGCCTTCCCCACGCCGAAGGGCGACGACAGCCGCTTCATCCCATGCCGCTGTCGCCCTCGCCGGGTCCTCAGCGGGCGTCGCGGAACAGGCTGTCCCAGTGAAGATCACGCACTGCAGGCCCTTGTGACCGGGCGACACCGTCCCCGCCGCCTGCGGCCGAGGAGCCCAAGGAGGTGTTCGTCGTCGACGGCGCCACGCACATCGATCCGCCCCACCAGCCGGAGTTCGTGCCGCAGGTGGTCGCGAAGGTGACGGACTTCTTCGCCAAGCACCTCTGATCCGGACGGATCGCAATGGCTGTGGTGCGCCACTCATGGTGAACGCGCCCCCTGACGTTCGTGACTGCCCCATCCGGGTCGATCACGAACGGGGATCGCGTGCGTGCCACGTCGTTCCGGAAATGACGTCAAGCTCGGTGCACCGGAGGATGCCGCCAGGAGGTACACAGTCATATGGAGAAACTCAGCCGATTCCGGCTCGGGCGGGCCGGATCGTGGCTGCGCGCCCGCGATCCCGAGCTGGCAGCCACTCGACGTGCCGGGCGGACGGCCATCGTGATGCCCGGCCTGTTCGCCCTGTGCAGCCAGGTCATCGGCTCACCGACGATGGCGACCTTCGCCGCGTTCGGTTCGTTCTCGATGCTGCTGCTGGTGGACTTCGCCGGGTCGATGGTGCAACGACTGCGGGCGCACCTCGGCCTCGCGGTGTCCTGGGCCGCTCTCATCTGCCTGGGGACGCTCGTGGCGGACGAGACCTGGCTCGCGGTCGCCGTGATGGTCGTCATCGGTTTCCTGGTGCTGTTCTCCGGCGTGGTCAGCTCCGTCCTCGCGGGTGCGTCCACCGCGCTGCTGCTGGGCTTCATCCTCCCGGTGACCTCACCCGTCCCGTTCTCCGAGCTGCCCGACCGGCTCGCGGGCGCCGGCCTCGCGGCGGCAGCCTCCATGCTCGCAATCACCCTGCTGTGGCCCCGCCCCACCGCCGACCCGCTCAGCGCACCCGCCGCCCGGGTCTGCCGCGCGGCCGCCGAGCAACTACGCACCGACGCGTCCCTCCTGGCAGGCGGTCCGGACGCACCGAGCACCGGGAAATGCCGTACGGCGGCAGACGAGGCCTCCACCGCGGCGGCCGATCTGCGCACTGTTTTCGACGCCACCCCCTACCGCCCCACCGGCCTGTCCACCAGCTCGCGCGCCATCGTCCGCCTCGTCGACGAACTGACGTGGCTCAGCGGCATCCTGACCGACAGCGCACCCTCACTCGACGGCCACCCGGGATGCGACGCCACCGCCCAGTCCGTACGGCGGGCTGCCGCCTCTGTGCTCGATGAGGCGGCCACCCTGCTCGATGCCCCGCACGGCTCACCGGACGGGCTGCACGCCGCTTCGGAGAACCTGCGTACGTCCATGGCCGACATGGAGCGCAACGCCACCACACGGCTGCCCACGGACCGGGGCGGAGCCGGCACACCCTCGCACGCACACCCTGTCATCAGCGCCCTTGACCTGTCGTTCCGCGCGCAGGAGCTGGGGTTCGCGACGCTGCAGATCGCCGACAACGTGGACCTGGCCGCGGCTGCCGAACGCCGGAGCTGGTTCGAACGCGTCCTGGGACGCGAGCCCGACGCCGCGACCGAACCACTGGCCACGGCACGTGAGCGGGCCGGCGCCCACCTCCAGCCACAGTCCGTCTGGCTGCACAACAGCCTGCGAGGCGCGATCGGTCTCGGCATCGCGGTCGCCCTCGCGAACGTGACAGGCGTTCAGCACTCGTTCTGGATCCTTCTCGGAACCTTGTCGGTGCTGCGCTCCAACGCCCTCAACACCGGGCAGAACGCGGCCCGCGCCCTGGGCGGCACCGTCGCGGGTTCGATCATCGGCACCGTGCTGCTGCAGATCATCGGCCACCACGGCACGGTTCTCTGGTTCCTGCTGCCCATCGCGGTGCTGCTCGCCGGTATCGCCCCCGCCGCCATCTCCTTCGCCGCCGGTCAGGCGTCCTTCACCGTCACCCTGGTCATCTTGTTCAACATCGGCCAGGACCCGGACTGGCACATCGTGCTCCTGCGGATCCAGGACATCGCGATCGGCTGTGCGGTGAGCGTTCTGGTGGGACTCTTCTTCTGGCCGCGCGGAGCCACGGCGGCGGTCGACCGAGCTCTCGCCGAGGCTTACAGGGACAGCGCCCGCTACCTGGCGGGCGCGGTGGAATACGCCGTCAGCCGCTGCGACGCCGCGCCCGCCTCCGCCGAGGTGGCGCTGCAAGAGCGCCTCGAAGCCGCTGCCGCCGCGCGAAGGCTCGACGACGCCTTCCGCAGCTACCTGGCCGAACGCGGGCCAAAACCGGTGCCCCTGGCAAACATGACCACCCTTGTAACTGGCATCGTGGGACTGCGCCTTGCAGCGGACGCGGTGCTGGGGCTGTGGCAGCGCGCCGGCGAGCAGCAGGCCGAGCCGGACCGGACCGACGCTCGCGTCGTTCTGCTGGGCGCGGTGAGCCGCGTCTCCGGCTGGTACCGGGACCTGGCGGCCGGCCTGGGCCAGGACACGCCGGTCCGGGATCCGCTGCCGCGCAATCCCGTCGCCGAGGCAGAGCTGGTCGAATCCCTCCGCCGCGAGCTGAGTGACGAGCACGGGCAGGCCACGGACACCGCCGTCCGCATCATCTGGACCGCCGACCACCTCGACGCCGCCCGCCGCCTCCAGCCGAGCCTGGCGGCCGCCGCAGGGGCGGGCAAGCGGTCCTGATCCATCCACCGAACGACGCGCACCCCGACGGGCTCGCCGGGCCGGGCAGACGCAGAGTCCGGAATCCGCGGCGTCGGGCGTCCCGACGCCTCGTATGGCTCGAAGCGGCGTAGCCGGGGGCGCTCCTCGTGGCTGCGGCGCGTCGGCGTTCCGCGGCTAGGGGGCCGGACCCGGTTCTCAAACTGTCCACTCTTGCATTGCCGTGCCCCGTGGGGCAGGTGGGGAGAGGGGTTCCCTCATACCCTGGCTCGCCATTCCCTGGCACAACACGGCCTGCCGCGCGGCCGGTTGTCCCGCAAGGCTGGGCGGAAGCCGAAGTGCCGTGAAGGGCAACGGTGAACATCCGTCCTGGGCTCACACCGATCAGCAAGTCCCCCCACCCTCCTCGTGTCGAGAGAGTGAGCATGTCCGCCGAGACCTCCGAGTCAGCCACGTCTCCCCCCACCAAGCCGCCGTCCGTGCCCTCGCGTCGTACCTTCATCGCAACGACCTCCGCGGCCGGCGGTGTCATCGCGGCGGGCGGCCTGGTCGCAGGTCCGTCACTGCTCGGCGTCGAGGAGGCCGCTGCTGCCGAGGCCTCGCCCAGCAGCCGCGTCTCATTGGTCGTCAACGGCAGGCGGCACACCATCGCGGTCGACAACCGCACCTCGCTCCTTGACCTGCTGCGTGAGCACCTCGGGCTGACCGGTTCCAAGAAGGGCTGCAACGCCGGTGCCTGCGGAGCCTGCACGGTCCTGGTCGACGGACGCCGCGTCAACTCCTGCCTCACCCTGGCCGTGCGCCTGGACGGCGCCGAGGTCACCACCGTCGAGGGCCTGGCCAGGGGCGATCAACTGCACCCGCTGCAGCAGGCGTTCATCGACCAGGACGCTTTCCAGTGCGGCTACTGCACGCCGGGCCAGATCGTGTCGGGCGTCGGCTGCATGCAGGAAGGCCACACCGGCTCCGCGGAGGAGATCCGGGAGTGGATGAGCGGCAACATCTGCCGCTGCGGCTGTTACGTGAAGATCGTGCGCGCGGTCGAGCAGGCCTCGGGCCGGAAGTGAGTGGCGATGTATCCCTTCTCCTTCACCAAGGCACCCAGCACGCGTGAGGCCCTCGATGCCGGTCGGCGCGGTGGACGGTACATCGCCGGCGGGACCACCCTGGTCGACCTGATGCGCGAGACCGTCGAACGCCCGGAAACCCTCGTCGACATCAGCGCCCTGCCGCTGCGCGAGGTAACCGTCACCGAAGGCGGCGGTCTGCGCATCGGCGCGCTGGTGACCATGAGTGAGGCCGCCGCCCATCGCAAGGTGCGCAGCACGTATCCGGTCATCTCGCAGGCGCTGGAGCTGAGCGCTTCCGCCCAGCTGCGCAACATGGCCACCATCGGCGGCAACATCATGCAGCGCACCCGCTGCGCCTACTTCCGCGATGTGACGGCCGCCTGCAACAAGCGTGAGCCCGGCTCCGGTTGCGCCGCGCGGGAGGGGTACAACCGCACCCACGCGATCCTGGGCACCTCCGAGGACTGCGTGGCCACCCACCCCTCCGACGCGGCCGTCGCCTTCGCCGCCCTGGACGCACAGGTGCACTTGCTCGGCCCGGTCCGGGAACGCACCGTCCCCTTCGCCGACTTCCTGCTGCGGCCCGGCCGCACCCCGGACCGCGAACAGGCCCTCGCCAAGGGCGAGTTGATTACCGCCGTGGAGATCCCGGCCCACCCGCGCCCGCTGAAGTCGGGCTATCTGAAGGTCCGGGACCGCCAGTCGTACGAGTTCGCCCTCACCTCCGCCGCCGTCGCCCTGCACGTCCGCCGCGGCGTGATCCGTGAGGCCAAAGTGGCCGCCGGGGGCGTGGGGACGGTGCCGTGGAGGCTGCCCGCCGTCGAGCAGGCCCTCATCGGCGAACGCCCCTCGGAACAGCTCTGGACCCGGGCCGCCGAGTCGGCCGCGGACGGGGCCCGGCCGTTGGAACACAACCGCTTCAAAGTCGAGCTGCTCCAGCGGACGGTCGAACGCCAGCTGCGCATCGTAGGAGAAGGCCGATGAGCCCCCAGCCGCAGGCAGCCGTCGGCGCACCGCTCTCCCGGGTGGACGGACGCCTCAAGGTGACAGGGCGGGCGAAGTACGCCGCCGACCATGAACCCGACGGGGTCGTGCACGCCGTCGTGGTCGACAGCAGTATCGGCAAGGGCCGGATCACCGGCATCGACACCCGCGCCGCCGAAGGCCGGCCCGGTGTACTGAAGGTGCTCCACCACCGCAACGCCCCCACGCTGCCGTACGGCCCCAATCCGGGCTCGCTCAACCTGCCGGGTGAGCGGCTGCGCGTCTTCCAGGACGACCGCGTCCGCTTCCACGGCCAGCCGGTCGCCGTCGTCGTGGCCACCACGCTGGAGGCCGCCCAGCACGCGGCAAGCCTGGTGAAGTTCACCTACGACGGCGAACAGTCCGCCACAGACCTGGCGGATGCTCCGGCCGCCGGCGATCCCAGGATCTACGCACGCGGTGACGCGGAGGCGGCTCTGCAAATCTCCCCCGTACGGCTGGAGATGACGTATCGGACCGCCCGCAACCATCACAACGCGATGGAGCTCCACGCGACCGTCGCCCAGTGGGACGGCGCCCGGCTGACGCTGTGGGACAAGACCCAGTGGGTGCAGAGCCCGCGGGACGAACTCGCCGCCAACTTCGGTATCCCGGCGGAAAACATCCGTGTCATCTCGCCGTTCGTCGGCGGCGCGTTCGGCAACGCCGCGCGGGCCTGGCCGCACATCACCATCGCCGCCCTCGCCGCCCGCGAGACGCGCCGCCCGGTCAAGCTCGTACTGACGCGCAGGCAGCTCTACTTCGGGACGGGATTCCGGCCGGCGTACGAGTACAAGGTGCGCCTGGGCAGCGACCGCCGCGGACAGCTGACCGCGATGACCCACGACCTGCGCGCCGAGACGTCCAGCTACGAGACGTTCGCCGAGCGCGGCGTCGTCGCGCCAGGGCAGATGCTCTACACCACGCCCAACGTCGCCCAGACGCACCGGACGGTGCCGCTGGACGTCAACACCCCGACCCCGATGCGCGGCCCCGGCTACTCCACCGCCGCCTTCCCCATCGAGAGCGCGATGGACGAACTCGCCCACGAGCTCGGCATCGACCCCATCGAACTGCGCCGGCGCAACGAACCCGACAACGACCAGGCCGGCGGGCGCCCGTTCTCCACCCGACGGCTGCGCGAGTGCTACACCGTCGGCGCCCGGGAGTTCGGCTGGGGCCGCCGCAACCCCAGGCCCCGCTCCACCCGCGACGGCGACTGGCTGGTCGGCACCGGCATGGCGACCGCGCTCTACGACACCCTGCGGGCCCCGGGTCAGGCCTCGGTGCGGCTGGACGCCGACGGCACCGCCCTGATCGAGTCCTCGACCAGCGACATGGGCCCCGGCACGTACACCTCCATGACCCAGGTCGCCGCCGACGCCCTGGGCCTCGCGGTCCGCAACGTCACCTTCCGGCTCGGCGACACGGACATGCCCACGGCCCCGCTCCACGGCGGCTCGCTCACCATGGCCAGCGTCGGCTCCACCGTCCAGGACGGCTGCGACAAACTGCGACAGCAGGCGATCGAACTCGCCGTCGGGGACGAGGACTCACCGCTGTACGGTGCCGACGCCGACGACATCGTCGTACGGGGCGGCCGACTGCACATGAGCGACAACCCCGCGCGCGGGGAGACCTACCGGCAACTCCTCACCCGCAACAACCGCACACACCTCGAAGCGGACGGGTCCTGGGCCCCGGATCAGTCCCGGTCCTCCATGTACGCCTACGGCGCGGTGTTCGCCGAGGTCGCCGTCGACGCCCGCCTGGGTCTGGTCCGGGTGCGGCGGATGCTCGGCGTCTTCGACGCGGGCCGGATCATCAGCCCGAAGCTGGCTGACAGCCAGGCCATCGGCGCCATGACCGGCGGCATCGGGATGGCGCTCCTCGAGCACACGGTCACCGACCACCGCGACGGCCGGATCGTCAACGCCAACCTGGCCGACTACCTGGTTCCCGTCAACGCCGACGTCCCCGAACTCAAGGCGATCTACGTCGACGGCCGCGACGACGAAGCCGACCCCCTGGGCGTCAAGGGCCTCGGCGAGGTCGTCCTGGTAGGCGTGGCCCCCGCCATCGCCAACGCCGTGTTCCACGCCACGGGCCGACGGGTGCGCGACCTGCCCATCACCGCCGAGTCCCTGCTCTGAGCCGGGCCAGAGACGGCCATCTCCATCTCGGCGGAAATCGTCGCCCACACGCATCAGGGCTCAGGTACACCCCTGACCTCGGGTACAGGGCCCATCCACCACGGGACGAGACCGTCATTGGTTTCTGCCAGAGCAGGACGGTGTCTTCGGCGGGATCGGACTTGAATTCCCGGGCGGCGGCGAGCATGAGCAGCGCCGTATGTACACTCCTCTCGACATACGCGAAGTGGGGTCCCGGGGGCCATTCCCCTGTCGATTGAATCCCATTCCGTGTCCGCACGGCAGTCGTTCCAGCGTCAGCTGTCGAACATGTCAGCAGGGTTCACTACCCGGAGACTCAATGGATATCGCATACTCACCCGTCGCTGAACTCAACCTGCTGAAGGATTTCCAGGACAGAGTCGGCTACGAGAACTACGCCGATGGATTCGGGCTGACGGAATACGGGGACATCTCTGGGCTGGTGGCGGGCTGGTCTGACGACCCGGAATTCACCGGCCGACTGATTCCCTTCGCGCAGGCCACCGGCGGCGGTTCCTTCTACGCCCTCTGGAAGCTCGACGACCGGGCCGACCCCGCCGCCCTGCCCGTGGTCGTCTTCGGGGACGAGGGCGGGCAGCACGTCGTGGCTCGCCATGTGCGGGAGCTGTTCCAACTGCTCGGCTTCGACACGGAGATCAGCGTCGACTGGGAGAGCGCCTACTTCTTCCGCGACGAGGACGACCCGCACAGTGACGGCCACGACGAGTACGCGGCCTGGCTGGACCAGCACTTCGGCCTGCCGGTGGCCGAAGACCCCGACGCCGTTCTCGCGGTGGCGCAGGCGGAGTTGGGACAGCGGTTCACGGACTGGGTCGACCCCTTCCTTCCCTGACCACGCCCTCTGATTGAGGAACGAACGCGAGGTAAGCCCCATGCACGGAGTGCCGTTGACGGAGCGTGTCATCGAGGTGGTGCGCCGCCATCCGGAGGCGAGCGCGCAGCCGCACGTCATGCCCCACGTGAACGTGCCGTGGGTGGAAGGCGGCGAGGCCAGGCCGATGGCCGAGGACGTGCTCGCGAGGGCCGTGTTCCCGTCGGGGCGCCCGTTGCCGCCGAGCCTGCGCGCCTGGCTGGCGTACGACACCAGCCTGCTGGAGCGGTACGGATGGTTCACCCCGGACGGCACGTTCACGCCGCGGCCGCTCGACCAGCTGGTCGGGGACGAGATGGGCGACTTCTGGGCAGAGCCGTTCGCTTGGCTGTCCGAGCGCTTCTCCGAGTGCTTCGTCCTGCCCGGCGGGTCGGACTCGCGACGGATCCTGGCCGTCGCCGAGCCCGACGAGGAGGGCGAGTACCCGGTCTTGGCGCTCGACCTGGACGACATGCCGTACCTGGGCATCATGTACCCGGGCTTCGACGTCTACCTGGCCGACACGGCGGGCCTCCTGGAGCTTGGCGAGCGCCACACCTACACGGACCTGATCGACCACAGCACGTACGGGCCCCGGATGCGCCGCCACGCCGCACAGTGCTTCGCGGGCGAGACTTGTGTGGAGTACCCGTTCGAGTTCGCAGCCGTGTATGAGCAGCTGTATCCAGGGCGGGGGAAGGCCGCGGGACGGGACGGGGCCTCGTCCTGACGCTGTCCGCCTGACGGCCCTTCGACCGCCTGCACTGCACCTCCGGTGGGGCGCGTGAAACCGTCGCTGCTTGCCTGGACCTACAGCCGCCACCACCAGGTTTCGAGGTCCTGGTCATCGGCGAACTCCACGGGGACCGCATAGGGCGACCGTTGCGCGATGGGCAGGGCTCCGGTGCGGCGGACGACTTCGCGCAGGTCCTGCACGGCGGGCATCTCGGCAAGTTCGTCGACATCGAAGGGGCAGCCCGCGGGGCCGCCGAGGAGAGTGCCGCAGCCGAACGCGTACCACAGGCCGATGAGTTCGCGCTCCTGCTCCTTCTCGGCGGCGACGGCGATCTCACGGACCACGTCGATCAGGCGGATCCGGTGGGGCGGGGCGGCGTCGGGACCGTGGAGTTCACCGACCGCGACCATGCGCCGCCACAGCGCGGTACCGGCGTCGCAGTACAGGAACGGCGGTTCGACGTAGCCGTCCTCGGTCCAGGAGTCGTAGCCGCCGAAGTCGGGGGCGTCCTCGTCGAACGTGCGCAGGCCGGTGAACTCCGTCAGCGCGTCGAAGTACGCGAACCGCTCGGCGTAGTCGGGGTGTCGGTCGAGCGGGAACCGGTACGTGTATCCGCGGCGCAAAAGGATGTCCATCACCCGAAACTGCATGAACGAGCAGTCGAACCCGCGCTCGAAGCCGTACAGCGCCGCGAACCAGTCGCGGACACGTGGGTCGCCCGTCCCGACGTGGCCATCCAGGATGCGGACCGAGTCGGCGACCAGGTCCTCGATCACATGCTCGGACATCGTGTCCTCCCTCCTTCGAGCCGCAGGCACGGCGACGAGCGGCACGGCACCTCCCCCGGGAGCATCGACGAAAAGACATCCGGATCCGCAGACCGCCCGCCTGCCCCCACAAACACAGCTTGAGCCTTATCCGGCTGAGCCTAATGGGACAGGAAAAGCTGGTAGCCAAGGCGGGTTTTCAGAGAGCGGTTCGAGCGTGCCGCTTCGCCGTGGCTGCGCGTGTTGATCAGTGAAGCCGTGTGGTCAGGCGGAACGTGCCGGACGGGATCCGGTACGAGGACACCCCGTCCGTGTGGCCGAGGAAACGCACCCCGTCCACGCGTGCCAGCGGCGTTCGTCCCTCGCGGACGGAGTCGGCGGAGGCCGCCGGAAGCCGCAGGGTTGCCCCGCTGTTCGCGGGCACGACCGCGTCGTAGACAAGGCTCCGGCCTCCGTCGCCGACCGCCCATTCACTTCTGATCCTGCCGTACGGAGACTCGTACGAGGCTGCCACGTGGGTGATCCTGCCCGTGGGATCGATGTGGGGTTGCAGGACGAAGTGCTTGAAGCCCGGGCTGTCCGGGTCGCGGGCGATGCCTGCCATGTAGGCGTACATCCACTCCATGATCGCGCCGTAGGCGTAGTGGTTGAAGGAGTTCATACTGACCGGGCCGAATCCGTCGTCCTCGGAGTAGGAGTTCCAGCGCTCCCACACGGTGGTGGCACCGTTCTTCACCGAGTAGAGCCAGGACGGCAGTGCGTCCTGGTGCAGCAGCTTGTACGCCAGGTCCGTGCGGCCCTCGTCGGTGAGGACGGGGGCGAGGACGTTGACGCCGAGGAAGCCGACGGAGAGTGTGTTCTCGGCGTACCTGACTCGGCTGCTGTTCGGGTGTGCTGCCTTGTAGGCCTCGTCGTTGCCGATGTTGTCCCCCAACAACCCGACGAGCGTACGGCGTTGGGCCCCTGTCTCGTAGAAGCCGAGCTTGAGGACCCACAGCAACGCGGCCTGACTGTTGTCCTCCGTCTTCTGGTTGGGATCGGCGCCCGGTTCGATCGGAGAGGCTTCGCCGAGGCTGGACCTGACCGTGACCGTGCCGCCCTCGGTGCTCAGGTACTTGGTGATGAACGCCTGTCTGATGTGTCCGAGGAGCCGGTCGTACGCCTGCCCCTCCGCCGTCCTGCCGATCGCGCGGGCCATCTGAGCCATCAGCCGGGTGCTGTAGCCGTAGTAGATGTCGCTCATCATCTGCGCGCTGGTCTTCTGGGGCGCCAGCCAGTCGCCGGTGAGGGAGCCCTGTCCGGCGTAGGTGTCGCCGGTCTGCCCCCGGATCCAGTCCAGGTAGCGGGTCATCGCGGGCCAGTTGTCCTTGACGATGGTCGCGTCGCCGGTCATCTGCCACACGGTCCACGGCACGATGACTCCGGCGTCCGCCCAACCGCTGCCGCCGCCCGGGAAGTTGTACCGTCCAGTGGGGGCCACTCCGGTGAACTGTGCCTTGTCCATGCCGTAGATGGCCTGGGAGTCGACGACGGTGTCCTGGAAGTGGCTGAGGAAGACACCGGCGTCCACGTTGTAGAGGCCGGTCGTGGCGAAGACCTGGGTGTCGCCGGTCCAGCCGAGGCGTTCGTCGCGCTGGGGGCAGTCGGTGGGCACCCAGAGGTAGTTGCCGCGCTGGCCCCAACGGATGTTGCTCGCCAGCTGGTTGATGTCGGGATCGTTGGTGGTGACGGTGCCGATCTCGCGGATCGCGGACGTGGCGACCTTCCCGGTCAGACGGGTGATCGTGACGGTGTCCGTCGCGGTGACGGACACGTAGCGGAAGCCGTAGAAGGTCAGTGAGTCCTGGTGCGTCTCACCGTGCCGGTCGCCCTTGAGGATGTACGTGCTGGTGGCCTTGGCGCTGCGGAGGTTGGCCCGGTAGACGGACCCCTCGGGGCCGTCCGCGCCGGCGCTGTCGTCGTTGAGCATCTCGCCGAACTTGAACTCGACCTTGGCTCCGCTCGGGCCGCGCAGGCTGTAGCGGGGCACGCCGACCATGTTCTGGCCGAGGTCGAAGACGGCCGTGTCGCCATTGCTGATCGTGACCGAGGCGGAGGCGGCCTTCGCGGGATCGGTCACCGTCCGGGAGGCGTCTACGACGATGCGTCCCCTGCCGTTCGGGCTCCCGTCCTGTCCGGTCACTCCGGTGGCGACCGTGATCGACTGCGGTCGGCGGTCCCATTTCGGCATCAGGCGAGCGGTCTCGCCGGGGTAGGCGAGGAGTTGAGCGTCCGGGTACTTGTCGTCGAAGGCGACGCGTTCCACGTCCGCCCAGGACGAGTCGTCGAATCCGTGCGACGTCCAGTCCGGCAGCTCCTTGCGGGCGTCGTAGGTCTGGCCGTCGTAGATGTCGTCGGCGCGGTAAGGGCCGGTGTCCGTGGCCTTCCAGCCGCCGTCCGGCTCGGTGACGATCGTCTGCGACGTCCCGTCGGCGTACCGGATCAGTAGTTTGGCCTTGACGGCCAGGGCGTTGCCGTTCCGCGAGTAGTACGTACTGCCCTCGGAGATGCGGCCGTTGTACCAGCCGTTGCCCAGGACGACCGCGAGGGTGACGTCCGACTCCCGTCTCACGGGGTCAGTGACGTCATATGTCATGTAGTTGACGCGCGCGTCGTAGTTCGTCGAGCCCGGGGGAAGCAGTTCGATCGTGCTGTCGTCGCCGTCCTGCACGACTCTGACATGGTGTCCGTTGACGTATGCCTCGTAGACACCGAGGGCGGAAATGTACAGCCGCGCCTCGCTGACCTTGGGCCGGCTCTTCCCGGCGCTCGCTGTCCGGATGGGCTCCTTCTTCCGGAGCATGGGTGCGCCGGCCGAGTTGGGGGTCTTCCCCTTCATGCCGATCCACTTCGCGGAGTCCCAGCCGGCCACGCCGTTGGTGCTCATGAGGCCGGTCTCGAAGAAGGAGGGGGTGGCGGTGCCGGCTGGACGGCCTTCGGTGTCCCAGACGGTGACGGTCCAGTGGTAGCGGGTGGAGGCACTCAGTGGCTTGCCTGCGTAGTGGACGGCCACCGAGTCGGAGGAGCGGACACGGCCGCTGTTCCAGACGTCCGCGCGGGCGGCGGTCAGCTTGCCCGGAGAGCTTGCCACGAGGATCTGGTAACCACCTTGGCCGTGGCCCCGGCCTGCCGAGCGCATGTGCCAGCCGAAGCGCGGCCGGGCCGCGTCCACGCCCACGGGATCAGTGCGGTGTTCCACGGTCAGCCCCGTCACCGCGTCTCCCTCTGTGTGCGCCGCTGTTGCCGCATTCGCTCCGCCTCCCATGGCGCCAACGGCTACAGGCACGGCGCCGGCCGTCGCGGCGAGCACGGTTCGACGACGCACTCCGGTCCTGTTTCCACGGTCAGGGACACCCTCGTCGGTATCCCGCTCGGCGCCGTCTCCACTGCGCGCTTCATGGTGCACCCGTCTTCCTTTCGGTTGTGCGGCCACCGGCGAGCGGCCGCTCGGGCATGGACGGTTCGCTGAGAATCTTTGGAGCCGCGCATCTACGCGGCGTCGCGGGCCGTGAACGTGCGCCTCCCCGAGGCGACGACGCAGGTGGTCAGCTCCCGGCCTTGTAGTCGGCGTCCATTTCCTTGAGGAGCTTTTCGGGCGTGGACTGGTCGCTGAAGATCTCCTGAAGGCCGCTGAGCATGGTCTGTTGGACCTTGGCGTTGGGCCAGAGCTGATCCATGAACGGCACCGTGCGGTCCGACCTGATGAACTTGGACAGTTCGGCCAGCGACGGGTCGACCGCATAGCCCGTGTCGGGCAGGGAGGGCAGACCGCCCTGCTTCTTGACGAACAGGTTCATACCTTCGGGAGACATCACGAAGTTCACGAACTTCAGCGCCAGGTCCTTGTTCTTCGCCTTGGCGTTCACTCCGTAGCCCGCACCCGCCGCGGCCGGGACGATCGTTGCGGACGGGTCGTCGGTCGCCGGCAGCGCCTTGAACGTGAACGTGCCCTTCGGGTTCTTTCCCTTGAGAAGCGCGATCACCCAGTTGCCCTGGACGATGCCGAGCGTCTTGCCGGTGGCGGCGAGGCCTTGGCTGGCTTCGTAGTTGGTGCCCAGCGGGTTCTTCTGGAAGCAGCCGGTCTTCTCCATCGTCAGGTACTTGTCCAGGGCGGTGGTCCACGGCGACTGCGCGAAGGTGGCCTGGCCTGCCTGCATCTTCTTGTCGAAGTCGCGGTCGTCGCCGTAGACGGTCGTGGCGACCAGCGCGTACTGGACGAGCTGGGTCACCCAGTTGTCCTGGTTGCCCAGTGCGAAGGCAGGGGTTCCCTTGGCCTTCGCTGCCCGGCAGAACGCCAGGAGGTCCTTCCAGGTGTCCGGGGGCGTGAGTCCGGCCTTCTCCAGGGCTTGTTGGTTGTAGACCGCGCCGATGCCGTTCTGCCCGAAGAT
Source organism: Streptomyces sp. NPDC058697 (assembly GCF_042715345.1). NCBI lineage: Bacteria > Bacillati > Actinomycetota > Actinomycetes > Kitasatosporales > Streptomycetaceae > Streptomyces > Streptomyces sp. NPDC058697. The sequence continues at coordinate 561,108 of NZ_JBHXSU010000002.1, forward strand.
CGCGTTGTAGGTCTTGCCCTCGTACTGGGCGACGCTCTTGATCGCGTCGGGCATCTTGGCGGCCCAGGGCTGGTCCGAGAGGTCACGCAGGTAACCGGGCTTGGCCAGGACATAGGTGGCGCCTGGGTTGCCGTTGCCGGGCCAGACCGACATCACGTCGGGTGCGGTGCCCGAGGACAACTGGGTCCGGATCTGCTGCTGGTACTGGTCGGCACCGCTTGTGGTGTAGCGGACCTTCACGCCCGGGTTGGCCTTCTCGAAGGCCTTGACGACGTCCTCGACGGAGCCCTGGTCGACCGAGGCCAGCGTCAGGGTCTTTGAACCACCACCACCGGAGTCACCCGCCTTGGTGCCGCCGCTGCAGGCGGCAAGCAGGGCCCCAGCTGTCACAACGGCCGGCAGGACCGTCGGTATGCGTGTCTTCATGATGTCTCCCTCGGAGAAGAGGCCACGGCCGTGGTGGTCGGGTGGGACTGGTGTGTCATCCCTTCAGCCCTCCCGCGAAGCCGTTGATGATGCTGCGCTGCAACAGGAAGTAGACGAGCAGGACGGGCAGGATGCTGATCACCAGTGCGGCGAAGATGAGGTTCCAGTCCGTGACGTACTGGCCGACGAAACCGGCGATCGCGACCGGCATGGTCTGCTGGGCGCTGCCGCTGAGGTACAGCAGCGGGGTGAAGAAGTCGTTCCAGATGGCGACGGTGTTGAGCACCAGGGCCGTCACGGTGATCGGTTTCAGCATCGGCAGCACCACGTACCGGAAGCCCTGCAGCGGTGTGCATCCGTCGATCAGGGCCGCATCCTCGAAGTCGCGGGGCAGGGCTCGCAGGAAGCCGACGTAGAGGAAGACGGTGAACGGCACCTGCAGGCCGGAGTAGAAGAGGACCAGGGCCCAGGGGGTACCGAGCAGACCGAGGTCCCGCATGGTCTGGTAGAGCGGCAGCGAGGCGAGTTGGAAGGGCAGGACCAGGCCCAGGAGGACCAGCAGGTACGTGCCACGTGACCAGCGTGCCGTGACACGGGCCAGCGGATAGGCGGCGAGCGAGGAGACGGCCAGCACGACGGCCACACTGCAGACCGTCACCAGCACGCTGTTGCCCAACGCCCCGCCCAGCGAGCCCTGCTGCCACGCCTGGGAGAAGTTGTCCAGGGTCGGCGAGGTGGTCGGGCTGATCGGCGAGGACGTGTCCGACGCCGGCCGTACCGCGAGGTTGACCAGGACGTACACGGGGAAGCCCACGAAGAGGGCAGCCGCGATCATCGCCAGTTCAAGGGCAAGAGTGCGCGGACGGTAGCGGCTCATGACGCGGCCCTCTCGTTGCGGGACAGCACCAGGTACTGTCCGGTCGAGACGACCGCCACGATGATCGTGAGGACGACCGCGAGGGCGATGCTGTAGCCGAACTCGCCGAGCGTGAAGGCGTCCTTGTAGATCAGCGTCGAGATGGTGTCGGTGGCGTGTCCCGGTCCACCACCCGTCAAGGCATAGACCTGGTCGAAGAGTTTGATCCCGCCGATGATCGACAGCATCAGGTTGATGGTGAGGGCCGGAGCCAGCAGTGGCCGCGTGACCGACCAGAAGCGCCGCACCGGGCCCGCCCCGTCGATGGCCGCTGCCTCGTGCACCTCCTTGGGCACCGACTGGAGCCCGGCCAGGAAGATGACCATGGAGTAGCCGGCGAACTGCCAGACGATCACGCCGACCACCGACCACAGAGCCACCTGCGGACTGCCCAGCCAGTCCTGCCGCCAGCCGTCCAGGCCGACCGCGCCCAGCAGGCTGTTGACCGCGCCGTCGGGGCTGAGCAGGTTGCGCCAGAGGTACGCGGTGACGATCGGTGTGATCACAGCCGGGGCGAACAGGAGAACCCTGAGCAGGTTCCGGGATTTGATGGCCGAGTTGACCCCGAGGGCCAGCAGCAGGCCCAGCGCGTTCTGGATGACGGTGATCGACACGGCGATCAGCAGGGTGTGCCAGATCGCCTGCGTCGCGTCGGCGTCGCTGAACATGTCGGTGAAGTTGTCCAGGCCCACGAAGGAAAAGCTGGGGTCCAGACCGTCCCAGTCCGTGAAGGCGTAGTAGACACCGCGAATGCTCGGTACCAGGACGACGAAGGCGAACAGGACCAGGGCGGGAAGCGCGAACCACCAGGGCGGCGTGGCACGCGCCCGTCGTACTCGTGGAGGTGGCTCCACGTCCGGCGGCCGGTCCTGGTCCGGAAGGTGCTCGTTCGGAGCGAGAGTCACCGACGCACCTCCTTTCCTGAAACGTTTCAAACAGACTGTCGGGTCGACACTGCGGTTGGTTGGACTGAGGGAGGAGCGACTGTCTCTGCTTCGTCGCGGGATGGGTTGGAACCGACGCGGTGCCGGATCGCTTGTAGCGCCGATGGGTAACGTTTCCCACAAGGTGTGGCCAGACCTTAGAGAGCGTCCTGCGTGACGTCAAGATGCCGCGCACGCTGCACGATTGTTACGACGGAGATTTCGTGCAGCCCTCGCAAGGAACCTGCCGAGCCGCCGGCTCGTACGTACACTCTGCGGCAACGTTGCCCAAGGGGAGAGGAACCGGATGGAGCCGCAAGCACCGCGCCGCCGCGTCACGATCATCGACGTGGCGCGCCACGCCCAGGTGTCCACGACCGCCGTGTCCAAGGTTCTGCGCAACGCCTACGGCGCCAGCCCCGAGATGCGCGCGAAGGTGCGCCGGTCGATCGAGGAACTCGGCTACCGGCCGCACGCGGGGGCCAGGGGCCTGCGCGGGCAGACGTACACCATCGGCGTGATGCTGCCCGACATCCGCAATCCCTTCTTCCCCGAGATCCTCGACGGGATCACCGACCGCCTCGCGGGAACCGACTACCAGGTGTTCCTGGGCCCGGGCTGCAACGGGGAGTTGGCGGAAGCACGGGTCACCGAGGCCATGATCGACCGGGGAATGGACGGCCTCGTCCTGATCGCACCCGTGTCACAGCGCACCCATCTCGAGCACGTCGCCTCCGTCGTCCCGACCGTCGTCATCGGCCGCCATGGGCATTCCCCGGTGTACGACACCGTGACGGACGACGACGTGGCGGGCGCGTCCTTGGTCGTCGGCCACCTCGCCGGCCTCGGCCACCGCCGGATCGCCCACATCGAGCACCACGAAACCGACCCGACACGCATCGCGGAGATGCCCAACGCCCAGCGTGCCGACGGGTATCGGCGTGCCATGCGATCCTTGGGCCTCGCAGAGGAGATCGACATCGTCTCCACCACCTACACCCAGCAGGGCGGCTACGAGGGCGCCAGGGAACTGCTCGCGCGCCCTCGCCGGCCCACGGCTGTCTTCGCCGGTGCGGACATCGTTGCCATGGGTGTGCTGGAGGCGCTCACCGAAGCAGGGCTGTCCGCTCCCGGTGACATGTCGGTGGCCGGCTACGACAACACGACGTTCGCCTCGTTCGGTCCGATCTCACTGACCAGCGTCGACCAGGCGGGCCACGAGATCGGCGGGAACGCCGCACGCCTTCTCCTGGAGCGGATTACCGACCGCCACAAGGCACCGGTCCAGGTCAAGCTCTCCCCCTCGCTGATGCCACGCCGGACCACGGCTCCTCCCCCGGAGTAGCCCGACGTTTCCGGGGTCCGACAGCGCGGCGTTCAACCGCTCACTGGAGAGAAGCCTCCTCGGCATGCCCAGCGTCCGCGGCAGGCGACGTACCTTGCCATCGGCGCCGGTGCCGACGCGTTGAGCGCCTCAGCGGTTCCGGCAGCGGAGCGCTCGCGGATCCGCTCTCCAGGCCCGCCCGGCTACTGGCGGTACGCGGCCTGGCCGAGGAGGGCGAGGGACATGAGATCTCCTCCAGCGCACCCGGTGTACGGCTCAGCCGCGGCGAGCCTCTACCATCTCCACCGCGCGCTGTCGCGTCAGCTGCCGTGGCGGCCCCGCTCCCCCGCTCACAGCCGCAGCCGCGCCCCGAGAACGGGCTGATCGGGGCAGCCAGTGGATCACCTCGGCGGACTCTCCGGTAACGTCGGAATATGAGCCATCCACATCCCGAACTCAAAGCCGCCCCTCCCCTGCCTGAAGGAGGGCTGAGGGTCGTCGCCCTGGGCGGTCTGGGTGAGATCGGCCGCAACATGACCGTCTTCGAGTATGCCGGCAAGCTGCTCATCGTCGACTGCGGCGTGCTGTTCCCCGAAGAGACCCAGCCCGGCGTGGACGTGATCCTGCCGGACTTCACATCCATCCGTGATCGCCTGGACGACATCGTGGGCGTAGTACTCACCCACGGCCACGAAGATCACATCGGCGGCGTGCCGTATCTGCTGCGCGAGCGCTCCGACATCCCTGTCGTGGGCTCGAAGCTGACACTGGCGTTCCTCGAGGCCAAGCTCAAGGAGCATGGAATCCGGCCGCGCACTGTCCGGGTACGTGAGGGCGACCGGCGCGGCTTCGGCCCCTTCGACCTCGAATTCGTGGCGGTCAACCACTCCATCCCGGACAGCCTCGCGGTCGCGATCCGTACCGGAGCAGGGATGGTGCTGCACACCGGCGACTTCAAGATGGACCAGTTCCCGCTGGACGACCGCATCACCGACCTGCGCGCCTTCGCCCGTCTCGGCGAGGAAGGCGTCGATCTCTTCCTCACCGACTCCACCAACGCCGAGGTCCCCGGCTTCACGACCTCCGAGCGCGAACTGAACCCGGCGATCGAGCAGGTGATGCGCACCGCCCCGCGCCGGGTGATCGTCTCCAGTTTCGCCAGCCATGTGCACCGTATCCAGCAGGTCCTGGACGCCGCGCACCAGCACGGCCGCAAGGTCGCCTTCGTGGGCCGCTCCATGGTCCGCAACATGGGCATCGCCCGCGACCTCGGGTATCTCAAGGTTCCCAGCGGCCTGGTCGTGAGCACCAAGGAGATGGAGAAGCTAGCCGACCACAAGATCACCCTGGTGTGCACCGGATCCCAGGGCGAGCCCATGGCGGCTCTGTCCCGGATGGCCAACCGCGACCACGTGATCCGCATCGGCAAGGGCGACACCGTCCTGCTCGCCAGCTCCCTGATCCCCGGCAACGAGAACGCCATCTACCGAGTCATCAACGGGCTGACCCGGTGGGGCGCACATGTCGTCCACAAGGGCAACGCCAAGGTGCACGTCTCCGGGCACGCCAGCGCCGGTGAGCTCGTCTACTGCTACAACATCGTCAAGCCCCGCAATGTCATGCCCGTGCACGGAGAATGGCGCCACCTGCGGGCCAACGCCGACCTGGCCATCCGTACGGGGGTCGATCCCGAGCGGGTGGTCATCGCCGAGGACGGCGTCGTCGTCGACCTCGTGGACGGGCGTGCGTCGATCACCGGCAAGGTGCCCGCGGGCAACGTCTACGTGGACGGCATGGAGGTCGGCGGCGCCACCGAGGCGTCCCTGAAGGACCGCCTCACGCTCGCGGAGGAAGGCGTGGTCACCGTGGTGGCTATCGTCGACGCCGACACGGGCGCCCTTGCCGAGACCCCCGACTTCCTGGCCCGCGGGTTCGTCCACGACGACACCACCTTCGAACCGGTCATCCCCGTCATCGAGAAGACCCTGGCGACCGCGGCCCAGGAGGGCGTCGGCGACGCACACCAGCTGGAACAGCTCATCGCCCGCGCCGTGGCGAACTGGGCCTTCCGCACCCACCGCCGCAGGCCCCTCATCATCCCGGTCATCATCGACGCCTGACCGGCCCACTTCCCGTGTCCTGCCCCGCCGGCAGCCTTGCCGGCGGGGCAGGGACGGTTTCGCGCCTGCGTACACGCCTGCCGCGGAGCAGCGTTCCAGGCATCGACTTCCGGCACCGACGGTGCCTCAGAAAGGCAGACGGATGAGCGCGCGCTTCGAGGAGATCGACTGGCGTCCGACAGCGATGGGCGACATCAGCCTGCGCCGCCGACGCGACCCTGCATCGGGCACCGATGTGTACGAGGTGAAGCTCGGCGACGAGTTCTTGATGTCCAGCCTCTTCACAGCCGGCGAGATCGCGCTCACGGAACTCGGACTGGCGGGTCTGCCCGACACCGAACTGGACGTCGTGGTCGGCGGACTCGGGCTCGGGTACACCGCCGAGGCCGCGCTCGACGACCCCCGGGTGCGCTCGCTGACCGTGATCGAAACACTTGCCGAAGTCATCGACTGGCATCAGCGGGGCCTGGTCCCACTCGGCGCCCGGCTGGCTTCGGACGCCCGCTGCCGCCTGGTGCAAGGCGACTTCTTCGCGCTGGCGGCCGATTCGCAGGGTCTGGACCCGGAGGAACCTGGCCGCCGCTTCCACGCCATCCTGCTGGATGTCGACCACTCACCGCGCCATGTGCTTCACCCGCGCCACGCGGCGCTCTACCAGCCTGCCGGGCTCCGCGCTCTCGCCGAACACCTCCACCCCAACGGGGTCTTCGCCCTGTGGTCGAACGACCCGCCGGACAAGCAGTTCACCGCTGTACTCGCCGAGGTCTTCCCGCAATCAGCGGCCCACGTCGTCGACTTCGCCAATCCCCTGCAGGGCGGCACCTCGACCAACACCGTGTACGTGGCCAGAACAGAACCCGGCCCGTCATAGGCGAACAGTCCTGCCAGATCAGGGGCCGCTTATCGCGGGCAGCAGATGGTCGCGAATGAACTCCCCTGGATCGATCTCCTTGTTGATGCTTTTGTCGCTGGTGTTCTCGCTGGTCACGAGCACGATGTCCGCGCTGGGGATGACGTAGATGAACTGCCCGCCGAATCCCCAGGCAAAGTACATCGAGCGTTCGGAGACGCTCTGCATCCACCAGCCCTCGGAATAGGCGAATTCGTCGTCAACCCGGGCGGTCTTGACCTGCGCCGCACGCACAGCATCACGTGGCACAAGCTGCCGGCCACCCCACTTGCCGTCGTGCAGATAGAGCAGACCGAACTTCGCCATTTCCCGTGGCGTCAGGTAGACGTTGTACCCGCCGGAGAAGACGCCTTGCGGGTCACGGCCCCAATGCTCGGCCGTGATGCCCATCGGTTCGAACAGGTATCGGTGGGCGAACTGGCACGTGCTCATGCCGGTCGCCTTCTGCAGCACGGCCGAGACGACATGCGTATCGCCGCTGCTGTAGTTGTACGTCGTGCCAGGGGCGGAGACGAGCTCACGGTCGAGAATCGCCCGGACCCAGTTCGACGTCTTCCCGATCTGAATCTCGGTCGAATCCTCCGTCCAGTCGAGACCTGACCTCATGGTCAACATATGCCGGACAGTGATCTTCTTCTTGTCCGGCGACGCCTCCCCGAAGTACTCCGGCAGGTAGTCGGCCACCGGGTCGTCCAGGCTTCCGATGTCATCCTTCGCGACGGCGATGTGGACCAGCGCCTGCAGGATGCTCTTCGACGCCGAGTGGACGTTGTTGCTCCGTTGTGCGCCACTACCGTGGTAGTACCGCTCGGCCACGAGACGGTCGTTTCGGATGACCAGGGCGCTGAGCAGTGAAGCGTTGTTCCCGAGCTTGGTCAGCCCTGTACGCAACTTGGCGGAATCCATCCCCTGCGCCTCCGGCGCGGTCGGCGACCAGTCGTCACCATCGTCCCGGGGATCCTTGTACGTCGGATTGCTCTCGTAGAACGTCCGGCCGTTGCCCGCGATCCGGCCGCAATCGACGGCCGCCGCCGTGGCCGCCCCCGTTGCTGTCGACTTCGACGTTGCCGCCTCGGTACACCCGGCCAACGCCAGCAGCGACAGCATCGGCACTGCCCAGGCGATCCGCCGCGATCCTTGTTTTCGCAATCTCATGACTGACTGCATTCTCCTCAGTGCGAAACGACAGCACTAGCCTCGCCGTTTCGCTTGAGGATGGCGGCTGTTCCGGCGGAAAGAGCGAACTGAGCCCGCACTCCATGAGAGTGACGATTCTCAGTTTCGGCTCCACCTTTGGGTGGCGTTGCCCAGTGCCGTCGAGAGTTGTACCGGCGAACCGTTGGCCGTGGCCCAGTTGGTCACGTCGATGGCGTGGCCGTTGGAGCGGTTGATGACCGAGCCGTCCAGGCGGAACCACCACTTCTGGCTCGTCTTGCCGTTGCAGGTCCAGAGGATGAGCTTGGTACCCGAGGTCGTGCCATCACCGTCCGCCGCGAGGCACTTGCCGGCGACTCGGAGTTCGCCCGCGGTGGTCTGCGTGATGGTCTGGTTCGCGTTCCGGGAGCAGTCGTAGATCTGTACCTGCACGCCCGTCTGGCCGTTCGGGACGTCGAGGCAGCGGCCGGAGTTGGCGCCCCTCAAAGTGAACGGGGTGTCCGTCGGCAGGGGGTCCTGGACCACCTGCCAGTCCTGCGAGCCGTCGCCGGTCGACGTGGCCAGGGTGACGGCGCCGTTCTGGGTCGTACCCGTCATGAACAGAGTCGTGTTGCGGACCGAGCGGAGCTTGTAGTGGCCGTCGGTCGACGGTACGAGGGTCCACTGCTTGTCCGTTGCTCCGTCGTCGACCCATTGTGCGAGCCTCTGCCCGGCGGTGGCGGTGCCGGTCCAGATGGCGACCGAGCGGCCGCCGGCCTTGTTGAGCAGGGTCACGTTGCTGCCCTTGGCCGTGAGATGCCAGCGCTGGGTGTCGTTGCCCGCGTCCCGGGTGCGCAGGACGAGGTCGGGGACGTCGCCCGTGAGGTTCGCGTCCTGCGTCTTGCCGGCGTCGGGGCTGAGGACCTGGCCCGTCGCGCGGTTGACGAGGGTGCTGTAGGTGCCCGCGGACCGGCCGAGGTCGACCTCGCCGTAGCGTATGGGACCGTATCCGGTGCCGAAGTCGGCCTGGAGGACGACGACACGGCCCGTGCCCTCGACGTACTGGAGCGTGCGGCTGTAGCCGGAAGTGACCGGTGTCCGGTACTCCTTCCAGGTGCCGTCGCTCCTGCCGGACTCGTTCACCCAGACGTTGCCGCTGCCGTTCGCGTTGTAGACGATCCGTCCGTCCGGCATCGTGATGAGCACGGGGCTGCCGCCCGTCGACAGGGCGCGTCCCCCGGAGGGCACGGGCAGGCTGGTGACCGGGAGGTCCGTCACACCGGTCGGGTAGAACTTCAGCGGGTCGTCCGCGAGCCGGTATCTCGCGTTCGCTCCGCCGCCCCAGTACTCGTAGGTGAGCAGCCACTTGCCGTCGGTGGTCTCGGCGATCGTCGTCATGCCCGGGCGGCCGTTGCCGATCAGGGTCTTTCCGTCCAGGTTCTCGGTCGTGCCCGGGACGTCGACGATCGGCTGGCTCCAGGACGACGTGCTGCCGCCGTCCCAGGTCCTGTGCACGAGGATCTGGTTGCGCGCGTCCGTGGCCGTGTCGTCGGCCGGGTCGCGGGTCGGGATACCCGTGGCGGCGTCGAAACCGAGGTAGTCGTGCTCGTCGGAGTAGTAGGCGACGAGCTTGCCGTTGCGGGCGACGAGATACGGCTCCCAGACGGGATCAGACTGTGCGGAGGTGTTGGCGTTCGAGATGCGGGCGCCCTGCCACCCACCGGCGGCGATGATGTTCTCGATCCGCCAGGTCGAGCCGTTGTCGGTGCTGGAGTACAGCGCGATCGCCACGTCTTTTCGGTCGCCGTCCCCGTCCGCCGTCCAGTTGGGGTCGGCTGCCTTGCGCTCCCGGTAGTACGGATCGTCCCCCGAGACGACGCTCGCCAGGAGCAGCGTGCCGGCCTTCAGTGTTCCGACGTCCTGCGGAAGCACGTAGAGGTACGGGTTCGTCCAGTTGCTCGTGTACTTCGCGTACTTGGCGTCGCCGGACAGCGAGGCAGGTGCCTTCAGGTCGGTCAACTTCTGCCACGTCGTGCCGTCGTCGTCGCTCTTGTAGACGGGCAGCGTCTGTCCCAGCGGGTCGCCCTTGCTGTTCTCGAACGACACCACGATGCGGCCGCTCGGAAGCTGGGCCGACTTCGGGTAGAGAACACAGGGCTTCTTGTTGCACGCGGCGTTGTCCTGCGACACGTACAGATCCGTCTGGCTCGGCTGATATGCCGACGCACTCCCTGATGAGGAAACGGCGAATGCCACGCAGACGCCGAAGGCTGTCGCAGTCGCGAGAGCCCTCCGTATCAATCTCTGGATCACTGCGGCTCCACTGATCGTGTGGTCGGTGGCCACGGAAGTCGGCAGGCCGGCTCCGTGGCCGAAGGGGAAAGCTGTTTCTTGACTCAAAGGTGTTTCGTGACTTGGTGTGCCGAGGAGGTGGGGCGGAGTCAGGTCCGGAGGATCGTGACGGCTGTGGTCATCGTGCGGGTGTGGTCGACGACCCGCGTCTCACCGCTCAGTTCCACGTCTACGGACCGTCCCCGATCCCCGGCCGACTGCGCGACGGTCAGCACGATGAGGCCGGGCTCGACGCGACGGCGCAGGTCCCGGCCGGTGAAGGCGGTCATGTCCGCGTGCACTTCGAACTCCACGGTTCGTGTCTCACCGGCGGCCAGCTCGACCCGGGTGAAGCCGATCAGCTGGCGGACGGGCCTGGTGACGGACGCGACCGGATCGGTGAGGTACAGCTGAGGCACCGAAGTGCCCTCCCTGGAACCGGTGTTGGAGATCGTGGCCCGTACCGTGACCGTCCCGTCGACCGCGATGGTGTGCGTGTCGGCCCGCGTCTCCTCGATGGCGAAGGACGTGTAGGACAGGCCGTGTCCGAACGGGAAGGCGGGGGTGGGGTCGATGTTGCTCACGCCGTCGCTCTTGAGCGCGAGCGGGGGTGCCAGGTAGGTGCCCGGCTGACCGGCCGTGTCGCCCGGGATCTGCACCGGCAGGCGTCCGGAGGGGTTGACCCGCCCGGAAAGTACGCCGGCGATCGCCGCCGCGCCCTCCTCGCCGGGGAAGAACGCCTGCACGGTCGCGTCCGCCGTCCGAGCGTGCCGGCCGATCGCGTACGGGCGGCCCGAGACGACGACGAGGACGGCCCGGCGCGCCGCGCCGAGGACGGCCTCGACCAGTTCGTCCTGCACCCCCGGAAGGGTCAGGTCGCCGACGTCGCAGCCCTCGCCGGAGGATCCGTGGCCGAACAGGCCGGAGCGGTCGCCGACGACGAGAATCGTCACGTCCGCCGCGGTGGCGGCCGCCACCGCGGCTTCGATGCCGCCGCGGTCGTCCCCGGTGATCTGGCATCCGGTCTCGTGACGCACCACTGCCTCGGGGAACTCCCGCCGGATGGCGTCGAGCACCGTGGGCGCCTCGATTCCCATGGGCGCCGCGGGGTGGTGGGGAAGCACATGGTTGGGGAACGAGTAGCAGCCGAACAGGCAGTTGGCGTCGTCGGCCGCGGGACCGATCACGGCGACGGAGTGCGTGCCGGTGAGCGGCAGGAGGTCCGAGGCGTTGTCGAGCAGGACGACGGACTCCTCGGCCAGTGTGCGGGCGATACCGCGGTTGCGCGCCGAGTCGAAGTCCGCGGGGGCCGTGTACTGGCCGGGGCGCCAGTCCGGGTCCAGCAGGCCGAGTCGGGCTTTCTGCGTCAGGACGCGCAGGGCCGCACGGTCGAGAAGGTCCAGAGGGACGCCGTGTTCCACGAGCGCCTGCCCGTACGCCGTGGTGTGCGGCAGTTCGACGTCGATCTCGGCCCGGAGTGCGGCGCGGGCCGCGTCCGGGATGTCGGCCGCCACGTGGTGCAGGGTGGCGAGGAACGCGACGGCCCAGTAGTCGGAGACGACGGTGCCCTCGAATCCCCAGGTGTCACGCAGGAGTTGGGTGAGCAGGTGCTCGTCCGCGCCGCAGGGCACGCCGTCGATGTCGTTGTAGGCGTTCATGACCGAGCCGACGCGGCCCTTCACCACTGCCTTCTCGAACGGGACGAGGACGACGTCGGCGAGTTCGCGCGGACCGAGAGCGGCCGGGGCGTGGTTGCGTGCCGCCCGGGACGCGGAGTACCCGGCGAAGTGCTTCAGCGTGGCTACGACACCGGCCGACTGCAGCCCCTGGACGTAGGCCAGGCCCAGTTCCGAGACGAGGTACGGGTCCTCTCCGAGAGTCTCCTCCACCCGGCCCCAGCGGTAGTCGCGTACGACGTCCACGACGGGGGACAGCCCCTGGTGGACGCCGACGGCCGCCATGTCCGAGCCGATGGCCGCCGCCATCCGCCGTGTCAGGCCGGGGTTGAACGTGGCCGCCCAGGCGAGCGGGGTCGGGTAGACCGTCGCCTGCCAGGCGTTGAGCCCGGTCAGGCACTCCTCGTGGGCGATGGCAGGGATTCCGAAACGGTTCGCCGCGACGACCCGTTCCTGCATGGCTGCCAGCCGTTCGCGGCCGGCCTCCGGGGCGAGGGGTGCTGTGCCGAAGACCCGTGTCAGGTGTCCCAGCCCGTCCACGATCGCGTCGTCGAACTTCTCGGCGCCACGGAAGGTGTCCTGCATGGGAGCGACGTCGCCGCCCGCGTCGTGGCCCGGCCACGTGCTGCCGAGCTGCGCGATCTTCTCGGCCGTGGTCATGGCGCCGAGCAGGGCTCGGGCGCGGTCGGACGCGGGCAGCGCCGGGTCGTGCCACAGCCCGGTCGTCGGGCGCTCTTCGCTGATCGTCACGGTGGAATCCATTTCTGTGTGCGGGCACCCGAAGGGCGCGTGCAGGCACCACGAGGGGCGCCGCGAAGGGCATGCGAAGGGCGTGCTGGGGAAGCGCAGTTGGAGAAGCGAGGGCCGCGGGCGCACCGGGCCCGGGCCCGTCACTTGCCGCCGGCCCCCATGAGACCGGCCACCAGGGCCCGGCGGGCGAAGAGGTAGACGACGAGGATGGGCGCGGCGGACAGCAGCACGGCGGCCAGCAGTGCCGGCACGTTCGCGCCGTACTGGGAGACGAAGTTGTACAGGCCCAGCGTCACCAGCTTGGTGTCGTCGGACTGGGTCATGATCAGCGGGAAGAGGAAGCCGTTCCAGGCCTGGAGCGCCGCGAAGACCGACGTGGTCGCGATGGCCGACGTCGACATCGGGACGACCAGGGTCAGCAGGGACCGGGCCGGGCTCGCGCCGTCCAGCGCCATGGCCTCGTACAACTCGGTGGAGATGTCCCGCATCCCGCCGCTGAGGACCAGCACGCTCACCGGCAGCGCGAACGCGGCGGTGGGCAGGATGATGCCCCACAACGTGTCGTAGAAGCCGAGGTCGTTGACGATGAGGAAGAGCGGGATGATCACCGCCTGGGAGGGAATCGCAAGGCCCAGCAGGAACAGCCGGAACACTCCCCTGCTGTACCAGCCCCTCCCCCGTACGACCGCGTAGCTGATCGGAATGCCCAGGGCCAGCACGATGGCGACCGTGCCGGCGGCCACGAGGACGGTGTTCCAGATGTACTGCAGGAACCCGCTGTCCAGCACCGTGCTGAAGTTGTCGAAGGTCAGGGCCGTGGGGAGTCCGAGGGGGCCCTCGTCCGTGTAGTTCGACCGCGGTTGCAGCGCGGTGTTCAGCAGCGCGTACAGCGGTACGCCGATGATGAGCAGCCAGACGAACGCGGCGGCCCCCGCGGCGTAGTTCGGGCGTGTCCTCACAGCCCCTCCAGGGTGCTCGTCATCTTGTCGTATCCGCTGAGCTTGGTGAGGAGGACCGAGGCGGCGGTGGCGAGCAGCAGCAGGAAGCTCGCGATGGCGCTGGCGTAGCCGTAGTCGTAGGTGCGGAACGCGGTCTGGTACATCGAGAAGGGCAGGATCGAGGTGTCCGTGCCCGGGCCGCCGTTGGTCAGCAGCAGCACGATGTCGAAGGCGGTGAGGCCGCCGACGACCATGAAGACCGTCGAGGTGATCATCGTGTTGCGCAGCTGCGGCAGCGTGATGTGGAGGAACTGCAGCCTCCTTCCCGCACCGTCGATCGCGGCCGCCTGGTACAGCGTCTGCGGGATGGCGCGGGCGGCCCCTTGGTAGAGCAGGCTGTGGAAGGGGACGAACTGCCAGCTGGTGACCAGGACGAGACAGGCGATCGCGCCCTGCTGGGTACCGAGCGGATTCGCGCCGAAGAGCCACTGCACCTTCGACGGCAGGCCGAAGTTCGGGTCCAGTAGTTGGCGCCACATGATGGCCGTGGCCGCCGTGGACAGCAGCAGTGGCAGGAAGAACACCGCCGACAGGACGGCCCGGTTGCGCTGGTGGCCGGCCGCCCAGACGCCCAGCAGGATGCTGACCGGCGCCTGGACCAGGATGTTGCCGACCAGCAGGACGCCCGTCACGGCGGTGGCCTGCCAGACCTGGCTGTCACCGAAGAACCGCGACCAGTTCTCGGCACCTGTGAACTGTGGGGTGTTCAGTCCGTCCCAGTGGGTGAAGGAGAGGTACAGCACCCCCACCATCGGTGCGACGGCGAAGACGAGGAAGAACAGCAGCCCGGGTACGGCCCAGGCCACGCCGGGCCGCTCCAGGGTGGGCGGAGCGGTCCGGTCACGAACCCGCTGCTTGCCGAAGGACCGCGAAGTCGTTGCGGAGACCACGTGGACGTGCCTTCCTACTTCTTGATCGCCAGTACCGCGCCGACGAACTGCTCCGGCGAGCTCTGCCCGTTGAACAGCTTCTGGATCTCGGTCAGCAGCGGGGTGCCCAGAGTGAGGCCGAGCGCCTGGTCCCAGGACTGGGTGAAGGCGGGGGCCTTCTTCACCAGGTCGTACTGGAAGTTCGCGTACGCCGGGTCGGTCGCCTTGGCGAGGAACTGCGCGGCGTCCGACGTGATCGGCACCTCACCCTTCTCGACCAGTCCCCTGACGTAGGCGTCGCTGTACGTGGTCGCGAGGAACTCCGCCGCGGTCTGCTGGGCGGCACTCGTGGTCACCGAAAGGTAGTTGGTCGGGTTGCCGACCACGTTGGCAACGTCGCCCTTGCCTCCCGCGACGCTCGGGAAGGCCACGTATCCCAGGTCCTTCTTGGTGAACTCCGGGTCCTCGCTCTGCTGTTGCGCGTACTCCCAAGAGCCCATCAGCACCATCGCCGCCTTGCCCTTGTTCAGCAGGGTGGTGGTGCCGCCGGGGCCGTAGTTCACGGAGCCGAAGCTCTTGCCGAAGGCGCCGCTGTCCACCAGCTCCTTGATCATCTGTGCGGTCCTGAGGACCGCCGGGTCCTTCCACCGCGACCAGTCGCCGGCCGCGATCTTCGCGAACAGCTCCGGACCCGCGAGACGGTCGACCAGGTACTCGATCCACATCAGCTCGGTCCACGAGGAGGTGGCGTTGCCGGCGAGGGCGAATGGGGTGACGCCCTCGTCCTTGAAGACCTTCACCAGGTCCTGCAGCTCGGCGTAGGTCTTCGGCGGTTCGGCTCCGGCGTCGGAGAAGACCTTCTTGTTGTAGAAGAGGAACACCGGCTGGGTGCCGCGGCACGGGATGCCCACGAGCTTGCCGTCGACCTTGCCGGCGGCCAGCGCGGAGGGCAGGAAGTGCGACTCCAGGGCGGAGTCGAGCTCGACCAGCTTCCCTGCCTTGACATAGTCGTCGAGGCTGCCGCCGCCCCAGTTGAAGAACATCCCGGGCATCTTCGAGGAGCCCATCGCGGTGCGCAGCTTGTCCTTGTATCCGTCCGTGGCTATGACGGTCATGCTGACCTTGCCCTTGCCGCCGGAGTTGAAGGTGTCCACGGCCGTCTTCTGGACCGGGTTGGTCGGGTCCTGCAGTGTCCAGAAGTCCACGTTGCCCGTGGGAGAGGACGTGGTGCTGCCGGACGAGCCGCAGCCGGCCGCGGTGACGCTCACCGCGGTGGCCGCCGTGGCGGTGAGAAACCACCGTCGCGACACTCTGTTCATCGTTGAACACCTTTCGACTGGGCAGGGTCCCCTTTCGCGGGCGTGCTTCACCCGTCAGGCCGTCCCGGACCTGTCAGCAAGGGGACATGAATCGATGGCCAGGACCGTCAGGTGCTTACGCAAGGTTTGCGTCCCGATGCGCCTGCGGCTGAGCCGGCGTCGGTCACGCTAGGCGGCGCTATTCGGCCTCGGCAATAACCGATGGGCCCTCGGTTGCGAAAGACTTTCGTAGTACGGGGGGGTTGCGGAATCCGAGGTCAAACGCCTTGCTCCGGCCCGGACTTCGGCGGGGCCGTGGACATACGCACGATCAATTCCGTCGCGAGTTCCCTGCGCGTCGTCGCGGGAGGCTTGCCGTCGGCCAGGTCCAGCAGGACACGCGTGGCCTCCTGGCCCAGCTCCCGGAAGGGCTGCCGTACGGCACTCAGCGGCGGTGAGGCCATCGCGGCCACCAGGGTGTCGTCGAACGACATGACCGACAGCTCGCGCGGCACGGAGATACCGAGCTGCCGGGCGGCCTCCATCGCGCCCAGTGCCTGGACGTCGCTCGCGGCGAACAGCGCCGTCGGCTTCTCGGGCCGGCCCAGGACGTGGCGGGCGGCGCGCAGGGCCTCGCCGTAGTCGAAGTCCGTCGACCGAACGAGCGCCGGGTCGTAGGGGATTCGGGCCTCCGCGAGGGCGGCCCGGTAGCCGTGCAGGCGTGCGGATCCGGCCAGTGAGCTCGAACGGCCGGCCAGCATGCCGATCCGGCGGTGCCCGAGGTCGATCAGGTGCTGGACGGCGGTCGTCGCGCCGTTCCAGTTGGTCACACCGATGCTCGGGATGTCCACGTCCGGGGCGTTCAGGGGATCGACGAGCACCACCGGCAGGCGCTGTTCCAGGATCCGGCGCTGGTCCTGCTCGGCAAGGGTGGATATGACGATGACGACCCCGAGCGCGTCCAGCTTGAGACACTGTTCCAGCCACTGGGCGATCGAGCGCCGGCCCGTCGTGCCGACGGTCGTGTGGACGCCCACCTCGGCCGCCGACTCCACGATGCCCCGGACGACTTCCAGGGTGTAAGGGCCGGCCAGATCCCGGAACACCGCCAGGAGCTGCCTCGGCCGATGCGCGGCGGTCTCCCCCGCACGGACATAGCCGTGTTCGGTCAGCAGCGCCTCGATCCGGGCCCGCGTCGACTCGGACACGTCGCGTCTCCGGTGGACAACCTTCGAAACGGTCGCGAGCGAGACGCCGACCTCGTCGGCTATCGAGGTGAGAAGCCCGTACTGGGCATTGCGGCGCGACCTGGCTGGGCCCGTCACTTCGATGTAGCACCTCTCTGCGGGCATCAGCTGACTGCGCGCAAACCGACTGCGTGCTCAGCGAAAGTACACGCCGTCACGATCACACCGTCCGGGTTAAATACATCGGCATCTCCGATGACCTGCGGAAATCCGACGACCGCCCGCCTACGAAACTCTTTCGCAGCCTGAGCGGACAACTCCGTTACGCTTCCCGCCTGTTCGAGCCGCTCAGGCGCTTTACCTCCGGGAAGCGGGGAATTCCGGTACGGCCAATGTCAGTGGGACGGGCGCCCGCCCCCTCACTCCGTACTGACCGGGCGGCGCACCGATGTGGACGTGCGCAGCACCAGTTCCGTCGCCAGTTCGATCCGTGATGACGTGGGCGGCCGGCCCTCTGCCAGTTGCACCAGTACCCGGGTGGCCTCGGCGCCCAGTTCCTCGAACGGCTGGCGCACCGCGCTGAGCGGTGGGCAGGCCATGGCCGCCACGAGTGTGTCGTCGAAGGACATGACGGCCAGGTTCTCGGGAACTCTGAGTCCGTGCCGGCGGGCGGCCTCCAGGACGCCGAGCGCCTGTGCGTCGCTCGCCGCGAAGACGGCCGTGGGCGGATCGTCGGAGCGCAGGATCTGCAGGCTGGCGATCAGCGACTCCTCGAAGTCGAAGTCCGTCGAGCGCACGATCGCCGGGTCGTACGCGACGCCCGCCTCCTCCAGTGCGGCCCGGTAGCCGTGCAGCCGCGCCGCCCCGGCCAGCGAGTGCGAGCGGCCCGCGACCATGCCGATCCGGGTGTGCCCGAGTCCCAGCAGGTGCTGTACCGCTTCCCTGGCGCCGCTCCAGTTGGTCACGCCGATGCTCGGGATGTCGTGGCTCGGCGCGCTGAGCGGGTCGATCAGCACGACCGGCAGCCGCTGCTCGACGATGCGGCGCTGGTCGTCCTCGGCAAGCATCGAGATCACGATGATCAGCCCGGCCGCGTCGAGCGCCACGCACTCCTCCAGCCACTTGGAGATCGAGCGCTGACCGGTCGTCCCGGTCACCACGTCCACACCCAGTTCGTCCGCCGCGTCCACGATCCCCCGGACGACTTCGAGGGTGTACGGGCCCGACAGGTCACGGAACACCGCGATGATCTGGCGCGGCGCCGCGGGATCACGCTCTCCCGGTCGTACGAACCCGTGGCGCGCCAGCAGTTCCTCGACCCGGGCGCGCGTCGCCGCACCGACGTCGTGACGCCGGTGCACCACCTTGGACACGGTACTGAGCGACACCCCCGCCTCACTGGCGATGCCGGTCAGCAATCCGTACTGCGCATCGACGCGCGCCCTGCCCCGAACCGTCACTCGTGCGCCTCGCCTTGAGCCATGACCCGAAACCCCGCCGCAAGCTAACGGGACGAAAAGCCGGCAGGCAAGGGTCACCGACCGCGCCACCCTGCCGCAGCGGGCCGGCCCGACCGGTGTCGCTCTCTTTCACGGCACTTCCGTCCCATGTCTTGACCCGCTGGGCGGGGAGGTGCAATCTCTCGTCAATACGCATTAGGTAATACGCATTAACGACGCAGTCGCTGACAGGGCCAAGCCCTGCCCGGAGGAGAGAAACACTGTGGAACCCAGGAAGCGGCCCGGACGTACGCCCGCTCCGGCCGGACGTACGTCACGGCCCCGGCAGGCCGAGGTGGCTCGGCTCGCGGGGGTGTCGCAGGCGACCGTGTCCCTGGTGCTGTCCCCGAAGCCCGACGGCAAGGGGCGCATCATCTCCGAGGAGACCCGGCAGCGGGTCCTGGAGGCGGCCCGCAGCCTCGGCTACGTTCCCGACCCGGCCGCCCGGCGGCTGGCCGCCGCCCGCAACAACCTGCTCGGCGTCTTCAGCTTCACCGCCACGTTCCCCACCGATGTGCAGCACTCGTACTACCCCTTCCTGATCGGCGTGGAGCGCGAGGCGGCGGCGCTCGGCTACGACCTGGTGCTGTTCACGGGGTCGAGCACCGGCGGCGCGGGGGCCGCGGGTCCCGACGCCCTGAGCCGGGTCCGGCTCGCCGACGGCTGTCTCTTCATCGGTCGGCACACACCCCGGGCGGAGCTCAAGCGACTGGTCGAGGACGGCTTCCCGGTCGTACACCTGGGCCGCCGCGAGGAGTTGGAGGGCGTGGCATGGGTGGGCGCGGACTATGTCGAAGCCACGCGTGAAGTCGTGGGCCATCTGGCCGAGTTGGGGCATCGGCGGATCGTCCTCGTCCGCGAGGACGACGACGCTCCCGCCTCGGCGGACCGTCAGCGAGGCTTCCTGGAAGGGCTGGAAGCCGCAGGCCTCCCCTCCGGGCCCACGACCGTCTTCCGGTCCGCGGATCCGCAGCGAGGCCTCACGCCCGAGCGGCTGCGCGCCTGGGCCGATGAAGGAGTGACGGCCTTCGTCGCCGAGGAGACCGACACCGGGGCGGCCTGGCGAAGCCTGCTCTCCGCCACGCGCGAGGCGGGCCTCGACTGCCCCGGAGACGTGTCCCTCGCCCTGCTCGGCAGTCCGCCCGCCGACCTGGCGGCTGAACCCGAGCCCACCGGATTCGACATCCCCCGCCCGCAGTTGGGCGCCGCGGCCGTACGGCTGCTGGCCGCGCTCGTCGCGGGCGAGGAGGCGCGAGAACCGCTCGTCAGCTGTGTCTTCCGCCCTGGCCTGACGGCCGGACCGCCGCGCAGCCGTCCCTGAGTACGGCCGAACGAACCTCACCGCGGATGAACCCGATCCAGCAGCAAGGAGAAGCGTGATACCCGAAGCAGACATCCTCGTCGTGGGCGGCGGCCTCGGTGGCGTGGCCGCCGCACTCGCCGCCTGCCGGGCAGGGCGCAGCGTCGTGCTCACCGAGGAGACGGACTGGATCGGCGGCCAGCTCACCAGCCAGGCCGTACCGCCCGACGAGCATCCGTGGGTCGAGCGGTTCGGCACGACCGCCTCGTACCGGCGGCTGCGCGAGGAGATCCGGAGGTACTACCGCCACTGGTACCCGCTGCGGGCCGAGGCCCTGGCGCTCACGGATCTCAACCCCGGAGCCGGCCGCGTCAGCAAGCTCTGCCACGAGCCGAGGGTCGCCCTCGCCGTCCTTGAGGGCATGCTCGCGCCCCACCGGGCCGCGGGACGGCTGACCGTACTCACCGAGCACCGGCCGATCTCCGCCGAGTCCGACAACGATGTCGTACGGTCGGTGACTCTGGAGGACCTGCGCGACGGGACGCAGCGCACCCTCACCGTGCGGTACGTCCTGGACGCCACCGAGACCGGCGAACTCCTCCACCTCGCGGGCGTCGAGCACGCCAACGGGGCCGAGGCACGCGCCGAGTTCGACGAACCGCACGCCCCCGACGAGGCCCAGCCCCTCAACCAGCAGGGCATCACGGTCACCTTCGCGCTCTCCCACCACGAGGGCGAGGACCACACCATCGACCGCCCGGAGGACTTCGACTTCTGGCGCACCTACCAGCCCTCGTTCTGGCCGGGCCCGCTGCTGGGCTTCGAGGCACCCGACCCGCGCACGCTGGAGCCGGTGCCGCGGACCTTCGTACCGAATCCGGACCTCGACCCGCTCGGCGTCTCCGCCGACCAGAGTGCCGATGCAGGTGACAAGGAACTGTGGGGCTTCCGCCGCATCCTCGCCCGCAAACTGCACTCGCCGGGCGCCTTCGATTCCGACATCACGCTCGTCAACTGGCCGCTCAACGACTACTGGCTCAAGCCGTACATCGGCCAGGAGACCGAAGCGCTGCGCGAGGCACGGCAGTTGTCGCTGTCGCTGCTGTACTGGCTGCAGACCGAGGCACCGCGCACGGACGGCGGGACCGGCTTCCCGGGCCTGCGGATCCGCCCGGACGTGACCGGTACGGCGGACGGCCTGGCCAAGGCGGCGTACGTCCGTGAGTCCCGCCGTATCAAGGCCGTCACCACGGTCACCGAGCACGACGTGGCGATCGACCTCGTCGGCCCGCACGGCGGAACCCGGCACCGGGACTCCGTCGGCGTCGGCAGCTACCGCATCGACCTGCATCCCTCGACGGGCGGCGACGACTACATCGACATCGGGTCCGTGCCGTTCGAGATCCCGCTCGGCGCGCTCGTGCCGCGCCGGATGCGCAACCTGCTGCCCGCCGGCAAGAACATCGGCACCACGCACATCACCAACGGCTGCTACCGCCTCCACCCGGTCGAGTGGAACGTCGGCGAGGTCGCCGGTGCCCTGGCCGCGCACTGCGTGGCCGAGGACGTCGAGCCGCAGCAAGTTCAGGCCGAGGACAAGCGGTTCGAGGAGTTCGCGCGGCTGCTCGACCGCGACGGAGTGCAACGCCACTGGCCGGACGTACGCGGCTACTGAACGACCCACGCGTGTACGGGAGTTCGGGCGGGGGCGACTCAACCCGCCCTGCCCGGCGACCGCCCGCGCGAACCGATCCAGCACAAGGAGGTGCACGGATATGAACACACCCCGCATCCGCGTCGGCATCGACGTGGGCGGAACCTTCACCGACGCCGTAGCCGTCGACGCCACGACCCTCCAACTCCTGGGGCAGGTCAAGGTCCCCACCAGCCACCATCACGAGGACGGCGTCGCGCACGGCATCGTCGAGGCGCTCGACCGGCTCCTGGAGCAGACCGGCGGTGCCCCCGCCGACGTCGCGTTCCTGGCGCACGGCACGACCCAGGCCACCAACGCTCTCCTGGAGGGCGACGTGGCGACCGTCGGACTGATCGGCATCGGGACCGGCCCCGCGGCGGTGCTCACCCGCCGCCTCGCGTCGTTCGGGAAGCTCGAACTCACCCCCGGCAAAAGGCTTCCGCTGGCCTACGCCCATGTCACCGACCCTCAGGACACGGCAGACGTCCGCCGCGCAGTCGAGGAGCTGAAGGGCGAAGGCGCTCAAGTCCTCGTCGCCAGCCAGCCGTTCAGCGTCGACCGCCCCGAGGGCGAGCAGGCGGTCCTGGACACGGCACGGCCGTACGGGCTGCCGATGACGGCCGCGCACGAGATCACCTCGCTGTACGGGCTGCACAAGCGCACCCGCACCGCCGTCGTCAACGCGGCGATCCTGCCCCGGATGCTGGCCACCGCCGACCTCGTCGACGCCTCCATCACGAAGGCGGGCGTGACCGCGCCGCTGATGGTGATGCGCTGCGACGGAGGTGTGATGGCGCTCGACGAGATGCGCCGCCGCCCGCTCCTGACGGTCCTGTCGGGACCGGCTGCCGGGGTCGCGGGCGCTCTGATGCAGGAGCGGGTGAGCGAGGGCGTGTTCCTCGAGACCGGAGGCACGTCGACCGACATCAGCGTCGTACGCCGCGGCAAGGTCGCCGTCCGGCACGCCACCATCCTCGGCAAGACCTCGTATCTGAGCGCCCTCGACGTGCGGACGGTCGGTGTCGGCGGTGGCTCGATGGTGCGGATCGGCGGCGGCCGGGTGACGGGGGTGGGGCCGCGCAGCGCGCACATCGCGGGGCTGCCGTACGCCTGCTTCGCCTCCCCCGACCAGCTGCGCGACGCGCGTGTGGACACCGTCCGGCCCATGGACGGTGACCCCGCCGACTACGCCGTGATCGACGCGGCGGGCGGGCGCTTCGCCGTCACCTTGACCTGCGCCGCCAATGCCCTCGGCCGCGTCCCTGAGGGCGACTTCGCCCGCTGCGACCCCGAGAGCGCCCGTGCCGCGATAGCGCCGCTGGCCGCCCATCTCGGCACCGACGTCGCGACCGCGGCGACGCGGATCCTCGACGCGGGCATCGCCCAGGTGAAGACGGTGGTGGACGCCATGATCCGCGACTACCGCCTCGACAAGGACACGGCGATCCTCGTCGGCGGAGGCGGCGGTGCCGCGTCCGTCACCCCGCACCTCGCGCACACCAGCGGCATGGAGGGCCGGATCGCCCGCCACAACGAGGTCATCAGCCCCATCGGCGTCGCCCTCGCGCTCGTACGGGAACAGGTCGAGCGGATCGTGCCCGGCGCGACGCAGGAGCAGATCCTCGCCGTACGGGCCGAGGCGGAGCGGGCGGTTGTCGCCCAGGGCGCCGCCGCCGAGGGTGTCGAGGTCGAGGTCACCGTCGACCCACAGACCAACACCGTGCGCGCGGTCGCGACCGGAGCCACCGAACTGCGCACCCAGGACCGGTCCCACCGCGCCGACGACACCGAGCGGCTCCATGCCGCGGCGGCCAGCCTCAAGACCGACCCCGCGGCGGTCCACGTCCTCGCGGGCACCGCCGCCCACACCGTCTACGGCACCGAGACACACCGCCGCCTGCGGCCGACCCGCCGGCCCATACGGATCGTCGATGTGGACGGTGTCGTACGCCACCACGCCGCCGACGCCCGCGTGGAGACCACCACCGTGGCCGGTGCCCCGGAGGTGCTCGCCCGGCTGGTGGGCGAGTCCACCTCGTACGGCGACGGAGGGGTACGGGCCCCTGCCCTGCGGCTGCTGCTCGGCGCCCGCATCGCCGACCTGTCCGGCGTCCTCGATCCCCAGCCTCTACTGGCCCTGGCGCGCAGCGAGTTGCGGGCCCGAGCGGCCGACGAGCCGGTGGTCGCAGTCCTGGAGGTGCGCTCATGACGGCCACTGAACTCGCCCTGCAAGAGCGGGCGTTGATGGATCCCACTGCCGTCGACGACATCGAGTGGGGCGTACGGCTGCTGGCCGCCACGCCCACCCACGAGGGCCGGGACCGCGAGCTGCTGCGCCAATGGGCCTGCCGGGCGGACGAGTTCGGATCCCGGCTCGCTCCCGTCCGGTCCACCGCGCGGGTGATCGAGCGGGATGACGGCCTGGAGCGAATGCTGCTCGCCCGCTACACGTCACGGCCCCCGACGGTCGAGCTGTACACCGACACGCTCGCTCTCGCCGAGGAGTTGGTCGATGCCCGTGGCTGGCGTGCCTGGTACCCGCCGGGCTCGGTGCGCGCGGCAGCGCTGGCCCACGAGGCGGTGCACGCCCATCTCCACCACGGCCCCGCGAAGGCCGCGCTCAAGCAGGCGCTCGACCACACCCTGCTGCGCATCGGGCGCCACCGTATGGCCGGTCATGTCGCCGGCGCCGAGGAGGTCGCGGCGCACGCCTACGCCCGAACCGTCTGCGGACTCGGCCGCAGCCCCCTGCTCCTCACCGCCGCGCTGCGCGCGGAACTCACCCGGCCCGGAAGAGAGAAGTGACCCATGGGTGTCGTCATCCTTCTCGTCATGGCGGCCGGCGTCGCCCTGATGCTCACCCGCAGACTGCCCACCGCGTTCGCGCTGGCCCTGCTCGCCGTCGCCATCGCCTTTCTCGCCGGGGCACCGTTCACCGGCGAGAACAGCGTGCTGGACACCGTTCTCCAGGAAGGCGCGCCTGCCCTGGCCGCCACCATGATCGCCATCATTCTGGGCTCCTGGCTGGGCAAGCTCCTCGACGAGACGGGCATCGCGGGCACACTCGTCCGCAAGATCGTCGAGTTCGGCGGTGACCGCCCGACCGTGGTGGCCCTCGGCGTCCTCGCCGTGTCCGCACTCGTCGGTACGGTGACCGGCTCGGCGCCCGCCGCCATGCTCGCCGGCATCATCGGCATCCCCGCCATGATCGCCGTCGGCGTACCCAAGGTGACCGCCGCGGGCACGGTGCTGATGGGCATCGCCGTGGGCATCCCCTTCGAACTCCCACTGTGGCAGTTCTTCTCGACCGCACTGGAACTGCCGATCCCGACCGTGCGCGGCTTCATGGTGAAGCTCTTCCCGTTCGCCCTGGCCGCCGCTCTCGCGTTCGTCCTCGTCGAGACGCGAAGGCGGGGCACCGAGCACGCCTGGTCGCTCAAGTCCGTCGACTCCCCCGGCTCTCCCGGCTCCTCCGGCTCTCCCGGCGCGAAGCCTCGTTCACGTCGCGCGGAGCTGGGCGACGCACCCTGGTACGCGTTGCTCGCCCCCGCCGTCCCGCTCGTTCTCGCCCTGGGCTTCGAACTCGCCATCATTCCTTCGCTGTTGGCGGGCGTCCTGTACGCGCTGGTCACCACGACCAGGCCCGGCGGGATGAACAAGCGGCTGCTGCGCACCCTGTACGGCGGCTTCGAGGTGGCTGCCCCGCCGCTCGTCCTGTTCATCTCCATCGGCATCCTGCTCGCGGCGGTGAAACTGCCCGGTGCCGTGGACGCACTCGAACCGCTCGTCAAGGCCGTCAGTCCGCAGAACCCCGTGGTGTTCGTCCTCGTCTTCACGCTCCTGGTCCCGCTGTGCCTCTACCGCGGCCCCCTCAACGTGTTCGGGCTCGGCGCGGGCATCGCGGGCGTCCTCATCGCCGCCGGCATCTACCCCGCGGTCGCCGTCCTCGGCATGGCCACCTCGTACAACCAGGTCTTCGGCGTCGCCGACCCCACCAGCACGCAGACCGTGTGGAGCGCCCAGTACGCGGGCGTCTCTCCCCAACAGGTCATGGTGCGCACCCTGCCGTACGTCTGGGCGGTCGCCCTCGGCGGCCTGTGCGTGACCGCGGCCAGCTACCTCTGAGCCCGGACCTCGTCCGGTCCCGTCCCGCCGAGCCAGTTTCCTTCCTTCTGTCATTGGAGCCACCATGCAGGAGCACAACCTCGACCGGCGTCTCTTCCTTCGCGCCACTGCGGCCACCGCGGCCACCGGAGCCGCCCTCACCGTCGGGACGTCCCTGGGCGCCCAGTCCGCGGCCGCAGCGCCTGGCGGATTCCCCGACTACACCTACGTCCGCACCCTTCTGACACCGTCCAAGCTGAAGTACAACCCGACCGGCGAGATCATCTTCCCCTGCATCAGGGGGGTCTACGACAAGCTGAGCGCCCCGCTCGGCCGCTACTACCTGTACTACGCGCCGCACGACGCGCCCGGTGGCATCTGCCTGGCTTACGGCAACTCGCTGGAAGGGCCGTTCACGGAGTACCCGTCGAACCCGATCGTCTCCAACAAGTGGTCACCGCACTACTCCGTCAGCCATGTCTCGTCCCCCCACGTGCTGTGGAACGCGGACGCCAAGGAGTTCTGGCTGTACTTCCACGGCGAGAACACCACGACCCGCCTCGCCCGCTCGACCGACGGGATCCACTTCACGTACGACAAGGTCGTACTGTCGGCATCCATGCTCCCGGCCGGAACCAACGAGACGTCGTACGCCCGGGTCTTCCGCCACGACCTGCCCTCACGCGGCGCCCGCTACGTGATGGTCTTCATGCTCAACAACACCACCAACCACCGTGACATCCACTGGGGTTGGTCCGCCGACGGCCGCACCTGGGCCTCCGAGCAGCAGCCGCTGATCCGGCACGGCGACGTCGGCGCCGTCAACGTCGGCGGCCCACACCTGCTCTACCGCAACAACAGCACCTACGTCGTCTACAACAAGGACAAGGAGAGCGGCGGCGACATCATGATCACCGAGATCGGCAACGACTTCAGCAAGCGCACCCACCTCGGCGTCTTCTACAACTCGCGCAGCACCGCTCCGGAGAACGGGCGCTCCGCGGCACCCTCCTTCGGCACCGACGGCGGCGTCCCGTACATGATCTACGAGGCGGGAGAGCGACTCTCCGGGGCAATCGCGGTGGCCCGGGGCTGATCCACCGGGCCACGGCGCCTCAGCCGACGGCAGATCCGGAGCGGCACGTATATCGCGTTGCGAGCCCAGAAACGCGTTGTGGGTCCAAGGGCGACCGCCATAAGGTCACCGGCATGTCTGTTCGTCTTCGTATGCGTCAAGCACTGCCGGAAGCCATGCGTGCCCGTGACAAGGCTGCGGTGAGCGCTCTGCGATCAGCACTTGCAGCGCTGGACAACGCCGAGGCGGCGCCCGTGGACGAGGCCCAGCTGCGCGGCGTGGCCCTTGAGCAGTCGCCGGTCGGTGCCGGCGCCACCGAAGCGGTGCGGTGTGAGCTGAACGAGCGCGAGGTAATGGATGTCGTGCGCGCCGAGGCCGCCGAGCGACTGGAGGCCGCGGCACAGCTGACCGCACCCGCACACACCGACCGAGCCGCCCGGCTCCGAGCGGAGGCCGCCGTGCTGCTTCGGCTCCTCGACGATCCCGGCACCGCGTAGGACACGGCAAGGCACCGCATCGCGTCGGAAGCGACGCAGGAGGCGGGCCCCGGGCGAGACACTCCTGGCCGGTGCGGGGGCAGTCACCCTCGCTGCCCCCGCCCCAAGGCGCTCGCACCTTGGGGCGGTTGGGAACGACAGGCATGGGCACCGGCTCACAGTTCGTACCGCGGTTGGTCGAGCGTGGCTGGTGTGGCGATTCGGCCCGTTCAAGCGGGATTGTGGGCCGGGGCCGTCTCCGGAACGCCCTCTCCCCGTGCAGCGATCAGCGGCCCCAGTAGCTGTGTGCCCGGCCCCACCCGACCGCCGGGGCCGGGTAGTTGGGTCGTGTCGGCCACCGTGAGCGGCTCCCGGCAGGCGTCGCAGGCCACTATCGGCGTGGCCAGGTGCCCGCAGGCATCGTGGCGGATCTGGGCAGGCGGTCCGGCGGGCCCCGCGTACCACTTGTCGCCCCAGGTCATCAGCGCCAGCAGGACGGGGTAGAACTCCCGGCCCTTCTCCGTGGCCACGTACTCCTCGCGCGGCGGAGCGGTCTGGTACCGCTCGCGCGTCAGTACGCCCTCCTCGACCAGCAGGGCCAGCCGCGCGGCGAGGGTCTTGCGGGACAGGCCGATGTCCTCCGCCAACTCGTCGAAGCGGCGGATACCGACGAGGACGTCGCGCATGATCAGGGCCGTCCAGGCGTCGCCGAACAGATCGGTGGCGCGGGCGATCGAGCACGCGACGCCGGAGAGGGGGGTACGGGTCACTGGCCCATCGTATCGCCGCCGGGTTCCCTCAGGGAACTTACGGATGCTAGGTTTACCAAGGGAACCTGACCTGACTTGTCGAGGGAGCCTGCCATGGCCGCCGCCCCGCACATCGCACTCGACACGGCCGGACCCACGGCCCTCGACGGCCGCCACATCCGGGCCCTGACCTTTCAATCGGTACGGCTTGAGTACCTGCGCCGCGTGCTCTCGGAGGTGGGCCTCACGGCGGCCGGCAGCCGGGCGCTCGTCGTCGGGAGCGGGCGCGGTCTTCCCGCCCGCGGCCTCGCCCAGCTCGGTTTCGAGGTCGTCGCCGCCGACTCGTCCCCCGCCGCGACGGCCCTCGCCCAGGAGGCGGACGACGGTCTCGGCATCACGTACCTGACGGCACCCGCGGAGGAACTCGGCCTGCCGGACGACTCCTTCGACCTCCTGTACTGCGCCGACACCCTTGAGATCACCGAACGTCCGGACGCGGTCCTCGCGGAGGCGGCGCGCGTGCTGCGCCCCGGCGGAGCCTTCGTCTACGACACCGTGAACCGCACCCCCATCTCTCGCCTCATCTACCTCGGCGCCTTCCAGGCCTTCCCCGGCACTCGGATCATGCCCCGCGGCCGCTACGCCGCACACCGGCTGCGCCGCCCGGCGGAGCTCGCCGAGGCCCTCGCCCAGGCGGGACTGTCCGCGCGGAACGTTTCGGCGTTCAAGCCGCGCGACGTACGCAGCCTGGTACGCGCGACGCGCGGGCGCAGGCGCGGCACGCTGACCGACGAGCAACTGCCGGAGCTGGTCGACATGGTCCTTGACCCAGAGGGCAGCCCGGTGGTGACGTACCTGGGCCACGCGATCCACCGGGCATGAGCCCGGTTCCCCTCCCTGGCCTCCGGCGTTACCCCTGCACTGGGCATCAAGGTTTGCGGCACGGCCGTTCATCAGGTGGGCGGGGGCGATAGATTCGGTATGTGGTGTCGTCAGGAGGCAGGGAACACAGAGGGCCGGCGTTCCGTCGGGTGGACAATGCCCTGCGCGAGCAGTTGACGAACGGAGCATTCCGGCCGGGTGAGTTGCTGCCCCCGCAGCGGCACCTGGCCGCCGAGTACGGGGTCTCCCGCGACACTGTCCACCAAGTCCTGCGGCAACTGGCCGCCGATGGCTGGATCGAGTCGAGGCAGGGCAGTGGCATCCGGGTAGCCAAGGTCCCTTCTGTCGCCCCGGCCAGGCCGGGTGCCGAGCGGCGCGATCACGCGCTGCTCCTTCCACTGATTGACACGGCGTTCGAGCAACCCACGGTTTCTATTGACGTCTTCGCCCTCACCTCCGCAACTCTGGCCCGCCACCTGAGGCACCAGACGGAACGCGTCAGGGCGAAGGACATCTCACCGGAGCGCCTGCACGTCCGCGCGCTCCTCCCCTGGGAGGACGAGCCTCTCGCATACCCACGCGCCAAGGACCCGGACGATTCCCGGGTCCGGCAACGCTGGCAGACGACGATCCGCACACACATCAAGGACATGCAGGAGTGCTCCAAGGCGCTGCGTGAGGCAGGCGTCGACGCCCGGCTGGAAATCCGCAGGGTGCCACTGACCCCGCACTTCAAGCTGTACGTGCTCAACAACTCCGACATGCTGTACGGAACCTATGACGTGGTCGAGCGAACGGTCACCGTCAACGACGGCACCGACATCGAGGCCCTGGACGTAGCCGGCCTGGGCTCGAACCTCTCGTACCACCGTCGAGAAGAGGTCGAGCAGTCACACGACTCCACGTTCTTCACGAGCATGCAGCACTGGTTCGACTCGGCCTGGAACCTCCTGGGCCAGGACCGTACGACGGGCTGACGAACGTCACGGAGATCGTCGCCTTCCGCGTCGTGGCGTGCGTCAATCGGGAGCGTCGCACGCTTGATCGCGCGCGGTCAGGGCAGCATCCCCCGAATGCTGCAGACCGCCGAAGCGGAGATACGGGCCCCCGCCGCGCACTCCTACTGCGGTCGCATCAAGTCCAAGTCCTCGCCCCATGCGTCCAGCACCGCGCCATGCCCGGCCCGGCGGGCTACCGCCTCGACCTGGGTGAAGAGGCGACGCTGTGTGGGCACGTCGCCCATTCCTGAGATGCGGTCCGTGGCGTCGAGCAGCATGGCGGTGTCCCAGCCAGGCAGCGGGAATCGGGCCAGCTCCCATTCCAGGTACTTGTTGTAGGGGCGGGGGCGACGGTCGATGGCGAAGAGCAACTCCAGCAGGAACCGGATGCTGTCGGCGGCGTCGAGTCGGGCCGCGAGCGCATGTCCGTCGCGGTCGTTCTTGACCGAGCGGTAGAGGGAGTTGGCGTAGGCATCAAGCCACTCGCCCGCCTCCCGGAAGGCGTCATCGGCAGCGAGCCGTGCCTTGCCGGTCAGGATCTGGGCGATGCCTCCATCGAGCCGGTCGAGCACGATCCGCGCGCGGGAGAGGGCGTACCGCTCGAAGCCGGGCATTCCGGCGGCGCGGAACTCTTCGAGGGAGAGGATGACGAGGTCGAGCTCTGGGGTGCGGTGCCCCGCGCACCGGGTGAGGGCCGTCGTCGCGCCATCGGCGAGGACGACGTACAGGTCGTGGTCGGAGTGCTCGGTGGTCATGCCCTCGTGGGCCCGGGACCCCTTGAGGAGGAGGCCGACGACAGCTGAATCAGCGGCGGCCAGCTCGACGAACGCGTCGTAGGTGATGGGCTGCTGAGCAGTCATTGCGTGATCTCCGGTGTTGTGATGACGGGTATGCCAGCCGGGCGACCTCAGACTCATCGAGGTCACCCACACCGTCTGCGGCAGCGCTTGGCCGCCGCCCGGAAGATCAACGCACGTACGGACCCTACCGCCCGACCGGTCGAGCGAATCGCCTGTACGGCAGGGGTCTCGGCCCCGTCCGCCGGCCAGCACACCACCGCCCTCCGGAACGCCGGCCTGATCGCACGCCATCCAAAAGACGGCAGTCATGCTGCCCGGACTTTCGCTCGGCACCGCAGGCTCAGCGGCCGACAAATGCATCCGCTTGGGCAGCAAGAGCGGCGTGGCGAGCAGGAGGACTCCGGACATGGTGATCGCGGTGAGCGGGCTGGTGAGTGTGGCGAGGACGCCCCAGATCACCATGAGCGCAGCTTGCAGGAGTTTGCTGGTGGCGCTCCAGGTGCTGAGCACTTGGGCGGTGCGCTCCACAGGAGTCCGCTGCAGGCGTTCTGTTGCGTAGATCGGGTTGAAGATGCCCATGCAGGTGATCAGCAGGCCCTCCACGATGATCACGGTGAGGAGTCCGGGGACGCCGGGCCGGACGAACGCGAGACCGAGCGGGAACAGTGATCGCAGCCAGCCGGAGACGCTCATGACCCGATATCGGCCGTAGCGGGCCACGAGGCGCGCGGACAGGCGGGCGCCCGCGAAGCCCCCGAGCGCCGGGATACCGAAGGCGAGACCGTATTGCCAGGCCGGGAAGTGGTATTGGCCCAGCAGGAGGACTGCCAGGAGCGGGGCGGTGGCCATGATGAGGCCGCCGACCAGGATCGAGTTGAGGAACAGGCGTCTCAGTACGCGGTCGTGGAGGATGAACCGCCAGCCGCGGAGCAGGTCGGCTCCGCGCAACCTGGTGGCCCGGTCGCGGGGTGCCGCGATGTCGCCTCCTCGGATACGGAGGACACCGAGCGCGGACAGCAGGTAGCTGAGGGCGTCGGCCATGACCGTGATGACCGGGCCGAGCACCCCTATGAGTGCGCCGCCGAGGGGCGGGCCCGCCGCGGTCGCCACCCAGCTCGTGCCCTCGAATCTCCCGTTCGCCACAAGAAGGTGGTCGCCACGGAGGAGGTACTTGAGGTACGCGCCGGATGCGGCGGAGAAGGCGATGCTCGCGGTGCCGGAGATGACCGAGACAACCAACAGTTGGCCGTACGACAGGAGGCCGAGGACGTACGCGATCGGGATACTTGCCACCGCGACGAACCTGATCAGGTCCATCGCGATCATCACCGGACGCTTGGCCCGGTGCTCGACCCACGGCCCGAGGGAGAACGCGACGATCGCCGCGACGGCAAGCCCGGCCGCCTCCAGCAACGACACGGCGAACGCCGACGAGTGCAGCACCTGAACCGCGATCAGCGGAAACGCGCCGAAGGCAAGCCACGTACCGTATGTGCTGACGGCGTAGGCCGACCACAGCCAGCCGAAACTGCGCCCCAACTGCACGCGCATGCGACTCCCTCGCGACAACCGATGTTCGAGTCGCTGAATCACACCGGACGCACCCTCGCGGGATCAAACAACCGACTCCCGGGCGAGCCACAACCATCGGTTGGGCACGTCTATGCTCGTTCAATGGATACCGAGGCGGTGCGATCGTTCGTCCGCGCCGCCGAGCTCGGGCAGCTGCAGCACGCGGCCGACGAGCTCGGCGTGACGCAACAGGCCGTGTCGAAGCGGATCGCGACCCTGGAGCGCGAACTCGACGTCCGCCTGTTCACCCGCACCGCCAGAGGGGTCGAGCTGACACTCGACGGCCAGGCCTTCCTCCCGCACGCCCGGAGCATCGTCACGGGTGTCGATCGCGCCGTCACCGCGATCAGACCGGGCTCGCGGGCCCTTCGGATCGACGTTCTCGGCCTGCGATCCGCGCAGGCCGTCGTCCTGCACGACTACTGGCGGTCGCACCCCGAAACCGACCTCGACGTGGTGACCCTCAGAGTCAACGACCCGCGCCTGGCGGTCACCGCCGTCCAGGCGGGCGAGCTCGACGCGTCGTTCCGCTCGGTCACCGACCCGGCCACACTGCCGCGCGACGTGCAGATGATCCACGCCTTCGATTCCCCGCTGGAACTCCTCGTCGGCCCGAGGCATCCGCTCGCCTCCGCTCGGACACTGACACCAACCCAGCTGCGCCGACACCGGATCTGGGTGCCGGGTATCGCGCCGCGCAGCGAATGGGCGGAGTTCTACGATCAGCTGGCCACCGACTTCGACCTCCGCGTCGACGCAGCGGGGCCGAACTTCGGCAACGAGGTGCTCCTCGACATCCTCGCGGACTCCGCGGACGTGGCAACCCTCGTGGGCTCGCGCGACCGGTACATCTGGCCGACGAACCACGACCTGCGCCGTATCCCGATCGTGAATCCGACGCTCGCGTACCCGCTCTCGCTCATCCTCCCCCGAGAGAATCCGCACCCAGGACTCCGGGCAGTCATCAACCACTTCGGAAGCCTGGCACCGCTCCCCGAGACGGTCTGGCGCCCCTCCTGGGCAGCAACACCACGCCCCGGCGACGGACCAACACCCGTCGAACACAGCTGACGCTGACGGCCGGGGGCTGCAAGAACAGCTGCAAGCGTCTGCGGAAAGGGATCAGGGCCTGCGCAGCAGCCACCGGCCGAACGTCCGACGCCGGGACCGCACCACCACGCGGCCGAAGGACTTCAGACCGACCAGCTCCACTCGCAGAGTGACGGGCGCGTCAGGATTCGTCGGAGTCCGGCGGTACTTGACCTTGCTGTGCACCAGCTGCAGACCGTCGGTATCGACCACGACACCCGGCCTCGTGACCAGCGTCAGGGTCTTGCCCGTCATGCCTACGTCGATCCGCAGGGTGTCGTGTGTGATCACTGCGTCGGTGAAGTCGAGCGTCACCTCGCAGTACGTCACCGCGAGTTCCATCCTCCGCGGCACCACCCAGCGTCCAAGGCGCTCGATCGCGCCGCTGTGGACCTGTTCGATCCGGACCACGTCCTTGACCTCGGCCACGGTCGTGCCGGTCGCGGCCGAGACGGGCGGCAAGTCGGCGGTGAGCGTGGCCAGTTCGCTCAGAGTCCGCGCCGACAGGGCGGCTTCCAGGCGCTCGTCCAACTCGTCCGCGGTCAGCAGGCCGTCCCCCGCCGCGATACGCAGCACATCCACCACCCGGTCCCGGTCCGCATGGGAGGCCCGCAGCTCGGGCGACGAGCCGGAGTGCTTCCCGGTGGGCGAAATCTCTCCCGGCATGCTTCCGTCCTGGTCCTGTCGAACGTCTCCGCGCGACGCGGGCAGCGGCGCGAAGAGAAGACTAACGCCATATCGCGACATGGCCCCCGGACCCCACTCCAAGTGGCCATACCCCGGCCACACCCCCAAGTGGCGCCACCGCACCGACACAAACTGAACGTCAAACCTCCCACCAGACCGTCACTCACTCGTTCGGGTGCACATCCGAGATGAATCACCCATACGGCTTAATTCGCATATTGAGCCGCATGCGAGGCCGGGGCTACCGTCGGCGACCGGCGCGGACACTCATCACCTGGGCAGGAGCGGCTGGTGACCTCTTCGATTCCGAATCCGGCACCCATCAGGCTGTTACGTACGGAAGATCTGCTGGATCTGAGATTCAGCTTCCTGGGGCTCCGCCTGGACGATCCGCTGCTCGGCAGGCGAACACTTCTGCGGGCCGATCCGGCGGTCGAAGGCTGGGTGGTGGTCGAGTTCGGCCCTCAGCACGTCACCGAGCAGGCGTTCTTCGAGTCCGCCGGACCCGGACTGCCCGCCGAGGGTGAATCGGGTCCGGGCGAACCCCACCCCGCGCCGCCCGTGCCCGCACGGATCGGCGGGCGCAGCGCCCTGGTGTTCGTCGTCGGTGAGCAGGACCGGATCGACTACTCGCCCGCCGGCCTGCTGACCGCCATGCGCACGCTGCCGTTGCGTGTGGTCGACGCGGCGCGGGCGCCGGTCACGCCGGCGGTCGCCGCACGACTAGCCGAGGCCGTGGCGGAACATCGCGCCGAACACGTCCTGCGGGCGGTCCGGACCCTGGCCGAACTCACCGCGCGGTACGACCCGGAGACCGCGCTGTCCGCGGTGCTCGGCACCCGCCGTCCCACCATGAACCCGCCCGCGATCGCCGCACCGGAGCCGGAGCCGGAGGCGGGCGTGGAACCGGGCCTGGAACCGAGGCCCGGGCCGGAGAACCCCCTGGCCGACCCCTCCAACCCCCGCACCGGCATCGAACTGCCCTACCGCCTGCTGCTGTCGCCCACCCAGGACGCGCGCTGGACCCACACCGTCGCGCTCGACCCGCCGCAGCCGCAGGAGCGGATCGCGCTGTGGCACACCGGACTGCGGCAGGAGACCGCCAGGGTCGTGTGGACCCGGGACCCCGACTTCGTACCGGACCGGGTCAGCCTGCCCCCACCGCGCCAGTACGAGTTCCGCATGCCCCTGGACTCCCGGGACCGCCACCAACTGGTGCACCTGACCTCGAACTTCGCGCTCACCGGCGACCGGCCGCCCGAGCCGGTGGACGTGCGCAACCTGACCCTGTCCAGTCTCGGCGGCGGCCTGGACTCGATCGGCCGCTGGCCGGTTCCGCCCACGGACCTGGACATCACTCAGTGGCGGCACCGCGCGGCCCTCGGCCGGGACCACTATGTGCGGGTCATGTACGCCGGGCGGCTGTGCCCGTTCGGCCACCGGGCCGAGCTGGTCAAGGTCACCGAGCGCAAGTTCGACCACACTCGTCCGGACCGCGGCGCCTATCTGTCTCAGCGCATGTTCATCGTGGTGCGCGAACCCGTCATCAACTACGACCGTGAGGTCTACGGGCCCGGCGACCCGCCGCGGGACCAGCTGCATCTGCTGTTCCCCTTCACCAGCGTGCAGTTGCTCACCTCGGTGACCCCGGATCTGGCCGAGCCCGCCAATCTGGACGGCATCCTGCCGAACGAGTACGCCTTCTTCGCCGTTCCGTACGGCAGGGATCCGACCAGGCCCGAGGACGCGTTCCGGTTCTCCGTCAGCGCCGTCGACCGGGACGGCAGGCTGGTCGAGTTCCAGGTGCCCCTGCTGTTCCTGGGGAAGACCGCGCACGAGTCGCCCACCGCCGTGAGTACCGTCGTCGACCGGTACAACGCGCAGGACAGTCGGCCCACCTCCGGCCCGCCGGATCCGACCGCGCCCGTCGGACGGGTGACCGCGGCCCTGCGCGGCCAGTCGATGGCGCTGGCGCCGAGCACGACACCGGGTGACACCGCGCTCGACGTCGCGGAGGCTGTCTGGGGCATGGAGACCACCGAGGAGTTGCTGGCCGGGGAGAGTGAGGCCGCTCCTCGGTTCGTGCCCCGGCTGCGCTGGGCGCGCGGGGTGCTTCCGCAGGTCCGCCATCTGAGCGGGTTCAGGTCTGCGGTGCCGCTTCGCTACCCGCCTCCCTTCGTCAAGCACGGGTTCGGGGACGGCAACGGCGGCGAGCTGTTCGTGGAGCTCCTCGATTCCGCGCCGATGACCTTCCATGACGCGGGCGAGAAGTCCGGCGCCCTGGTGACGCCGAGTTTCTCGGTGGCGGGCGTGTCCCGGCTGACCGGCCCGGTCGCAGCGCCACCGCTGCCACCTCCACCGGGCGGGAGCGCGGTGGAGGTGGCCGGATACGACTGGTCCGCGATCGCCGGCGGCGGGTTCGACCCGACGGCGTTCTTCGGCGACAACGCCAAGCTGTTCGGGGTCATCCCGCTGGTGGAACTGCTCAAGGCGACGGGCCTTGACAACCTCCAGGCACCGAACTTCTTCGCCGAGACGGTCGACGCCGTCACGGGTTTCCTCGGTGATCTGCGCCGGGTGCGCGGTCTCACCGCCTCGCTGGAACGGCTGTTCCCGGAGATCGCCACCCTGGTGATCAGGACGACCGACTCGGCGGTGATCTTCGCAGAGACCCTGACCGCGTTCGTCGTGGGCCGGCTCAAGGACGACCCCGAGGCGCCCGGAATCGACGACGTGGAGAACGCGTTCCAGGCCTTCTCGACCGCGCTGACCCTGCTGCGCGACAACCTGCCCGCCGCCACGGACGCCGGAGTCCGCGCCGTACTGGAACGCGTACAGCAGCAGGTGGCGACCTGGCAGGACACGGTCGGCGGCGCCCTGGCACTCAAGGACGCGATTCAACTCGCGGCCAAGGGCGCCAAGTTGGCCGCCGTGGTGAACGCCAGGATGGAATGGGCGCCCGATCTCAGCGACTGGCCGGAGCCCCCGAAGGACCCCGTCTTCCATCTGCCCGACGGAGCGGCCGGGCACCTCACCCTCGTGGTGGACCGGCGAGGCGCGCTGCGCGAGGGCGTCCCGCAGGGCGCCGACGTCACCTGCACGCTGTCCAACTTCGACCTGATCCTGGTTCCCGGTGTGCTCACCGGCCTGGAACTGCACTTCGACCGGATCCGGTTCACCATGCGGATCGGCAAGAAGCCGGACATCGAGGTGAAGTTCGGGCGCGTCCGGTTCGTCAACGAACTGTCCTTCGTGGAGACGCTGCGCGAGCTGATCCCGCTGGACGGTTTCAGCGACCCGCCGGCGATCGAGGTGACCAGGTCCGGCATCACGGCGAACTATTCGATGCCGCTGCCGAGCGCGGCGGTCGGGGTGTTCAGCCTGGAGAACATCGCGCTCAGCGCCTCCCTCCAAGTGCCCTTCATCGGCG
The DNA here is from genome assembly GCF_042715345.1 of Streptomyces sp. NPDC058697. NCBI lineage: Bacteria > Bacillati > Actinomycetota > Actinomycetes > Kitasatosporales > Streptomycetaceae > Streptomyces > Streptomyces sp. NPDC058697. The sequence goes on from NZ_JBHXSU010000002.1 coordinate 598,327, forward strand.
GCACGTTGGAGGTCGGTTTCGCGTTCTGCCGCCGGGAGGCGCCGTTCCGGCTCACCGTCTCCATGCTGGGCGGCGGCGGGTACTTCGGCATCGTGCTGTCCGCCGAGAAGATCAAGGTGCTGGAGGCCGCCCTTGAGTTCGGCGCCGCGGTCTCCCTGGACTTCGGGGTGGCCAGCGGAAGTCTCTCCGTGATGGCCGGGGTCTACTTCCGGCTGGACATCGAGTGCGGCGTGAAGCTGGTCGGGTATCTGCGGGCTCGCGGCGAGGTCGACGTGCTCGGCCTGGTGTCCGCCTCGATCGAGCTGTATCTGGAGATCGGGTACAGCGAAGGCTATGCGGTCGGCCGGGCTACCCTGACGATCAGCATCGAGATCGGCTTCTTCTCCGAGTCGGTGGAGATCACCTGCGAGAAGCGGTTCGCCGGCTCGGGCGCCGCCCCCCTGGCCGCGACGGCAGGGCTCGCGGCAGCCGATCCCCCGCCCATCAGCCCACCGACGTTCGCCGACCTCATGGCCGGCTACCCCGACCCGGTCACCGGAGAAGAGCGGGACCCCGTGTTCGAGTACTGCACCGCCTTCGCGGGGGTGACCCGGTGACCACCAGCCCCTCCGGGAGCGACCCCGTACCCCCGACCCGCACCCTGCGCTGGACCGTGCTGCCCGACGGAGTCGTCGGCAAGGACCCGGGCGGTCACGACATCCTCCGGGTCTCGGTCCTGATCACTCCACTGCTCACCGGATCCGCCCGACTCGGCGACTACGCGGGGATGCGCGACTGGCCGGCCACCCTGAACGGGCTCGTCGCGAGCATGTCCCTCGCCTTCTACGACAGTTCGGACGGACCGGCAGGTACGGTCACCTCGACCACGCCCGCCGACCGGTTCCCGCCTGCCGACAGCGGCACATGGACCACGTTGTTCCGCGACGACACCCTGGTGCAGCCGCCGGGACAGTCACGCGCGGCGCTCGCCGAGCCGGTCAGGAAGACCCTCCGCTCCTATCCCGCGACCGCGGTCCACACCGAAGTCACCGGCCTGTACCGGGAGGTGGCGGTCGCCACCACGGCCGACCGCGTCCGGCTGGAGGCCGCCGCCCGTGAACTGGGCGAGTGCGGTCCGCCGGACCCCGACCTCAACCAGGGCTGCCGGTTCCCCTCACCCAGCACGGTCCTCTCACTGATCGGTGAGGGGGTGAAGGACTTCTCGCTCGATCCGTCCACGGTCTACTCGACCCTCGACACCCTGCTCAACCGCGGCCACGGGGTCGCCGACGACGCGTCGCCTTACACCCCCAGGGTCATGCGGCGCACCGGCAACCCGGCGTACGAGCCGGAGGCCAAGACCTTCGCGTTCGCCGAGGCCCACCGCTTCTTCGACCGCACACCGTCGTCGGCCGACCGGACGGCCGCGCCGGAACCACAGCCGCACCGCGTCGACTTCCATCAGGCATGCACGCTGCTGGCCGACTACCCCGAACTGCAGCGCAGGTTCGGGCTGGTCGTCGACCTGCTCTTCACCGCACCGCCCGGACTGGGCGACGAGGGTTCGGTCCAGGTCTCCTTCGAAGGGCACCCGGACAAGGACCTGCTCCACGCGCCCGGTCTACGGCCGTTGACCAGACTGCGGTACCGGGCGGGCTCCAGGTTCGAGCCCCTGTCCGCGGACGAGGACGTCCTGCGCACCAGGATGCTCAACCTCGGCTCGGACGCCTTCCAGGTGACCGATCTCGACGTGGACGGCTCGGCACTGAAGTACGTCGACTACGCCAGGGCCATCAACAGCCTGGACCAGGGCCTCCTCGACGACACGGCGCCCGCACGCAAACAGCTGGGCACCGGTACCCCGGCGGCGCGCGGGAGCGGACTCACCGTGCTCGTGGCCGACGGAGAACACCGGCTGGCGGGCCGGATCGGCTCGGACGGCGAGCGCGTCGCGACGCCCGTCGACCCCAAGCTGCACGCGGAGGACCTGGTACGCGGCTACCGGGTGGACGTCGGCGTCGCCGACACCACCGGCGAGGTCCACAGCTGGCACTCGCTGTGCCGGCGGGTGGGCACGTACACCATCCGCCGCCCAGGTGAAGTGCCCGTCCCGCTCGTCGTCCGGCCCGACGAGGGCCAGGTGAAGACCAGCGCGGTGACGAAGCAGTCGCCCGACGCCGACGAACTGTACGGCCACCAGGCGCTGTTCGGCTGGGAGGGGTGGAGCCTGGTCGCCGCGCGCCCCGGAAAGACGATCAACCTCCAGGACCGGCCGGAGGCGGTGGTGCCGGAGGTCTCCCCGGACGTGCCGCTGGAGACCCGGTTCACCGCGCAGCCCGGCAGTCTGCCCGCCCTGCGCTACGGCGAGACCTACCGGCTGCGGGCGCGCTCCGTCGACCTGGCCGGCAACAGCCTCTCCCCCGCCGCCCCGGTCCCCGACGAACTGGCCACGCCGGCCCTGACGTACCGGCGCTGGGAGCCCGTGCCGCAGCCGGTGGTCGTACCTCTGAAGCCGTTCAACGAGGGCGAGTCCGCGGAGCGGCTCGTCATCCGCAGCACGGTCGAGGACGACGGCAGGGAGATCTCTGCCCTGCGGTACAGCGTGCTGCGCTCGGACGTTCCGGACCACGGCACCGATTCCGGCATCGACCATCTGGACCGCAGCTACCGCTTCCGCGACGAGCGGCACATCGCGCCGCCCAAGTGCGCGCTGCGCATGGCCGAGGAACACGGCTGCTACGACCCGGCGTTCGGTCCTGACGTCCCCGAAGGGGTGCGCCGACGCTACTTCGCCTCCGCCGCCCGCGAGTCCGGGTCGTTCCTGGACACCGTCGTCAGCGATCCCGAGAACCCGCACTTCACCACCGACCTGCTGCTGCGCCGCGAGATCCATGTGGCCAAGCACAGTGTGGACGACACCGAGCCGCTGACCGAGCTGCCGCTCACCCATCGCGGCGCGGGCCTGAAGACCGGCGAGTTCGTGATCCACGACCGCGACCAGCTCCTGCTGCCGTATCTGCCGGATCCACTCGCCCGGGGTGTCTGTCTGCGCGGTCTGCCGGGCACCACCGGCAACTACCTGGTCTCGTTCGCCGGGCCCTGGCCGCAGGCCAAGCCGTTCGTGCTGCGCATCCAGGAGGGCGACGACGAGCCGCTGCTCGAAGACACCCTGCTGCGGCGCCGGTTGACGGTGTATCTGACGAAGAGCGAGACCGCCCGTGTCTACCTCAGCTGCTATCTCGACCCCGCCGACCTCCCCCTGCTCAACCAGTGGACCCTCCTGACCCGCTCCGACTACTGGGCGGGGCTCCGGCAGCGGGACCGCGACTTCTTCACCCAGGTCAGTGCGGCGGGCGAGAACTGGCTGCTCACCCCTTGGGTGCGTCTGGACCTGGTGCACGCGGTGGAGAAGCCGCTGCGTCCGCCGGAGCTGGACAGGCCGAGCGCCGACCGGGATCCCGGACAGATGTCCGCCCGGCTTTTGGGCAACCTGCTCGTGCACGGGGACAGCACCGCCCAGGTGGCCATGGAGGGCGCCTGGAGCGAGTGGGTCGACGACGTCACCCAGGCGGGACCGCGGCGCTTCAACCACCTGGCCCACCTCGACGACACGACCATTCCTGCGGACGCCGACCTCGTCGGCCTCTCACGGGCCCACGAGTTCGGCGACACCCGGCACCGCAACCTCACCTACACGCCCGTCGCCATGACCCGCTTCCGCGAGTACTTCCACCCGAGCATCACCGGCGACCCGAAACTGGTCACCAGGACCGGCCCCGGCGTCGCCGTGCCGGTGCCGAGCTCCCGGCGCCCCGAGCCGCCGGACGTCAGCCACCTCGTGCCGACGTTCCGCTGGTCACGGACGGTCGACCAGGACACCCGCACGGTGACCCGGACCCGGCATCTCGCCGGTCTGCGGCTCTATCTGAACCGCCCGTGGTACTCCTCCGGCGACGACGAACTCCTCGCCGTACTCCTGGATCCGGACGGCGAACTGCCCGACGAGTACGCCACACGATGGGGCATCGACCCGGTCTGGGCGGACACCACGGCCATGCCCCCGCCGTCGACGGCCAACTTCCCGAATTCCACCGCCACGGCCACCGACCTGCCACTCGCCGAGTCCACCGGGGCAACCCCGCAAACCGTGTCCATCGCCGCCTACACGCCCACGTACGACGCGGACCGCCGCCTCTGGTACGTCGACATCGACGTGGACCTCGCCACCGCGGGACCCACCGCCTACTTCCCGTTCCTGCGCCTGGCCGTCGCCCGCTACCAGCCCTTCGCTCTGCAGGGCCTGGAGCTGTCGAAGGCGGTGGTGGCCGAGTTCACCCAGCTGCCACCGCACCGGACCGTCACCGCCACCACCGTCGACAACCACCCGCGGCTACGACTGTCCGGCCCGGCCACCTTCAATGAACTCGGCCGGCGGATCGGCTCGGGCCTCGCCGCGGTGAAGGGAAGCCGACGGGTCCGGGCCACCCTGCAGAAACTGGCGGCCGGCAACGAACTCGACTGGGTACCGGTCGGCGACCCGGTCGAGCTGAGCTGTCAGCCGGACGGCAACGCCTTCGCCTGGACGGTCGACTTCCCGGCCCGCCCCACCGAACTGCTGTCCCGCTACCGGTTCCTGGTCGAGGAACACGAGCTGTACCAGACCGACCCGGACACCGCCGCCGAGACCGTACCCGTGGCCGGCGTACCCGTCCCGGTGGCCCGCCGCCTGGTGCACGCCGACTATCTGCCCGCCAAGCGCGGACTGCTCGGCGGCATCGTCATCGACATCGAGCTGTGAGGGGCCATGCCGACGAAAGCACGTACCAGCTACGCGGTCGCCCTCGCCACGGTGGACCTGCTCTGCCTGGTGCCCATGGCACTAGACGCGCCGCAGCGCCCGGCCGCCGTCGCGGCGGCGTACGACCGGCTGAACGACGTACAGCCGCACCGCGGGGGCGCCGGTCTCTCGGTCTTCCCGACCGCCACCACCTACGACTGCACCGCCGGATTCGCCGTACGCAGCAAATCCGACCCCAGGACAGTGGGCATGGTGACCGCCGGGCACTGCTTCACACGGAACCGCATTCTCGGCTCCGGCAACGACGCCGGCGGCGCGATCGACTTCGGCGCGGTCACGGTCGTGAAATACCAGAAAAACGTGCCCAATGGGACACATGACATGGAACTGATCACCGGTGTCCCCAGTCAGACCGGACCGCAGACCTATGCGCCCACCCTCTGGGTCGACCCCCGGGTCCCCAGCGCGATGCGCGTCGTGGACACAGGCGCTGCGAGCCTGGGCGACAGCCTTTGCTACAGCGGAATGGTCACCAGGGCGAACTGCGGGTTCACGGTCCGGACCCTGACGGAAGGCAAGTCGTGCAGCAGGGAGCCGGGACACGCCAACGACTGCACCATCGGCCTCGCCGAGGCCACCAAGCCGGTCTCGACCGGCCCCAGGCCCGGCGACTCCGGGTCACCGGTGTTCAAGATCGAGAACGGCAACGCCGTCATCGTCGGCATGCTCGTCGGCGGAGATCCCAGCAGTGACGGGCCCCCGCACCGGGACGCGGCGGTCGTCTTCCACACGCTCCAGCAGATCGAATCCCCCAACGGCCTCAACGTCAGGGCACTCACCCAGAGCCCCTGAGAACCGCTGGGGACCCACACAGACCCGACCCGCCACTACGGGGGGAAGTGACGGGCCGGGCCTGAGGTCCACGGTGCCACACTCGCCCCCGGAACGCGCGGTCTCCGGAGGAAGTCACACATACGCAAGGCTGCCGTCCCCGCCCCACGGCCTGATTCTGCGGGAGCGCGCTCATCCGAGCCCGGTTACCGTAGGACGCCATGAAAGTCCTGATCATCGGCGGCAGCGGTTTCCTCAGCACGGAACTTGTGCGCCGGGCGACGGCCGCCGGCTGGGAGACGGCGGCTACGTACTGTTCCCGCCCCGCCGGCATCGCCGGAGCCTCGTGGCACCGGCTCGATTTTCGCTCCCACCGGGCACATCGACGCACTACAAGACCGGCGGGCCCTGTTCGATGCGGCGCAGCACCGGAGTGAGCCGGTCCAGTGCTTCGCTGGTCTGGATCTGGCGTTCGTCCCACCAGGTGGCCCCTGCCTCGGCCAGTGGGCCGATCAGATCGCGGGTCCTGGCCGCGTCGTCGCCTGGTGTGGCACCGCCGAGGACGATCTCGAACGGGGTGCCGGACCGGTCTTCGCGCTGCTTGCGAACGTAAGCGACCAGATCGCGGACCTGATCGACAGGCGGTACGTGGCCGTGTCTGGCCTCGGTGAACAGCGGGACCACGCCGTCCCAGCGGGCGGCCCGACGCATGGGCGGGCGGTTGGGCCAGAATCCGGCGACCCAGACCGGCGGCCGAGGGCGCTGCACCGTGGCGGGCAGCAGGGTCACGTCCCGTACCTGGTAGTGCTGTCCGTCGTGGTTCACCGGCTCGCCCGACCAGTAGCGCTGGAGCAGGTCCAGGCCCTCGTCCAGCCGCTCGGCCAGTACCTTCGGGTCGGTCGTGTCACCGAAGCTCGCGTACTCGTCCTCCACGGGCCCGCCCAGCCCAGCGGCGAAGGTGACGCGGCCGCCGCTCACGGCGTCCAAGGTGGCCACCTGGCGGGCGAGTTGCTGCGGGCGCCGCCGGGCGACAGGGGTGACCAGCGTGCCCAGCCGGATCCGGGACGTCGCCAGCGCGGCGGCCGTCAGGAGCATCCAGGGGTCCCCGAAGGGCCTGCCTCCGTGCTTGCGGTGCAGCACGTGATCCCAGACGAACAGCCCGTCCCACCCTGCCTGTTCCGCCGCCGCGGCCACCTTCGCCACGGTCCTGGGATCGGCGAAGTCACCGAAGTTCGGAATGTTCACCGAGAAGCGCATCCCCGCATCGTGCTGCACGGCACCTGGACCGGCAACCGAGAATCCTGGCGGCCCGGTACACGCTGTCCGGCCTGGTGCGCCCTGTCCCCCGAGAGAGCTACGCGCAGGTGTCCACCGAGCGGTGACGATTCCGGGTCGCCGGATCCATAGCTTTCTACCCAGCCCGCGGCACTCCGGTCGCGGCTCTGGCGTAGGAGTTCTCATGAGGCTGGTCTGGCAATTCGTGGCCGTCGCGGCGGTCGCCTTCATCGGCGGCCAGGGGCTTGCCGCGGCGGAGGACCACCCGTGGCTCCAACTGGCCGTCGGCGTCCCGACAGCCGTGCTCGCGGTGCTTGTCTACGGATGGGTGGTACGGCGGACCGAGCACCGCCCGTCCACGGAGGTGGCCCTGGAAGGCGCCCCGGCCGCGATGGGCCGCGGAACACTGCTCGGCGCCGCCCTGTTCGGGGCCGTCATGGTGAACCTCTTCACCTCCGGGCACTACGAGGTCGACGGCGTGGGCTCGGTGCCGGGTGCGGCGGGGCTGTTCGGCTTCATGGCCGCCGCCGCGGTGACGGAGGAACTGCTGTTCCGCGGTGTCCTGTTCCGCATCACCGAGGAACGCATCGGCACATGGATCGCGCTGGTGCTGACCGGTGCGCTGTTCGGCCTGTCGCATCTGCTCAACCCGAACGCCAGTGTGTGGGGAGCCACCGCCATCGCCATCGAGGCCGGCGGCATGCTCACCGCCGCGTACGTCGCCACCCGCAAGCTGTGGCTGCCGATCGGCCTGCACTTCGGCTGGAACTTCGCCGCGTCCGGCATCTTCAGCACCGAGGTCTCGGGCAACGACACCCCTCAGGGACTGCTGGACTCCTCGATGTCGGGCCCGAAGCTGCTCACCGGCGGCGACTTCGGCCCGGAGGGAAGCGTGTACTCGGTGCTGTTCTGCGTACTGGCGACGATCGCGTTCATGTGGCTGGCCCACCGGCGCGGCCATGTGGTGCCCCGCCGTCGGCGCGCCGAGCGGATCGACGCCACCGCTACACTCCCCCGATGATCAGTCCTCGGTGGACCCCGGAGTGGTGGAGCCGGGCCGATGTCACGGTCAGAGATCTCCCGTTCGGGGTGCTGTGCTTCGCCGCGTCGTTCCTGCCGGCGTCCCACGGGACGCAGCTCGGCGGCCTGCCGGACCGCGCCTTCGACACGCTGGCCCTCCTGGCGATCGCCCTCGAATGCCTCCCGCTCGCGGTGCGCCGCAGGTGGCCGGTCGTCTGCCTCGCCCTGGTGTCGGTCGGCTTCGCCATCGACCAGCTCCGCGGTTACCACACGTTCGCGGGCACCGCGCTGCCGATCGCGCTCCTGAGCGTGGGGGCCCATCTGGAACGGCACCGGCGTACCGCCGCGATTCTCTTCTCCTTGGCGTACGTGCCGCTGGCGGTGGCGCTCTCCCGGATCGGTTCGGGCGAGCCGCCGAGCGGGTTCGTGACGTTCTATCTGGCGATGGTCCTCGCGTGGGGTGCCGGGGCGTGGCTGCGCTCCACCCGGGTCGCGGACGCCGAACGCCGCAGCCGTATCGCCGAGGACACCCGCACCGCCGAACGCACCCGCATCGCAAGCGAGTTGCACGACGTCGTGACCCATCATGTGACCGCGATGGTCGTGCAGGCCGAGGCCGCGCGCTATCTGACCGCCTCACCCGACCGTCTCGACCAGACCCTGACCGCCGTCAGCGACACCGGCCGGCGGGCCATCACCGACCTGCGGCATCTGCTCGACCTGCTCAACCCCGACCACGGCACCGAGCCCAGAACGCCATCCGTCGGCAGACTGCTCACACTTGTGGAGCAGACGCGCCGGGCCGGTCAGCCGGTGGAGTTCACCGAGGAGGGCATACCGGCGGAGTCGACCGGCAGCGCCGAACTCGTGGCCTACCGGGTCGTGCAGGAGGCCCTGACCAACGCCCTCAAATACGCTCACGGCAGCCGCACTTCGGTCCAGGTGCGCCACGCCGAAAGGGAGATCACCGTGGAGGTCAGTACGGACGGTTCCGGCTCGCGGGCCGGGTCCCCCGGCGGGAGCGGGCGGGGCCTCGCCGGTCTCCGAGAACGGGTCGACGTCCTGGGCGGCGACTTCAGCGCGGACCGGCAGAAGGCCGGTGGCTTCGTCGTACGGGCGCGGATACCCGCGGGGAGCCCGTCGTGACCGTGACCGCACCGATCCGGGTCCTGGTCTGCGACGACCAGGTGCTGATCCGCACCGGGCTGGTGACGATCATCGGCGCCCAGCCCGACATGGAGGTGGCCGGCGAGTGCGGAGACGGACAGGCCGCGGTCGACCTCGCCGGCCAAGTGCACCCGGACGTCGTGGTGATGGACGTACGCATGCCGGTGCTGGACGGCATCGAGGCCACCCGCCTGCTGGCCGGGGCCGGCGTGCCGCATCCCGTCAAGGTGCTCGTGGTGACCACGTTCAACCTGGACGAGTACGTCTACGAGGCGCTGCGCGCGGGGGCGAGCGGGTTCCTGCTCAAGGACGCGCCGCCCGCCCAACTGCTGCACGGGATACGGACCGTGGGCACGGGCGCGGCCCTGCTGGACCCCGAGGTGACGCGTCGGCTCGTGGGCAGGTACGCCGCCCGCATCCGCCCCGCCGAGGGCGCCCCGCACGACATCCCGCTGACCCCCCGCGAGTTGGAGGTCCTTCGCCTCATCGCCAACGGCCTCTCCAACAGTGAGATCGCCGCGACCCTCGTGATCAGCCCGGAGACGGTCAAGACCTTCGTCTCCCGCATCCTCGCCAAGCTCAACCTCCGCGACCGCGTCCAGGCGGTCGTGTACGCCTACCGCCAGGGCCTGGTGACCTGACGTCGCTACCGGGCCTGTCCGGTCATCGGGGCGGTGACGGGACGCGCGTCGCTCCGGCGGCCGACCAGTCCCGCGAGGGAGAAGGCACCGGGTCCGGAGAACACGATGAGCAGGAATCCCCAGCAGAAGAGCACCGGCGCAAGTCCCCCGTTCTGCAAGGGGAAGAGGCCGTCCTGCTGGTGCTCCGTGAAGTACGCGAACGCCATGATGCCCGAGCTGATGAACGCCGCACTACGGGTCGCGACCCCGAGGAGAACAAGAACGCCGCACACCAGCTCGATCACCCCGGCATACCAGAAGGGCCAGTCACCCGTCGGGCTGGCCTTCCTGTCGAGCACCCCGAAGACCGTGGCAGCGCCCTCGGAGGCGAACAACAGGCCAAGGACCATACGGAACAGGCCCAGCACGAACGGCTGGCGCGTCGTCAGCCAGTCGCCGAGGCGCGGATTGGTGGTCATGGGTACTCCTCGAAAGTGTCACAACGGGACCAGGAGGCCATGAACCACAGCACGCAGGTAAAAGCCCCCAGTTGACCGTACGTGTCCGGGGCCCTCCGGGTTCAAACGGGTTTCGATGTCCCTGCGCACCGTGGTCGCAGTCGCCCGCTTCGAGGTCCCGACCGGCCCCATCCCGCACTAGCACTCACCAAGTGACAGACGGCATGATGTCCATCCGGAGCCCATAGGGAGAAGCCATGAGATCGCGCCTGCAGTGGACCCACGGCCGCGGAGAGCATGTCATCGTCGGCCGCAAGCAGACGTACACAGCCGAGATCTTCGTCAAGTTCTTTGTCCTGGCCGGCCTGCTGTACATGCCGGTTCTCGTCTTCGGATGGGGTGAGTGGATCCCGTTCGCCGGAGCCAGCGTCTATCTGCTCTTGGAACTCGGCCGCTCCAACAGCGCACTCGGTGAACTCGCCGAACTCTGGAACGAGCAGCACGACCAGCAGCGGGAGTCGGCTCGAAGCGAGTCCCTCCAGCGACACTGACGCGGCCGGTCGACGACTGCACGAGATTCCGCCGCCGGCTTGTCAGTGGTGGTGGCCCTTGCGGCCGAGGGTCTCCACCGGGGTCGCGTCGGGGCGGGTCCACTGGGGCACGGGCCGGCTGGTCGGGCCCCAGGTGGCGATGCCGTCCGCGTCCGAGCGCCAGGACCAGCAGGCCTGTTGGCCCACGGACGGGTACCCCTCGGGGTTGTCCTCCCATGCCTCGCCGCGGCCGTAGGGCGTCATGTCGAGCAGGCCGAGGGATCCGTTGACCCGCTCGTTGCCACGGCCCGTCGTGGAGTAGGTGAGGAACACGCGGTCGCCGTCGCGCAGGAAGCAGGCGATGTACCCCATGCCTCCGCCGACCGGCGCCTCCACGCCCCGTACCGAGTACCAGGGCTGCGTGTAACCCATGAACTCGACGTACGAGGCCACTTCGTCCCAGGGACCCGAGGTCAGGACGGCGAACGAGACGCCCCGGGCGTTGAGGTAGACGGCGTCCTTCACATGCCAGGCCGTGGTGGTGCAGCCCTCGCACTGTCCCTGGTGCGGAGCGCCGTCGTACCACATGTGCTGGTACACGACGAGTTCGTCGCGCCCCTGGAACAGGTCCAGGAACGGGACCGGGCCGTCGGCTCCGACGACCTCGACCGTCCCGTCGAGCTCCACCATCGGCAGCCGCCGCCGGGCCGCTGCGATCGCGTCACCCTCACGGGTGTGCGCCTTCTCGCGGACCAGCAGCTCGTCGCGGGCGGTCTGCCAGGTGGTCAGGTCGACGACCGGCGGCTTGCCGGGGAGGTCGCTGCTCGCGTTGCCGGGTGTGGTCGTCATGTGTCCTCCGTGGTGTCTCGTGACGGGCAGCGTCGTACGACGTCTACGACGCTCACCACAACAGACTCACGACGCCACCGAAACTCATCGCGGCAGGGGCACCTTCGGCCATGCGGGGAACCATTCCTCCACGGCCGCCACGATCACTGCGGTCGGCGCAGTCCCGCGACGAGGAGCTCGACCAGCCGGCGTGCGTCGTAGCGGGAATCGCTGTCGTCGCCGATGCAGAGGTTTCCGACGCCGCGCATCAGCTGGTAGGCGGTGAGGTCGGAGCGGATCTCGCCGGCGGCGGCAGCGGCGTCGAGGAGCTGGGTGCACACCGGCAGGAGGCGGTCGAGGAAGTAGGAGTGCAGCGTTTCGAAACCGGCGTTGTCGGTCTGCAGCGCGGCCGCGAGTCCGTGCTTGGTGACCAGGAAGTCGACGAAGAGGTCGACCCACTGTGCGAGGGCGGCGTGAGGTGTCGGGCTGCTCTCCAGCAGGGCCGGGCCTGCCTCGGCGCAGGCGTCGACCTGGTGGCGGTAGACGTCGATGACGAGATCCGCCCGAGTCGGGAAGTGGCGGTAGATCGTGCCCAGCCCGACGCCAGCCTTGGCCGCGATGTCACGTACGGGTGCTTCCACGCCCGACGTGACGAAGACCGCGGCGGCCGCGTCGAGCAGGGTCTCCTTGTTGCGCCGGGCGTCCTTCCGCTTGGACTGGGCCGCGCCCCCAGCGCCCTCGTCGCCGTCGTTCACCGCGCCACCCTCCGTTGTCGAGCTTGCCAAACGGAACAGCGTTCCGTATCGTTCCGGAACGAGGTTCCGTTTGCTCATGATGCCAGAGCACGGGCCCGCAACCAAGCCATGCAGTGACACCACGCTTCACCCGCAATGGAGGATCACGGTCATGCAGTACCGCACCTTGGGCCGTACCGGTGTACAGGTCAGCTCCCTCGCGCTCGGCGCGATGAACTTCGGCGCCATCGGCCGCACCACCCAGGACGAGGCCACCGCTGTCGTGGACGCCGCCCTCGAAGGCGGGATCAACGTCATCGACACGGCTGACGCGTACAGCGCCGGCGAATCCGAAGAGATGGTCGGCAAGGCCATCGCAGGCCGCCGCGACGACATCGTGCTGGCCACGAAGGCGACCATGCCGATGGGCGACGAGCGCAACCACCGGGGCAGCTCGCGCCGCTGGCTCGTCACCGAGCTGGACAACAGCCTGCGCCGTCTCGGCGTCGATCACGTCGACCTCTACCAGATCCACCGGTGGGACCCGACCACCAGCGACGAGGAGACGCTGTCGGCCCTGACCGACCTGCAACGCGCGGGAAAGATCCGCTACTTCGGCTCCTCGACCTTCCCGGCGTACCGCATCGTGCAGGCACAGTGGGCGGCCCGTGAGCACCACCTGAGCCGCTACGTGACCGAACAGCCCAGCTACTCGATCCTGCAGCGCGGGATCGAGACCCACGTCCTGCCCGTGACCGAGGAGTACGGGCTCGGAGTGCTGGCGTGGAGCCCGCTGGCCTCGGGCTGGCTGTCGGGGGCGGTCCGCGAGGGCCGGGACATCACCACCAGCCGCTCGGCGTTCATGCCGGAGCGCTTCGACACCGCGATCCCCTCCAACCGGGCCAGGCTCGATGCCGTCGAGCAGTTGGCCGTAGTCGCCGACGAGGCCGGCCTGACCATGATTCAGCTCGCGCTCGGATTCGTGACCGCGCACCCCGCCGTGACCAGCGCGCTCATCGGTCCCCGCACGTTGGACCACCTGCACTCACAGCTCGCCGCGGCCGACACCGTGCTCTCCGCCGACGTGCTGGACGCCATCGACAGCATCGTCGCCCCCGGTGTCGACCTGGCCCCGCACGAGAAGCACGACACTCCGCCCGCCCTGCTCGACCCTGCACTACGACGCCGCTGACTGCGCGGCCCGCCATAGCGCGACCACCTCCACCTCCACGTCCACGTCCACGTCACAGCCGGTACTCGTTCCGGCTCTCCGATGCGCCCGGTGACCCTTGTTCTCGTGGGCCAGGTCCCGAGTCTCGTCCGCGCTCGCGGAGGTACGCCTCCAGCTCGGCGGCCCCGGTCAGCATCGCCCGCCCGCGGGTGGATACCCGGCCTCGCCAGTCGGACAGCGCGGCCTCCAGCGGTTCCAGCCCGCCGGCCGACCGTACCTGCGCGATCAGTGGGGCGATCTGCTCCAACAGGTAGCCGCCCCGCCTGAGTTGATGGGCCAGCCGGGCGTCCCGTACGTCGGAATCGCCGTAGACGCGGTACCCGGTAAGCGGGTCGCGGCGCGGGCGTACCAGCCCGGCGCGCTCCCATTTGCGCAGCGTCGCGGGCCGGATCCCGAGCTCTCCCGCCAACGACCCGATGAACTTGTCGGCGGGCCCGGAGCTCGCACCGGGCTCAGAAGGCACATCAGGCTCACACACCTCGGCCGCCCCGGCCGCCCCGGACGTCATGGTGGGCTCCAGGCCACGGAGGGCGCTCTCCACCGCCCGGAGAGTTCGCCGGTCGTCGAGAAGCTGGGCGTGGCTCTCGTCGATGAGACGGAACGCCTCATCGACCGCGCCCTGGTTCACGGCCCGCATGACCGACGTCGCCGTCCGGTGGCCGTGGCCGGGCACCAGGGCAAGAAACGCGCGCAGCGCCCCCGCGTGCAGCGAGGTGTAGGTGCGGTAGCCGTGGGGTGTGCGACCGGCGGCCGGAAGGATGCCGGCCTCCTCGTAGTTCCTGACCGCCTGCGTGGACAGACCGTGCCCGCGCGCCAGATCAACCGGCCTGAGCCGCTCACCGTTTTGAAGGTTTCGCCCCATGAGCCTGCCGATATCGCGGAAAAGTTTCAACCGAAAGTTCAACGATACCGTTGAAGGCATGGCTACTGACATCAAGGACGCCGTCCGTTCCTTCGACGCTGCCGCCGTCATGAACCTGCTGCCAACCCGGCCTCGACTGCTCGCGCTGGGCGAGCCCACCCACGGCGAGGACACTCTCCTCGACCTGCGCAACGAGCTTTTCCGGCAGCTTGTCGAGCAGGAGGGGTTCAGGACGATCGCGATCGAGAGCGACTGCATGATGGGCCTGGTCGTGGACGACTACGTCACCTCGGGCACGGGCACTCTCGACGAGGTCATGGAGCAGGGATTCAGTCACGGCTGGGGCGCGTCCGCGGCCAACCGTGAGCTCGTACGCTGGATGCGCGCCCACAATGAGAGTCGGCCCGCGTCCGAGCGGCTTCGCTTCGCCGGTTTCGACGGCCCGCTGGAGATCGCCGCCGCCGCGAGCCCTCGACAGGCCCTCACCGGCCTCCACGACTACCTCTCCACCCGGGTGGACGCGGACCTGCTGCCCTGCACCGCGGAAGCACTCGACCGCCTGCTGGGCGCCGACGACCGGTGGACGGATCCCGCGGCGATGCTGGACCCGTCCCGGTCCGTGGGACAGTCGGCCGACGCCGGTCGGCTCCGGCTGCTCGCCGACGATCTGGTCGCCCTGCTGGACACGCAGACACCGCACCTGATCACGACGACCTCGCGGGACGACCTGGACCGGGCACGCCTGTACGGGCGCACCGCGACCGGCCTCCTGCGCTACCACCACTGGATGGCCGACACCTCACCGGCCCGCCTGACGCGGCTGTGCGCGCAGCGGGATCTGATGATGTCCCACAACCTCCTCGCCGTCGCGGATCGGGGACCGGCACTCGTCCACGCCCAGAACTCCCATCTCCAGCGGGAGAAGAGCTCCATGCAGATGTGGCAGGGGCGGGTGGAGTGGTGGAGCGCCGGTGCCCTGGTGAGCGCGCGACTCGGCGAGGAGTACGCCTTCGTGGCCACGGCCCTCGGCACGATCCGCCACCAGGGAGTGGACACCCCGCCGCCGGACACCGTCGAAGGCCTCCTGTACGAACTCCCGGACGAGCGCTATGTCATCGACGCCCCGCGGCTGGCCAGGGCCCTCGGCGACACGCTGCCCGCACCCCGCGTCTCGCCTTGGTTCGGCTACGCCTCGTTCGACCCGGCCCATCTGGCGGACAGCGACGGCATCGTGTTCGTCAAGGATGTCCCGCAGAGCTGACGCCACGATGAGCAGGCTGGCCCGTCGGGGGCCTGGCGGCGCCCCTCCCGTCTAGAGGGAGAACCGCTCCTTGCCGAGCAGCGGGCGTACCCGGGTGTGGAAGCCCGCGGTGCGGAACGGCGTCTGGAGCAGGCCCGGGTGCAGGTGCTGGGCGATGGCCGCGGTGATCATGCCTTGGTCGAGGGCGAGGACGAAGTCGCTTACGCGGCCGGTGGCGACGTCGACCGAGTCGCGGAAGCCGTAGCGGTCGTCGTAGGCGCCGAAGGCGCGGTCGAGGGCGCGGAGGTTGGAGAGGGCCTCGGCCGGGGCCTGGGGCAGGGCGAGGAACGAGGCGTGCGGGGTGACGACGCCCAGGGAGTTGTAGCCCTCCTCCTGCATGCCTATCCCGTCGACCCCGTACTCGCGATAGCCGCCGGCGGGAATGGAGGCCGGGGAGAAGCCCCAGTAGCCGTACTCCTCCTCGATCAGGCCGTGTTCGATCTGGCTGCGGACGTAACGCCGGTGGGTGGTGCCCCAGGAGCGGGGGGACCACTCCGATTCGGGTACGAACAGCGGGACCATCAACGCCTCGAACATGGAGCCGCCCCAGGTGGGGACGAACTTGCGGCCCCGGTAGGTGTAGTGGCCCTCCCAGACGCGTACGCCGTCGATCTCGACGTACTCGCCCTGCGGTTCCTGCTCCTGTCCCGCTCCCGGAAGCAGGGTGCGCATCATGTGCCAGTAGTGGTCGGTCGGCAGTGAGCCGTCGGCGATACCGAGGTAACTGGCCATACGGGGTTCGGTGTTGAGGGCGCCGTAGTGGTGGCCGGTGGGTTCGCCCTTGCCCGGCTTGTCCGGCCAGTAGCCGCCGCGCAGTTGTCCGGGGCCGGCGACCGGGTCGGCCGGATCGAAGGGGGTGTAGTAGTACGACCAGTCGGCGTCGGCGAGGAGGGCGGCGACGCGGGGGCGCAGCCCGGGGTGGGCCTGCGCGGCGATGCGCAGACCGGTCACCAGCCACGCGTTGTCGACGCTGGACAGGAACGGCCGCACGGGGTCGCCGGTCTCCGGCCATGTCGTCAGCAGTGAACCGTCGTGCGCGTCATACCAGTTGAACCAGAAGCCGTGGGCACGCTCCAGGCGTTCCACGGCGGCGACCGTGCGAGTCAGCCGACTGCGCATGGTGGCGCCGGAGATGACGCCGAGTCCGGCCGCTGCGACGGTGGACCAAAGGCCGCAGCCGATGTTGGTCGGCGAGGTCTGCGCGGACGGCACCGGTGTGCCGCTCCCGCTGACGTCGATCTTGTCGGCGGCCAGGCCGAGTTCGGTCGTCATGGCCTCCATCGAGCGATGGGTCGCGACGAACCAGTCACGCAACAGACGGCGTTCCGCGTCGGTGCGTACGGCTGGGGCGGCGTTGGCTGCGGTGGCTGCGGTGGCGGTGAGGGACGTGGCGCAGGTGGCCGCTGCGGTGGACGCGGCGGCGGTGATGAGGAAGCTACGACGGTTCATGCGGCTCTGACTCCTGTGCTGTGGGAAGGCAGGCAGGCGGAAGGGTGCGTGTCCGTGGCGCGCGGTCGTGCGGTCGTGTGGTCGTGCGGAGTTGCGGTGGTGCCGGGTTGTGGTGCGGGAGGTCCGGGTCGTCGTCAGGTGAGGGGGGCGGGAGCCGGCCGGTGTCAGGGGCCGGCCGACTCCCGGGTTCTTGGGGGGCGTCAGGACTCGGTGCGCGGCAGGGCGCGGTCGCGGCCCAGGCTGCCGAGCCAGACGGCGGACGGCTTCGGGGTGCGCTCGAAGGTGGTCGGGTCCACGGCGATCAGTCCGAAGGTCGGCTTGAAGGAGCCCCATTCGTAGTTGTCCAGGGCGCTCCACGCAAGGTAGCCCTGGATGTTCAGGCCGTCCTCCACCGCGGCGGCGACCGCGCCAAGGGCACCGGTGTAGTAGTCGACGCGACGGCTGTCGTCCGCGGTGGCGATGCCGTTCTCGGTGACGATCAGGGGTGTGTTGTCCCCGATGACCTCGGCGGTGTGGCGCAGGGCGTGGCCGACGGCGGTCGGGTAGTACTCCCACTGTGTGAGGGTGCGTTCGACGTCTTCGGGGGCCGGGACCGGACCCTCGGGGGCGATCTTGGTGCGGGTGTAGGACTGCACGCCGATCCAGTCGTCGCCGCGGGCGGCCTCGATGAAGACGTCCTCGCGGGGGTGGCGGTAGTCGGCGGTGACCTGGTCGGCGCCGGGCAGGGCCTGGTAGACCTGGTTGGCGATGGTCCAGCCGACCTGGATGTCGGGGTGACCGGCGCGGATGACCTTGACGGCCGCGTGGTGCGCGGCGATCACCGCGCGGGTGGTCTCCTCGTCCGGGGTGGGCAGGCCGGCGGGCGGAAAGCCCTGATTCCCGGCCTTCGCGAGGCCTGCCATGACGGCGATCATGTTCGGCTCGTTGATGGTGCACACGTGCCGGACGCCGTCGGCGATGACGGGCGCGCACTCCTCGACGTAACGGGCGAAGAGATCGACGGCGCCGTCGGCGGTCCAGCCGCCGAGGTCCTCGAACCACTGCGGAACGGTGAAGTGGTGCAGGGTCACCATGGGACGCAGACCGCGGGCGAGGGCGCCTTCGACCATACGGCGGTAGTGGGCGATCTCGGCGCGGGAGAAGTTGCCGCGGACCGGCTCGATGCGTGCCCACTCGATACTGAACCGGTAGTCGGTGAAGCCCAGTTCGGCGAGCAGGTCCATGTCCTGCTCCCAGCGGTGGTAGCTGTCGCAGGCGTCCAGGCTGGCTTCGGCGATCCCGGCCGCGGGGTCGTGCTCCTTGCGCCACCAGTCGCTGTTGACGTTGTTGCCCTCGATCTGGTGGGCGGCGGTGGAGGCGCCCCACAGGAAGCCGTCGGGGAAGCGGGTGGTGGAGTGCGTCATCGTCCGTTTCTGTCCTTCTGATGTGGGGGTGGTGGCATGGCGACCGGCCCGGGGGCCGCGGCGAAGCGACCGACGGGTGCGGGAGGCCGGGAGAAGCGGGTGCGGGAAGGCCGAGGAAAGCGGCGCCGGGCGGGGCTACTTCAGGCCCGCGGTGGCGATGCCCTGCGTGAAGTGCCGTTGCAGGACGATGAAGACGGCCAGGACCGGGAGTACGACGAGGAGTGAGCCGGCCATGAGCATGCCGTTGCCGCCGCCGACCGTGCGGTTGGGATCGTTGGCGAAGGTCGCCAGCGCCACCGGCAGGGTGTACTTGTCCGGGTCGTTGGTGGCGATCAGCGGCCAGATGAAGTTGTTCCAGGAGCCGAGGAAGGTGAAGATCGTCAGGGTCGCGAGGGCGGGCTTGACCAGCGGGATCACGATCCGCCAGAAGATGTACCACTCCCCCGCTCCGTCCAGGCGGGCCGCCTCCAGCAGCTCGTCGGGCACGGACAGCATGAACTGCCGCATCAGGAACACCCCGAACGCGCCCGCCGCGAAAGGCAGCACGAGTCCGGCGTACGTGTCGATCAGGCCGAGGCCGTTCATCAGCACGTACAGCGGCAGGATCATGAGGTTGCCGGGGACCATCAGGGCGGCGAGCACGACCGCGAAGACCTTGGAGCGCCCGGTGAAGTCGAGCTTGGCCAGGGCGTAGCCGAGCATGGAGCAGAACAGCAGGTTGCTGACGGTCACCAGGACGGCGACGATCAGCGAGTTGAGGAAGTACTGCGGCATGTCGAGCTGGTCGAGCAGGGCCGTGAAGTTGTCCAGCGTCCACCGGGAGGGGAGCCACACGGGCGGGCTCGCCGTGAGGTCCTGCTTCGTCTTGAACGCGGACAGCGCCATCCAGAGGAACGGGGCGGCCATCACGAGCAGTGCGACCGAGGCGATCGTGTAGAGCAGCGGGGTGCGCACCCGTCCGGTGCGGCGGGGGGTCCGGGCCTTGGTGGCCGTGTCGGCGGTCATCGGGTGTTGTCCTTGAGCAGTCGGAGCTGGAGCACCGTGACGCCCATGATCACGACGAACAGGACGTACGCCATGGCGCTGGCGTAGCCCATGTGGAAGAAGTTGAATCCCTCGCGGTACATGTCGAGCGACACCGTCAGCGTGGAGTCGGAGGGGCCGCCCTGGGTCATCACGAAGGGCTCCTCGAAGACGTTGAGGTAGCCGATGGTGGTGATGACCGTGGCGTACAGCAGGGTGGGCCGCAGCAGCGGGACGGTGATGCCGCGCAGTTCCTGCCAGGCACCGGCGCCGTCGAGACGGGCCGCCTCGCGGACCTCGGCCGGGATCGCCTGCAGGCCGGCGATGCACAGCACCATCACGGTGCCGAGGTTGCGCCAGACGGCCATGGTGATCAGGGAGGGCATGGCCCAGGTCTCGGAACCGAGGAAGTCCGGTGCGGTCAGGCCGACTTCGGAGGCGAGGGAGGCAATCAGCCCGTCCGAGGGGTCGAGTACGAAGCGCCAGACGACGGCCACGGCGACGATGGTGGTGACGACCGGCGCGTAGAAGCCGACCCGGAACAACGTACGGGCCCGGTCGATGCCGTTGTTCAGGAGGATCGCCGCCAGCAGTCCGAGGACGATGGTCGCGGGGACGCCGACGACCACGAAGTAGGCGGTGTTGAACAGGGCCTTGAGGAACTTGTCGTCCTGGAACAGCTGTGTGTAGTTGTCCAGGCCGACGAACTCCGCCTCCAGCGGGCGGGTGACGTTGCGGGCGCCGAAGTCGGTGAAGCTCATCAGGAGCGTGGCGACGATCGGGAAGAGCATGAAGACGCCGAACAGCACCAGGAACGGCGTGGAGAACAGCCATCCGGTCAGGTTGTGCTTGCTCAGTGAGCGGTGGCCTCGGCGGGTGCGACCGGATTTCCCGCCGCTGTCGGGGCTCTTGTCGACGGCCGCCTGTGGGACGGCGGGTCCTGTGGTGAGGGACATCAGGGAACGCTCTCCTACTGCCTTCTACTGCACGAGGCCTTCGATCTCGGACTGGGCCTTGTCCAGCGCGGCCTTCGCGGAGGACTTGCCCTGGGTGACCGACTCGATGGCCGTGTCCACCTTGGAGGTGATCTCGGTCAGCTTGGGCTGGGAGGGGGTAGCGCGGGCGGTGTCCATCTGCTTCCGCCACACCTGCATGGTGGGGTCGGTGGCGAGGTCGCCGGTCTTCCAGGCTGCCGTGTTGGCGGGCAGGTCGTTGGTCCGCTCGAACCAGTCGGCCTGGCCCTTGGCGCCGGTCAGGTAGGAGACGAGCTCCTTGGCGGCGGCCTTGTGGTCGCTGTCGGCGGAGACCGCGAGGCTGGACCCGCCGGCCATCGACACCGATGCCTCGTCGGCGGGAACGGGGGCGACGGCCCACTTGCCCTTGATGTCGGGGTAGTTCTCGTCGAGGAGATTGGTGATCCAGGGACCGCCGAAGAACATCGGTACGGCACCGGAGTTGAAGTCCTTGGTGACGTCGTAGCCGGGGCGCACGGACTTCTCACTGAGGCCCTTGTCGAAGTAACTCCCGTAGTTCTCCAGCGCCTTGACGGCCGCGTCGGAGTTCACGACGGCCTTGCCGTTGTCGTCGATGATGGCGCCACCGGCGGAGTACAGGAACTGGTAGAAGCTCTGTACGGTGTCGAGTCCGCCCGGCTGGATGGACAGGCCCCACTTGGTGTCGGCCTTCTTCTGGTACGCCTCGGCGGCGCTCTGGAGTTCGGCCATGGTGGCCGGGGCCTTCTTGATCCCCGCCTTGGTGGCGAGGTCGGTGCGGTAGAAGAGCACGCGGGTGTCGACGTACCAGGGGACGCCGTAGGTCTTGCCGTCGTAGGAACCCTGCTGCCAGGCGGCGGGGAAGAAGTCGCCCTCGCGGAAGGTCTTCGTGTCGACCGGCTCCAGGACACCCATGTCGGCGAACTCGCCCAGGTAGCTCCCGCCCATCTGCATCACGTCGGGCAGCTTCCCGGCGGCGGCAGCGGCGACCAGCTTCTGGTGGGCCACGTCCCAGCCGATCGGGGTGATCTTGACCTTGATGTTGGAGTGCGACTTCTCGTACTCCTTGGCGACATCGCCGAGCTTCTCCCCCTCCGTGCCCATCGCCCACACGGTCAGGGTCTGCTTGGCGTCTGCTGCCACGCCCGCGCCACCCGAACCGCCACAGGCGGTGAGGGTGAGCGCAGACGCCAGGGTGAGTGCGATCGACCCGGTTGCGACGGCGCGGTTCATGGGCGGCTCCTCCTTGAGCGGTGATGTATGCGCTGCCTGTAAGCGCATACATCACTCTGTTGCAGCGATTCCTGGCCTGGCAAGAGGGGCCTTGGTCACACTCCCGTAACGAGAGGGACACCCGACGGGCGGCCCGCACCGCCCGGGGACGCGGTACCGGCCGCGAAGGGCCTGTGCGAGAGCAACGTAAAACGGATCAGTGCGTGGGGAAAGGATGTGTGATCCAGGGCTCTCGCCACTGAAGGTTTCGCCGGCCCTCGGAAGCTCGCCGCGTGCTCGGAGGCAGGTGCGGAGTTTGCCGGCGCTACCGTGCGAGGGAGTCGTACGCCGGGCATGGCTTCGTGACCGGAGACGGCTGACGGCTATGGCGGGCGCGACGAGATCGGCGTCGGCGTACCGCGTCGCGGTGAGAGTTTCTGTGGCGGGGTCGGGGGCTGGGGGTGCCCTGGGGAGGACTGGGGAGAACTGGGGAGGACTGGGGAGGACTGGTTCTCGGAGATCGGGCCGGCTGACCGTGGTGAGGGGCGGGGACTGATCACTGCGGAGTGGCGACTGACTGCGGAGTGGCACCGAGGGAGCTTTCGCCGAGGGCCGTAGTCGGCCCGTCGGTAGGGAGTCCCCAGGGCCGCCGCCCTGTCCTCCGTGCGTCTCCGTGCGTGGAGGGCCGCGTCCGGCCAAGGCACGGTGAGGGTGAGCCGGTGCCCGGGAGTCAGCCGGCCGGCCGGTCACAGGCGGGGTGGGCGGCGACCGGCCATCGGGGAGGCGGCTATCAGCTGACCGTCGTTATCGGGGAGGCGGCTATCAGCTGACCGTCGTTATCGAGGAGGCGGCTATCAGCCTGTCGCGGCCACCGGGGACGCGGCTACCAGCCGGTCGCAGCCATCGGGGAGGCGGCTTTCAGCCGGTTGTCGTCGGAAGGGTCGTCGCCTCGTCGCAGCCGCAGCTCGCCCGGCGGACCACGCCGACCGGCAGCATCAGTGAGACAGGCTCCTCCGGAGGCTGGCCGCTCAGCCGTCGGACCAGCAGGTCGACGGCCTCCTCGCCCATGCGCACCATCGGCTGGCGCACGGTGGTCAGGGCGGGGCGCACCAGGCGGCTCAACGGAATGCCGTCGAAGCCTGTCACCACGACGTCGTCGGGCACGCGTACGCCACGGCGTTCGAGCGCCTGGAGCGCGCCCACCGCCATCTGGTCATTGGCGAACACGAAGGCCTCGGGCCGGTCGTCGTCTCCTTCGCACAGCAAGTGGGCGGCGCGGGCGCCTTCGGCCTGGGTCATCATCGGCATGCGCAGCGTCGGCGCGGCGGCGGCCTCGATCCCGGCCTCGCAGCAGGCCCGGCGGAATCCGCGGAAACGCGCCTCGACGTCCGGAGAGTCGTCGACGAGCCCCACGTAGGCGAGGCGGCGCAGCCCGTGGTCGTGGACCAGGTGGCGGGTCAGCTCGTACTGGCCGTCCTCGTTGGCGACCTCGACGTGGTCGAGGTGGTCGAGCGAGGGGTCCTGCGCGCGGGGGCCGGCCAACATCACGACCGGTCGGCGCCGGGAGATCGCTTCGAGCTCCTCGGTCGGTACCGTGCGGGCCATCACCGCGAAGCCGTCGACGCGTCCGGCCACCTGGGCCACGAGGTTCTCCGGGCCGCCTTCGAGGGAGGCCGCGATCAGCAGCGCGTACCCGTGCCGGCGGGCCGCGCGTTCCATGCCCCGGATGATCTGGTCCGAGTAGAGCATCGCGGCATCGTCGTCCTCGGCACTGAGCGTGTCCGGGTCGGAATAGTCCGGGAAGCAGAGGCCGAGGACGCCGGTCGAGCGGCTGGCGAGTCCGCGGGCGTTGCCGCTCGGCACGTATCCCAGTTCGCCCGCCGCCGCCAGCACCCTTTCGCGGGTGGCGGCGCGCACGGAGTCGGGGCTGCGGTACACCCTGGACACCGTGGCGATGGACACTCCGGAGCGTTCGGCCACGTCGTACACCGTGGGGATCGCGTTCACCATGCGGTGCCGTTCATGGGTCTGGCCCCCGTCTCTCTGATGCATGCACGTAGATGAAAGCGCATTCACCCTAGGTCGGGCGGGTCTGTGAGGCAACCGGGGCTCAGGCCGGGGGTGTCGTAGCTGCGGGGCGGGCCTCTCCCCTGGCGTCGCCTTGAACCACCGAGTTCGAGGCCGCCCGTTGCCTCGCGGGGGCACTCGCTCACTGCGCGGGCCGCCCTCGAATGCGTCCAGTGCTGTGACCGGACTGGTTCACCGGCAGGCCAGTGACCAGTCCCGTGGTGCCTGGTCGCCTGATGCGGCAGGTGGATAATGCCTCGCGTGACTTCAGCTACAGGTCGTGCCCGATGGCAGTCCGCGCTTCGAGGGTTCGCTCTCTTCTTTGTGGCCGGTGGGCTCGGCTCTTTCACCTATGTGGCGGTGACGCATCCGCCAGGCGGGATGCCATGGGGCTGGCTGCTGTTCGGGGCGCTCGTCTGTGCGACGCTCAGTGCGCTGTCGCCGGGACGCCATCGGCGCTGAGTCTCCTTCACTGCCCGAACCGTGACGTCAGGCTGCTGTGGGGAGTGGGCGTCCGCCCCAGCGGATGCCCTTCTCGCTGCGGGTGCGGGCACGTTCCTTGCGTTGGGCGGCGAGCACGTCGACATCGCCGTGATCGCCGTGATCGTGATCGCCGTGGATCGTGTCGGATGAGCTGTGGGACCGCCTGGAGCCGCTGTTGCCGGAGCGCGAACGGCGCTTTCGGTATCCGGGTCGCAGACAGTTGCCGGACCGGTAGGTGCCGTGCGGGATTCTGTACGCGCTGCATGCAGGGATCCAGTGGGAGTACCTGCCGCAGGATCTTGGATTCGGCTCGGGCAAGACGTGCTGGCAACAGCTGTGGGACTCCAACGAGGGCGGCATCCGGCAGCGGCCGCCTGAGGTCCTGCTCGCCGAGCTGAAGGCGGCATCCAGGTTGGACCGGTCCCGCTGCGTGGTCGACTCCTCGCACGTCAGGGCCCTGACAGGGGCAGCACACGGGCCTTCGCCGGTCGACCGGGGCCGGGCCGGCTCGAAGCACCACCTGATCACCGACGAGTACGGCACCCCGTTCGCGGTCATCCTCACCGGAGACAACCGCAACGACGTCACCCAGTTGCTGCCCCTGGTCGGCGCGGTCCCACCGGTCTGCAGCCGGTCTGCAGCCGGTTCGCAGCCGGGCGCGCGTCCCCGCCGCGGACCCCAGTTCATCCCCGCCAGGTCCCGGCTCGGCGTCGCGCCCTCCAGCTGAGGAGTCCACCGCGTGCCCCCCCTCTTCCGGTACCTGGTGAGCCTGTTTGGGGCAGGCCCTGGGTACGCGGACCGCCCGGCATTCCCCGGAACGGGTTCCGAGGAGTGCCGGGTACCAAGGCTGCTGAGCCGGTCGCGGTTCCGGAGGTGGCGGGGCACGCTGGAAGCAGCCACTCGTACCGCACGGGGCCGCCCGGTGCGAGACGAGTCGGCATGCGGTGCACGGGAACGGGAGCACGGGACGAGGTGACCACGCATGCACCACGAGGTCGCGCCATCGTCGCGGACGGCTGCTCGCAGCCCACGTAACCCTCGCGGTCCTCGTGGTCCTCGCAGCCGTCGTCGCCCTCTCGCACTGAAGCGGAGCGCGGGACATGCCCCGCCATTCGGACTCGTCTGAGCCGTCTGAGCCCGAGGAGTCCTCCGAGCCGTCCGGCTCAACGGGGCCTCCGGACTCTGCGGAGCTCCCGGATTCTTCGGGGGCGCCCGATGATTCGGGGGCCCGGGATTCTCCGGGTTCCGCTCACCCCGGCCAACCCTGCAGAGGCAGGGGCAAGAGCAGCAGCAAGAACAGGAGCGCGGACAAAGCCAAGTGCCGGACCCATCAACACAACCGCAGGCACCGGTCTGCCGAACTGGGGCGCCTCGTCCATGACAGAGGCACGCACGTATGGCGGCGCGGCAAAGAAGTGGAGCTGATGCACCGGGCCATGGGCTTCGCCGCGCTGGGACTGGTGACGCTCGCGCCGCTGCTGATCGTGGTCGCGGCGGCCCTTCCGATCCAGGAGCGCGGCTTCGCCCTGTGGATCGTGGACGGCATGGGGCTGTCCGGCCGCCCCGCCGACGCCGTACAGGATCTCTTCGCAGCACCCGGCAAGGTCCTGAGCACGACCAGCGTCCT
Organism: Streptomyces sp. NPDC058697; assembly: GCF_042715345.1. Lineage (NCBI taxonomy): Bacteria > Bacillati > Actinomycetota > Actinomycetes > Kitasatosporales > Streptomycetaceae > Streptomyces > Streptomyces sp. NPDC058697. The sequence goes on from NZ_JBHXSU010000002.1 coordinate 624,216, forward strand.
GAGCGTGGTGCTGCTCGCGCTCTTCGGCGTGACGTTCGCGGGCAGTGTCCAGACCGGCTACGAAAAGGTGTGGGACCTGCCTGCCGGGCGCTGGCACACCGTATGGCGACGCGTGGTGTGGCTCGTCGCTCTGACGGCCTACCTCTTCGCCGAAGCGCAGAGCGTGGCCGTCCTGGGGTCGGGAACCCTGCGCTCATGGGGCCGGATCGCTCTGTCCTCGCTGCTCGGCGTGCTCTTCTTCTGGTGGGCACCGCGTTTCCTGCTGGGCGGCCGCGTGCCCTGGCGCGCCCTCCTGCCGGGCGCCATCGCCACGCTGGCGGGCCTGATCGGCCTGCGTCTGTTCTCGTCCCTGGTCTTCTCCCCGCTCATCGTGAGCAACGCGGTCTCGTACGGCTCGGTCGGCACCGTCCTGATCGTGACGTCCTGGCTCATCGGCGTCGGCTTCGTCGTCTTCGGGGGCGCCCTGGTCGGTCGCTACTGGTATCTCCACGAACCGCACCACGTTCCACGCCCCCACCCCCATCCCCGCCCGCGGTCCCGCGCAAGCTCCCGTTCCCGTTCCCGGAAGCGCTGAAGCCCCGACCACCTATCCGGCAGCCGTCGCCGCGTCGGCAACCGCGCGGGCGGTTGGTTCCGTGGCAGCAGACGGCGTGCGGTAGGCGCGAAGGGGTGCGTTGGCCGCGGCCACGGCGGCGATCGCCAGGACGGCGGACAGACCGCCGGTGACGAGGGAGAAGGAGGCCGAGGTGGCCGACGCCAGCAGGCCGCCACGGAAGTTGCCGAGTTCGGGGCCCGCGACACCGATGACGTGTTCCACGGAGGAAACCCGCCCCCGGTACGCGTCCGGGGTCTCCAACTGGACCAGGGCACTGCGGGTGACCACGGACACGGTGTCGGCGGCGCCGGCCACGGCCAGGCAGCCGAGCGCCAGCCACAGCGGCCCGGCCAGGCCGAAGCCGGCCAGCGCCACGCCCCAGACGCCGGCCGCGGTCAGCTGGACCAGGCCGCCACGGCGTCGGCGCGTCACCGTGCCGGAGAGCAGGCCGGCCGTGATGCCCCCGACCGCGACGGCCGAGAGGAAGAGGCCGAGGGTCTGCGGATTGCCGCCGAAGCGGATTTCGTTGACCAGCGGGAAGAGCGCGATGGGCATGGCCAGCAACGTGGCGGAGAGGTCGGTGGCCATCGAGCCCCACAGCGTCGGACGGCGCAGGATGATCCCCCAGCCGCCGCGCTCCGGTCGGCGCCTGCCGCCCGACGCGTCGGCGCCCTCGGGTTTCATGGCCGGGAGGCGGATCACGGCGAGCATCGAGACCGCGACGGCGACGGCCTGTGCGGCGTAGGCGGCAGGGAAGCCCCAGCGGGCGATGATCAGCCCGGCCATCGCGGGCCCGGCGAGCATCGCCGCCTGGAAGGAGACGTTGGTCAGCGCGAGACCGGCCGTGACCTGGTCGGAGGGGAGCAGCCGGACCGGGAGCGTACGCCGGGCAGGGGCGCCGAGCGCGCCGCATGCCGTCCCAACGGCAACCAGCGCGAGCAGCAGCGGCACGTTTCGGTTGTCCGCCACGGCCTGGGCACAGAGCCCTGCGGCGGCCAGCAGTTGGCCCGCCGCGGTGGCCCGCACCACCGCACGGCGGTCGACGGAGTCGGCCAACGTGCCGCCGAGCAGCCCGAACAGCACCATCGGCAGGCCCGTCGCAAGCCCGATGGCGCCGGTGCCGACCGGGCTGTCGGTGAGGTCCCACACCTGGGCCAGCACCGCCACGGTGGCTATCTGCCCTCCGAGCTGGGAGGCCGAGGAGCCGATCCAGAGGTCGCGGAACGCTCGGCTGCTTCGCAGCGGTCGGATGTCGAGGAACCCGACCTGCCATCTCATCCCTGCGGCTCGACGAGGTGGTGGAGGATCCGCTGCCGCATGGACCTGTGCTCCAGCGCCCGCCGCAATTCCTCGACGACGGTGGTCAGTGCGTACGGGACTTCTGCGTCCAGCTCGGCGACCGTCGCGTGCGTGGCGCGCCACTCGGCCTCCAGGAACGGCACCAGCGACCGGCCGCGCTCGGTCAGGTCGATCCGCCGGGTGCGTGCGTCGGGCCCCGGCTCGGAGGTGACCAGATCCTCCTTGCGCATGGCGGCAATGGTCTGGCTGATCGCGGAGTGCGAGCGGTCCAGGGACTCCGCGAGCTCCCGGATGGTCAGTGGCCCGGTGTGGGCGAGCCGGATCAGCGGATAGGCGAACCGCGGCCGCACTCCCTTGATGCCACGCTCGACGTAGACCTGCTCGATCTCGGCGTCCATGGCGGCCAGCAGCTTGTGCAGCGACTGCCAGGGATCGGGCAGCGCCGTGGGATCGGAATATGTCACAGCGCTAATATAACAGCGCTGTGATAACCAACCATGGCGGGCCGGCGGGCCGGTTCCGGCTCGCGGCTCTGTTCCGGTTGCCGGTCCAGTACGTCGGCTCAGGAGAAGCCGTCGGCCTCATCGGGCGCACCCGTTCCAGTTGCGGTAGCGACCGCTGACCCGAAGGGTTTCCGGCGTATACGCTCCCTTTCTGCGGCCGTACGAAACGCACAGGCGAACAGGGGGAGTTCGAGGTGCAGGCGCTGCGCGAAACGGATCCTCGGCGGATCGGCCCGTACGCGGTTCTGGGCAGACTCGGCGCGGGCGGCATGGGCGAGGTCTACCTCGCCGAAGCGCCTGCCGGACAGCGGCTGGCCGTCAAACTGGTGCGGGCCGAGCATGCCGAGGACCGGACCTTCCGGGCCCGTTTCCGTCAGGAGGTGCGGGCGGCGCGGACCGTAGGCGGACCAGGGACGTACATCGCCCGTGTCGTCGACGCGGACACCGATGCCCAACTGCCCTGGATGGCCTCGGAGTTCATCGACGGCCCGAATCTGCGCGACGCGATCCTGGACCACGGCCGGCTGCCCGAGGAAGCAGTGCGGTCACTGGCAGCCGCCCTCAGCGAGGCGCTCATCGCGATCCACGGCCAGGGCATGGTCCACCGGGACCTCAAGCCGTCCAACATCCTGCTGGCACAGGACGGGCCGCGGGTCATCGACTTCGGCATCGTGCGGGCGCTGGAGGCGACCGCGCTGACCCGCACCGGAACCGTCGTCGGCTCGGTCGGGTACGTCTCGCCCGAGCAGATCCGCAACAACGGCCACGTAGGGCCGCCGAGCGACGTCTTCGCGCTCGGCGCGGTCCTCGCCTACGCGGCAGCGGGGCGTGAGCCCTTCGGCGAGGGCCAGGACGCGGTGATCCTGATGCGCATCATGAACCGGGACTTCGACCTGTCCACGGTCCCTGAAGCCATACGGTGGCTCGTCGAGCCCTGCCTGCGGGAGGAACCGGAGGCACGGCCCACCCCGGGCGAGGTGATGTCGGCGGTGTCCCACACGCCCGAGTCACTGCGGGAGAGCTGGCACCCGGGGTGGTACACGGCCGCCGCCGTCCCCCAATCCTCCGAGGGCGTCGAGCGATGGCTTCCCGAGCGGGACTCCGGGAGTCAGGAGAGCCGGGTCGAGTACCTGGCTCCGCTGACGGTCACCGGCGCGCCCTCGGCACGACCGTCCCGTCGACGGCTGCTCCAGGGGCTCGCGGCCGGGACGCTGGCCGCCGCCGGTGTCGGCACCGGAGCGTGGATGTGGCTGCGGGATCGGGGCGGCGACGGAGACGACGCCGGTGGCAGCTCCTCACCGTCGGCACGTCCCCCGGCCACGCCGCAGCCCGCGATCGTGGACTGGGCCTACGGCAACGCCAGGCTCAGCGAGGCGGGTGGCCCCAGCGTGACGCTGTCGCCCGACGGCGACACCCTGTACTTCGGGGGCGTGGACGGCAAGCTGCACGCCGTGTCTCCGGACGGCAGGGAGCTGTGGAAGACGGATCTGGGCAAACCACCCCTGTACGGAGGCACGGTCGGCGCGGCCGTGAGCACCGACGACGGCGCCTACTGCCTGTACGGCAACGGACAGAAGCTGTGCGCGGTGGATGTCGGCGGCCGCGTGCGCTGGGAGCGCACGTTCGCCGGGGACCAATACGACACGATTCCAGTGCTGGCCGGCGAACTCGTGCTGGTGACCACCGACGTGTTCGCCGACAAACACATGGTTCGCGCATACCGCTCCGACGGGAGTCTGGCCTGGCGGGCCTCCCTGCCCGACCGGGCGGACGAGCCTCCGGTCGTGTCGGAGAACGTGATCTACGTGGCCGTCTCCTCCGAGAAGCTGATCACCCTCAACGCGGAGAAGGGAACACGGCTGTCGGGATTCGAGACGGCATCCGCCGACAGGCGGCCCGCCGAGTTCAACGAGACCGCCGTCGTCCCGCCCGACGGCGTCGGCTCCAAGGGCCTGGTCGTCCACACGTCGTACGGCAGGCTCGTGGCCGTCGACTTCGACGACGGGTCCGAGGTCTGGACGATGGACGGCCGAAGCGGCGCGAGCAGCAGCGGGCCCACCGTCCATGAGGACCTCATCTACGCGTTCCTCGGCGAAAAGCTGTTCGTCGTGGACCGCGACGGCGCCCCGCAGCAGGTGCTGGCCTTTCCCAAGACGCGGGTCCTGACGGACTACCGACCCGTGGTGGACAACCGGCATGTGTACGTGGCCACCGACAAGGGCATCGCCGCGGTCAACCTGCCGGCGTAGTCCCGCAGGACGTCCGCACGGCGGGGCCCGCGCGGCGCAGCGAACCAACCTAATCGGTCGGGCTCTTCCTGCTCCGGGGCGACGGAATTGGTGGCCTGCCGGTCCACCCACTCCCCCGAGGCGTCCGATGTGTCATTGCCCCAGGTCTGCTGCCCGGCCGCTAGGCCTTGGCACCCCGTGCCGTGGGAATGTCTGCCGCGGTCTGCCCGTCCCGGTATGGGGCCAGGAACTTGGTCACCGCGGTCAGCATCGCCTCTGAGGTTTCCTCGGCGGGGTAGTGGCCGCACTCGGGGAGGACAAGGCTCTCCACGTCGTCGGCGGCAAGCTTCATCGTTTCGCTGACCGATGTGCCCATGTTCTCCGCGCCCCCGATCGCCAGGACGGGGAGGGACAGCCGTCGGGTCCGGCGCTTCTGGTTCTGCGCGATGGTCGCATCGAGTGCGCGGTAGAACTCGAAGCTGGATCGCAGGGCTTCCGGGTCGGCAGCGAGGGTGTCGACGTAGTGCTGGACGGCGTAGTCGGGCAGCGGCTTCGCGGATTTCGTGGCGAACTGGCGCCCGAAGTAGAGCTGTTCCCGTCCGCTGACCAACTGCTCGTTGACGTCGGTGAGGCGGTTGAAGGCGAAGTGCCAGAGGCGGTCGTTCGCCTCCTGGCTGCCGAAGAGAGGCGGGGAAGGAGACAGTCCCGGTATCGCGGCCTCGGCGACGACCAGGCGGTCGAGCCGGTCGGGGTGGTCCGCGGCCAGGGCGTAGCCGGTCCACATTCCGACGTCGTGCCCGACCATGGCGAAGTGCTGATGCCCGAGCGAGTCCATCAGCGCGACCATGTCGCGTGCGAGCGTGCCGGTGTCGTACCCGCCCAGGGGCTTGTCGGACAGCCCGACGCCGCGCGGATCGACCGCGACGACATGGAAGTCCTGAGCCAGGGACGGCATCAGGAGTCGCCAGGCGTACCAGGTCTGGGGCCAGCCGGCCAGCAGGAGCACCGGCGGCCCCTCGCCGCCGGTGACGGCGTGCAGGCGCAGTTCACCGGTGTCGACGTACCGGCTGGTGAAGGTTTCGGTGAATCGGGCCGGGAGGTTCGGCACCTGGGAGACGGAACCGGGGCCTTCGGGATTGGGCAGGTGGGTGGACAACAGACTCATGATCATCCTTTGCCGTAGAACTTGCAGAGTGGGCGGGAGAGGCGCGGAGCCGCTGAGTGCGGTGGCCGCTCAGGCATGGGCGGCAGTGGGGCGGTTCAGCGTGCTCGCCAGGGTCGTTGCAATGACGGCGACGGCGAGGATCAGGGTGGCGACGTCCTGGTTGATGGTCTGGTCGAGGAGTCCCAGCGCCAGCGTGGGCACGATCGTGCCGGTGTAGGCGAAGAGGAAGTACGTGGAGAGCAGATCCGCCCTGCGCCGGGGGTCGGCGAGCCGTTGGGCCACCCCGATGCCACGGCGGAAGGCCAGGCCGATGCCGGTACCGGCGAGCAGCGTTCCGGCAGCGAACGTGGGCAATGACCGTGCCCACAGCCCGACTTCGAACACCGCGACGCCCGCCACGAGGAACGCCGGCGCCGGCCAGCGCCCGGAGACCCACCGCTCCGGGGCAGCCACCTGCGCGATCAGGGCGACGATGAACAGCAGCCCGACCTCCGCACCGACAGCCGCGACGTTGTGGACGTGCAACTGTTCCCGGAGGAAGGAAGGCACCAACGAAGAGAACAGACCGCTGACCGCGAACGCGGCAAGGACGGCTGTGCCGGCCCGCAGGAACTCGGTCCGCCCCGCCTGCCGGCCGGGAATGGTCGGGCGGCGCACGGACACAGCCAGTCGCTGCCGGGTTGTGACGGTCTCCGGAGTGACGATGAGGGCCAGGACCGCCGGCACCAGGCTGCCGAGGTAGACCCAGAAGACCAGGTGCGTGGGGTCGGCTCCGTACTGCGCGAACAGACCGGCGACGACAGTCCCGAGCCCCAGTCCGCCCATGTTCGCCGCCGTGGAGACCATCGACACCCGCCGACCGCGCTCGGCTCCGGCGAGTTCACCGAGCGCCGCGGTCGCCGTGGCGGTGAAGACACCGGTGCTCAGGCCGCACAGGAACCGTGCCGCCAGCAGGGTTCCGACATCGTGAGCGACGAGGAACAGCGCTGTGCTCGCGCCCGCGGCGAGCACAGCGGCGGCCAGGAGGGGACGGCGGCCCACGCGGTCGGACAGCGACGCGAACACCATCAGCGCAAGCACGGTGCCCAAGGCGTAGACCGCGAATATCAGCGTCGTGGTGAAGGGCCCGAATCCCATCTGTGGCGCCCAGAGCGCATACAGCGGAATCGGCAGCGTTCCACCCAGCATGACCAGGGTGTACACCGCGGCTACGAGCCAGAATCCGGCGCGCGCCCGGCGCCCCTCGACGGGCGGAACCGCCTGTACGCGGGCGTCTGGCGTGATGTCGTCGATCATCGTGCGGCCTTTCGAGTGCGAGAACCACTGACCGCAACGCTAACCATCTTGGATCGATCGGTCAAAGATGGCTCGACCGATCGATCCAAGATGTGGGTAGACTCATGGCAGGAACACGAAACGGACAGCAGGATCACGAAACGGGAGGTGCACGCCGTGTCCGGCCGGAAGCAGTTCGATATCAGTGCGGCCCTGGACCAGGCCATGCGGGTGTTCTGGCAGCGTGGATACGCGGACGCCTCGCTCGACGCCCTCGGCTCAGCCACCGGCCTCGGCCGCGGCTCCCTCTACGGCGCCTTCGGCAACAAGGAAGCCCTGTTCGGCCAGTGCCTCGACCGCTATGCGTCGATCTACGGCGCCAAGTACGAGCAGGCGCTCGCGGCACACCCCGGTGATCCGGTGCGCGCCGTCGAGGCATTCTTCGACGTGGTCCTGGGCCGTATCGCCGACCCGTCGGTCCCCGTGGGGTGCCTCATCGCCCAGTCCGCCGCGCAGTCACTGACACTGAAGGAGGAGAACAGCCTTCAGGTGCGTGCCCTGCTGAACGTGCAGCACCAACGAGTACGCGCTGCACTGGCGGACTCCTCGGCCGACGCCCGTACGCTCGACGAGCTCGCCACGTTCGTCGTCGCCGTCAACCAGTCCCTGGCCGTCCTGAGCCGCGCCGGCACCTCGGACGCCGAACTGCGCTCCGTGGCACGACTCACCTGTACAACGGTGGCGGACACCCTCGCCCGAGCGGCATCCAAGGACATCACCCGGAGCTGACGCGCACCGGCCGCGTCCGGCCCTCCATGTCCGTTGATTTGGGCCCCAGTTGGCGATCGCTCAGCTACACCGAACGCCTCGCGGACCCCCACGACGCCCGCATCCGCCGTGTCGCGCTCACCTCTCGCGGCCACGAAGCCGTCGCCGCGGGAGGTGCTGCCGCCGTCCGGCGCCGCGAGGTCAGGCCACCGAGCGAGCCGAGTTCGAGGAGCGATGTCGCTCAACAGGCCGCCGTCCGGAGCGTGTTGGGTCGAGGGGCGATTCCTCGGCACGGGATTACCGCGCGAACCATGCACAACCATTCGGATGCCCCGCGTGTCACACCAGGCAGGAGCAAACGCCTGCAAGAAGCACAAGGGGGAAATATGAGATTCAACCGTTCTGTCCTGGCCGGAGCCGCTTTGGCGGCTCTGTCGATGGGGGCCACCACCGCATTGGCGGCGCCCGCCTCCGCCGCGCCCAACACCACACCGCAGAAGGTCTGCGGAAGCAGCTACAAGACCGTGAACTCGGCGCCCATCGGCTCGTTGGGCACCGTCTACCTGACGTACAACTCGTCGAACGGCGAGAACTGCGTCGCGACGATCCGCAACAACCCCGGCACCGCGGTGGACATGTCCACCTGGATCTACGTCCCCGACACCGATGACAGTGCGGAGGACTACGGGCGGTACACGTCGTACGCGGGTCCGGCCTATGTGTACGGCAAGGCCCACTGCGTCGACTGGGGCGGCCACATCAACAACGTGTACGTGCAGGTGACCGGCTCCAACTGCCAGGCGCTCAAGGAGCACCGGACCACCTTCACCCGCTGACCCGCTCCTCTTTCCGGCCACCACCCTCCCGTACCGCCGCCTCCCGCCGCCCGACCACGCGGGGCCGACGGTTGTCGCGACGGCGCCATGACCAGCCCGTCGCGCGGGAACCTGTAGTGGTTCGGCCCGCCCTGGCAGACTCACGGGGTTCTGCCAGGGCGGGGGTGCGCACGATCGGCACGGATCGCCGACCGGACAGCTGGGCACCACCACGAGACTGCGCCTTCTTGAGCCCCTCGATATTCATGAGTGCTGTGTCACACCTGTGTGCGACCATCCCCTCAACTACCAATGATCCAGAGGGGATTACATGTCGGACGACGACTCCTGTCTGCCTGCGAGACGGGGGCGGGCGGCCTTGGTTCCGGCCGTGTTCGCTGCTCTCACCGCCCTGTTGGCCTCAATGCTGACCCTGACCGGGGCAAGCCCCGCCGTCGCTGCCGACGAGGAGTGCACGCCACTCGCGCTCGCCCCCTTCGGCGATCCGGGCGACGCCGTCGGCAAGGCCCGTGTCGCGCCCGACTCAAGCGTCTGCTACACCGTCACCGTCGTGACACCGGGCCTCTATCTGGCACCAGCGCTGGACAGCAGTGGCAACAAGATGACCAGGCAGCTGATCGCCGACGACGGCAGCGAGGTGGACTGCTCCGGCGACGCATACGCCACGCAAGGCATGTGCGCGGTGCCTGCTGCCGGCGCCTACACGCTGAGGGTCGTCAACACCGGCTGGGAGGACGAGGACACGTCGGTCACCTTCGTGCCGCTCGGCTCGACCCGGGGCTGCGCAGACCCCGCCGGCACGAACTGGGACCAACCGGAAGCCACCCGTACGACCGTGAGTCCGGTCGAAGTGGACTGCCAGCCCTTCGAGGGCGAGCGGGGCGACCGAGTCCGGCTCACCTACGGCTCCAAGGTGTACGGCGACTCCCTCGCCTGGATCACCGATGCGACCGGCGCCCGTATCTGCGAGCGGTTCCCGGAGGACAACGAGGACAGCTGTCTCCTGCCCGGCGACGGCCCCTACCGGGCGATCTCCACTGTATGGCGCGCGGAGAACGGCTTCCCCACCGAGTACGCGGTGAAGGTGCGTCGGCTCAGCGACCCGCAGGGCTGCACCACCGCACCGGTCCGCCCATACGGCCCGCTGGAGCAGCAGGATTTCACCACCAACCCGTGCTTCACCTTCACCACCGGCGCGGCAGGCCCGTACACCGTGCACTCGGTGAGCGAGGACCGGGCGGTCGCGGTGGCCCGGGTCTACGACGCGGCAGGGCTGAGCGTGTGCCGGTACGGAGCCGACCCGTGCCCGATCAAGGCACCGGGCACCTACACGGCCGTCCTCGACGGCACATATCCCTTCCCTGGCTCCCGGACAGGCTTGGCCGTCCTCGACCGTGCCTCCAACGCCGGGTGCCGGGCGACCGGGATCGGCCTGCACCAGGGCGAGTTGAGCACAGTCGGGCAGTACGACTGCCTGGCACTGGACGCTCCACAGGGTGCCAGGATCGCCGCGCTGACCCCGCTCTCCTCCTCCGGCGTGGATGTCGACGTGGAGGTTCTCGACCGGGATGGCACGGCCCAGTGCAGCGCATCCCAACTGGGCAGCGGTGACTGCGCGTTGACCGGTACGGCTCCTTTCCGCGCGCTGGTACACACCGAGGACAGCGGGGAGGACGCGACGGGTCCGTACTCCATCGCCTTCCACCGCACCGATGCCGCGAACGACTGCCCCGTCCTGTCCGCAGGCAGCTTTGCGGCCAACGGCGCCAAGGCCACGCTGACCACCGGTAACGGCGCCTTCTCGCAATGCTTGAGTGTCCCGGCGGGCGCGCACAGTGACGTCGAGGTCTTCCAGCTGGCCGCCACCTCCGGCGGTGTACCGGCGAAGTTCTCGGTGCTGGACTCCACCGGCAAGAAGGTCTGCGACCGTATTGCCACCACCAACGGCTGGACGCTCTGCCCGCTGACCCCCGGCGTGGCCCACACCGTGCTCTTCACCGGCCGCGACCAGACCGCCACCTACACGCTGACTCGGCGCGATGTCACCTCGACCGCCCACTCGGCAGGTTGTGTACAGACCACCGCGGCCAAGGTCGGCGGCCCGTCCGTCCTCGGTACGTACGGCGACCCCGGCTCTCTGAACTGCCATCAGGTCACCACCGACGCCACCACGGATGTCATCCACCTCGACGTACGGGACGCGCTGGGCACCGCCAATATCCTCGTCCTCGGTGGTGACGGCACCGCCGAGTGCTCCTTCCGCAACCGCTCCTGCGCGGCCACGGGGTCCACCACCCACCAGGTCCTGGTGCAGACTCCGGCCACGCTGAAGGCCGCACCCGAGTACCACTTGGACGCCCTGCGCATCGCGACCGCGGACGGCCCGTCGCCAGAGTGCACCAGAGTCCCGTCCGTGTCCTACGGCTATGGGCCGGTCACCGGAACCCTCGACGAGTCACATACCGCGGTGTGCGCGGTCCTGCCCACCGCCGGTCTCGACCGCTTCGATGCGGAGATCACTGACACCAGCGGCGCCACCGCCACCGCGGTGCCCGCCTTGTACAACAGCGCCTGGAACAACGGCTGCACACTGTCACCCTCCGGCAGTCAGTGCACGGTGGGCGGTTCGTCCTCGGCGGCCAGCCCGAGCCTGTTCGTGCTCGGCCTGCCGGAGAAGGCGTCCAGCACCGCCTACAGCGCCAAGCTGGCCTGCACCTACGCGCCTTGCGGCCCGGACAAGGTTACGGTCGCCGCGGTCAGCCCGGGCACCGGGGTCGCCGGCAGTAAGGTCACGCTCACGGTGACCGGCACCGCACTGCCCGCGAACGCCACCGTACGGCTGACCCGGAGCAGCAAGACCCTGACCGCCACGACGCAGTCGGTCTCCGCGGACAACCGGACACTGACCGCGACCCTCGATCTGTCCGACGCGGCGGCCGGTGCCTGGACTGTCAGCGTGATGACCACGTGCTGCGAGTACTTGAGCGGCACGTTCACCGTGACTCCCCGCCCCTGATCGGAGAGTACTGGCGTTCGGAAGGACGCTCAAAGCGTCGCGATGAACTTGGTGCCCGGTCGGGAACGGCAAGGCGTCAGCGGTGCGACCGGACTGCGGGTTCCGCAGAGCGAACCGGCACTGTTTCGGCATCGCGGGCCGGTTCGATGCGGTACTTCGACGGCCTTCCTTGCCGAACGTCTCGGGTGAGAACGCCGGCAAGGTACTGGCGGCCAGTCAGAAAGGCATACGGCCCCGCGTACGACGGCCGGCTGCGCCGCTGCGGCTGACGGCTCGGGAGCTGCTGCTGAAGGGCTTGCGCAGCAGCCTGCCCAGCGGGCCTGGTGCCTTGCCCGCGACCTGGCCTCCGGCTCCGAGCGTCCGTTGCGTTTCGTTTTGGGGGTGGCGTGACAGCCTGGGCAGCAAAAACGCCAGCACGAGCAGTACGACGCAGACGGCAACGATACCGACGATCATCATGGATTGACTCCTTCTTCATCGGGTCCTGCACTGGGCCCATCGTTGGGCGAAGTGCCCGGGTACCCACACGCCGACCTCGCACACGGGGCTCGACCACCCGTGCCAACCACCCCACCCCTGCTGATCGACCGGCTCAGCGGCGGACCCGGTAGCGGATGTGGGTGGCCTCCGGTGTGTCGATCACCTGGATGATCTCCAACTCGACCTGCGACGGCAGGACGTCGAACAGCTTCGCCTGTGCCATCGCGCCTTCGATGCCGTCGGCCACGTACGTCACCAGCGGGTAGCCCCACCGGGCTGCCGGGCCGGGCGGGCGGTCCGCCGGCCCGCAAGGACGGCACCGGTCGCGATGATCTCGTCCGCGAACTGTCTTGCCAGCGCGGCCAGTTGTCCGGGCTCCCCGTCCGGAGCAGACCAGTGGTGCAGCCGCTCTCCGTCTTCGCCGCCGAGGTAGTCGTTCCCGAGTCGGTGGCCGGCGGGATCCGCCGCCGCACGGCCGGGACTTCGCCTCAGCGGTTGCCCGTACGTACCGCGCCCGCGCTCGCCGTGACCACCAGCGCGATCGCGGCGTACTGCGGCAGCGACAGCCCCTGGTCCAGGACCAGGTAGCCGGCCGTAGCGGCAGGGGCCGGCGCCAGGCTCGTCAGCACCGCGAACGTCGCCGTGGGCAGCCGCCGCAGGGCGAGCAGTTCCAACGTGTAGGGCACTCCCGAGCTCATGACCGCGATCGCCAGCCCCAGACCGAGCACCCCCGGTTCCAGCAGCGTGCTGCCCGACGCGCCGATGCCCAGCGGCAGACTGACCAGCGCGGCGACGGCCCTCGCGATCGCCAGAGCGTCTAGCCGCGGGAAGCGGGCGCCCGCGCGGGCGGCACGCTGCTGGAGCCGGGAGTCAGTGAGGCCCGCGGGTGTTGAGGCGGGCCGCCTGGCGGGTCAGGTGGTTGCGTTCCGCCAGGTTGGGTGCCTTCTCGGCCGCCTCGGCATACAGGCGTGCCGCCGTCGCCAGGTCGCCGTCGCGTTCGTGGAGGTAGGCGGCCACCGCGGTGTGGCGGGGCAGCGAGTCGTCCAGTACGGCGAGCGCCGCCAGGCCTGCCCGCGGTCCGTCCGCCTCGCCGACGGCCACCGCGCGGTTGAGGAGGACGACCGGGTTGTCGGTCAGGCCCGCGAGTTCGTCGTACCACTCGACGATCTGCACCCAGTCGGTCTCCTCGGCGGCGGGCGCGTCCGCGTGGAGGGCCGCGATGGCGGCCTGCGCCTGGAACTCGCCCAGGCGGTCGCGGGCGAGCGCCGTCTGAAGGATCTCGACGCCCTCCGCGATCAACGTCGTGTCCCAGCGGCCTCGGTCCTGCTCGGCCAGCGGCACCAGGCTGCCGTCCGGCGCGGTCCGGGCCGCGCGCCGGGCGTGGTGGAGCAGCATGAGGGCGAGCAGCCCCGCCACCTCGGGGTGGTCGATCACGGCGGCGAGCTGCCGGGTGAGCCGGATGGCCTCGGCGGCGAGGTCCACGTCGCCGGAGTAACCCTCGTTGAAGACCAGGTAGAGGACGCGCAGCACGGTGGCCACGTCACCGGGCTGGTCGAACCGCACGCTGGAGACCGTGCGCTTGGCCCGGCTGATGCGCTGCGCCATCGTCGCCTCCGGCACCAGGTAGGCCTGCGCGATCTGCCGGGTGGTCAGCCCGCCGACGGCACGCAGCGTGAGCGCGATCGCGGACGACGGAGTGAGCGAGGGGTGGGCGCACAGGAAGTACAGCTGGAGCGTGTCGTCCGTCGCCGGTGCGGGCCCGGGCGCCGGTTCCTCCTCGATGAGGTCCTCGCGCCGGCGGCGGGCGGTGTCCGCGCGGGTCGCGTCGAGGAACTTGCGCCAGGCCACGGTGACCAGCCAGCCCTTCGCGTCGCGCGGCGGGTCGGCGGGCCATACGCGGACGGCCTCGATGAGCGCGTCCTGCACGGCGTCCTCGGCCGCCGCGAAGTCGGCTCCGCGGCGGACGAGGATCCCGAGCACGCTCGGCGTGAGGCTCCGGAGCAGGGCCTCGTTCACTTCCAAGGGCATTCCGTGGCCGTGGCCTGCGTGCCGTAGAACGGACGCAGCTCCAGCCACTCGTGGATCGGCCTGCCACCGGCCCCGGGGGCGGCCGACAGTTCCCCCGCCAGCTCGACGGCACGCTCGTAGCTGTCGACGTCGATGATCATCCAGCCGGCGATGAGGTCCTTGGTCTCCGCGAACGGCCCGTCGGTGACCGGCGGGCGCCCCTCGCCGCCGTACTGGACGAACGTCCCCTCGGGAGCCAGCGCCTGACTGTCGACGAACTCGCCGCTCTTCTCCAGCCGGGCCGCGAAATCGCTCATGTACTGCACGTGGGCCGAGATCTCCTCCGGCGTCCACTGGTCCATGGGTACGTCGTTGACGGCGGCCGGGGCGCCTCGGTAGTGCTTCAGCAGCAGGTACTTGGCCATCGTGGTTCTCCTCGGTACTGGTGCGGCCCATTGTGGTCGCGTTCACTGCGGGGACGGAGCCGGCCACGGGTTCTCGACATCGCCGCCGAAGTTTCTTAACGCGGCTTGCTCACGTGTGCGGGGATCCGGCGGTGGATGTCCTCGATCAGGGTCCGCATGGCCATGCGGAAGACCTCGGCCTGGTGTTCCCCGAGGAACGACGTGTGCCCGAACACCTCCAGGACGACGAGGCCGTGCAGATGTCCCCACGCGCTCAGCAGGAGAGCGGTCGAGGCAGGCGGCAGATGTCCGAAACCGTAGTGGGGCAGTTGTTCCAGGTATGCCCGGAGTGAGGGCGAGAGTGCGGGGGTTTCGGCCGCGGCGAGTTGCTCCGCGGTGAACTCGTCGAACATCTCGCGCTCGAAGATCGCGCTCATCCGGCGCGTCGCCTGGGTGGTGGGGCCGTCGACCGGTGCCTCGTAGTCCCGCAGCGGTGTTCCGTAGATGAGTTGGAAGCGCTCGGGATGGGCAATGGCCCATCGGCGGTAGCCCTCGGCCGCGACCACCAGGCGCGGCAGGTCCGGTTGGTCCGGCGCGGTGTCGACGGCTGCCTGCACGGCATCGGCCAGGTCGTCGTACGCCTTGGTGACGAGCGCCGTGACGAGGGCGTCCCGGCTCGGAAAGTAGTGGTAGAGCGCCTGCACGGTCATGCCGAGGCTGCGGGCGACCGCTCGAAGGGACAGGGCCGCGGGCCCTCGCTCGGCGATGTGGAGCTCGGCGGCGTCCAGGATCTCCTGCGTGGCGGCGGCCCGGCGTCGCTCGCGCAGAGTGGGCGGGGCCATTGTGTGTTCCTCCGTGGGCATGCGGCGACCGTACGACGGCTGCCTCTGCGGGCCACCCGGAGTTGCGGGGTGTGGAGAAAATCTAACACTGCCAAATCTTCTGGTGCGTCACTAACGTCTCTCTCGGCGACGAAGAGTGCGACACCGCACCTGCTTCTGACGGGGTGAAGAGACTCCGCAGGGCACCGCGCCGGACCCACGTTGCTCAACTCCGGCCGTTTCGCGCCGTTTTCACCGTATGGACATCAAAGGAGATCGGGCGTGTTTGAACGCATAGCCGAACTGGCAATTCGCCGGTCGCGGCTGGTACTTGTCGTCGCCGTCGTGGCTGTGGCCCTCATGGGAGTCCTGGGCGCCGGCGCGTTCGGCAAGTTGCTGGGCGGCGGCTACGACGACCCGGCCTCCCAGTCCTCCCGGGCCGCGAAGGTCATCGACGAGAAGTTCGGCGGGGAGACGAACCTGGTCCTGCTGGTCCGCGCCTCCGAGGGCCGTGTCGACGCTCCGGCCGCCCAGCAGAGTGGCCGGGCCCTGGTGGCCGACCTCAAGAAGGAACAGCACCTCGAGAACGTGGTCTCGTTCTGGGACACGGCCAGCCCCGATCTCCGCTCCAAGGACGGCCGCGAAGCCATGGTGCTCGCGAGTGTGAAGGGTGAGGGCACCGAACGGGACGAGAACGCCAAGAGTGTCATCGACGCCTTCGCCGGACCGTACAAGGACGCGTTCACTGTCCAGGCAGGCGGCGGCGCCGCCGTGACCAGCGAGATGGGCACGCAGTCGGGCGAGGATCTCCTCCTGGCCGAGGGCATCGCGGTGCCGCTCACCCTGGTGCTGCTCCTGCTCGTCTTCGGCAGCATGGTCGCGGCCCTGTTGCCGCTGGCGATCGGAATCATCGCCATCATGGGCACGTTCGCGGAGCTCTTCGTCCTCGGCAGCGTCACGGATGTCTCCATCTTCGCGATCAACCTGACCACGGCTCTGGGCCTCGGCCTCGGCATCGACTACGCCCTGCTGATGGTCAGCCGGTTCCGGGAGCAGCTCGCGGCGGGGGCGAGCGTGGACGACGCGGTCCGGCGGACGGTGAGCACCGCGGGCCGTACGGTCGCGTTCTCCGCGGCGACGGTCGCGGCCGCGCTGGCCGCACTCATGGTGTTCCCGCAGTACTTCCTGCGCTCGTTCGGCTATGCCGGGGTCGGTGTCGTCGCCATCGCGGCCGTCAGCACCCTGTTCGTCATGCCGGCCCTGTTCGTCGTCCTTGGACACAAGGTCAACAGCGGGCGGCTGCCGTGGGCGAAGCGTGAGCGCTCCAGCGCCCGGGCCCCCTTCTGGGGACGGCTGGCCGGTACGGTCATGCGGCGGCCCGCGCTCACCGCGCTGCCCGTGCTCGCGGTCCTGCTCCTTGCGGCGGGCCCGCTCCTCGGTATCACCTTCGGCACACCGGACGAACGCGTGCTGCCCGAGGACGCCGAGAGCCGCCAGGTCTCGTCGGTACTGCAGGAGAAGTTCAACGGCAGCGACGACTCGGCCCTCCACGTCGTCATCGACAAGGCCATGGAAAAGGCCCCACTGGAGTCGTACGCGGTCGAACTGTCCGGGCTCAAGGGCGTGGTGCGCGTCGAGACCAGCGCGGGAACCTACGCCGACGGAGGGTCCAAGGCGACCGACCCCGGCAACAGCGCACTTGGCCGCCCCGACGCGCAGCAGATCAACGTGGTGAGCGGGCTGGCACCGAAGTCCGACGAGGCCCAGGACCTGGTGGACGAGGTACGGGCGCTCGCCCCGCCCGCCGGGTCACAGCCCCTGGTCGGCGGTGTCGACGCCGTACTGGTCGACTCCAAGGACTCCGTCGGCAGCCGGCTCCCGCTCGCCGTGGCCCTGGTCGCCCTCACCACCTTCCTCCTCCTCTTCCTGTTCACCGGCAGCGTCGTACAGCCACTGCGTGCGCTGGTCCTCAACATGATCAGCCTGGGAGCGACCCTCGGCGTCATGACCTGGATCTTCCAGGACGGCAACCTCTCGTCCCTGCTCGGCTTCACAGCACAGCCGATGGATGTGTCCATGACCGTGCTGATGTTCTGCATCGCCTTCGGCCTCTCGATGGACTACGAGGTGTTCGTCACCAGCCGGATCAAGGAACTCCACGATCTGGGCGAGGACAACGAGTCCGCCGTGACCAACGGTCTCGGGCACACGGGGCGCATCGTCACCGCGGCGGCCTGTCTGCTCGCGGTGAGCTTCTTCGCCTTCGGAACGGCCAAGCTCAGCTTCATGCAGCTGTTCGGCCTGGGCAGCGGACTGGCCATCCTCATCGACGCCGTCGCCGTACGCGGCATCCTCGTCCCCGCCGCGATGCGCCTGCTCGGCCGCTCGGCCTGGTACGCGCCGGGTTTCCTGCGAAAGTTCCACGGCCGGTTCGGCCTCAGCGAAGGCGGCCCCACGCCCGCGGCCGCACCGGAGTCCGCTGCGGAACGGCCGTACGTGAAGGACTCGACGGGGGTCTGACCGACCGAGCCCATACGCCGCTGTGTGCCCGCCTCCACCGCATGGGAGGCGGGCACACAGCGGCTTGGCCAGTACCCCCGCCACGAACTCCTGCGTCTGAACCTCTGTGTTCGGTCCCCACACCTGACAGCGACGCGCCTCCCGGCGACACGCCCAGGATCGCCGGGGCGGGCCGTCACGGGACACCCATGACGTTTGTCACGAACAGTGATGACAGGCCGCGCCGCTCTCACTGCCCGTTCGGACCTAGCTTGGAATGAGGCCCGCTCCCGAGCCTCCCCGACGCCAACGGTTGGAAATGGACCATGCAGAACGAGACCCTCATTGTCGAAGATCTGATGCTGCTGTTGATGGACGACAAGTCGGGAGCGATCGCGGGAGCCGGCACGCTGTACTACACCCTCGGCGGCGCCGTTCTCGTCGAGCTCGCTCTCGACGGACAGGTCATGGTCGACGAGAACGACCAGGGACTGAACGGTCTGAAGGTCCACGCCGTCTCCGGCGACCCGCTGTCGGACCCTGTGCTCCGGACCGCCCACGACAAGGTCACCCACCGGGTCCGAGGCGTGCAGACCCTCCTCATCGAGATCGGCACCGGGCTGCGCGAGACCGTGCTCGATCGACTCGTCGAGCGGGGCATGCTGCGCCGGGAGAGCAAGAAGACGCTGGGTGTGTTCCGTTCGACTTCCACGACGGCCGCGGACACCCGGCACAAGCAGGCCCTCATGGAGAGGGTCCGCGCCGTCCTGGTCTACGGCGAGGAGCCCGATGCCCGTACAGCGGCCGTGATCGGGTTGCTCTCCGCAAGCGGCAGCCTGCCGAGCCTCCACCGCTCCATCCCGTGGTCGGGCAAGGTCTACGAGCGTGCGAAGGAACTGGAGCAGGCCAGTTGGGGCGCCGAAGCGGTGAACACCGCCGTGATGCGGACGGTCGCAGCGGTCTCCGTGGGCACCGCTGTCGCCGTCACCGTCACCAGCTAGATGTGTTGATCAAAAGGTCAGGCGTGCCAGTCGAGTTGCTGTTCAGGGACACCGGCGGAGAGGCCGTAGTCCTGTGCTTCGCGGCGGCCTTCGGCTTGTCCGCGTGGGTAGCGGAAGACCTTGCCGGCAAAGACCACGAACGTCTCGCGCGAGGTGTGAAAGTCGGTGTACCAGCCTCCTGTTGACGAGAGGCTGGACGCCAGTTGATCCTCCTCGTGGACCACCCGCCAAGGGTGCAGCTCTCCGGGCAGCTCCGGCGTGCTGGTCGCCTCGGCGGGTGCGAGTCGACCGCCCTTCAGCTCGGCCCTTCATTCGGAGGGACAGGATCGATGTCCTCTCCGTTCCACTTCAGGACGATCGTCGACAGATGTGCGGCGGGAACGTCCATGAGTTCTCTGGGGGTCACGCGGATCTCCACGTCGTCCGCGCCGACGTCCACGATCGCGCACTTCACCTCGATCGTGACCTCGGGCAGTGTCATACGGGGCACCCGCGCCTCACGCAGGAGCGGTTCGGCCGCGTACGTACGGGCGACTTCCACGGAGGCGAGATCGCTGTGGGCCCTTCCACGCACCAGGCCGGCTCCGAGCCCTCCGACGAATTCCGACAGGCGGGTCATTCCGTGATCTTCTCCTGGATCATCGACTCCAGGATGCCGAGCACTTTCGCCATGCCTCCGGGCAACTCCTCCTGAACGGCGCGGGCCTTGACCCCCATGGAATACGAACGGGTGTCCTTGCTTCCTTCCTTGGTGTCGCGCTGATAGGCGAAGCTCGCCTTGATACGGGCCGACCCCCATCCCCAGGACGCCTCGGCGTCGGCGTCGACGCCCACCTTGATCTGCTCGTCCACCTGCCGGAACTGCACGGAGTCGATCTTCGCGAGGAAGTCGATGTTCACCTCGTCGATCCGCAGATACGGAATGGGCAGGATGGACAGCAGCGGCACGGTCAGCGAGGCGGGTTTCTCCTCCACACCGCTGCCGTCCGCCGTGGCCACCTGCTTCTTGTAGCTGAAGGTCACGGTCGCGGGGTCGCCGGTCGTCGTGTCGCCCGGGGTCCCGGCGCCCGCCGGCGGTTGGCGGAATCCCACCTGCTTGACGAAGTTCACCGTCGCCAGCGCGGACTGCACCTGTGCGTGTACGGCGGCCACCATCGGACCCCCGATGAGACTTTCGAAATTCAGCGAGGACAGCTCGCTACCCGGATCAGGCATCGTTTCTCCTTGTTGTCGTTGAAAGGCCGTAGCGTCCCGGGGTGGCTTGTTTGTTCAGACCGAGGTGGGCACGAAGACGCCCGGAGCGAACCAGCTCATGCTGATGTAGATGCCCTGGCCTCGGTCGATGCCGCGCAGCGCCTCGTGCGTACCAGCGACGAACAGGCCGATGAGCAGGATCCACGGCTGTACGGGGCTGGGAATGGTGCCGCCGACGGTGACCACCAGTTCGTTGACCGTGTCCGCTGCGTCGAGGATCTGCCGCAGTGTGTCGTGGTCGATCTGCAGGTGGAAGCCCCACCAGAATGTCCGCACCGTCACGCCGGGAGCACCGGCGCCGACCGGCGCCATGTCGATGCTGTTCGCCACGG
Source organism: Streptomyces sp. NPDC058697 (assembly GCF_042715345.1). Taxonomy (NCBI): domain Bacteria; kingdom Bacillati; phylum Actinomycetota; class Actinomycetes; order Kitasatosporales; family Streptomycetaceae; genus Streptomyces; species Streptomyces sp. NPDC058697. Next base: position 644,699 of record NZ_JBHXSU010000002.1, read on the forward strand.
CGAAAAGGGGTGTCGGGGTAGTGAGGAGGGGGCCGTCTCCCGCGCCGGCGTTCAGCGGGACCCGCTTGGCGAGTTCGAGGGACACCACGGGCCAGTTGTCGTGCTCCGTTGCATTGGCCATGCTCATGTGCTCCTTTCTGGCTGGTCGGGTGGTCGGTCAGGCCACCACTTCGTAGACGAGGGTGTAGCTGGCCTCGTCGGCGTTGAACTCCGCCGACTTCTGCCCGGTGCCGGCCTGGGAGGCGTTGACGTTCTGATGGTTGTTCATGGGGCGGTTGGCCTCGCCGTAGCGGGTGCCGAAGACCTTGACGAGCACCTCGTCGTCCCCCGTCCAGTCCTCGGTGGCGTTGCAGGTGAGGGTCAGCAGTCGTGCGGTGGGCATAGTGGTGTCCTTCGTGTGGTGGCCATCCGGCGCTTCACCGGTTGGCTGGTGGGTGGCTTCGCGTCCGAACCGCTGCACGGCCCGTCCGAAGCAGGACGCTCACTTCCGAAGCAGGACGCTCAGCGGACGATCGTGCTGCGTCCGGCCGCGAGTCCGGCGAACGCGATCAGCAGCCACACCGGCCCGACCACGCCCTGGAAGCCGGGGAGTCCGGTCGCCCCCGCGAAGACGGTCACGGCCAGCACCGGCAGCAGGCTCAGCACGCCGATCCAGCGCGATACCGTGCGTTCGCGCAGAGCCATCCAGGCGATCGCCCCGGCCGCCACGATCACGCCCAGCCAGCCGATGTATCCCCCGAAGTCATTGAGCATGAAGTACACGAACAGGCCGTCGTCGCCGAAGGACTTCTCGTTCATCCCCGCCGGCAGATAGATGGCCAGCGCTCCCTTCCAGCCGTATCCGTACGTCAGCCCGGCCGCCGAGGCCGTCAGCGCGCCGCTCACCACATGCGCCGCCGTACTGCCCGGCACCCGCGGTTCCACCTGCCGCCGCCAGGCCGCTGCCAGTACGAGCAGGAGGGCGACGGTGAGGAACCCCGCCACCAGGCCCAGGTGGGCGGTACCGCGAGAGACCTCGTCCAGGATGGACGCGTCGACGCGTTCCGTCTCCACGACGCCGCTCCGCGGATCGGCGACGAACGTGGCAACGACACCGAGCAGGCCTGCCGCGACCCCATAGAGCGGCCACTTGGCCCGCCCGTTGCCGCCGCCGGACCGAACCGCGCCGGCTACTGCTCCCGGATCCACTGCTGCCATGACCCTCAGCTCCCCTGGATGTGAACGGTTGAGCAGCACTGTCCACGCGGCGGCGTCCCGGGCAACAGGGACACCAGTCCCTTTCGCCCGGGATATCCGTACGCCACCATGTCCCCATGGGCCGGGGGGACCGAGGAAACCGACGGGACCGCGCGCTGCGCCGTGCCGCGTACGCCGTCGCGGGAGTCGGCGCCGTGAGCTGCGTTGCCGCCGTGCCGGTGCACGCGGCGCTGTCCCGGCAGGTCGAGCTCAGCGAACTGTTCTGGAGCGATCTGGTGCTGGGCACGGTGTGGCCGCTGCTCGGCGCGGCGGTGGCCCGCGTCCAGCCGCGCAATCGGCTGGTCTGGCTGATGATGGCGCCCGCGCTGATCGGCCCGTACCACCTGCTCACCTATTACGCGGCGTATTCACAGCTGGTCGCTGAACACTCCCTGCCCGGCTGGCAGTTCGGGGCCTGGCTGGGCTGCTGGGGGTTCGTCTGCTACTTCTTCGCGACCCCTCTGGTGCCGCTGTTCTTTCCGTACGGACGGCTCGGCACCCGTCCGCGCCGGGTGCTCGCGTGGACCGTCATCGCCGTCGCCACGACCGGCACCCTCGCCGCGATGCTGCGTCCGAGTGGCACCGACCCGGTGCCCGCCCTGGCCAACCCGCTGGCTGTGCGGGGCGCGGAGTGGCTGCACGCTGTCATGTACGTGTCCTCCGGTACGTGCATGGCCGCCGGCACCGCCGCGGCCTGCTTCTTCATTGTGTTACGCACCCGGGCGGCACGCGGCGTGGAGCGCTCCCAGCTGCAGTGGCTGATGCTCGGCGGTCTCCTGATGACCCTCGCGCTCACCGCGGGGGGCTTCACCACCGGGCAACTCCCCGAGCTGCTGACCGACCTGCTGATGACGGCCGGGCTGCTCGGCCCGCCGGCGGGTATCGCCGTGGCGATGCTGCGCCACCGCCTCTACGACGTCGAGGTGGTACTCGGCCGGGCCATCGTCTTCACCTTGCTGAGCGGACTGGTCCTCGGCGTCTATCTGGCCGTCGTCGCGGGCGTGGGAACCCTCGCGCCCGGTTCGCTCGGCGGCACGGCCGCGATCGCCGCGGCCGCGCTTCTTGCGGCGGCCGGGCGCGGGGCGGTCCAATCGGCCGTGGACCGGCTGCTGTTCGGACACCGCCACGATCCGTACGCGGTGATGGCCCGCGTCGGCCGCCACCTCGCCCCCGCCTCGGAACCGGCCGAGGCCATGCGACTCCTGGTCGACGAGCTCCGCCGCGCTTTGCGCCTGCCGTACGCGGCATTCACCGGACCGGCCGTGACGGCGACCTCCGGCATACCCGTTCCCGGTGCGGGCTGGCGGACCGTGCCCTGCCTGGCGCTCGGCCGCCGGGTCGGCGAACTCCACCTGGGCCGACGGCGTGCGGCCGAGCCCTGGACCGCGCAGCAGCGGGCCGCGGCCGAGGAGGTCGCGGCGCGGGCCGCGACCCTCGCGTACGCGGCGGGGCTCGTCGAGGACGTGGCCCGCAGCCGGGCCCACATCGTCGCCGTCCGGGAGGAGGAACGCCGCCGGCTCCGCGCCGACCTGCACGACGGCATCGGCCCCTCCCTCGCCGGTACCGCCCACCAGCTGGACTCCCTGGCCCGCAGGGCCACCGACCCCGGGCTCGCGGACGACATCAGGGTGGTACGGGACCGGCTGCGCACGACAGTCGGCGATCTGCGCACCGTCGTGAACGGCCTGCGCCCCGCCGTGCTCGACCAGCTCGGCCTCGCAGGCGCGTTACGTGAACTGCTCGCCGGCTACGACGTTCCCACCTGCCGCTGCTCGGTCACCGCTGCCTGCTCCGAACTCCCCGCCTCCGTCGAGGTGGCGGCGTACGCAATCGCGGCCGAAGCGGTGGGCAACGCCCTCAAGCACAGCGCATCGGGCCGTCTCAGCCTCACCGCCCACATCACCGCCGGAGTTCTCGTACTGACCGTCGAGGACAACGGCTGCGGCATCCCGCCCCGCCACCGTGCGGGCGTGGGTCTGCGCAGCATGGGCGAACGCGCGGCGGAGGTCGGTGGCCGGCTGGCGATCACCCCGGCCCCGGGCGGCGGCACCTCGGTGCAGGCCAGGATGCCGCTTCGCCAAGAGGAGACACATGCCACTGCCTGACCGACCCGCGAGCGCCCCCGTGGGACGCCGATGCAGGAGAGGGCGAGATGAGCCAACCGCAGTCGGTGACCGTCCTCGTCGTCGACGACCACCCGATCTTCCGGGCCGGGATGACGACCGTACTGGGCGACCTGCCCGGCGTCACCGTCATCGGGGAGGCCTCCGACGGAGCCCAAGCCATCGCCGCCACCGCACGGCTGCTGCCGGACATCGTGCTCATGGACCTGCGCATGCCCGGAGTCGGCGGTCTCGAGGCGACCGCGCAGATCACCAGCGTCCATCCCGAGATCGCGGTCGTCGTCCTCACCATGGACGAGGACGACGCCTCGGTCTTCGCGGCCCTGCGCGCAGGGGCCTGCGGCTATCTACTGAAGGAGGCCGACGGCGCGGACGTCCACCGGGCCCTCCTGGGCGCCGCACGCGGCGAAGCCGTCTTCGGCCCCCGCATCGCCCAGCGGGTACTCGCCCATTTCGCCTCGCCGCACGCGGCCCAGGACACGCTGCCGTTCCCCCAACTCACCGACCGGGAACGACAGATCCTCGACCTGCTCTCCCGCGGCCTGGACAACACCTCCATCGCCCGCCGCCTCTCCCTCTCCGAAAAGACGATACGCAACCGGGTCAGCGACATCCTGGCCAAACTCCGCGCCCGTACCCGCGCGGAAGCCGTAGCCCTGGCCCGGGACGCAGGCCTCGGCCTGCCGTGAGGCACCGCGGAGGTCTCCCGGCCGCTGCCCCGACTTCGCAGCGGGTGAGCGTCCGGGAGTACGCCTGGGGACCACGAGGCCGCCGAGAACGACGGGATGTCCGGCATGTGGCGGGGCATCGAGTTATGCGTATCTCTCGTCCGGGATGTGCCCCTCCGAGCCGGGCCGCGCTACGCAGGAAGAAGCCCCGCGAGGGCACAGTCGGTGCGCCGCGATGGGCCAGGGGGAATCATGGCCGATTCCGTACGCCCTCAGGGGCCGCGGGTACCCGAGACCGACCCCAGGGTGGGGGTCGGGGTGAACAGCGACTGGCAGGGAGTGCCGAAGCACAGGCTGGTGGCGATAGGGGATTCACTGACGCAGGGATTCCAGAGCGGAGCGATCTTCAACACCGGTCTGTCCTATCCGGCAATCGTCGCGTACGAGATGGGGTGCGCCGAAGAGTTCAGGTATCCCCTCTACCAGGGTTTCGGCGGACTGCCGTTCAACATCGAGCTGCTCCTGCGTGACCTGCATGCCCGCTACGGGCGGACCGTGGACTGGTGGGAGACGCCGCTCGCGCTGTTCCGGGCCAGGACCCTCATGGACCGGGTGGAGGACCACTGGGAGCGAGGGTCCGGCCTGTCGGTGCCCCGGACGACTGCCATCATGCACAACCTCGCGGTCTTGGGATGGGATCTGCGCGACGCGCTGTCGAAGTCGGCGAACGAGTGCCGTGACCGGATCGAGGCGCCGAAGGACGATCTGATCAAGCAGGTCGTCCGGAACGCCGGCGAGCGCGCCGCCCTTCGGGTGCTGCCCACTCAGCCCCCGGAGGCGGGGGCCCTGACCCAACTGGGCTCCGCGGCCCGGCTCGGCGAAGAGACCGACGGCACCGGCTCGGAGCACGGGATCGAGACGTTGATTGTCTTCCTCGGCGCGAACAATGCCCTGCAGGCCGTGACCGAACTCAGTGTGGTCTGGAGCGAGGACGGTTACGACGACCTGTCCCGCAAAGGGGCCTTCACTGTCTGGCAGGCGCAGCACTTCAAGGCCGAACTGCGCCGGGTGGCCGCCGAGGTCTCCGGGATCAAGGCACGGCATGTCATCTGGTGCACAGTCCCGCACGTCACCATCGCGCCGATCGCGCGCGGCGTGCGGGGCAAGGCAGCGCCGGGTTCACGGTACTTCTCCTACTACACCCGCCCCTGGATCAGCGACAACAACTTCGACCCCGGCCAGGACCCGCACATCACGAGTGGCCAGGCGCGTCAGATCGACGAGGTCATCGACGAGTACAACGACGCAATCACCGGGGAGGTCCGCAGCGCCCGGCAGGCGGGCAAGGACTGGTACCTGTTGGAGACCTGCGGATTGTTGGACCGGCTCGCGTCTCGCCGGTACGCCGAGGACCCCGAGGCACGTCCACCCTGGTGGCAGCCGTACGAGTTGCCGCCGGCGCTGCAGGCGCTGACGCCGCCGCCGAACTCGCACTTCCTCGCCGGCAAGAACGAGCGGCGTACCGACGGCGGCCTGTTCTCGCTCGACGGTGTCCACCCCACGACGGTCGGGTACGGCATCCTCGCCCAGGAACTGATCAGCGTGATGGAGCTGGCGGGCGTCCAGTTCCTACGGCCGGACGGACGCACACCCCGCAAGAGCCCGGTGCTCGTCGACTTCGACCGCCTCATCCGCAACGACACCTTGATCAACCGACCGCCCGGGAACCTGGACTCGACCCTGAAGGTCATCGGCTGGGCCGACGAGGTCATGGGTCTGTTCCGACGTGTCTTCTCCCGTTCCTGATGGGACCCCAGTACCGCACACCGGGCTGGGATGAACTCGTTGTCTACGAGATGCACATCGGCACCTTCACCGACCAACTCGGGCGGCTTCTCCTGGGGTTGCAACCGACGCAGAGGGAACAAGCCGAGACGCGGCGGGCGTTCAGGTGCGGATCAGTTCCAGTGCCTGGTTCAGGTTGTGCTCGGCGACGTCCGCCATGAACTCCCGGTCGGGGAAGTCCCCGTCGAGGAGTCGCAGTGGCCCCGCCGTCAGGGAGAGACGCTGCGCCAGCATGTAGAGCGCGAGCCGGTCCTCGTCCAGTCCGTCCGCCTCCAGCGGTCGGTAGGCGTCGTGCAGGCGGATTCGGAGAAAGACGTGCTCCCACTCGACGTCGAAGTACATCGAATCCTCGATGTCGATCACCACGGGGTTCCCGGCCTCGTCCACCAGCACATGGTCGGGCCCCAGTTCGCCGTGCACGACCGCGTACTCCGTGCGCGGCCTCACCTCCGCCGCCAGACCTCGCAGCTGTTCCTCCAGCCGGTCGCGGGCTCCCGCGATGCGCGGATCACGCGACGCCGCCTCGGCGAGGTCCCGCAGCGCGCGGTCCAGCACGACCGACTCGCACGACGTCCCGATCGACGCACCTCCCCCGTCGACCACGGCCACCTTGCCGTACGTCGGCGCCCGATGTCGCCGCATCGCCTCAAGGGACTCCCCGAGCCGGGCCATGACCGGGGCAGCCGCGCTCGGGTCGCGCGCGAGCAGGTCCTCCAGGTTCTCGCCCGGGAGGTCCTCGACGATCGCGAGGTCGGCCGGGCAGTGGACGCCGTCGCGGTCGACGAGACGGATCGCCGGGACGCGGACGCCGAGCGCGTGAAGCCTCGTGTGCGCGGCCTCGAACAGGTCGAGCCCGAGGCCCGGCGCGAACGGGTCGGTGAGGTCGTCGTCGCCCTCGGCCGCCGGCCAGTAGTTCTCGGCGTCGTCCCACAGGTAGGCGATCGCGGTCGTCGAGTCGTCCATCACCAGGCGGTACACGCCCTTCTTGCTGCCGCCCGCGATCCGCTCAGCGGCCTCCAGCCGCCGCCCACCACCCAGCGCGGCCCGCGCCGCACCGGCCAACTGCGCACGCGTCTCCGCCCTGGATGCCACCACGCCCGAACCGCCTCTCCCCCATGACGACTTACGCACCGTACGGAACCATCTCAGGAATGCGTCGGCCCCCGGAACACGCGTTCCGGGGGCCGACGAGGTCCGACCGCTTTATCAGGCGGGCGTGATGTTCTCCGCCTGCGGGCCCTTCTGGCCCTGCGTGACGTCGAAGGTCACGACCTGGCCTTCCTGGAGCTCACGGAAGCCGGTGGAGTTGATGTTGGAGTAGTGCGCGAAGACGTCCGGTCCCCCGCCGTCCTGAGCAATGAAGCCGAAGCCCTTTTCGGCGTTGAACCACTTGACGGTTCCCTTGGCCATGCTGATGCCTTCCAGTCAATATCGGACCCGCACCGCGCGGCCCCGGAGGTGATCGCCCTGGTCCGGCACTGCACAGCAAAACGCCCGCGCCGGAGCGCGGGCAGGTACTGCGAACCACGACATCTGAGAGTGACGCTACACGGCAAAACCGGCTCCCACCAGAGAACAACAGCCATGATCCGAACCGCGTCGCACGTACTGCCCATCAGCGGCCCGCGCGCGCGGCGTCGGCACCCGCTCTCCTGACGCCCGGGGCCACGACCGGCACCACCTCAGCTGCTCAGAGCCGACCGTGTTCCCGCAGGATGTGCAGGGCGTCGAGGGTGACGATGCCGCGCCACTCGGTGCTCTGTGCCGGCATCCAGTGGAGGAAGTGGAAGTCCCACCCTCCGTCGTCCAGTTGCTCGCTCTCCAGCCGGTCGAGGTCGGCATCGATCTGGGCGGGCGTGAAGAGTGCCCGGCTCGGGGTTTCCGGCCGTGGAGAGAGTTCGAGCGGCTTGATGTGTTCGTCCTCGATGCCGCCCGGGACGGGGACGGTGCCGTCGGGGCGGATCGACGGCCGTAGCCGGTCGATCGCGGCGGCGGCGCGGTCCGGGTCGGGCACCGCGTCGAGGAACTGCAGGGCGAACACCACGGTGTAGCCGCCGGCTTCCTTCTGCGATTCGAGCTCACGCCAGCTCCAGGCCGTCGCTGCGTCGAGCCACGGATGCTCGACCCCCAGCTGGTGCAGCCGGCCGGCGAGGGCGAAGGTCAGGAAGCTGGACTCGTCGTTCGGCTCCATCCAGGGAGTGCGCGGGTGGCCGAGTGCCGAGGGCAACACTTGTGCGACACCGCCGTCGGACCGGGCGACCGAGGCGACCCAGTCGGCGGTCGCGGTGACCATCGGGTCGTTCGTCGCGCCGATCTCCGCCAGTACCCCAAGTGCGGTGAGGGCCGCGGAGGGCTGGCTGCCCGGGCAGCGCACATCGGGTTCGAGCGCGTGGCCGAAGCCGCCGTCGGGATTCCGGTAGGGCCGCAGCGCGTCGAGCACCGGCTCCACCGGGGCGCCGTCGAGAAACACTTCGAGCTGGCGCCGCTCCAGCACGCGGGCCGTGCCTTCCATGAACTGTCGCGCCGAGTCGATGCGGGACTCGCCGCTGGTCTCAGGGATCGTACGAGTAGTCATGCCATCGACGCTATGCGGCGGTCAGCCGGACGTCTTCCAGGAATCGGACAGGCGTGACTCCCGTCAGCCGGTGGACCTCGTCCGTCATGTGGGCCTGACTGGCATAACCGGCTGCAAGCGCCTGATCGGCCAGCGGCATCGTGGAGGTCTCGTCGGCTCCGATGAGCCGGCGGAGCCGGGCCACGCGGGCGAGCGTCTTCGGGGCGTACCCGACCGCGGCGGTCACCCGCCGGTGGAGCTGCCTCTCGCCGACGCCGAGTTCGGCGGCGAGATCGGCCACCCGTATCTCGCGATCCGCCAGTCGGCGGGCCGCCTCGGTGGCGAGCGGATCGGGCGTGGCCCGGCGGTGGAGAACGGCTCCGGCAAGCAGGCGGAGGCATTCTGCGGTGTCACCGGCCGTGGCCACCTGCTCGCTCAGGGCCCCGGCCTCCGGCCATACCTCGGTGAGAGGTACCTGGAGGTCGCGGACGGCGGAGGCCGGCAGCCCCAGCACGTTGCCGGCCGCACCCTGTCGCAGGCGTACGCCGCAGGTCGGCACGCCGGTCGGTTCCCACAGCACCGGGCCGGTGTCGGGGCCCACGACGATCGGCGCGCCTTCGCCCAGCCAGACCAGGTCCACGCAGCCGTCCGGGACCACTCGCTCCGTCCCGTCCACGAGCGTGTCGTTGCGCCACAGACAAGCGACCACGGGCAGCAGCCCGGTCGGCGCACGGAACTCGCGGTAGCTCACGCCTTCCACGATAGAACCCCGATCGGCCACGCCCACACTCATGCCCGCACCCGCGCCCCGCGGATGTTCACGAGATATGGCCGCCCGGCTCTGTAGTCACGCGGGCAGAGCCGGTCAGTTCAGTCCGGCCGCGGTCTGGCTGAGGTGCAGGACCAGTACCTCGGCCGCGGTGTCGGCGTCTCGGGCCAGCGCCGCCTCCTCCAGTCGGCGGTGCTCGTCGACACCGTCCCGGTCGGGGTTGCGGTGTGCCGACCAGCGCCGAGCCAGCTCGCTCGCGGTCCACATCCGGTCGACGGTCTCCAGCAGCACGGGGTTGCCGCACCCCTCCAACAGGGTGCGGTGGAAGACCCGGTGGGCCTCGGACCAGGCACTGCTGTAGTACTCGCCCTCCTCCGGAACGTACGCCGGAGTACGCGCCAGACGGTGGTGGGCGGCTCGTACGCGGGCCTCCCAGTCGACGTCGCCACGCTCGACGGACATGCGCAGCACGACCGGTTCGATGGTGATGCGGGCCTCCGTGATCTCCTGCCAGCGCCGGTCGGAGAAGGCCGGGACGACGAAGCCGCGGTTGGGCAGCCGGTCGGCAAGCCCCTCCCCGACCACCCGCACGAGCGCCTCGCGCACCACGGCCAGACTCACCCCCTGCTCCTTGGCAAGGTCCTGCGGTTTGAGGGCGTCACCGGGGGCGTACTCCCCGCGCATGATCGCCTCCCGCAGGTGTGCGTAGACCTGCTCGGAGAGCATCTGCTTGCCCGGCGAAGTCGAGGTGTGGTCCGTCTGGGTCATGCCGCCATCGTAGACGATCCCGTTGATAATCGATTATCTGTGTTATCGTCGATTTCATCGTCGCCGGAAGACCACAGCGATCCATCTACGCGACGCTGCGGCCCGCCCGTCGACCGCATCCCGCCCACCACCAACGCCACCTCCGCCTCCACCTCCATCGCCACACAGCAAGTCCTGAAAGGAACGACGCGATGAGCGCCAACGACCCCTTCGCCCGCCTCCCCGAGGCGGCCTCCTTCACCGTTACGAGCACCAACGTCACCGACGGCGCCGCCTGGTTGCCCGAGCAGCTCTCCGGCATGTCCGGTGTGCCCGGCGGGAAGGACGTCTCCCCGCAGCTGTCCTGGAGCGGCGCCCCGGAAGGCACCAGGAGCTACGCCGTCACCGTCTACGACCCCGACGCCCCGACCGGGTCCGGGTTCTGGCACTGGGCGGTCGCCGACATCCCCGCCACCGTCACCGAGCTGCCCGAGGGCGCCGGCGACGACACCGGCTCGGGCCTGCCCGAGGGCGCCTTCCAGCTGCCCAACGACGCCCGCGCGGCCCGCTACATCGGCGCCGCCCCGCCGGCCGGGCACGGGCCGCACCGCTACTTCGTCGTGGTGCATGCCCTCGCCGTCGAGTCCATCGGCGTCGCGGCCGACGCCACGCCGGCCGTCCTCGGGTTCACCATGGCGGGCCACATACTCGGCCGCGCGGTCCTGACCGCCAGTGCCGAGACTCCCGCCTGACGAACAGCATGTCCGCACTCATCGACACCACGGAGATGTATCTCCGCACCGTCCTGGAGCTCGAGGAGGAAGGCGTCGTCCCCCTGCGCGCCCGCATCGCCGAGCGCCTGGACCAGAGCGGCCCCACCGTCAGTCAGACCACCGCCCGCATGGCGCGCGACGGTCTCCTGCGCGTCGCCGACGACCGGCACTTGGAGCTGACGGAGAAGGGCCGTCGGCTGGCCACGCGCGTGATGCGCAAGCACCGGCTCGCGGAGTGTCTGCTCGTCGACGTGATCGGTCTGGAGTGGGAGCAGGTGCACGCCGAGGCCTGCCGCTGGGAGCACGTGATGAGCGAGGCCGTCGAACGCCGCGCCCTGAAGCTGCTCCGGAACCCGACCAAGTCGCCCTACGGCAACCCGATCCCGGGCCTGGAGGAGCTCGGCGTGAAGAGCACCATGGATCCGTTCCTCGACGAGGCCGTAGTCAGCCTCAACGACCTGGCCCCCGGGCCGAACGGCACGAGCGCGAACGCGGTCGTACGGCGCATCGGGGAGCTGATCCAGACCGACCCCCCGCTGATGCGCACCCTGCGGCACGCCGGGGTACGGCCCGGCGCGGTCGTGAGTGTGACGTCATCGCCCGGCGGCGTGACGGTGAGCGGCGGCGGGGAGGCCGCCGAACTCCCCACGCGGACCGCCGCGCACGTCATCGTCGCCAAGCGCTGAGCCCGGCCCAGCGCTGAGCCCGGCCGAGCGCTACGCCCAATCGGGCACCGACCCGCCGCCGCGGGCCGGTGCAGGCACCAGGTCGGCCCTCGCCCACTGGAACGGAGGATCGTGGTCGAGGGCCGTCCTCGTTGATTCGGCGGAAGGTGTGCACGAACTTGCCCCGCACATGACGGCCGGCCCGTTCTCCCGCACGTTCACGCAGCACAGGCCTCGGCGATCGACAGGCTGTTCTCGTAGAGGTGGTGCCGGGTGATCCGGCCGTCCTCGACGGTGAGGCGCAGTGCGAACGGGCCCTCGAAGGACTTTCCCGTCGCGCGTACGGTCCCCGACAGGTGGCCCATCAGGACGGCGTCGGTGCCATCCACGAGGAAGGTGTCGACGGAGGCGCGCGCGTCCTCGGGCACGGTGTGCTCCATCAACTCCTGGAACTGGGCGGCGCATTCGGCGGCGGTGGACCGCGGGCGGATCCATGGAACCGCGGGGTTCTCGGCGAGCATCCAGTCGACCTCGTCGGCGAACAGCGTGACGAGCCGCCCGGTGTCCCCGGCCACCCGGGCGGCGATGAACTCCTGCACGGCGGCCCGAGTGGCCTCGGCCACCGAACTCGCGGTGGTGGCCGAACTCGCCGTGGTCGCGGCGGACTTGACGGACATCGCACTCTCCTCGCTGCTGCGGTCGAATCCCGGCGGGGTGTTCCCGTCGATGTGCTCGATCCTGCTGGAGTGAGGGGTGCACGGTCGATTACCCCGGGGGTAATGGCCCTGGCCGCTGCCTCGTGGCTGATTCCTTCAGGTCACGCGGGTCTCCGCCAAAGACTTTGAACACTGAGATGACAAAGTATGGACATGTCAAGTGAAAGCCCTCTAGGTTGGCGGCGCAACGCAGTCACGTCAATGAAGACCGGAACGAAATCCGGCACGGTCCGGTCCCGCCTTATGGAGGACCGTTGTCCCACGATCTGTTCCTGCGTGCCCGAAGACTTGTCACGTCCTTACTGACCGGAGCCGTTCTGGCCGGTGGCCTCTGGGCCGCCCCGGCGTCCTCGGCCGCCCCGGCGGACATCCCGCCACAGGAGCCCGGCGTCACCATGCGCGTGTTCGACGTGCAGACACCGCTGAGCAAGCTGTGCACCCTCAAGCCCGGACAGACCCCCAACCACGACTCGTTGAAGGCGACGGTGGACTGGTCCACGGCCGACGACTTCGGTGGCTTCTCCGACCGCTTCGTCACCGAGGTGACCGGCAATCTGATCGTGCCGCGCGACGGCACCTACGGGTTCCGTCTCACCAGTGACGACGGCTCCCGGCTGACCATCGGCGGCGACACAGTGGTCGACCACGACGGACTCCACGGCGCTGAGCCCAAGGACGGCGCGATCACGCTCACCGCTGGATCCCACCCGCTGCGCATCGATCACTTCGAGCGCGACGGCGGACAGCAGCTCCAACTGGCCTGGAAGCCGCCGGGCGAGAGCGACTTCACCATCGTGCCCCGCGAAGCACTGAGCACGGATGCCGACGTCGTCCGGGTGACGGCCCCCGGACGCAAGGAATGCGAGGCGAGCGGCGACTCCCCCGGCGACGGCCTCCCGCTCACCTCCGTACGGCCGGACCTGACACTGACCGATCTGCGCCCCGACGGTTTCGAACCGCAGGTCACCGGCATGGACTGGCTGCCCGACGGACGGTTGGCGATCAGCACCTGGGGCGGCTCCGACAACGTTGCCGGAGAGGTCTACCTGCTGGACAACGTCACCGGTCCGACGAGCAAGGACAAGGTCACCTTCAAAAAGGTGGCAAGTGGGCTGCGTGAGCCCATGGGCATCAAGTACGTCGACGGTTCGCTGTACGTCTCGCAGAAGCACGAGCTGACCCGGCTCGTCGACCGGAACCGCGATGACGTGGCCGACGAGTACCGCACCGTCGCGACCTGGCCGTACGGCGGGAACTTCCACGAGTTCGCCTTCGGCCTCCTCTACCGCGACGGCCACTTCTACGTGAACCTGTCCGTCTCCATCAACCTCGGTGGTGCGACCACGGTTCCGCAGCCCGCGCCGGGCCGCGGGACGACGTACAAGGTCAGCAAGAAGACCGGGAAGATCAGCCCGGTCGCCGGCGGACTTCGTACGCCGAACGGAATCGGCTGGGGACCGGACGGTGAACTCTTCGCCACGGACAACCAGGGCGGTTGGCTTCCCTCGTCGAAGCTCGTCCACGTCAAGCAGGACCGCTTCTTCAACCACTACACCGAGCCGTCCGGCCCCTTCGACGCAGCCACACCGACCAGTCCGGTGCTGTGGCTGCCGCAGAACGAGATCGCGAACTCGCCCTCCACACCGCTGTACTTGAAGAAGGGCAGGTTCGCGGGTCAGATGCTGATCGGCGACGTGACCTACGGCGGCCTGCAGCGCGCGTACCTGGAGAAGGTGAAGGGCCAGTACCAGGGCGCCGTCTTCCGCTACACGCAGGGTCTTGAGGCCGGGGTCAACCGTCTCACCCTCGGTCCCGACGGCTCGATCTACGCCGGCGGTCTGGGCGCCGAGGGCAACTGGGGCCAGGAGGGCAAGCTCAAGTTCGGCCTGCAGAAGCTCACGCCCAACGGCGGGAACACCTTCGACATCCAGACGATGCGTGCCGTACCGGGCGGCTTCGACCTGACGTACACCCAGCCGGTGTCCGCGACGACGGCCGAGGAACTGGCCAAGCGCTACCGCGCCGAACAGTGGCGATACACGCCGACCACCGACTACGGCGGCCCGAAGATCGCCGAAGAGACGCTGCCCGTACGCTCGGCCGAACTGTCGAAGGACGGGCGTACCGTGCGCCTGCGGCTGGACGGGCTCAAGTCGGACCGGGTCGTCCACCTTCGGTCCCCGCGTCCCTTCACCTCGGCGTCCGGTGAGGCGCTGTGGAGCACCGAGGCCTGGTACACGCTCAACGCCATGCCCGGCAAGCAGCCGCCTCCCCCCATCCAGTACGAGGCCGAGGAGGCGCGTCTGACAGGCGGGGCGGGCGTCGACACCGATCACGTCGGCTACTCCGGCAGCGGCTTCGTCGACCGATACGCCACGGAGGGCAAGGTTGCCACCACCTTCGACGTGACAGTCCCCAAGGCGGGCACGTACGACGTCAACTTGCGCTATTCCAACGGCCCGAACCCGTTCCAGGGCACCAAGTCGCTCTCCCTGTACGCCAACGGGAAGAAGCTGCGGCAGGTGAAGCTGGCCTCCACCGGTGACTGGGATTCATGGTCCACGCAGTCCGAACCAGTGGTGCTGCGCGCCGGAAAGAACACCCTCTCGTACAGCTACGACGCGGGCGACACCGGGCATGTCAACCTCGATCTGATCGCTGTTCGCCCGCACGGCACGCCGGTCGCTCTCTTCGACGGGACCGCCGCCTCGCAGTCCGCATGGCAGCACACGGACGGGCGACGGCTGAAGTGGCCGCTCTCCGACGAGCAGTCGATGGAGGTGTGCTGCGGTGACATCCGGACTCTGGACGCGTACCAGGACTTCAAGTTGCATGTCGAGTTCCGCGTTCCACTGCTGCCTCCCGATGTCACGGGACAGAACCGTGGCAACAGCGGAATCTTCATCCAGGACCGCTACGAACTCCAGATCCTCGACTCCTACGGTGACACCTCTCTGGACACCAATGAGGCCGGGGCCATCTATCTGAAGAAGGCGCCCGACGTGAACGCGGCCAAGGCGCCGGAGACCTGGCAGACGTACGACATCGTCTTCCGCGCCGCCCGCTACGACGACAGTGGCCGCAAGACCGCCGACGCGCGGCTGAGTGTCGTGTGGAACGGCGAGAAGGTGCACGACGACATCGCCCTCGACGGTCCCACTGCCTCGGGCAGAGCCGAGACACCGGCAGCGGGAGCGATCCGGCTGCAGGACCACGGGAACAAGGTCCGGTTCCGCAACATCAGCCTGGAGCCGCTGACCTGAGCCGAAGCCGGGCCCGGTTCCTGACCCGGGCCCGGCTTCCCTACCGCCTCCGGGTGAGGTGGCCCGAGATCAGCTCCGCCGCCCGTCGGTACGTACGACAGGCAGCGTCACGCCGAACACCGTGCCGGCCCCCGGAGTGCTGTGGACCGCGACCGTCCCGTCGTGGGCATGGGTGAGCTGGCGGACGATGGCCAGACCGAGCCCGCTGCCTCCGGTGGAACGGCTGCGGGACTTCTCCGCCCGCCAGAAACGGTCGAAGACATACGGCAGTTCCTCCGGCTCGATGCCACGGCCGGTGTCCCTGACCTCGATCCTCACCTCGGTCTCCGCGCCGACCGCGCTCACCTCGACACTGCCCCGGGCAGCCGTGTGGCGTACCGCGTTCGACACCAGGTTGCCGATCATCTGGCGGATGCGTACGGGGTCGGCGTACAGCTTCGGATCGTCTTCCGCGCGGACGGTGAGGGTGACTCCGGCCGAGTCCGCGGCGGCGCGGTGCGCTGTCGCCACCTGCTGGAGAAGGTCCCGTACGAAGACATCCTCACGGTGCAGCCGCAGCACGCCCGCGTCGGCGGCGGCGAGGTCCTGCAAGTCGTCGATGAGGTGCTGCAGTTGCAGCGCCTCCTCCAGGAGCGAGGTGGTGAAGTCGTCGTCGGGCTCGGCGACTCCGTCCTCCGCGGCCTCCAGCCAGACCCGGATGTTGTTGAGCGGGCTGCGCAGCTCATGCGCGATGTCGCTGACCATCGCCCTGCGCTGTTCCTCGGCGCGCTCGCGCCGCGCGGAGAGGTCGTTGAAGGCCGCGGCCAGCCGGCCGATCTCGTCGTTGGTGGTGACGGGGACGCGGGCGTGCCGGTCACCAGGACCGCGGGCCGCGGCGGTCAGCGCACGCAGCGGACGGACCAGTCGACGCCCGACCAGCACCGTCGAGCACACGGTCAGGACGAGGACGAGCCCGGTCACCCCGGCGATCCGGGTGGTGTTGGCCGGCGAGAGGTCGAGTCCGACGGCCGCCGCGGCGGGCGCCTGGGCGTCACCGATGAACAGGAGGGCGGGCGGGGCCACATACGGGGTGAGCTGTTCGCGCCGGGCGGCGTCCACGCAGTCCTGTGCCGTGGGGGTGGTGGCGATGAAGTCGAGTCCGACGCCGACGGGCGGCTCGTGCCGGTCACGCAGGCACTTCGCCACCAGGGCGTTGAGGCGGTCGAGGGCCTTCCGCTCAGTCTCCGTCGGGGTGTCGAGCTCGACCATCGGACAGAGAACGATGATCTTGTATCCGATGGCGTCGTCGTTGCCGATCCGGAACACCGGGCGGCCGCTTGGCTGGTCCGTGCGCGTCGCGGGTGCTCGGTATCGCTTCAGACAGGCCTGGATCCGGTCGGCGGTGCTGCGCAGTTTCGCGCGCCCGTCGGCGGTGAGCCGATAGGGACCGACGACACGCGGATCGATGTGGTCGGCGTCCGTGCTCCCGGCCGGTGCGACGCGCAGCGGGTCGACGACCGCGGACACCCGGTCGGGCAGCGGCGCTTTCGGGTCCGAGTCGGCTATCGTCCGGCGGTCCCGGGTCGTCAGGGCGATCCGCCGTCCGGTGCGCGATGCCAACTCCTCCACCAGACGGTCCACTTGGGACCAGTCCCGATGGGTGGCCGCGCGGCCCACCAGAGCGTCGTAGAGCTGGGTGTCGTCGGCCAGGATGCGGCCCTGCTCCTGGCGAATCGCGCCGGTGGTGGTGCGTACGGTGAGCCACGCGGTGGCCGCGATCGCGCAGACGGCGATCAGTACGGACGTGGCGAGCAGCCGTACCAGGAGGCTGCGATGCGGCGGAACCCGCTCACCCCCGTCCGCGCCCCCGCCGTCAGAGCGCGGCACGGCCGTCGGTGAGCTCGGTGTCATCGGTCGCCTCGTCGCCACCGGCGGGCCTGCTGCCGTCGGTGAGCTTGTAGCCGACGCCGTACACGGTCAGCAGGCGGACCGGTTCGCGCGGATCCGGCTCGATCTTCCTGCGCAGGTTCATCACATGGACGTCCACGGTGCGTTCCGTGATGTAGCGGTCGAACCCCCGTGTCCGGGCGAGGAGTTGACGACGGCTGAAGACCCGCTCCGGGTGGGCTGCCAGCGCCTGCAGGATCACGAACTCGCCCGGTGTGCACTCCACTTCACGGCCGTCGGCCTCGACCACATGGCGTACGGGGTCGACGACCAGGTCGCCGACCCGCAGAACGGACTCCTCCTCCACGGCCGAGGCGGACCGGCCGGTGCGTCTGAGGAGGGCGCGGATCCGGGCCATCAGTTCGCGCGGGCTGTACGGCTTGGTCATGTAGTCGTCGGCGCCGTGGTCGAGCCCGCGCAGCAGATCCTCCTCCGCGGAGCGCGCCGTGAGCATCAGTACCGCCACGTCCTCGGCCTCGCACCGGACCGTACGGCACACGTCCAGGCCGTCCACGAGGGGCAGCATCACATCGAGGATCAGCACCTCGGGGCGGTTGCGGCGGATCTCCTCGATCGCGGCGTGGCCGTCGTGAACGACGACCACCGAATGGCCCTCCCGCCGCAGATACCGCCGCACGACCTCGGCGTGCTTCGGATCGTCCTCCGCGACCAGAACATGTGCGCACATGCTGCGGACCCTACGGGGCTCAACAGGTCTCTCATACCGGCCTGACAACTTCTTCAAATGTCTTCGTGAGCGTACGGGGATGACGAAAACCACTCACTTCACCGGTACGGGGGCGGTCGTTGCCGCTGTCCTGTCCCTGGCCGCGCTGTCCGCCTGCGGTGGATCGCCCGGCGGTGGATCGGACGACACGGCCAAGGACGATCAGGTGGCCTCGGTGACCAGCCCGGCGGCGAAGGGTGGTGCGAACGCCTCGGCGAGCCCGTCCGGCACGGAGAAGGGCGTGCAGTTGCGGATGGACATGAGCGATGAGGAAAAGGACCGGATCTACCAGGGCTGGGGCGTCTGCCTGAAGAACCAAGGTGTGCCCACGGGTGACAAGGGCATCCCGGGAAACGTGTACCCGGCGGCCGGAGCGGACGAGTACCCGAAGGAGTTCAAGGCCTGCGAGGCGAAGCACCCCATCACGCCCCCCGAGCTGGACCCGAAGAAGAACCCGGAGTACGAGGACGACTTCCGCGCCTGGGTGCGCTGCATGAACGACAAGGGACTGAAGGTGGACGCCCTCCCCGACGGGGCCGGATGGACCTGGGCCGACGAGCAGGGCCCGGTGACTCCGGGTTCGGCGCAGGCCAACCAGATCGAGGCGGACTGCCAGAACGAAGCGTTCAGTGCGAAGAAGTGAGGCGGCTACCCGTGAGGCGGCCACCCGGCCCCGGCGGCGCCTCCTGCTGACGGTGGGCGGAGCCTCGGTGGTACTCGCCGTCACGGCGGGAGCGGTCGTCTGGACCGGTCGGCACGGACAGGAGCCGCAGGCCTCCGCCGACGAGGGCGTGCACGTGGCGACCACGGTGGTGGAGCGCGCCGATCTGTCCGACACCAGGACACTCGCCGGGACCCTCGGTCACGGCCGGAGCCGGGTGGTGCGGGGCGGCAAGGACGGCCTGGTCACCTGGCTGCCGCGGATCGGGGCGGAGATCACCCGGGGCGGGCAGCTGTTCCGGGTGAACGACAGCCCCGTACCGCTGCTGTACGGATCGACCCCGCTGTACCGCACCCTGCGGGACGAGGGCACGGTCGGGCGCGATGTGAAGGTCCTCGTCGACAACCTCAGGCAGCTCGGATACGACTTCGGAGGGCAGCCGGAGGTCGGCAGCTGGGTGCGGGTCCGTCCGGCCGCGACGCCGACTCCGGACGGGGACGGCGACACCGAGGGAGAGGCTGCGTCTGCCGAGGTGACTTCGGACGAGTCCGGCCAGGACGTCGCGCCCTCGGCTCGGCCGACCGGATCCGCATCCGCATCCGCATCCACATCCGCCGGGGCGGAATCCCCCTCCCCCGCTCCGGTCCAAGTCCGCCGCGGGGACGGCGTGTTGACGTCGGGCGTGATCGCCGCGCTCAAGCGCTGGCAGTCCCGTACCGGCGCGGCGGCCACCGGTGAGCTGGGGCCGGGGGACGCGGTCGTGCTCTCCGGTGCCGTACGCGTCGGCGGTCTGCTGGCGGAGCCCGGTGACACGGCCGGCGGCGACCTGCTGTCGGTCACCTCCACCGTCAAGCAGGTCACCGTCCCCCTGGAGGCGAACGCGACCGGCACCATCCGCAAGGGCAACACAGTGACCGTGACCCTGCCTGACAACGGCACCGTCCGGGGACACGTCACCTCGCTGAGCAGCGACGCGCAGTCTGCGGACAAGGACCAGAACGCAGGCGGCGAGCCCCAACTCACGGTGACCGTGGGCCTCGACGACGCCGACGCCGAACCCGTACGCGATGTGGACTCCGCGTCCGTCCGGGTCGGCTTCACCTCGGCCACCAGGAAGGGCGTCCTCGTGGTGCCGGTCGGCGCACTGCTGGCGCTGAGCGAGGGCGGCTACGCCCTGCAACGGCCGGACGGCCGGCTCCTGCCCGTGAGGACGGGCCTGTTCGCCAAGGGCCGGGTCGAAGTCAGCGGGCCGGGCGTCTCGGAAGGACAGCGCGTGGTGACCGCCTCATGACGCCTGTACTCAGCGTCCGCGGGGTCGGCATGGCGTACGGAGGCGGGGTCAGGGCCCTGGACGACGTGTCGTTGACGATCGAAGAGGGCGAACTCCTAGCCATCGTGGGCCCGTCGGGATCCGGGAAGTCCACTCTGCTGCACATCATGGGCACTTTGGACCGGCCGACCTCCGGAACCGTGGAGATCGGCGGCGAGGATGTCATGAGCCTCTCCGACCGGGAGCTGTCGGCGCTCCGCGGTCGCCAACTCGGTTTCGTGTTCCAGCAGTTCCATCTCACCGACGGACTGAGCGCCTGGGAGAACGTGGCGACCGGACTGCTGTACGCGGGTGTCCCCCGCCGTTCGCGCAAGCCGCGCGCCCTGGAGGCGCTGGCGAGGGTGGGACTCGATCACCGCTCAGGCCATCTCCCCCAGCAACTGTCCGGTGGCGAACGACAACGCGTGGCGATCGCCCGGGCCCTCGTCCATGAACCGATGCTGGTCCTGGCGGACGAGCCGACCGGCGCCCTGGACACCGCGAACGGTACCGCCGTCCTCGATCTGCTCAGCACCCTCAACGACGACGGTACGACCATCGCGGTCATCACCCATGACCGCGACATCGCGTCCCGGCTGCCCCGCACGGTGGAGCTCCGCGACGGACGGATCGTCGCGGACACCCAGAAGGTACGGAAGGCTCCCGCATGACAGGAACCGAAGTCGCACCGGCCCATCGCCGCAAGAGACCCCGACCCGTCCGGCTCGCCCCGGTCGATCTGCTCGGTCTCGGGCTGCTCGGAATCCGTACCCGCAAGGTGCGGGCCGCCCTGTCCGCCCTGGGCATCTCCATCGGGATCGCGACGCTGATCGTCGTGACCGGCATCCCGGCGTCGAGCCAGCGAGCCCTGATGGCGGAACTCTCGGCACTTGGCACCGACATGCTGAGGGCGCAGCCGATCCCCGACCAGGATCCGCCGGTACTGCTGCCCGAGGAGTCCCCCGCGATGGCCCGCCGCATCGGCCCCGTCACCACGGTCGGGGTGGTCGCCAACACCCATGCCGGCGTACACCGTTCGGACCGCGTCGACCCCGGCGACTTCTCCGGCATCAGCGTGCTCGCCACCCGGCCGGGGCTGCTGAAGGCCGTCAACGGCCGGATGCTGACGGGCCGGTTCCTCAGCTCGTCGACCGAGGGGCTGCCGACCGTGGTGCTGGGCTCGGTGGCAGCGTCCCGGCTCGGCATCCCCCAGGTGACGGGGGATCCGCAGATCTTCGTCGGCGGGCACTGGTTCACCGTCATCGGCATCCTGCGGCAGACGCCGCTCTCGCCCGATCTGGACCGGGCGGTGTTCGTCGACTGGCAGACGGCCCGCAGCACGCTGAAGTTCGACGGCCATCCCACGGTGATCTATGTCAAAGCGCGGGAGTCCCAGGTCGAGGCCGTCCGGGACGTTCTCCCCGCCACGCTCAATCCACAACTGCCCGGCATGGTCCAGATCAGCAAGCCGTCCGACGCGCTGGCCGCCAAACGCGCCACCCAGTCCACGTTCTCGGCACTGTTCCTGGGCCTGGCGGGAGTCGCGCTGCTGGTGGGCGGGATCGGGGTGGCCAACACGATGGTCGTGTCGGTGCTGGAGCGGCGCCGGGAGATCGGGCTGCGCCGTGCGCTGGGTGCGAGCCGGGGCCAGATCCGCGGCCAGTTCCTGACGGAGTCGGTCGTCCTGTCCACGCTGGGCGGACTGGCGGGCACGGTCATCGGCGTCCTGGCCACGATCGGCTACGCGTCCTGGCACGACTGGCCTCCGGTCGTCCCCGCGGCGGCCGTGCTGAGCGGGGTGGGAGGTGCCGTGGTGATCGGGGTGATGGCCGGCGTCTACCCCTCGGTCCGAGCGGCCCGGCTCACCCCTACGGAGGCACTGGCAACCGTCTAGCGGCTCGTCACGTCCGGACAGACATCTGTACGGCGGAGGCGAGCAGCGCCAGTTTGTCGGCGTTGTCGGTGCCGGGGTCCGGGTGGTAGACGACGAGCATCTGCCCTGCCGCACCGCCGATGCCGAGCCTCTCCCGGTTCAACCGCAGGCCACCGACCTGGGGGTGGTCCATGTGCTTGGGTGCGCCTTCGCACGCCTCTACGTCGTGGCGGGCCCAGAGGCGGCTGAATCGAGGGCTGGCGAGACAGAGTTCGCCGACGAGCTCGATGAATCGGGGGTCGTCGGTGTCGGTGCCGACGGACTCGCGGAAACCGGCGACCATGCCCACGGTGGCGTTCTCCCAGTCCGGATAGAGAGCCTGCTCGGCGGGGTCGAGGAACACGTCCCGCAGCCGGTTGGCTCCCACCACGAGACGCGGGGACAGTGCGGTCGCCAAGGCGTTGGCGGCGAGTACGTCGAAGTAGCGGCCCTCGACCGTGGCGGGCAGCGGAAGCATGGCGACGAGTTTGGCGATGCCCGGAGGAACGGTTTCCTTCCGGCGTCGGCGTTGGCGCCGTCGTGTTCTGTCGGCGCCGAGGCGCAGCAGATACGCCGTCGCGTCGTCGTCGAGCCGCAACACGCGGGCGAGCGACTCAAGGACCTGCACGGAGGGGTTGCGGTCGCGGCCCTGTTCCAGGCGCAGGTAGTAGTCGGCGCTGATACCGGCGAGCATCGCGACCTCTTCCCGGCGCAGACCCGGTACGCGCCGTACCCCCATGGCGGGGATACCGACCTGTTCGGGAGTGACGAGCTCGCGGCGGGCTCGTACGTAGTCGCCCAGCAGGTTCGGTCCGTCGGTCATCCGTCCACTGTAATTCGCGCGGTTGCGCTCGTGCCTGGTCCTGTCACCCCCAGGATCGCGGGGGCCCTGGCTCGGCCGGAGCGAGGACTACAGCGTGGTCGGCGACCCCACATCACCGCCCGCCCCTGGCGCGGGCAAGCACAGCAAGGAGCGAAACCATGTCGACGTATCTGCTGGTACACGGTGCCTGGCACAGCGGAGAGTGCTGGCAGCGGGTGGTCCCGTTGCTGGCGTCGGCCGGGCATCGGGTGCTCACGCCGTCGCTGACCGGCTACGGCGACAAGGCGCATCTGCTCGGCCCCGAGGTGGGGCTCGACACCCATGTCGACGACATCGTCGGGCTGATCGTCGAGGAAGACCTCACCGAGGTGACCCTGGTGGGACACAGCTACGCCGGGCTGGTCATCTCGTCCGCGGCCAACCGGGTCCCGGACCGGATCGCGCGTCTGGTCTACCTCGACGCGATGGTGCCGGAGGACGGCGAGAGCGCGGCCGACGTCCTGCCCGTGACCCAGGCCCTGATCGACCTCGCCGTGGCGTCCGCCAGTGGCTGGCGGGTTCCGCCACTGCCCGAACTGCCCCCGCCCTCGGGCCTGTTCGGGGTCACGGATCCGACGGACGTCGCCTGGCTGCGGACCATGCTGTCGGACCAGCCGGTGCGCTGCCTCCAACAACCGGTCCGGCTCGACAACCCGGCCGTGAACGCGATCCCGCGGACCCACATCCACTGCACTGTCGGCAAGCCGGACGGCTTCGACCGACGCCCCGTCCCCGCGGTACAGCCCAACGGCGCGCCGGCACAGGTGTGGGAGCTGGCGACGGGCCACGACTGCATGGTCACGATGCCGGTCGAACTCTCCGAACTACTGCTCAAGCTCGGCTGACCCAGTCACCCGGTCACCTGCTCACCCCACTCACCCACTCACCCGGGTCACCCGGGGCACCCACCACTCGGTCACCCGCTCACCCGGTCCGTCGGGGTGCCCCGGGAGTGGAGCATTCGCCGTACCGCGTCAGAGCGTTCCAGGACGGTGTTGCGGACCACCGGGGCCGCGTCCCGGGACGCCTTCTGAGCCTCCTCGATGTACGTGGGGTCGATGGCGTGCGGTGGGAAGAGCTGGCCCGCGAAGACCATCGCCGGGATCATTCCGCCTCGGTGCAGGTGCGGGATCGAGTCCAGGTAGTGCTGGGTGTAGGGCGTCAGCAGGGCATCCTGGTCGGGGCGCCAGAACGCCGCCGCCACCTGGCCGACCGCATTGACGGGCACCGCACGGTCCACTGCCAGCTTCTGCCAGACCTCCGCCTTCGCGGCGGGGTCCGGCAGGGCGGCCCGAACGGTGAGAGCGCGGACCCAAGCCTCGGGGTCCGGGTCGCGTTCCAGCAGGAGGGCGCTCTCCGACGAGACGTCCCCGCCGAGTTCCGCCTCACGGACCAGCGCTCGCCAGAGCAGGTCCACGTCGTCGCCGGCCTGTTCGCGGAGCCGGGCCAGGTCGTCCGGTTTCGTCGCGGTGCGGGCCAGCCCGCGAAGGGCGACCTGGCGTCGACCGGAGTCCATCGCAAGGCTCAGACAGGCCTCCGCCACCATCGCCGTCAGACCGGCACGTTCGCCCTCCGGCGCCCACAGTTCGGCGATGTTCGCGGCGAGGGTCAGACAGGGCTCGATCACGGCGTCGGACGTCTCGGCCGTGAGGACAGCGGTGATGCACCGTCCAACTTCCGCCGCCGTGGCCTCGCCGGTGGTCAGCATGTCCCACACGGTCGCCGTGGCCACTCCTCGGGAGATGGCAGTGGGCAGTTGCGCGGCCGCGCGGAAGAAGGCGTCCCTGGTCGCGGGGTCGGGACGGGTCGTGGCGAAGGTCAGGTCCTCGTCGTTGATCAGCAGAACGTCGAGGTCGGCCCCGGTCGGGAGGCCGGTGACCGGAGTGCGGGTCTGCGTGACCTCGACACGCACCAGCGCCCTGCGTTCCAGGACTTCGCCGTTCGTGTCGTTGTGCCTGCCGTTGCTGTCACTCCCGCCGTTCCTGCCGTACGCGCCCACCGCCAGCACCTGCGGGCGCGGGGTGTCGGCGGCCACCAGCGTGACGGTGTCGCCGTCGCGTTCCAGTGAGAAGCGGTCGGTGCCCGCCGTCGCCAGCCAGGCCGTGCGCCAGGTGTCCAGGTCCCGTCCACTGGCCTCGGAGAGAGCGTCGATCAGGTCCTGGAGCGTGGCGCTGCCCCACGCGTGACGGGCGAAGTAGGCGGTCATGCCGACCCTGAAGCGATCTTCTCCGACATAGGTCATGAGCTGCTGGAGAACCGAGGCGCCCTTGGGGTAGGTGATGCTGTCGAAGATCGACGCGGCCTGGGCGACGTCGTGGATGGGCTGGTGGATCGGGTGCGAGACGGGTCCCTGGTCGGAGAGGTACGCCCTGAGCTTGCCGCCCGCCAGATGGCTCGCCCACGCGTCGGTGTAGCGGGTGGCGCGCTCGGCGGCCCAGTGGCAGGCGAACTCCGCGAACGCCTCGTTGAGCCAGAGGTCGTCCCACCACCGCATGGTGACGATGTTGCCGAACCACATGTGCGCCATCTCGTGCAGCAGCACCTTCGCGAGCAGCTCGCTCTCGGCGGGCGTCGGCGCGGCCCGCCGCAGGAACGCGTCCGACCAGGTCACACAGCCGTAGTTCTCCATCGCGCCGCCGAATTCGGGCACGAACACCTGGTCGTACTTGCGCTGCGGGAACGGCATCGCGAAGACCTCGCCGAAGAAGGCGAGCCCCTGTCGGGTGAGGGTGAAGAGCTCGTCCGCGTCGCGCTCAAGAATCGGAGCGAGGGAGCGGCGGGCGAAAAGGCCCAGGTCGTGCCCGTCGACCTCGCGGCGGATCTCGTGGAAGGGGCCCGCGTTGATGACGGTGTTGTACGTCGACAGCGGCGGGGTGTCCGGGAAGGTCCAGCGGCGGGCCGACTCAAGTTCCTCGATGCGCGGGTCGCCGGAGTTGCTGGTGACGGTCCACGCGGGCGGCGCCGTGACGGTGAAGGCGTGCGGTGCCTTGAGGTCGGGTTGGTCGAAGCACGCCCAGACGAAGCGGGCCTCGTCCGGTTCGAAGCTCATCCACACGTAGACCTCGCCGTCCGCGGGGTCGACCGCCCTGTGTAGGCCCTGGCCCGTGGTCGTGTCGGCCTGGACGCTCTCCACGCGCAGAACGTTGTGCCCGGCGAGCGCGGGCAGGGCTACCCGGCCGTCCCCGGTGGGGGTCAGGGATTCGCCGTTCAGGGTGGCGCTCCGCACCTCTGCCGCACAGTCCACGAAGGTCTCCGCGCCCGGCTCGCGACAACTGAACGTCACGGTGGAGACACATCGGACCTCCGGCCCGTCGGCCAGACCGGTGAGGTCGACGTCCACGTCGTACCGCTCGACCTTCAACAGCGCGCCCCGGCGCTCGGCTTCGGTCCGGGTCAGGCTCCGGATCTCCATACGTCCTCCCTCGGCAGACAGCGGGCGTCAGCGTACGACGGAGGGCTGCTGCGGGCGCAGGGATTTTCGTGTGCCGAACGGGCTTCTGGAGCCTTGCAGTTGACGTGGCTGCGGACGTACGTGCCGTCCACTCCCGCTTGGGATCGGTGACGTGCTCAACTCATCAGCTCCGGCGCGAAGCAGTGACGCAGGCGGCCGTCAGCGTCTTCCGGCGCGGTCGAGTGCGTCTTCGGCCTGCGCGGCCAGGGTGGCGACGAGGTCGGCTGCGGATGGCAGGTCGGTGATGAGGTCGATCGCCTCGCCCGCCCACATCGGCAGCGGGGGGATTTCTCCCCGCGCCACATCGTGTTGGTAGGCCTCTCCGGCCCTGGGGTCCGCGGCGAGTTCGGCTTCCCTGTCCCGCCACTGGTCCAGGTAACGGTGGCCCAGTGTGCGGGCGGTGTACTTCGACGGCCACCGGGAGCCTCGGGCGATGTCGAGCACCCTGCTGCGCTCGGTGTCCTCGCCATGTCCCTCGACGATCGCCTGGGCGGTCGAGGGGTCCACCAGGGCCTCGGTCGTGGCTTGGAAGCGTGTACCGACCAGCGCTCCCGCGGCGCCCAGCGCCAGGGCCGCCGCCACCCCGCGGCCGTCGGCGATCCCGCCGGCCGCCAGTACCGGCACGGGTGCCGCAGATCCACCACGACCGGCACGAACGGCAGGGTGGAACGCCCCTGTCGGGCCCCATGCCCACCGCTTTCGGTGCCTTGCGCCACGATGACATCGGCGCCCAGGTCGACCGCCCGCCTCGCCTCTTCGAGGTCGGTCGCCTGGATGATCAGCACCGTGCCCGCCGCGCGGACGCGCTCAGCGAACGGGCTCGGGTCCCCGAAGGACAACATCACTGCCCCGGGCCGGTGTTCGAGCGCCCGCTCGATCGCGTCGGCGTCGATCTGCCAGGTCAGGAAGCCGATGCCCCACGGCCTCCCGGCGGCCTCCGCGATGAGCGGCAGCTCGCGGGCCAGCCACTCCGGGTCCCCGTTCGCGGAGCCCAGCATGCCGAGCCCGCCGCTACGAGAGACGGCCGCCGCCAGCGCGCCGCCGGCCGATCCGCCCATCGGCGCCAGCGCGATCGGGTGCCGCACACCGAGCAACTCCGTGAACCGCGTCGACAGCCCCATCCCCGCCTTCATCCCCCTCCGTGGAGCAGATATGGCTGGCCCCGTGGCGCGCCCGGTCGTTAGCCTCGGCCCCTATGAATCAGCGGCAGCGGAAGAAGCTCTCCCGCCAACTCTTCGCAGCAATTCTGGCGGGTGACGCCGCCCGCGTGAAGGCAGCGCTGCGGGCCGGAGCCGACCCGGAGCGAGGCGACAGCGAGGGCACCACCCCGCTGTACGTGGCATCCGTGCAGGGAGAAGCAGAGATCGCCCGCCTGCTCCTGGTGGCCGGAGCCTCCCCTGACGTCGAGAGCAGCGGACTCGGCTCGGACGGCACGCCGTTGTGCGCAGCCGCCTGCTGGGGGCACACCGAGACAGTGCGCGAACTGCTGACGCACGGCGCCGATCCGAACCTCCACGAAGACCACGGCACAGGCCGCTCCCCCCTCCACTGGGCGGACCTCGGCCCTCACCCCGAAACTGCCGATCTCCTCAGGAGAGCGGGAGCGGTACACACGTAGTACGGCCCCCGACGGACCGACTCGGCTCTGCTCTGTGCACCTGCCGCCTGGGTCGGAACGGCCTGCGTCACCCACACCGCCCCGAAGAAGCAGGCGGGCGGCAACGGCTCAGTCTGTGACGGCTGTCATGGCGATGGACACCAGGATCCCCGGCCGGTCGACGCCGAGCCTGCTGACGCAACGCGGCGGTCGCACGTCGGGGAAGAACTCGTCGAAGACCTCGATGACGCCATCGGCGTCTTCGGGTCGCATGAGCAGGGTGTGGACCATTACCGCGTCACTCAGCTCGGCGCCGCCGGCGCGCAGGATCGCTTGGCAGTTGAGCAACGACCGGCGGGTCTGCTCCTGGATCGTGGGCCCTGCAAGCTCACCGGTCGTCACGTCGACGCCGACTGTTCCGGCAACGTAGATCGTGTTGCCGACCTTGACCGCCTGGCTGTAGCTGGGGAACTCCGGCGCGTCGGGGGTGGAGATGACTTCTCGGGGCATCGATGCACTCCTGTCGGGAAGGTCTCTGCTCAACTCGGCCGTCACCTCGGCCACCACCAGCCGGTCGAAGGTCCGCTCGTTCGGTGTGGCGCTGCGCCGTGACGGCGTGGACCGTGCGGAATCGACTCCGTGCTCACGTATCAAGGCCCCGTACGGCATCCCGGTCCGGGCATCACGGCGGATCGTCGCGTGCAGGTCGACCTTGGAAATCGACGGTGTCATCGCAGCCTCATCCCACAGAGCGCTTCGATGCTCCCACTGCAAGACCCCAGGTGTTGCCAGAACTCAGCTTGTCCCTTCGGCCACCGTCGCGTGGGTGGTGGCGCGAGTCAGTTCGGGGTGGCTGAGGACGTCGGTGCTGTCGATGAACTGGTCGACGGCGCCGATCGTCGGCAGGGAGCCGATGTCCGGGTCGGTGATGCGGGCGATCAGCGCCCCGGTGAAGCGCTCGGCGTGCAGCACTTGGAATGGTCTGCTGTGGTAGGGCCGCGTGCCGGGGTCGACGGGGGCGGTGAGGCCGAGCTGGTTGTGCATGACCGCGATGGCCTCGTATGCGCGGGTCAGGTGGTGCTCGCGGCTGTGCCAGTCGGTGGCGGCGAGGGCCGCGGTGAGGACCGGGGTGAGGGAGGACGCCTGGGGAATGCGGGCGAAGGCGCTGCCGAGCCACTTGCTGTAGGGCGGATAGCGGCGGTCCATGAGCAGGCAGAGCCGCATCACATCGCGCACCAGGCGGCCGGCGACGACAGCGGAGCCGAGTTCGTCGCCCACTTCGCCGCAACGGCCGACGAAGGCCTCCTCCTGGGAGATGCGCTGCCATTGGCAGGCGAGCAGGTGGAGCCAGAGATCGTGGGGGTACCAGTCGAGGGCTGCGCGCGCCGGCGCGAGCTCGCCGAGTCCGTCGTGGAAGACCGCGCCACCGGTGACCTCGGCCAGCAGTTGGGTGGGCGTGGCCAGCCAGTCCGCCAGTGTGACGTCCCCGCGCGGGTCGAAGCCCAGTTGCGCGGTGAACCAGGCGCCCAGATCCGTGATTTCGACTCGGTGGTGGACCGGCCCGTCGGTCGTCTCCATGACCCGAATGCCAGCTTCGCCGGCCGGGGCGAAGTGCGTCGGGTAGCCGCGGAAGGTCTTGGGGAGGCGTTCGGAGAGCAGTGCGGTGATCCTCGCGCCATGACGGGTGACATCTTGCGGGTTCAGGAAGAGCTGCAGGCGGGGGCCCCACTCGTGGTCGGCGGAGCGGGCGGTGTCGAATCCGAGGACTTCCGAGCCACTGCCCAGCCGGGCCGCGGAGTGCGCGACTCCGGGGACGACCTCGTCCAGCAGGGGCCGTACGGCTTCGAAGTAGAAGTGGCGGGACAGTTCCAGTCCCGGGATGAAGGGCGGCTTGGTCATGCCGTGGAGGGTGCCGGATCGACGTGCGGTCGGTCGAAGGCTTTTCCACCTCCTGCGAACACCACCGCGATAGGGCACAACTCCCGATCACGCGGGAGGAGAGAGCTGTTCGCGTACCCATGCAGGATCGGGGTTGGTGTGCGGCCGACCCGCCACGACGACGGTCGGCACGGTCTCATCGCCGTCGTTGGCCGCCCTCACCACCGCTGCTCCATCCGCGTCGCGCCAGATGTCGACCCAGTGCAACCGGCGGGCGCTGCGGCCCAACCGTATGCGCAGTCGCAGGCAGTACGGGCAACCCGGCCGCCAGAAGACGATCGGCCGGCCGTCGACCGCGCTGCGGCGTTGTGCCTCCAGGGCACCGATCGACCTCGGGAAGACCAGAAGCGAGTTCACGCCTGCGAACAGCACAAAGACCAGCAGCAGTGCTACGGCCGCGCCGGTACTCCCCCTGAGGATCAGCCCGGCGGCAACGAACGAGCCACTGAGGACAAGCAAAATCGGCAACATCCAGGCGCGCATCATGATGACTCAGGCTATCGAGCCGGAACGGAGCCGTTCCCTGGGCGTCCGCCACTTTTCCGTATCGGCGGCGCGCCGGGCACGCCGCGCCGGTGCCCAGCGGGTCGCGGGACTACCGTCGGCGGCATGGACGGTGATCGCCGAGGGTGGCGCCAGTGTTTGCTCAGCGGGGCCGTGTTCGCCGTGTGCATGGCCGGCACCACGCTGCCGACCCCGCTCTACAGCCTCTATCAGGAGAAGTTCGGGTTCTCCGAGCTGACGGTGACCGTCGTGTACGCCGTGTACGCCTTCGGGGTCATCGCCGTGCTGCTGCTGACGGGCAACGTCTCCGATGCCGTGGGCAGGCGGCCGGTGCTGCTCTGGGGCCTGGGGTTCGCGGCGGCCAGTGCCGTCTGCTTCCTGTGTGCCACCGGACTGGGCTGGCTGTATGTGGGGCGGTTGTTCTCGGGGCTGTCCGCCGGTCTCTTCACCGGCGCCGCCACGGTGTACGTCATGGAGCTGGCGCCGGACGGCGGCACGTCCCGGGCGACGTTCGTGGCGACCGCCGCCAACATGGGCGGCCTGGGCTGCGGTCCGCTGCTCGCCGGGGTCCTCGCCCAGTACGCCGCCTGGCCGCTGTACCTGCCGTTCGTCGTACACCTCGCGCTGGCGACCGCTTCGGCCGCCGTCCTGCTGTGGTGGCTGCCGGAGACCGTACGCGAGCGGCGGCCGCTGAGCACGGTACGGCCGCAGCGGCCCGGGGTGCCCCCGCAGGTGCGGAAGGCGTTCGTGCCTGCGGCGATCGCCTCGTTCGTGGGGTTCGCACTGTTCGGGGTCTTCACGTCGGTCAGCCCGGCGTTCCTGGCGGAGTCCCTGGACGTGGACAATCACGCCGTCAGCGGACTCGTCGTCGCGCTCGCCTTCTTCTCCTCGACCGCGGGGCAACTGGTGGTCGGCCGGGTCGGGTTGGCACGGTCGCTGCCGCTGGGCTGCGCCGGGCTCCTCGCCGGACTGGCGCTGCTCGCGGGCGCGCTGCACTGGGACCTGCTCGCGCTGGTGGTGCTGAGCGCGATCGTCGGCGGGGTCGGGCAGGGCCTGGCATTTCGTGGTGCTCTGTCCGCGGTGGCCCAGGCGTCTCCCGCGGACCGCCGGGCGTCAGTGATCTCGACGCTGTTCGTGGTGGCCTACGCGGGCATCTCGGTGCCCGTGATCGGGGTGGGAGTGCTGACGGGTCCGATCGGCCTGGAGGGCGCGGGGCTGGTGTTCATCGCCTGCATGGCCGTCCTGGTCTCGTCCGCGGGCGTCTACTTGCTCCGGCGCCCGGTACGAACAAGGACGTGAGGTGTGGTCCCCCTGGGGTGCTGCGGGCAGCGTCACGGGGGTGGTCGGCGAGGAACCGCGGGGCCGTCGGCGTCGGCGACCCGGCGCGCGCAGGTCCTCGTGCCAGTCGTCGAAACGGCCGCGTGCAGTTCGGCGGTGTTGGCCGCGTACACGGACTGCGAGGGCGGTCCGGTATCCAGCTCCTGCGCCAGGAGTTGCGTGGTCACAACTCGTCGACGTCGAAATCCACGAGCCACTCGGTCCCGGTCCAGGCAGGATGCCCCCTGTGAACCACGTCCTGTGCGGGCTCGCCGCCAATACGGCTCTGCCGTCCGAGTTGGTCGACCGGCTGATCGCGGTCGCGGACGCCGACCTCGCCGTGGACCTCGCCGGCCGCGCGGACCTCAGCCATGCGCAGGCGGTCGCGTTGGTCTCACGCGCTGAAGAGAGCGCCGGGCGACTTGCGTACGAGGGCCTGCTGACCGCCGCTGACATCGATCCCGTGGCGCAGCCACATGCCGCCCTCGCCTTGCTCCATGAAGGCGCAGGCAGACCGGAGTGGGCACGCCCGATCGCGACAGATCCGCGCGTTGAGCACCGGGAGAAGCTGGCGGCCTGTCCCGGTCTCCCGTCCGACGTGGTGGAGCTGCTTGCCGCGGACTCGGACATACGAGTCGTCGCGGAGCTCGCGCTCTGGGCCACACCGGACGTGGCAGCCAGGCTCGCGGAACATCCGCACGCCGAGGTCCGCCGTGCGGTGGCGGCAAACGAGGCAACGCCGTCGGCCGTGCTGGCGGCGCTGGCAACCGGCGAGGGGCTGTCTCCGGTGCAACGGTGTCTGGTCTGCGACCGCGAAGAGACGCCGTTCGTGCACGATCCTCAATGCGCGCGACTCGACTGCGATCTCCTGCCGGGCGCGTCCTGCGACGGCTCCCACGAGTCCACCGTGCACGACACGCAACATGCGGTTCTGCGGAACCCTGCCACACCCCCCGAGGCCGTCATCGGCTTTGCCGACCATCCTTCGACACTGCTCCGCTGGGCACTCGCTGCCCGCCCGGACCTGCCTACCGAGGTAAGCGGACGCCTTTCCGTGGATGACAATCCTGGCGTACGAGCCGACCTCGCCGAGAATCCCGCGATCGGCGAGGCCTTGATCCGCGTGCTGGCCGGCGACCACGGCCACGACGTGCGGCGCAGGCTCGCGCACAATCCGAACGTACCGCTCGACGTGCTCACCGACCTGGCCGGCGATGCGCGGATCGGCGCCACCCTGTTGCCGCGGATCGCCGCCGCCTCTCCCATAGAGGTTGAGGAACTGGCCAAGTCACCGAACCCTGCCGTGCGGATGCTCCTGGCCCAACGACGCGACCTGCCGGCCGAGATCCGCGACGCGTTGGCCGCCGACCCCGACGCGAAGGTGGTCAAGTCCATCGCTGGGCACCCGGGTCTCTCCGAAGCGCGGTTGCGCACCATGGTCGACCGGCACGGCGCCAGGGTCCTCGCCAAGGTGGCTGCCAATCCGGACGCGACTCCGGCGCTGTTGGAGCACCTGACCCGGCACCGGCCACCGGTACAGAAGGCGTTGCGCGAGGTCGCCCGGCATCGCAATGCGACCGCCCAGGCGTTGATCGTGTGCTTGGCGGACAAGAGGGCGAGGCCCGTCGCCGCCGGCCATCCCGCTCTCCCACCGCCGGTGATCGTGGAACTCCTCACCGACGCCGACTGGCAGGTGATTGAAGCTGCCGCCGCCAACCCGTCGCTGCCACTTGCGGTGATGTCGGACCTGGTACTCCAGCTGTAACTGCCCTGTCCATCAACGGAATTGCTCAGTGCGCCGCCCACCCGGCTGGGACGGCCGAGTGGGCGGCGATCAACACCGGCTACGAGCGACCGACCTCGATGTGCTCGATCTGCTCGGGCAAGGTGAGCGCTGTGTGGGCTGGGCGCCCGGTTCTTGGTGGCAGGGTGGTGAGGCCGCGAAGTTTGTTGTTGCGTTTTTCAAGGGCTTCGGCGGTGGTGGGGAAGAGCGCCGCGTCGCCTTTACCGACCTGTGCCTGGTTCAGTTCGACGAATGGGCGGACGTCGCGTTCGTAGGCGGCGAAGGCCGCGGTGTGGTCGCGATGGGCGGCCAGCGAACCGGCGAGCATGTAAGCGCCGACGAGGGCGAGACTTGTGCCTTGCCCGGTCAGGAACGACGGGGCGTAGGCGGCATCGCCGAGGAGCGCGACCCGGCCGCTGGACCAGCACGGCATATGGACTTGGCTCACGGTGTCGAAGAACGCGTCGTTCGCGTGACGCATGGCGGTGACCATGGCCGGGATCTCCCATCCGTCGCCGGCGAAAGTGGTGGCGACGAGATCACGTTGTGCCTCGGAGTCGCGGAAGATCTCGCGCGGTGGTTCGGGTTGAGCAAAGTTGAGGAATGCGTGCAGCTCGTTGCTGTCCTTGACCGCGTAGAGCGCCGCGGCCCTTCCGGGAGTGTTCCAGATGAGTGCTTCATGGGAGAGCCCAAAGGTGTTGGGCACGGTGAATATGGCGAAGCAGTACCCCAGGTAGCGGTGGAATTGCTCCTCGGCGCCGAATACGAGCTCCCGGGTGCGCGAGTGCAGTCCGTCCGCACCCAGGACCAGGTCGAAGCTGCGCTGGACGCCGCTCCGGAAGGTGACATCGACACCGCGCTCGTGTTCTGTGAGCACATCGATGGAGTCGTCGAACACGAACTCCACCTCGTCACGGACGGCCCCGTACAGGACTTCCGCCAAATCACCGCGAGGCACCTCGACGTCATGCCCCTCGACCCCACCGACCACCGCCTGTGGATGAACTATCGCCGCCTCACTGCCATCGGCATTGAGGAAGGTCAACCGGCGCGACTCGATATGCGCTTTCTGGAGCTGCGGCAGAATTCCCATCCGGCGAGCCACCTCAACCGCCGTGCCACGCACGTCGATCGGATACCCACCGCCGCGCAGCCCGGTGGACTTCTCCACCACCGTCACGCCGAATCCGTACCGTTGCAGCCAGAACGCCACGGCGGGACCCGCGATGCTCGCGCCGGAAACCAGGACCGTACCCTTCGATGCGGTTCTCGTGTTCATTCGTCAACTCCCAGTCCGTTATGAGGAATATGAGGAACCCGAAGGCCCGCCGTGTCCCGCTCCAGGTCGGGTGACGGCGAGTTGCGGCTGAGGCGTGTGCTTCGTACGAGCATGACGACCAGCACCGCGGCGATTGCGAATGCGCCCGAGGCGATCGCGATATAGGTGAACACGCCCGTGGCCGAGTTCGTTGTCTCGCCGTCGACGACCACGGCGGTCGACTTGAGCACGGCCGCGCCCACGAAGTTCAGTACCACCGACCCGATCGAGACCATCACCATGACCAGGCTGGACACGATGCCCTGCCGTTCGGCGGACGCCAGGCTGCCCGCCATGTTGAAGCCGGATGTCCCGAGCGCCCCTACCGTGACGCCCAGCAGGAATGCGCAGCAGAGCGCGACCAGAAGCTGGGAAGCCCCGAGGAACATCCCGATGGTCACGACCGTTCCGAGCATGACCGTCCCGGCCAGCGTCGAGGCCGGTCCGATGCGGGCGGCGAGCCAGCCGGCCACCGGGCCTCCGAGCATGACTCCGAGTCCGGGCGCCGCGAGCAACTGCGCGACCGATCCCTGATCGGCCAGTCCGTACCCGAGTTGCTGATCCGCCGAGACGTCACCGATGAGGGGGATGAGCTGCAGCATGCTCTGGTACGAACCGGCTCCGAGGAAGACGACGAGGAGCATGAGTACCAGTGGCCCTTCGAGGTCCCTGACGTCGATCAGAGGGTCGGGCTTTCGACTGGAGACCAGGAACCACCTGGCCAGTGCCGCGACGCCGCCGACGAGGAGAAGCAGCGGGCCGGCGGCGAGCCAGCCGAGGTCCGAGCCCAGACTCACATAGCTGAGCACCCCGGCGAGACCTCCGCCGAGGAGGAGTGCACCGGCGACGTCGATCTTCCCCGGTGTCTTGACCAGGGATTCGGGAATCATCTTGCGCACGCAGATCGCCATCACGGCCCCGACGAACGCCGACAGGAGGAACAGGATCTGGAAGCCGAACTCCGTGGCCAGTTTCTCGATGAGGAAACGGGACGCGATGTTGAGCACCGCGGAGCTGGAGGTGACGATGCCTACGACGATCATCGCGATGCGGGGTGCGCAGACACCTCGAACGATCGCGACGGAGAGGAACACGGCGGCCAGAGACGCTCCTTGAAGCATGCGCCCCGGCACGAACACCCAGATGCTGGGGGCCACGGCACACAGGACGGCACCCGCGCAGCTGAGGAGCAGCGCCACCACGAGCACCCTGCGCTTGCCGTAGATGTCGGCGCTCTTTCCGAGCAGGGGCGCCCACATCACCCCCGCCAGCATCGCGGTGGCGTTGAGCCACGCCGCCTGGTCGGTACCGAAATGGTCGAGCATCTCCGGGAGGACGAGCAGCGGCGCGGTGATGGCCGAGTCGACCACGAAGTTCACCAGGGCCAGGACAACCACCAGGCCGATGAGCCGCCCGTTCCATCTCGTGTGCAGTCCGGTGTCTGTACTTTCGGTCCTGCTCTGCAGCATTGAGGACTCCTCACTACGGGTTCGCATGAATCCACTTCTGACTTCTGCGACGGGGTGGAGGAGCCGAGGCCGATGGCTCGGCAGCGCAGGGCCCCGGACTGTCTCCCGGCTCAGCCCCTCCGATGTCACGCCTGTCGGTCGCGCAGTGCCGCGCGGGCCGGGAGGGTTACGGCAAGAAGGCCGAGGCATACCGCGGTTGCGGCGAACGTGGCGTACAGCAGTGGGGGGATGTGTGGGGACTCGCCCGTCAGGCCACGCATCATCGGGGTCAGTGTGATCATGGCGATGGTCGTGCCCAGGGCCACGCCCGCCACCGATACCAGCAGGCTCTCCCAGCGGAGCATCTGCAGCACCTGGTGGCGGGTGGAGCCGACGAGGCGGAGCGTGGCCAGTTCGCGACGGCGGTCCAGGACCGTCATCACCAGTGTGTTGACGGCGGCGATGACGGCGAAGCCGCCCAGGACACCGGCCATCGTGTAGTTGGCCCAGGCGCCGAGTTCGCGGTCCACGTTCTGCTCGACGACGTAGCCGGAGGCGTCGGTGACTTCACCGAGTGCGGTGAGCGCCTTGGCGTCGCCGCCGTGTACCAGCAGCGTGCTGTCGAAGCTCGACGTGACGTGGCCGGCCAGGGACGCCCGGTCCATGGTCACCGCCGCCAGGCCCAGGCCGCGGCCGTAGACCGCGACGACTTCCGGGCGGGCCTCGGTGCCGTCGGGGAGGTAGAGCGGCAGCTTGTCACCGACCGCGACCTTCGCCGAGGTGGCGAGGGTGGTGCCGATCGCGATACGGCCCGCGCCCACCCGGTCCAAGCTGCCGCTGCGTACGTCCAGGTCCTGTACCTCGGCGAGTTGGGCGCCGGAGCCCGAGATGCCCTGGGTCGGCGCCCCCTGCAGCGATGTCTCGCCGCCGGAGTCGACGGGCACCAGCACCTGTGTGTCGAGCAGGCTCACGGCCGCATCGACGCCAGGAGCGCGGGCGGCCCGGTCGGCGGCGTCGGCTGGCAGGCCCGCCGGGTCCGTGACGACGTGGTCCGCGGTGATGCCGTCGCGGAGCTGTTCCGAGGCTATTCGGCTCTCGCTCGTGTGCATGAAGACGAGCGTCGAGGCGAAGGCCATCGCCAGCACGATCGGGGTGATCGCGGAGGCCAACCGGCGTGCGTTGGTACGGGAGTTGGCGGCGGCCAGCGCTGCCGCCGCACCGCCGCCGCGCAGGAGCAGGCCGAAGAGCGCCGCGCACAGCCGGGCCACCAGCGGGCCGAGCAGGGCGACGGCGAGCATGAAGAGCATGATGACGCCGAGGGAGGCGTTGGCCGCGTTGTCACCGGCGGCCGAGGCGGCGACGCCGGCGAAAACCGCGCCGCCGACGAGGGCGCCCAGCCCGAGGACGGTACGGATGACGCCCGGCCGCAGCCGCTCCACCGAGGCTTCGGTGAGCGCCTGCCCCGGCTTGATCTTCGCGGGCCTGCGCCCGGCCATCCAGCCGGAGCCGAGCGCCGTGAGCAGTCCGATGCCGACCGCGGCGACCAGCGGGATCCACGAGACGTGCAGATCGACCGCCGCCGGGACGGCCCCGCGGTCCTTCAGCTGCCCGAACCACCAGCTCGCCAGCGCGATCCCCGGCAGACACCCGGCCAGCCCGGCGAGCGGCGCGACAAGCAGTGCCTCGGTGGCGACCGCGCGGCGGATCTGCCGCGGGGCGGCGCCGACGGCACGCAGCAGCGCGAACTCACGGATGCGCTGGCCGACGGACAGGGCGACCGTGGCGGCCGCGGTGAAGACCGCGACCAGGGTGGCGATACCGCCGAACTGACTGCCGAGGCCGGTGAGCGTCTCCTTGGCGTACGCCAGGCCCCGCTCCTCGGCTTCACCGCGGCCGTCGCCGGTGTGCACCCGCGCGCCGGAGCCGACGAGGGACTTCTCGACGGCGGCGGCGAGGGCGTTGACGTCGGCGCCCTCCGCGGCCAGCACCGCGATGGCGTCGGCCTTGCCGGGGTGGCCGGCCAGCGCGGGTGCCTCGGCGTCGGCGAACCAGGCCGTGGCATTGCCGCCACCCACTGTGCCCGCCGCTGCGATGTCACCCTCCCCCGCCCCGGCCAGCCCGGACACCCGGAAGTCCGTGCGGCCGATGGCCGTTTCGAGCGCGACGGTGTCGCCCACGTCGGCCTTCATGTCGCGGGCCGCAGCGGCGTCGAGCACGACCTCGCCCGTGCGCGGTGCGGTGCCCGCGGAGAGCGCGGTACCGGTGAAGGCGTGCGAGCCCCAGCCGTGGCCGGAGAGCGCGCCGTTGTCCTGCCGTACCGGGAAGGTGAAGTCCGGCACCGCGGCCGACGCGCCCGGTGCCCGGGCGGCCTTCGCCGCGAGCCCCACGTCCACGCGGGCGGTGTCCGGCAGCGGGTACGCGGTTTCCTCGGGGCCGTCGATGCTGTCGGCGACGAGCCGCACGGACTGGTCGGCCGCCGCGACGACCGGCGCCTTCGCGTACCGCTCCGCCGGGACCGAGGCGCGAGCGCCCGTCTCCAGCAGGATGCCGCAGGCCGCGACGATCAGCGCCGACATCATCAGCGCGACGAACGTGCCCGCGAACGACGCGGGTTTGAAGCGAACGGCCGCGCGAGCGAGACCGTTCGGGGCGAAGCTCCTCATGCCGCGACCCCCGCCATCTCGCCCGTACGGCCGGCGAGCATCGCCATTCGCACCGCGATCTGCTCCGCCGAACCGCGTTCCAGGCCGTCGACGAAGCTGCCGTCGGCGAGGAACAGCACGCGGTCCGCCCAGGCGGCCGCGGCCGGGTCGTGCGTGACCATGACGACGGTCGCACCGAGGGTGTCCACCGCGTGCCGGAGCAGGCCGAGGACCTCGGCGGCGGTGCCGGTGTCGAGGGCACCGGTGGGCTCGTCGGCGAAGATCACGTCGGGGCTGGTGACCAGGGCACGGGCGACGGCCACGCGCTGCTGCTGGCCGCCCGAGAGCTCGCCGGGCCTGCGCCGCGCCTTGTCGGCGAGCCCGACCTGCGCGAGCACCTCGGCTGCCCGACGGCGGTCCCGGCGCTGCCCGGCGAGGCGCAGGGGCAGCAGGACGTTCTGCTCCACGGTCAGCGACGGCAGCAGGTTGAACGCCTGGAAGACGAAGCCGAGGCGGCTGCGGCGGAGCTCGGTGAGCTTGTTCTCGCTCATCCTGGTGATCTCCGTACCGCCGAGGCGCACCGATCCGGCCGACGGCCGGTCAAGACCGGCGGCGCACTGCAGGAAGGTGGACTTGCCGGAACCGGACGGGCCCATGACCGCGGTGAACGTGCCGCGCGGGAGGGCGAGGTCGACGCCCGCGAGGGCGTGCACGGAGCCCGCGCCGCGGCCGTACTGCCGCCGGACACCGCGCAGTTCGACGGCGAAACCGGGTGTGGTGGCGGCCAGGGCCTCCGGTCGGTCTTCCGTCTTCTGCCGCTTGCCGTTGCGTAGCCTCATGTTCCGCCCTCTCACGCTGTTCTCGTTCCGACGAGGTGGAGAGTGCGGGGGCGGCTGCGCGCCGGGCGTCATACCCGGGAGCCAATGTGGGGGTGCTACCGGGGTAGGGGGTGGAGGAGAAGCAGGCCCTCTCCCGTCTTTCCCCCGCCGGGGACTCTCGCCCGGGACCTGGGGCAGAGCCCCGGCCCGCGCCGGAGATGCGGAGACGCGGCGGCCTCGCTGCCGCCGGTGCGGCTCAGGGACGCCGGAGCCAACGGCTCGGCA
Organism: Streptomyces sp. NPDC058697; assembly: GCF_042715345.1. Classification (NCBI taxonomy): domain Bacteria; kingdom Bacillati; phylum Actinomycetota; class Actinomycetes; order Kitasatosporales; family Streptomycetaceae; genus Streptomyces; species Streptomyces sp. NPDC058697. Next base: position 684,556 of record NZ_JBHXSU010000002.1, read on the forward strand.
ATATCGTCGCGCACCGTGCGAGCACCAGCGCCGCAGGCCCCTCCGCCTCCGACGGCGACGTGCTCCGGGTCCCGGGCGCGGTCCCTGGGCGCAGCCCCGGGGACGGCGCCCCGAGGAGCGGCCGTCCTACTCGCCCGGGGCTACCAGCCCCGATTCGTACGCGAAGACCACCGCCTGGGCGCGGTCGCGCAGGTCGAGCTTGGTGAAGACGCGGCTCACGTGCGTCTTCACCGTCTGCTCGGCCAGCACCAGCGTCTCCGCGATCTCCGTGTTGGACCGGCCGCGGGCCACCAGGGTGAGGACCTCGGTCTCGCGTTCCGTCAGGCCCTTGAGCCGCAGCGCGGGCTTGCCTCGGGCGGCGGGGCGTTGTCGGGCGAAGTCCGCGATGAGGCGGCGCGTCACGGAAGGGGCGAGCAGCGCGTCGCCCGAGGCCACGACGCGTACCGCCGAGATGAGGTCGGCCGGCGGCGCGTCCTTGAGGAGGAAGCCGCTCGCGCCCGCCCGCAGCGCCTCGTAGACGTAGTCGTCGATGTCGAACGTGGTGAGCATCAGAACGCGCGGCCGGTGTGTCACGCCCCGCGGGGGCGTAAGGAGGCGGCGGGCGGCTTCCAGGCCGTCCATCTCGGGCATACGGACGTCCATCAGTACGACGTCGGGATGGGTGCGCCGGCTCAGCTCGACGCCCTGCGCACCGTCCGGGGCCTCGCCCACCACGTCGATGTCGCTCTGGGCGGCCAGCAGTGCGGCGAAGCCGGCCCGCACCATGGCCTGGTCGTCGACGATGATGACGCGCGTCGTCACGTGAAGTCCTTTCCGTTCAGGGGAAGTTGGGCGGCCACCCGGAAGCCGCCGCCTGGCAGCGACCCCACGTCGAGGGTGCCGCCGACGAGCCGCACTCGCTCTCGCATGCCAACGAGGCCGTGCCCGGTGCCGCCCTCCTCAAGCGGGGCAGCGGGCGGCTGGGGCGGCGGGCCGTTGACCACCAGGACGGTGAGCCGCACACTGTCCTCCGAACCGGACTCCGACACCGGCCCTGGCCCTGGCCGCGACTCCGATTCCGGCTCCGGCTCCGGCTCCGGCTCCGGCTCCGACACTGATACCGACACCTGCGTCGGAGCACCCGGCGCGTGCCGCACGACGTTCGCGAGGGCCTCCTGAACGATGCGGTACGCGGAGAGGCCCACCGCCTCGGGCACGTCGGCGTCGCAGGGGGTGAACTCCACCGGCACGCCCGCCCTTGCCGTCGCCTCCACCAGCTGCCCGATCCGCGTCAGGCCCGGCTGGGGCGCGAGTTCGCCGTTCGCCTCCTCGTTCCGCAGCACGCCGAGGAGCCGTCGCATCTCGCCGAGCGACTCGCGCGAGGTCGCCGCGATGGAGGTGAACTCCTCCTGCACGTCCGGCGGCAGCCGTTCGAGGCGGTACGCCGCGGTGTCCGCCTGCACCGTGATGACGGACATGTGGTGCGCCACCACATCGTGCAGCTCGCGCGCGATGCGGGCGCGTTCCTCCAGCAGGGTCCGCCGGTCGCGCTCGGCCTCGCTGATCGTCTCCTGCTCGGCCAGCCTGCGCTGCGCGTCGTACCGCTCGCGGAGCGCACCGGCGAGCACGAGTGCGACGCCGCTGAGAATGGTGAGCAATACGTTCATGGCGCTCGTGCCGTGGGGCGCGAAGAACCCGAGGCCGACGTTCGCGCCGGCAGTCGCCAGCCACACCAGCAGCAACGTCCGGCGTGGCTCGCGCAGGCCGAGGGCGAGGCAGAGGCCGATGTACCCGACGATCTCCATGGGCGGGAACGGCCACAGGAGCTGCTCCTTGAAGTCGACGGTGAGCAGGGCGAGGGCCCCGGCCACGTCCGCGGCGAAGATCACGTACCAGGCCTGCAGTGGGCGGACGACGGCGAGCAGCAGCGGTGCCGCCTGGGCGACGGCCAGCGCGCTCGCGATGCCGCCGTTCAGGCCGTAGTCGGAGCTGAGCACCTGGATGGTGGTGGGCAGCAGGGCGACGCTCAGCACGAACGCCACGGCCCACGGCAGCAGCCGTACCCACCGACGCGAAGCCCCCGCGAGCAGCGCGCGCGGGGGTTCCTCCTCCACTGAGGTCATGGTCCCCAGCCTATGTGAGGTGGGACGACGTCAGGAGACGCGCAACTGCCAGGCCGACTCGGCGTAACCGCAGTCATCGAGACGGCCGAACTTGTGAAGCCGTGGAGCTTACGGGTAGCGGCCTGTTTGCTTCTGGGTATGGCCCGCGTCATGGCCGATGAACGCCGTGCGGGCACAGCGGCAGAGCGGTTTTGCCGGTCAAGGACATGGTCGTACTCCCATGTTCGGTGGATGGTGTCGATGCGGAGCGGGGCTCGTCGGCCGGCCGGCTCAAAGGACGTACGCGTCAAGGGTGTTGACGGGCCGTGGAGCCATCACCCGGCCGATCGGTGCATCGCTCACACCGCCAGCGCGAAGTAGGCGAAGCCCGCCGCCAGCACGCCCGCCACCGCGCGGCGGGTCGTGCCGGTGCGGTCCCACGGGGTCTCGAGGGGCTGGGCGAACTTCGTGATCGCCACGAGCAGCCCCGCGAAGAGCGGCATCCAGGCCAGCCGCGCCAGGATCCATCCGGCCGTGTCCGGTGCGGTGGTCAGGCCGCGGATCTCGCCGACGTACGAGCCGGGGACCGCGGCGGCGAGCATCGCCGTCTGGTGCCAGCACAGGATCGTCATCGCCGACAGGTTGATGATCACCACCGGGGCCCACAGGGCGGGGCGCCGGAGCAGCCGGGCCAGCCGGTCGCGCAGCAGGATCGCCGCACCTGACTGGGCGGCCGCGAGCGCCAGGACCAGCAGGGACGGCGGATGGGAGTTGGTACGGGACGCGCCGGGCACGCCCACCATCGACGCCGGGTAGTGGAAGGCGAGCAGCAGGGTGGCGAACAGGGCCGCGCCGCCCGCGAGCAGCAGCCACGCCTCGCGGCGGCCCACCCGCTTGTCCGCCCAGCACACGCCCAGTTGGTAGGCGAACATCCAGCCCGGAAGCAGGTTGAGCAGACTCACCCAGGACGGCATCGCGTCCGCGTACGGCCCGTATCGCAGGAAGTCGACCACCGCGACCGAGCCGAGCAGCGGGGCCGCGGACCGGAAACCGAGGCGTTGCGAGGCGCGTACGCAGTACGGCGTGAGGGCCGTGATCACGGCGTAGACGCCGACGAACCACAGGGGCTGGACGACCAGTGTCGAAGCGGTGTGCAGGGTGGCGGTCGGGACGCCGAAGCCGTAGTGGAGTGCGGGAAGCAGCAGCGCCCACACGGCGGTGACTCCGAGGACCGGGCGGCCCAGACGGGTGAGCCGGCCGGTGATCCACTCGCGGGCCGAACCCTTGCGGCGCCGGTAGGAGAGGTACGAGGAGTAGCCGCCGACCAGGAAGAAGATGCCCAGCATCTGGAGGATCCAGCCGGCCGGGGCCAGCACGCCGAACGTGGCCAGCGGGCTGGCGTTGTGCAGGCCACCGCCGGTGTCCAGGGTGAAGCCGCCGAGCAGCCAGTGGCCGGTCGGGACGGCCAGGAGCGCCAGCGCGCGCAGGCCGTCGATGGCGCGGTCGCGGTGGACGGGGGTGCGGTCGTCGATCGTGGCGGTGAGCTTCGCCAGCTTCGTGGGGGTCTTCATCACACGTCTCCGCCGGCGATCGCCGCGAACGCGGTCAGGGTGGAGGTGCCGGGGGTGAAGTACTCGTCGTGCGCCGGGACGTCGTCGGCGGGCAGGACGGTCGCGCCGAAGTCGGGCGAGGTGGGGTCCGCGCCGTGGCCCAGGCCCAGGACCTCGACATTGGGGACGCGGTCGATCCAGTCGTCCGGGGACTTCGCCGCCCAGATGTGGGCATCGGTGCCGAGCGCGGTGACGTCGTCGGCGCGCATGCCGGGCGAGCCCATGACGACGATGTCGCTCGCGTCGGTGCCTGGGGCGGCGAGGCCGCAGACCACCGAGCCGTAGCTGTGGCAGAAGAGGGAGGGGTCGGGGAGACCGGCCGCGTCCAGGCCGTCGGTGAAACGGGTGAGGCGCTCGGCGCCGGTCTCGGCGAGCCGGCCCGTCGCCAGGTCGGGGCCGAAGCCGGAGGGGGTGGTGTAGCCGGCCCAGGCGATGACGGCCGTGTCGTCGCCCGCCTCCTCCTGAAGGTCGGCGGCCCACCGTGCCGTGCCGTCGAACGTCGAGATGTCGGTGTCCGAGCCGGGGACGATCACCGAGACGTGAGTGGCGTGCTCCAGGTCGCCGGCGACCTGCGCGATCAGGCCGCGGCCACGCGGGTCGTACGCCAGAACCTGGTCGCCCGCGCGGGCGTTGGCCTCGTAACGGAGGCTTACGGGGGCGCCGTCGAGGTTGCCCACCACGGTGGGATGGTCCTCGACAAGTCGCCGCTGCTGAGTACCTGTCAGGTCGGCGAAGAAGACCGCCACTTCGGACGGGGTGGCCGTGTTGGGGTCCGGTGGTTCCTTGCTCAGAGAGTCGTCCGCCAGCCAGGCGGCGGTACCGGGGAGCGGACCGCTCAGCGCGCTCTCGCTGCTCTCCGAGGCCCAGCCTGCCGTGCCGCCGACCAGCAGTGTGATCAGTACGGCCGTGGCCAGACCCTTCCTGAAGCGGCGCATCGGTGCGTCTCCCTCTGTCTCGTCCGTGATGACGGGGAGGAAGGTAGGAAGACGGTGGAGGGTGGCGCGTCACGCTGGGGAGCCAAGTCGGGAGTGATACCCCGGTAGGGGGTGGGTCAGGTGCCGGGACGAGCTGTGCGGCGGCACCGAGGCGTTCGGCTCACTTCCTGGTCGGCCTGGTCGGCCCGGTCGGCGATCCGGTCGCGCGGGCGTACTCGGTGGGGGTCCGGCCGTAGCGTTTCTTGAAGGCCCGTATGAAGTGGCTGCTGTCGGCGAACTGCCAGTGGGCGGCGAGTTCCGAGACGCTCGGTCGGCCGGGCCCGGCGGTGAGAGCGAGGCGGGCCTCCTCCAGACGCCGGTCGCGGATGTACGCGGTCACCGACTCCCCCGCCGCGGCGAACGCCCGCTGCAAAGTGCGTACGGAGACACGCAGTTCACGCGCCAGCATCGCCGGAGACAGCTCAGGATCGGCGAGATGACTGTCCGCGAGGTCCTTCGCGGCCTGCGCGAGCGAAGGGGCCAGCAAGGGTTCCATGTCGTCGAACCGGCTCTGCGCCACCGCCTTGGCCAGCTCGATCAGCGTGCTGTGGGCGGCGTGCACACCGGCCGGACTCAGGTCGGCGATGGTCTCGTGGACCATGTTCGCGTGCGCCGCCAACAGCCGCACCTCGGCGGAGTCGACCGGTCCGGTGATGGTCCGGTTGCCGAGCAGTGGTCCGAGCATCGCGGTGGGCAGGAAGAGTATCTTCGCCGTGGTGTGCGCCGCTGTCGCGAAGGGCGACGGGTGTCCGAAGTGCCGCAGGAGGAACTGCCCGGCCGACACGGTGTGTTCGTCACGCTCGCGCGGCCCGTCCAAATCCCACGCGCCCTGCCGCACCACGTACATGCGCACCAGATCCTCCTCGCCGCGTGGGGCGCCCACGGTCCGGGTGGCCGACGCGCCGTGGAGGTCGGCGATCGTCACGTCGCTCAGCCTGGCGGCGCGGCCCTTGACCCGGAAGTCGCCGATCGTGGCGGGGCTGAAGGCGGGCAGCCTGAAGCCGCCGCCGAGTTGTGTCTCCCACCCGCGCCGGAAGGCGTCGAGTCCTCGCGATGCGGCGCCCGGGACCGTGGAGTCCAGGTGGAACGCCCCGTGCGACACGTCGGCCCTCGTTCCAGTGCTCATCGCCTGTCGATCCCCCCTCGCATGAGTGTCTCCAACGCCCGCTTGTGGCACGGATGTTCCGTCCGGATGCCGCTGTGGTTCGAGGCGTGGCGTGTTGACCTTCCTGGACTTCGGCAGGAGGGGCAAATACGCCGGAGGTTCCCGGCGTGGCGTCTGCGACGATGCGTACGCCGACGGAAGGGAAGGTTGGACGTCGGGCCGCGCAGCGAGGAAGCGGCCGGGCTGTGCGACATGTCGGCCGTCTACTTGGCCCGCCCGGAACATGGCAGCGGGCCGCAGCCGTCGCAGCGGATGGCGACCATCTGCCGCGGGCTGCTGCCCGACGACCACGAACTCAGCCGCCGGGTCAACGTCGTGCTGCTGCGGGCGGCGTTGACGAAGGAGGGACCGGGGTCACAGGCCACCCGTCTCGTGGCGAGTCGCGACCAGCGGCAGGTGCTTGATTCCCGCGATGAAGTTCGAGTGCAGGTGCTCTGGTTCACCCGCCGGCTCGAAGTGCTCGAATTGGGCGAAGAGTTCTTGGAAGAACTCCTCCAACGTGATCCTGACCAGGGCGTGGCCGAGGCAGAAGTGCGGGCCGACGCCGAAGGCAAGGTGCCGCTGGGCGTTGCGGCGCACGTCGAAGGTGTACGGGTCCGGGAACACGCTCGCGTCCCGGTTCGCCGAGCCGATCCACGCGGCGACCGCCTCACCCGCGCGGACCGTGACCTTGCCGAGTTGGACGTCGTGCGTGGCGTACCGGATGAAGTGGCTGGTCGGTGAGGACCAGCGCAGCGCTTCCTCGATCCCGCTGTCCAGCAGCTCCGGACGGCCGGCCCAGTCGGCATACGTACCAGTGGCGGTCAACTCGGCCAGGGCCGCGTTCGGTACGTGTGGTGTCGTGACGTTCGCGCCGAGCAGCAGGCTGTAGCAGTTCGAGACGATCTCACCCGCGGTCAGCGGTCCTCCGCCGTCTTCGAACTCCATCGTGGACAGTACGTCGATCAGGTCGCCGGTGCCGCCGCCCCGGCGTTTCGCGATGGCGTCCTGCAAGCAGACGAACAACTCCCGGTGTGCCCGGTGCAGGGTGGCTTGCGCACCCTCCGGTCGTACGAACTCGGGGTCGTCCGGCGCGACGGCCTGGGTGGTGAGGAGCGTCAGGTGGGACCAGTTGTCGCGATCGAGGCCCATGAGGGTCCCGATCACCGCCATCGGCAACTGGTCGGTCAGCGCGGCGAAGTCGAACGGCTCACCGTCGACGATCCCGTCGAAAAGGCGGCGCACCTCGTCGCGGATCATTCCGCGATGCCCCTCCACCGCACGGCCGTTGAGCGCGCGCTGGATCGGTGAGCGCATGCGTGTGTGCCGTGGCGGATCGGTCGCGGGAAGTTGCTTCCCGCCGGCCGGGTCCTTCCTCCCCAACAGGTTCAGCAGCGTGCCGTGTTCGGAGGTGAACGCCGTGTGGTCCCGTAACACCCTCGCGACGTCGTCGTAGGCCGTCGCCGACCAGAACCCCAGGTCCGGACGTAACTGCTGCCAGTGCACGGGGTCGTGGGTGCGCATGGCGAGCCAGATGGCATGCGGGTCACCCTCCGCGTGCAGGACGGGGTCGACCAGGTCCACCTTGTCCAGGTCGATCGCTTCGTCTCCGGTCGGGTGTGTCAGCCGCATGCCCTGTCTCCCTCGTGGTCTTCGTCGGACGGGTCGGTGGACGATTCAGTGGACGATTCGGGGTGCGCGGCGACCGTTTCGGCCAGCCCGGCCACCGTGGGGTTCTCGAAGAACAGGCGGGCCGCCGGTACGTCGACCGCCAGTTCGCCGCGGAGTCGGGCGAGGACGTCCGCGGCGATGAGCGAGTTGCCGCCGATGGCGAAGAAGTCGTCGTGGATGCCGACCTGTTCGACCGCGAGCGCATCGGCGAAGACATCGGCCAGCTTCGTCTCGACCGGCGTCCTCGGGGACTCGTACGCGGTGTCAGTGGCGCGCGGCGCGAGCTTCGGCGCCGGTAGCGCCGTACGGTCGATCTTGCCGGCCCGGGTCAAGGGGAACTCGGGGACGATCGTGATCGCGGCGGGGACCATGTGCCGCGGCAACCGGTGGCGGAGCGCTCGGCGCAGTTCGGTGGCCAGGCCGGCCAGGCTCTCGTCCGGGAGTTCAGGGAGTTCAGGGAGTCCCGGGAGTTCCGCGACGACGTAGGCGACGAGGACCTTCTCGCCCGGCGTGACGTCCTCCCGGGCGATCACGACGGCCTCCGACACACCGGGCTGCTCGGTCAGCACGGCCACGATCTCGCCGGGCTCGATCCTGTGGCCGGCTATCTTCACCTGGTCGTCGACGCGGCCGCGGAACTCCATCACGCCGCTCCAGCCGCGGCGGACCACATCCCCGACCCGGTACATGCGTTCGCCCGGCAGGAACGGATCGGGCAGGAATCGCTGCTCGGTCAACTCCGGACGGTGCAGGTAACCGCGCGCGAGCCCGGCTCCGCCGGTGTACAACTCTCCCCACTCCCCCTCGGGAACCGGCCGCAGGCCCTCGTCCAGGATGTACACGCGCGTACCGGCGATCGGCGTGCCGATCGGAACCGTCCCGCCGACCTGGCGGGTGACCGTGTGGGATGTCGTGAAGCAGGTGTTCTCCGTCGGGCCGTAGCCGTTGACCATCCGGACCTTGGGGTGGGCACGCCGTACGCGGTTGACGTGGGCCGGTGAGAGCACATCTCCGCCGGCGACGAGTTGGCGAAGCCCGCCGAGGCTGTCCACGTGTCGGTCCACCATGCGGTGGAACAGCCCGGCGGTCAGCCACAGCGTCGTGATCTTCTCCCGCCGGAGGGACTCCGCCAGTTCGGGCAGCGACAAGGGGCCGGGCGGGTGGACGACCAGGCAGCCACCGTTCAGCAGGGCTCCCCAGATCTCGAACTCGGACGGGTCGAACGTCAGCGCACACAGCTGGAGAAAGGTCTGGTCGGGGCCGAACTCGATCCACTCGGTGTCGTGCACGAGCCGGACCACGCCACGGTGCGGCACGGCCACTGCCTTCGGATGACCGGTCGAGCCGGAGGTGTAGCGCACGTACGCCAGCCCGTCGGCCGACCCGGTGGGCGGAAGTGGCGCGGCACCAGGGACCTCGGGGCCGTCCACATCGAGCACGGTCACGTCGAGATGGGGCAGTCGACCGAGGACGGGCCGGTGGGTGAGCAGGACACGGGCGCCCGCGTGGTCGAGCATGAACCGCAGCCGCAGGGCGGGCTCCTCCGGATGCAACGGCAGATACGCGGCTCCTGCCTTCAGCACACCGAGCAGAGCGACGATCATCTCGAAGGAGCGCTCGACGCATACGCCGACGATGTCCTCCGGCCCGACTCCGATGTCCCGCAGCCGGTGTGCCAGGCCTTCGGCCCGCAGATCCAACTGCCGATAGGTCATCTCCTCACCGCGGAAGCGCAGCGCCGTCGCCGTGGGTGCGCAGCGCACGCGATCGGCGAACAGCTCGGTGATCGTGACGTCCTTCATCGGCATCCCCGCTTCATCGGTGTCGCTGCCCTCACGGACGAAGTCGGCGCGGCCGGTCGGATGAGGTTGTCGCACAGCCGACTCAACCAGCGACCGGCCGAGGGGCACATACTCCGGTGACGCGGGTCCATACGCGTGCGTACGAACACGTGGATGTCGGGGAGTGACTGCCGCCCGACGACACCGGCTCGTGGCGCGGATGTTCTGTTCGGATGCCGCTGTGGTTCAAGTGTCTGGAGTGCCGGTCGGCCTAGGCTCGGACGGTAGGGCATACCCGAGTAGTTCCGGGCCCTGCTGCATACGAAAGACGAGAGACTCGTGAACCAGAACAGTTCCACCCGCGCGGCTGCCATCACCCGTGCCAGTACCGGCTCAGGCACGGACATACTGAGCGAGGCCATCGGCAGCGTGCGGATCGGGCGGGCCGAGGCCTGCCGGGTCAGGGAGTGGGGCTCCTGGGGCATGCGGTTCCCCGCCTTCGCGGGCAGCGGCTTCCACGTACTCCTGCGGGGCAGTGGCTGGCTGATCCCGGCAATCGGGCGGCCACGTGCGCTCAAGGCGGGCGATGTCGTCCTCACCCCGTCCGGCGCCGAACTCGGATTCAGTCACACACCGGGCCTGCTCAAGGACCTGCCCCCGGTGGCAGCGGTCGTGAGCAGGGATCCGCACGGTCCCGATCCTGCGGACGTCGAGCTCCTCGGCGGCGCGTACTGGCTCGACCACGGACAAGTACACCCGTACTTAAAGGCGTTACCCGAGCTCCTCGTGGTCTCGCCGGGCCATGACCGGGCCCTGCAACTGCGGTTGCTGGCCGACCTGTTGGCCATGGACGTGTCCGACGCGCAACCGGGCAGTGGGGCGACCCGCCCCGCACTCCTGGACCTGCTGCTGACCCACGCCCTGCGCCAGTGGCTGGAGCAGAATCGCGACGCGGACCGGCCGGAGACCGACGATCCCGCCATCACCGTCGCGTTGCGGGAGATCCATACGAGCCTGCACAAGCCATGGACGGTGGAGCAGCTCGGCAAGAGTGTGGGAATGTCGCGGACCGCGTTCACCAAGCGATTCACGGCGATGGTGGGAAAGCCGCCCATGACGTATCTGACCGGCCGACGACTGAGCCACGGGGCCCGTCTGCTCCGGGAGACCAAGGCGCCGCTGGCGACGATCGCCCGTCAGGTCGGCTACTCGACGGAATTCGCGTTCGGAGCCGCTTTCCGCCGTGAGTACGGCATTTCACCCGGCCGCTTCCGCGATCTGGAGTCCCGCCGGGCCTGTGGAGCCTGAACCGGGCGATGGGGACCGGCCAGGCTCAGGCGAGGAGGGTCCCGTGGGCGGTGATGACCGCTGATCCTTCGACCTCGACCATGTCGAGTTGGCGGCTGTCGCCCTCCGCCCTGGCGAACATCCGTGACGGGCGGCCCATCTCCACGCCTTGGACGATCTCGATCCGCTTTCCGAACGGGACGAGTCCGTACCTCGCGAGGTGCACCGCGAGTGGGCCGGCGGCCGATCCCGTCCCCGCGTCCTCGCTCACGCCGTAGGCCGGGGAGAACATCCTCATCCGCCAGTGATCCCCCGAGCCGCCTGAGCCCTCAGAACCCCCGTTGGCCCCGGAAGCCCCGGAGCGCGCGAAGCAGATGGCGGCCATGTCCGGGTGTCGCGCCAGCGCGCGCAGATCGGGTTGGAGCCGGGCGAGTGCCGCTTCGCTCTCGACTCCGACGTAGACGTGCCGGGGCCCGTTGCGGTAGGCGTCCACCGGCAAGGTCGAGGATTCGAGGCCGAGCGCGTCGAGGAGTTCGCCCTGTCGCCCGTACGGCTCCCGGACCGGGATCGGCTGGCGCATGGCGGCCGTGACGGTCCGCTCGCGTCGGTGGCTGAAGTCGATCGGAATGGTGCCGCCCGCGGTTTCGAGCCGCAGCCGGTCCACCGTCGTGGACACGCCGAGCACCGCGGCTGTGCCCAGTACCGGGTGCCCGGCGAACGGCAGTTCGTTGACCGGGGTGAAGATGCGGACCCGCCGGTCCCCGTCGGCCCGGGCGGGGAGGACGAACGTCGTCTCCGAGAGGTTCATCTCGCGGGCGATCAGCTGCATCCTCTCGGCGGGGATACCGACCGCGTCCGGGAAGACGGCCAGGGGGTTGCCCTGCAGCGGGACCGTGGTGAACACGTCGACGATCACGTACTGGTGCATGGTGGGTTCAGTCTCCTGCCGCTGCTCTGCCTGCCTGGGCGCCGAACACGAGGGCCTGGCCGATCGTCGCGCCGGTGCCCGGGTAGGCGGACCCGAACGGGCCGGCGGCGACGTTGCCGGCGGCGTACAGCCCCGGTACGGCCGTTCCGTCGTCGCGCAGCACACGCCCGTCGGGATCGGTGTGCGGGCCGCCGCTGGTTCCGCCTAGTCCGGGCCGTACCGGCACGGCGTAGAAGGGTGGTGTGTACAGGGGCCCCAACGTCGGGTGGACGGCGCCGGGATCACCCATGACACCGTCGTAGGGGTTCGCTCCTCGGTCGAAGTCCGGATCCTCGCCGGCGGCCGCCGCCCAGTTGAACCGGCTGACCGTCTTGGCGAGCGCGTCGCCCGGGACGTCGATGAGTCGTGCCAACTCCGTGAGCGTGCAAGCGCGTTGCAGCCAGTCCGGGTCGGGGTCCTGGGGGCGGACCGGACCGATCGGATAGCGGCGGCGGTGGGCGGCGTCGACGATCAGCCATGACGGTTCGGTCGGGTGCAGCGCTCGGCCGACCTCGTGGTAGCTCCGGGCCTCGTTGGTGAACCGGTGACCGTCGCAGTCGACCAGCACGGCACCGGGGCGCGCACGCTCGGCGAGGAGTATCCGGTGCACGGGTTCGCCTTCGACCGCGTCGCCGGGAATCCGGATCGTCGGGCACCACCAGGCCTGCGCCGTGTTGTGCAGCGCCGCCCCGGCGGCGACGGCCATGCGCAGCCCGTCACCCCGGGCACCGGGTGCTCCCGTGAGACCGGCGATCGGGCCGCCGAGGAAGCGCCGGACGAGCGCCTCGTCGCGTTCGAAGCCACCCGTCGCGAGTACGACCCGTCCGTCGAGCGGTGTGCCGTCGACCGCCACACCGGTGCCGAGGAACCTCGTCGCTCTGGCGTGTGTGCGGATGGTGACGCCCGCGTCGACGGCGGCCGTGAGCAGTGCCGCCACCAGTGCCTGCCCCGCGGTGCCTGTTCCGGCCTGTCTGCGCTGCTCGATGAGATCGGGTGCGGCTCCGCCGGTGAGAAGTTCGGTGAGGGTCGCCCGCGGCCGCCAGGGCAGAGCGGCACGCACCAGAGCGGCGACCCGCGGTGTGGTGCGGAACGGCCGTGGTTCGAGCGAGCGTCCGGCGTCGTACCCGCCCGGCAGCGTGCCGTGGCAGTCCGGTATGGGAAGGGTGGCCCAGCGCAGCGGTGTCTTCGTCTCGAGCCATTCGGCCACGCGCGGTGCCTCGTCGACGAAGCGGTCGGACATGGCGGTGTCCGCGGACGCATGCCTGTACTCGTTCCCGTGCCCGCGGTCGTACCCGATCCCGAACCCGTACGCGTGCTCGTCGGAGCGGCCGAGGGCACTCAGATAGGTACGGGCGCGCTCCGGGGTGTCCTCGGCGGCGAGCGGCAGGTGGTTGTTGGGCAGCCAGGCCGCGCCGCTGGAAAGGGCGGTGGTGCCGCCGATCGTCGAGGTGGCCTCGACAACGGTGACGTCGGCGCCCGACTCCCGTGCCGACAGGGCCGCGGCCAGCCCCGCCGCGCCCGAGCCGACGACGATCACCGAGGTCATACCGCCTCGCCGTCGGTGGGGATTCCGCCCCTCTTGACGACCGGTACCACGATGCCCAGAGCCCGCATCTGCTCGCAGGGATTCATGAACTCCCTTATCTCCGCGATCTTTCCGTTGTCGAGGCGGAACGAGTGGATGAAGTGGTTGCGGTAGTGGCCCGGCGGATAGTGGGGGAAGATGATCTGCCCTTCTCCGTCGCACTCGACCCATATCCGGTCGGGGTCCTGCGTCTCGAAGATCTCGACGTTGGTCCAGCGCCAGTCGGGGAAACACTCGAGCGACCATGCGGCCATCAGGTACAGGTTGTCCCGTCCCGTGACAGCGGCCGGTTGCCCGGTGTCGGTGGTCCACAGGCCGCCTCGCGCGTCCTCGGTGAAGAGGTGGTGGCGTTCGAGCCTCGCCGGTCCTTGAGTCATGTCCAGGTATCGCTGCACCGTGGCCCGGTTGGTGCGGCGGAGTTCGGAGTCGTTGTCGACCCACTCCTGGGGCCTCGTGTGTTGGGTCATGGTCGATCTCCTCGGTGGCGGGTTGGGCATGTGTCAGGCCAGCGCCTCGTCGATGCGCGCGGCGAGGAGGGCGGGGCCGTTGCGGGTCAGCACCGACTCGGCGTGGAACTGCAGGGAGGCGAAGCCGGGTCCGCGCAGTGCGTGCACCTCGCCGGTGCCCGGGTCCCGACCGACCTCCACCAGGCCTACCCCTGGCACATCGAGCTTGTCGGTGTCGCTGTGGGCGGCGAACGTGTTGTAGAAGCCCACCGTCTCGTTCTCGCCGAACAACTCGATCTGGCGTTGCGTGCCCTGGTGCGGCACGGCGCCGCGGCGCACGTCCAAACCGAGTACCAGGCTGAGCAGTTGGTGGCTCAGACACACGGCGAGGAACGGCTTCCGCCCGGCCAGCAGTGTCTCGATCGCCCCGCGGAGGTGGGAGTTCCTGGGGTCGTCGGCGCCTCGGGGGTCGCCCGGCCCTGGACCCAGCACGACAAGATCGTCCGCATCCCACGAGTACGGTTCGTCCCAGCGCCGAACGGTCACCACCAGGCCCAGTGAGCGGAGTTGGGCGGCGATCATCGCGGTGAACATGTCCTCGGCGTCGACCACCAGGACCCGGCGTGGGGAGGACACCGGCGTCGGCGGTGGGTGTTCGGTGTCGAGCCAGAACCCGGCGAGGCCCCGTCTGCGGCGCTGCAGCACGTCCCGTACGTAGGGGTGCTCGCCGAGCGGGCGAAGGCGGCCGGGCCCACGACGGGCCTCGGCCCCCGGATCGGTGGACATGGCCCGGAGCAGGGTCGCCGCCTTGGCACGGGTCTCCGCCGCCTCGGCCGCCGGATCCGAGTGCCGTACGAGCGTGGCGCCAACGCCGATCCCGACCCGGCCTGTCGGGTCGACATCCGCTGTACGGATCATGATGGCCGAGTCGAGACGATGGCCGCCCGCGGGATCGCGGCCGATCAGCGCGGCGACCCCGCCGTAGTAGCCGCGTCCGGCCGGCTCGTACCGGGTGATCACCTCGCATGCGCTGGCCAGCGGGCTGCCGGTCACCGTGGGCGCGAACATCGTCTCCGACAGGATGTCCAGCGGGTGCCGGCGGGAACGGCCCGTGACGAGGTACTCGGTGTGCGCCAGCCGTGCCATCTCCTTGAGCCGCGGTCCCAGGACCTGAGCACGGCCGCCGTCGCAGACGCGGGCCATCATCTTCAGTTCCTCGTCGAGCACCATGTGCAGCTCGTCGGATTCCTTGTGGCTGTCCAGGAACGCCATCAGTCCGGCGAGGGTGGGGCCGTCCTCGGGATGGCGGTACGTGCCGCTGATCGGGTTCATCACCGCGTCACCGTCATGCAGGCTGACGTGGCGTTCCGGTGTGGCACCGACGAACGTGCGTGTGCCGGTGTGGATGAGGAAAGTCCAGTACGCGCCGGACTCCTGTTCGCACAGCCGGCGGAAGACGGCGCGGGCCACGTCGAGGTCGTAGTCGGCGATACGCCCGGCAAAGCGCCGTCCGAGCACGAAGTTCGAGCCCGCGCCCTGCCCGATCTCGTCCCTGACGACCCGTTCGACGGTACGGGCATAGGTGTCGTCGTCGGTGTCGAAGTGCCCGTCCACGAGCCGGACCGGGACCTCGGGGATGCGTCGGAGCAGCTCGTGCAGCGGCACCACCGCCTGCTCGGTGATCACCATCGCGATCAGCGGCGCGCCGTCGTCGACACACGCGAGGCCGCGTTCGCGGAGCTGCCGGTAGGGAATGACGGCCAGCACCTGATGCTCCTGGCCGTCTTCAGCACCCTCTTCGGCACCGTCTTCGGCCACCGGGACATCGGCGAGCTTGTCCGGCGTACACAACTCGCCTGTCAGTACGTCGAGTTGGTGTCGTCCGGTCCGTTCCGGGCGGTACAGCAGCGCGAACGGGGGCGGCTCCGCGGCCAGCACCCGGCGGAGCAGACCTGACGTACCGGTCACGGCAGGACGTCCTCCGCGGTGACCACGACAGCGCACTTCCGCGCGGCGTACTCCAGGGCGAATCGATGGTCCTGCGCCGAGAAGTCGGCGACCGCGTCGGCCACGACGAAGGGCTGGACGTCGTTGCTGAACGCGTCGACCGCACTGGCCAGGACGCCTATATGGGCGTACACCCCGCAGATGACGAGCTGATCGGCATCGTGCCGACTCAGCCATGCCAGTAACTCGGTACGGAAGAACGCGCTGTACCGCCACTTCGTGAACACCCCGTCCAGCGACCCGGGTTGGAGTGGTTCGGGCACGTCACGGTCGGCCGGTGCGACTGTCATTCCCGCACCCCAGAAGTCGGCGAGCAGGCCGCGCTGCGAAGGAGCCATCCCACCGGGCTGCATCGTGTACGCCACCGGCATGCCCAGCGCCCGGCAACGGTCCAGCACCGAGGCCGTGTTCCGTACGAGCTGCCTGGTCATGGTCTCGGGAAAGGGACGCAGGAAGTACTGCTGCATGTCATGTATCAGCAACGCGCCGCGCCGCGGGTCGACCGTCCAGGCGGCCACGTTCTTCGGCAGCTCCGCCGATGTCGGCAACGGGTACGACTCTATGTCCGCGATGCCAGTCATGCTGAATTCCTTTTCGGCTTACGGTGGTTCGGCCGGGGTGGCTCGTGAAATCGCACGTTCTGTGGTGCCCCGGCGACGACTACGACGGCCTACGCAACCACCGTCCCGCGCCGCACAGCCATACGCGCAAGGCCTGGATCCATACGCGTCTGAGCCTGACATTCGGCTCTCCGAGCCGGTGAGCAGAGTTGACCACCAACTGATCAGAAGTTGGCTGAACAACGGGCTGGCTTCACGCGTACAGTGCGGCATCAGGGCTGAAGATCATCTGACTGGCCCGGACGTCCGGAACCTGCCCAGTCCTGGCTTGGGACACGCACGGCATCCGCGTCCATTCCCGCGAACACGTTCAGAAATTGCTCTGGAGACACACCTGATGAAGCTAGCCAAGCGGCTTGTCCTCACCACCACGGCTCTCGCCACTGTCACCGCCGCCACGCTCATAGGCGCGACGGTCGGCCCGGCGGCGGCCTCGCAGTCCGCCCGCACCGGCGTCGACGTTCCCGCCGCGCTGAAGGTCCCCGACGGCAACCGGCTCACCGGCGTCTTCTCCGCCGAAGGCGTCCAGACCTACACCTGCACCGACGGCGCCTGGAAGCTGCTGGAGCCCGCCGCCACCCTGTGGGCCAAGAAGGACCACTCCCGCCGTACGGTCGCCCTCCACTCCCGCGGCCCCGTCTGGGTGTCCACGGTGGACGGCAGCGCCGTGAACGCCGCCGCCCTCGCCACCTCCCCGAAGGCCGGCACCATCCCCGAGCTCCTCCTGAAGTCCACCGCCACTCGCGGCACCGGGGTCTTCGCCGACGTCTCCTACATCCAGCGCCTCGACACCCGCGGCGGCGTCGCCCCGGCCACCGCCTGCACCGGCACGGACCAGACGAGCGTCCACTACTCCGCCACCTACACCTTCTACAAGCCCGCCAAGTGATGCGATAGCAGCAACGGCAGTGGCCCCTGGGTGTTTTCGAGGGGCCACTGTTGTTGCTGCCCCCCTCAGCGGCAGAACGTACGACGTGGACCGACGCCATGCACCGGACCGGCCCGGGCCGCTACGCTCGGCCCCGTTCGAACAAACGACGACCGGTGGGCGCCCAGGCCGCCGGGAAGGAAACGTGAGAGAGCGCGTGATATCCGGAGATGGCGATCACCAGGCGGGGTTACGTTCGGAACGCGGCTCGGGGCGGCTGATCGCGGACCGGTATCTGCTGCACGACATCCTCGGCAGAGGAGGCATGGGCACGGTCTGGCGGGCCCATGACCAGTTGCTGGACCGCCCGGTCGCCGTCAAGGAACTGCACATCCTCACCCACGGCGACGAGGAACACCGCATCCGGCTGCGCCGTACGATCCGTGAGGCGCGCGCGGTCGCACGGGTACCGCACCCGCATGTCGTGGGCGTCCACGACCTGGTCGAGTCCGAGGACCGGCTGTGGATCGTCATGGAACTCGTCCAGGGCCCCTCGCTGGCCCACCACCTGGCCGAGCACGGACCACTCACTCCGCAGCACACCGCCGCACTGGGACTCCAACTCCTCGACGCGCTGGTGGCGGTGCACGCGGCCGGCACCCTGCACCGCGACGTCAAACCGGCCAACGTCCTGCTGCGCCCCGACGGCAACGCCGTCCTGACCGACTTCGGCATCGCGGCCCTGGACGACGGCGAGTTCCTGACCACCACCGGCGAACTTATCGGCTCGCTGGAATTCATGGCCCCCGAGCGCGTGATGGGAGCCGACGTCGGCCCGGCCTCCGACCTGTGGTCCCTGGCCGCGACCCTGGCCATGGTCTGCGGCGGACAGTCCCCCTTCCGCAGACCCGCACGCCCCGCCACCCTGCACGCCGTGGCCTACCAGGAACCCGCCCTCAGCGAGCGGCTCGGCCCGCTGCGCCCGCTCATCGAGGCACTCCTGCGCAAGTCCCCCGACGAACGCCCCACTGCTGCGAGTACGCGTGACGCGCTGCACCGCGTCGCGGCGGGCCACGCGGACGCCGGACCGCTGCTGCCGTCGCCGACCGCCCACTCATCCTGGCCCGCGCCCCTGCTGGCCGACGCGGACACCATGACCAGCGGCCGCCAGCACCTGATCCCGGCCGGGCACAGCGCACCGACGGCAACACACACCACCTCGCTCAGGCCCTCGCCCCAGTCCTCCACCCGCCCCCGGCGCGCGAAGCGGCTGTGGTGGGCGCTGGCGGCAACTACGGTGCTGGCGGCGGGCGTTGGCGGCGGCCTCTTCCTCACCGGAGTCCTGCCCCTCAAGAAGGACCCCATCACCACGACCACCAGTCAGGCCGTGAAGTCCACAACCGGCTGGCAGAAGGTGACCGGAGTGACCATCCAGCAAGGAGACAAGGTCACCGTGCGGTTCGTCTCCGGCGAATGGACCGTCGACCACGTCAACATCCCCATGACCGGACCGGCCGGCTACGACGCGGCCATCGACGAGTCACTGAGCGGCGCTGACGATTGCAAGATCAAGCCCGCGGCACCCTTCGGCACCCTCCTGGCACGCCTCACCGGCAAGCAGAATCCCCCCATCCACTCCGTCGGACGGAAGCTGACGTTCAAGGCGGCCATGAACGGCCCCCTGCAGATGGCCATCAACGACGAGGCCGACAGATGCGTCCAGGACAACAGAGGCAGCATCACCGTGCAGGTCAGCGTCACGCACCAACCGTGATGGGTGGCAACCGGGCACTGGCCGCACACGACTCGTCCTTGAGCCTGCAACTCCATCTCGTCACCGGAACTCCGACTCGTCACCGACCGACTCTCCCTCACCATCCGACCACCCGACCGGCCTTCAGGGCTCGATGAGGCCGACGCGGATGGCGTAGCGGGTGAGTCCCAATCGGTCGCGCAGGCCCAGCTTCTGCAGGAGGTTGGTGCGGTGGCGTTCGACGGTTTTGGCGCTGATGACGAGCAGGAGGGCGATCTCTTTGGAGGTGTGGCCCTCGGCGACGAGTTTGAGAATCTCCTCTTCGCGTTCGGTGATGGGGCGGGCGGGCAGTTGTCCGCCGGTGCGGGCGCGGTCGAGGTACGTACGGATGAGGGTCGTCTCGGCACCGGGGTAGATGAAGGGCTCGTCGCGCAGGGCGGCCCGGCAGGCTTCGACCAGGTCGCGGTCGGCGACGGACTTGAGTACGTAACCGGAGGCGCCGGATTTGAGGGCCTCGAAGAAGTACTGCTCGTTGTCGTACATCGTCAGCATCAGGGTGCGCACGCCCGGACGGAGGCGGGCCAGTTCACGGGCGGCCTGCAGGCCGGTCCGGCGGGGCATGGCGATGTCGAGTATGGCCAGGTCGATGTCGTTGCGGCGGGCCTGGGCGATGGCTTCGGCGCCGTCGGAGGCCTCGGCCACGACAGTCAGGTCCGGCTCGGCATCGAGGATGAGGCGGACGCCGTGACGGACCAGGGCGTGGTCGTCGGCGAGCAGGATGCGGGCCGGTGTGGTCATCGCGCTGTCTCCTGGGGGCGGTCGGCGGCTGCCTGGCTGGTGACGTTCAGGCGTATCTCGGTGCCGCCGTGAGGGGCCTGGCCGATCTCGAAGTCGGCGCCGATGAGGAGGGCCCGTTCGCGCATACCGCTGATGCCGGCTCCTTCGGGTGCGGCCCCGATACCCGGGCCGTTGTCACGGACCAGCAACCCCACCCGCGCATCGGGCAGAGCGCGCAGATGTACTTCGACCCGGCTGGCATGGGTATGGCGGGCGGTGTTGGTGAGCCCTTCCTGGGCGACGCGGTAGAGGACCAGTTCGGTGGCCGGGTCGAGGCGCGGCAGCCCAGGAGTGATGTGCGCGGTCGCGCTCAGGCGGGAGGTGGTGAACTCGGCCGTCAGGGCGCGCACGGCGCTCAACAGACCGAGTTCCTCCAGGACTCCGGGGCGCAGGCGGCGGGCGATACGGCGGATCTCGTCCAGTCCGGCGCGGGTGGTCTCCTGCGCCTGCCGCAGATCGTCGCGTACGGGCCGGGGTGCGTGGTCGGCTGCGTGTTTGAGCTGGAGCAGGACGGCGGTGAGGGTCTGTCCGACCTCGTCGTGGAGCTCCCTGGCGAGACGCTGACGCTCGGCTTCCTGCGCGGACAGGGCCCTGCCGGAACTGGTGGCGCGTTCGGCCTCCAGCCGGGCGAGCATGGCGTTGAAGCTTGCGGTGAGCTCGGCGATCTCACCGGGTCCGGTGACGGTCGTACGGCTGCCGGGCTTGAGGAGGTCGACGGTAGCCATGGTCCGGTTCAGGCGCGCCAGCGGAGCCAGTGCGATCCGCAGCAGTACGGCGTTCGCGATCACCATCACGATCAGTCCCGCGAGCAGCACCAGGGCCTCGCCGAACAGCACCGGGGTGGAAACGGTGACCGGTCCCAGGAGCAGCAGGACCGCGACGACGAGCACGCCCGCGTTGAGGACGAAGATCCGCCAGTACAACGACATGGACCTGTGCTCCTTTCCCGGTGACCGCTCACCTCCACTGTCGCCCGCCGCCGCCGAACGGCCCTGTTGAGGGCTCTGGCCTGCGACGGGATCTACTGCCCCCGCCTCACCCTGACCCCTGTGGGGACGCCGTGTCCATCCGGGCTGACACCCATATCGCCGGGCTGTTCGCAGATGGCACCATGAGTCCCCGCCGCGCCGGATCACCTCGCTGAATCCGTCGTGGCCCGCACTGCTGCCGCGAGGATCGATGAAGAGGGGGGAGGGGTTGTGCCTGCTGGGCGAATGAGCACCACACCCTTGCCGGGGATCGGTGTCCAGTACGACCTCACCACGAGGGAGCAACGCCACCTGTCGGTGATCGCGCACCGGGACGGCACCCGCACGGTGAACGTCTACCGGAACGACGACCCCGACGCCTGCGCCCAGTCCCTGCGTCTGACGGAGCTGGAGACCGCCTCACTCATCGACGCGCTGGCGCCCTCGCACCACAGCCCGAACCTGCTCTCCACCACCGACCTCGGCCTGGTGGCCGAGCGGATCGAGCTGTCGTCGGTCTCGTACTGGAACGGGCGCGTCCTCGGTGACACCCGGATGCGCACCGAGACCGGAGCCTCGATCGTGGCCGTGCTGCGGCGCGCGCAGGCGATCCCCTCCCCCGCGCCGGACTTCCGCCTGGCGGGCGGCGACATCCTGATCGTGATCGGCACCCGCGAGGGTGTGGAGGCGGCGGCCGCGATACTCGGGCGGGAGTGACCCGGTGCATTCCTCCGCCATCTTCCTGATCGAGTTCGGTGCGATCATCCTGGGCCTGGGGCTGCTGGGCCGGTTCGCCGGACGGTTCCAGTTCTCGCCCATACCCCTCTACCTGCTGGCCGGGCTCGCGTTCGGCGAGGGCGGGCTGCTGCCGCTGGGCACCAGCGAGGAGTTCGTCGCGATCGGGGCCGAGATCGGCGTCATCCTGCTGCTGCTCATGCTCGGCCTCGAATACACCGCGACCGACCTGGTCTCCAACCTCAAGACCCAGTACCCCGCAGGACTGGTCGACGCCGCCCTGAACGCCCTGCCCGGTGCCGCGATGGCGCTGCTGCTGGGCTGGGGCCCGGTCGCCGCCGTCGTACTGGCCGGGGTCACCTGGATCTCCTCCTCCGGCGTCATCGCCAAGGTCCTCGGCGACCTGGGCCGCCTCGGCAACCGCGAGACCCCGGTCATCCTGAGCATCCTGGTCCTGGAAGACCTCTCGATGGCCGTCTACCTGCCCATCATCACCGCCCTGCTGGCCGGCGCCGGCCTCGCGGCGGGCAGCGCCACCCTGGCCATCGCGCTCGGCGTCGCCGGCCTCGTCCTGGTGGTCGCGGTGCGCTACGGACGCCACATCTCCCGCTTCGTCTCCAGCGACGACCCCGAGAAGCTGCTGCTGGTCGTGCTGGGCCTGACGCTGCTGGTCGCCGGCGTCGCCCAGCAACTGCAGGTCTCCGCGGCCGTCGGGGCGTTCCTGGTGGGCATCGCGCTGTCCGGCGAGGTCGCCGAGGGCGCGCACGGGCTGCTGTCCCCGCTGCGGGACCTGTTCGCCGCGGTGTTCTTCGTCTTCTTCGGCCTGCACACCGACCCCGCCAGCATCCCGCCCGTCCTGCTGCCCGCCCTCGCGCTGGCCGTCGTCACCGCCGGCACGAAGATCGCCACTGGGTACTGGGCCGCCCGACGCGCCGGGATCTCCGCCAAGGGCCGCTGGCGGGCCGGCGGCACCCTCGTCGCCCGCGGCGAGTTCTCCATCGTCATCGCCGGACTCGCCGTCACCTCCGGCATCGAACCCCGACTCGGCCCCCTGGCCACGGCCTACGTCCTCATCCTGGTCATCATCGGCCCCCTCACCGCCCGCTTCACGGAACCGGTGGCCACCCGCCTGACGGCCAGCCGCCGGCGGTTGGCCTGCAGCCTGCGGGCCGGCGGGGGCTGAGCGCGCGGCTCCCCGCGCCCCTGAAGACAAAAGCCGGGGCGCAGCCCGCTTTTAGGGGCGCGGGGAACTGCGCGACAAGCCCCCACGCACCCGCACCCGCACCCGACCTCACACACCGAACCCCCACCCCCCATCGGTAAGCTCACCGATCATGACCGTTGCACGCTCCGTCGCCCTGTTCGTCGTGGCCGCCCTGTTCGAGATCGGCGGGGCCTGGCTGGTCTGGCAGGGCATCCGCGAACACAAGGGCTGGATCTGGATCGGCGCGGGGGTCATCGCCCTAGGCCTCTACGGCGTGGTGGCCACCTTCCAGTCCGACGACAACTTCGGACGCATCCTCGCGGCGTACGGCGGGATCTTCGTCGCCGGGTCGATCGCCTGGGGCATGGTCGCCGACGGCTACCGGCCCGACCGGTACGACGTCATCGGCGCGCTGGTGTGCCTCGCCGGGATGGCCGTGATCATGTACGCGCCCCGCAGCCACTGAGCGCGATCGACTCGCAGTCGCTGAACTTGACGGACGGCCGTGTTCGTAGTTCCGCGGGGGGGTACGAGGACCACCTCCCCGGGCCCAGGTCCGTTCACGACCGCGCATCGGGAACGGCACCCATCCTCGTCCCCCGGCAGCGCGGTATCCGCGGGCACCGGAGGCGCCGTGCCTACCATGACGGCATGCCCCTCGACTTCTTCGCAGGCATCCCCGTCAACGACTACGCAACGGCGCTGCCCTGGTACGAGCGACTCCTGGGCACCCCGCCGACGTTCTTCCCGCACGACACGGAAGCCGTATGGGAACTGGCGGAACACCGGTACGTGTACATCGTGCAGCGGCCCGGCCGGGCCGGAAACGCCGTGCACACCGTCCTCGTCGACGACCTCGACACCCGTGTCGCACAGATCGCCGACCGGGGTCTGGAGCCCACGAGCCGCGAGACCTATGCGGAAGGCATGCGCAAGATCACCTACCACGACCCGGACGGCAACGAGTTCGGTTTCGGCGGCGCCGCGCACTGACGCCGCCGTCGGTGCGACGTTCACCCGCTACATCGTCAAAGTGGGCAGGCTCGCGGAAAGGTCCGCCGACGAACTGCGTGTTCACCTGAGCCGAGTCCTGCCCCAAATCCTGTTCGCCTGAGGCCAGTTGGCCGAACACAGCCCGGCCTCGGAGCATCGACGCGCCGCATTGCCGGAAAGCGCAATCACCCCTGATTGAACACTCACCGGCATTGCCTTCGTACTCATGGCCAAGGTGCAACCCACGGGCGCAGTGAAGGATCAGCATGGCAGAAGCGCAGGCCTCCACAAACGAGTTGATCGCCGGGAGGTACCGACCGCTCCAGATCGTGCACCGAGAGGAATTCCGGGTCGGCTGGCACGGCCAGGACATGGCATCCGGCCGACTGGTGTTCCTGGCGGAGGCACGGCTGCCCGCGGTCCTCCGCGAGGAGACACCCCGGCAGACCACGGCCCGGGTACTGCGGGAGACCGCGGACCTGGAGGCCGCCGCCCCCGGCCAGGTGGCCACCGTCCTCGACGTCACCGAGCAGGACGGCCGGCTGTGGACCGTCATGGAACCGATCGAAGGCCGGTCCCTGAGCGAACTCCTGGACCGGCGTGGGCCGTTCAACCAGCCCCGGGCGGTCCGCATCGGCCTGCAGATCCTCGATGTACTCGCGGCCGCGCACCGCCTGGGCGTCACACACGGCGACCTCGGTCCCGACCAGGTCTTCGTCAAGGCGGACGGCGGGGTCGTGGTCACGGGATTCGGCCTGACCGGAGCGACCCGGTCCTTGAGGGCGACCGCACCCTCGTACGCCTCTCCGGAACAGATCCGCGGTGAGGCGATCGATCCCTCGACGGATCTGTGGGCCCTGGGCGCGCTGCTGCACACCATGATCGAGGGCCGCCCGCCCGCTCCGAACCCGGGGCGCGCCGAAGGCAATTCGAGCTTCGCTCAGGTATACGCGGGAGAAGGGACCGAGGGAGGAGGGGAAAGATCCTCGGGGGACGACGTCCACACCGGCCGGCTGCGCCAGACCATTCACGGGCTGCTCCGCGAGAACCCGAACGAACGGCTCACCGAACCGGTACTGCGCAAGGCACTGAGCCGCATGGTCAGCGAGGACTCGGCCGAACAGTCACACATGTTCAGGCTGCGCGGCGCGTACGGGAGCCTGCCGGGGGCGGACCGGGCCTGGCGCAGGAAGCGGCCCATCGTCCTCGCCATCGTCGGTTCCGCGCTGGCCGTCGTGGCCATCCCGGTCGTGCTCGCCGTAAACAGCAGACCGGCCTCGGACACACCCGACGCCTCCGGCCCCGTACCCACCGCGTCCGGTTCCGCCGCCGCGCCGCCGCCTGCGGCTTCCACGCCTGCTCGCCCCTCCGCGGACCCGACCGGCGGCGCCTCGGCCGGCGCATCGGACCCGGGCGCGCCCGCCGCTCCCTCCCCCACCGCTTCCACCGGGAAGACGGCACCGCCCGCCACCAAGCGCTATGACGCGCCGGAGGGATTCTCGGTCCAACTTCCCTCGGACTGGGGGCGCATCAAGGACACCGGACGGCCGGACAACGCCTTCAGTGTCACGTTCGGCGCCTCGGGTGACCCGCGCGTACTGAGGGTCACCTTCGGCAGGGTCTCCTCGTCCGACGCCGTCACCGTCTGGCGCGACGCCGAGCCTCAGTTGCGGCGCCTCACTCCCGGCTTCGACCGCATCGGCGACATCCGTGGCGTGGACGGTTCCGGTGGACGGAAGGCCGACCTGGAATGGTTCGCCGACGGCGACCCCGACCGCACGCGCACACTCGCCCGTGCCCTCCTGGTCGACACCGACCTCGGCTACTCCATCAGGTGGACGACCCCGGCCGACGACTGGAACACTCCCGCCAACCAGCAGGCCCTCAACACCTTCTTGACGTCCTTCCGCCCGGCCGCGCGATGAACCACCCCACGGGGCCTGCGAAGACGGCCTGAGAGCGGCGGGTCAGGCGGCCCTGCCCGCCGCGTCGAGGAGGGGGCCGAGTTCACGGGCCACGGTCGTCAGGGGGCGTACGTCCCGCTCAGCGAGAGTGGTCTGCGCACCAGGCATCGGAGCACACTCGGTTACCGGCGGTCGGTAACCCAAGCAGCTTCCTCTTCAGGCCGTTCCTGGCACGGTTCGGGTTCCCGGGAACCTCTGGAGCCGTACAGGCGTCGCATGGATCATCGGCGCACGGGGCGTACAGGCAGGGGGGCCGATGGGCCGGTTCGAGTTCGGGGAGTACCGGACGCTCGCGCTGCTCGGGGCGGGTGGCATGGGCCGTGCGTATCTGGCCCGTTCGGGGTCGGGGCGGCTCGTCGTGGTCAAGGTGATGCATGCGCACCTCGCCGCCGAGCCGATGTTCCGGGAGCGGCTGCGGCGTGAGGTGCAGGCGGCGCGAGCCCTGACCGGGCCGTTCACAGCGGCCGTGCTCGACGCGGAGCCACAGGCCCCGTTGCCGTGGCTGGCCGTCGAGTACTGCGCGGGCCCCACCCTGTCGGAGGCCGTGGCCGGGTACGGGCCACTGGCAGCCGGCGACCTCGCCTCCCTCGGTGCCGCTCTCGCCGAGGCGCTCACCGCGATCCACACGGCGGGCCTGGTGCATCGCGACCTGAAGCCGGCGAATGTCCTGGTCACCGGCCAGGGCCCGCGCGTCATCGACTTCGGTATCGCGAAGGCGCTCGGTGACAGACCTGGCTCGGGCCCGTCGGACGAGGCCCTGACCGGGAGCGGGGACATGCTCGGCTCGGTCGGCTTCATGGCACCCGAGCAGATCACGAACGAGAGCGAACCCGCCGCCCCCTGTGACGTGTTCGCGCTCGGGGCGCTTCTCGCGCTGGCGGCGACGGGCCGCAATCCGCACGGCGGGGGTACGGCACCACAGATCGTGTACCGGACGCTGCACGATGAACCGGACCTCGCCGGCGTGCCGGACGAGGAGTGGACCGCCTTCTTGACCCGCTGTCTGTCGAAGGGGCCGAACCGGCGCCCCACCGCGGCGGAGATCCTGGACTGGTGCGCCGCCCGCGCGGCCGAACAGCCGTGGTGGGAGCGGCCGGAGGTGACCGCCCTGATCGACGGCCACGAGGAGGCCGTCGCGCGCCGGATCGCCGCGTCGGCCGACGCCGACGGGGAAGGCGCCACCCACATCGACCCGCCGCAGACCCCGGCGACCCCGGCGGGTCCGTCGCGCAGACGCGTGTTCGCGTGGGCGGGCGCCGCCGTCACGACCGCCGCGGCGGCGACGGCGGCGACCATCGCCCTCCTGGGGGACGAGCCGAGCACGCGGCGGCAGCCGGTCACCTCGTCCTGGCGCTCCGGCACCCCGCTGTGGACCCGCGAGGTGGGCGCCCTCGAATACGGCGGCACCCTGACCCGTACGGCCGACGCCCTCTACGTACGAGTCGACGGCACAGCCCGCCGACTCGACGCGAACACCGGCGCCGTGGCCTGGGAGTTCGAGGACGCGTCCGCCGTCCTGCCCCACGGCGACACGGTGTACGTCACCTACCGCGGGGCGGATGTCTCCTCCCCCGGGATCGTGGCGATCGACGCGGCCGGCGGCACGGAGCGGTGGCGCACGGGTGCCCTGGAATCAAACCCGCACCGCCCTTATGGCTTCGGCTCCCCCGACGGCAGCGAGACGCTGCTCGCCGTCACGCGGCGCACGGCATGCCTGGCCACGTTCGCCGAGTACGACACGTTCTGGGCACGGCGCACAAACCTGAAGCAGCGCTGGCGGGCGTACGGCTTCGACCTGCCGACGGGTGCCCCGCTGTGGTTCGAAGACGGTGCGTCGGCGCAGGTGACGGCGCTGAACGCGGCGGGCGGCCGGTTCGCCCTGGCCACGGCGACCGAGGCAACCGGCCCCCTGTACGTGCTCCATGAGCGCTCGGGCGAGGAGGAGTTCAGCATTCCCGACGGCTCGGCCATGCCCGAGGTGTATCCGGGGGCGCGGGGAACCCGCTACTACGCGACGCGGACGTCGGTGCGCCAGGTGAACCTGGCCACCGGGAAGGCGAGGTGGACCCGGCCCCTGGTGCGAGCGAGGGTGGCACCACTGGCCGACGACGAACTCGTCGTGGCCGCCACGGCCGACGGCCTGGGCGCACTGGACGCGGCCGACGGCGACCGGCGTTGGTGGCGCGACGACGTCCACGCGCTCACCACCACCGACGGCCGCCCGCTGGCGGACGGCAGTGTGGTCTACGCGGCGGGCCCCCGGCCGGGCGTCTCCGCCACGTCCGCGGGCACGTCCGCGTGGGGCATCCACGCCCTGGCTGCCGCCACGGGCAGACTGCGCTGGGCCGTCCCGGTGGACGGCCTGACCACGGCGTCGTACGGGGCGGCGGGCGACGGATTGATCCACGTGTGCACCGGCACGACGCTGCAGACGTTCCGCGGCCCGTGAGCCGGGCCGGTCCGCGCGAGCAGGCACGACGGGAGGAGCACCCGCCCACCGACCACCACCCCCGACGGCGAAGGAAAGGCTCACAGGAGGCCAGCGCATGACCACCGCCCTTCTCCCCGAGGACCCCAGACAGCTGGGCCGGCACCACCTGATCGGCCGGCTCGGCGCCGGAGGCATGGGCCAGGTCTACCTCGCCCGCTCTCCGGGCGGCCGTCTCACCGCCATCAAGACCATCCACGAGCACCTGGCCGCGGACCCGCACTACAGGGAACGCTTCCGCCGCGAGGCCTCCGCCGCCCGCAGGGTCACCGGCGCCTACACGGCCGCCGTCCTGGACGCCGACCCCGACGCCCGGCTCCCCTGGCTGGCCACCGCCTTTCTGCCCGGAGTGACCCTGCGCCGCGCCGTCGCGGCTACCGGCCCCCTGTCCGCACCGGCCGTACGCGCCCTCGCCGCCGCCCTCGCCGAGGCGTTGCGCGACATCCACGCGGCCGGCCTCGTCCACCGCGATCTGAAGCCGTCGAACATCCTGGTCACCCGGGACGGCCCCCGTGTCATCGACTTCGGCATCGCCCGCGCCCCGGACGACCGGGCCCTGACGGAGACCGGTGGGATGATCGGCACCCCCGGGTACATGTCCCCGGAGCAGATTGTCGACGGCCCGGCGGTGACCTCGGCGACGGACATCTTCGCGCTGGGCGCGGTGCTCGCGTTCGCGGCGACGGGCCGGGACGCGTTCGGCGCGGCCTCCGTGCCCGCGCTGCTCTACCGGATCGTCCACGAAGAGCCCGAACTCGACGGCGTACCCGTGGAGTCGGGCTTGAAGGACCTGATCGACGCCTGCCTCGACAAGTCCCCCGGCAACCGCCCCGATGCCGCCGCGGTACTCCTCCTAACGGTCACACCCGCCCACCCGTCGGCCTGGTGGCGCGACGAGCCGCTGCGTTCCCTGATTGCCGACGCCGAGCCGACGCCGCACCCCGGCCCGGAGCCGACGCCGGCTCCCACCGTCCCGCTGCCGAGCCCAGCCCCCTCCCCCTCCCGGCGGGGCGAGTTGTCCCGCCGCGCCGCCCTCTCAGTCGGCGGCGCCGGCCTCGTCGGCCTGTTCGGCTATGCGGTGGCACAGGGCGGCGGCAGCACCCAGGACGACGATCCGGACCCCTGGAAGGTGACCGGGGGCACGGCCGCCTCCGGCGCGATCCGCTGGCGGCTGAGCGCCGGCGCCGGCCGGGTGGACGCCCTGCTCGCCACGTCGGCCGGGCTCGTCCTGCACGGGCTCGAAGGAACAATCACCAGCGCCGGCTCGACGCAGCTGCGTACCGCCTCGACGGGCCGTCAACGCTGGGCGTCCGAGACCTCTGACGATGTCCCGGACGACTGGGGCGTCACCGACGACGGGCTGCTCCTCGCGGGCGGCATCGGCCTCACCCCCACCGCCATCAGCACAGGCAAGGCCCTTCCTCAGGCGGCGGCGCCGGATCCCACCCAGCAGTGGTATGCGCCCACCGGCACCGTCATGGTCGTCCGCGACGTGGACGTGCTGCGCGCCGTCTCACTCACCACCGGCACCGAACTGTGGCGCCGCAAGCAGTTCACCGAGTGGCGCCGGCCCGCCGTCGTCGGCGACGCACTCCTGCTCACCGACGAGCTCGCCCATCCGACCTGCGTGGGTGCGGGGGAGGGCGAAGAGCTGTGGACCTACCGGGAGTTGGGCAAGGGCGACACCGTGACGGCCGTGGGCGCACTGCCCCCGGACCGGTTCGCGCTGCTCACCGAGAAGGGCATGCTGCATATCGTCGACGCCCGCAGCGGAGACCGGATTGCCGCCCGCGCTCTGAAAGCCGAGATCGCACGCGGTGCCACGGCTCTCGCCCGCACCGGCACCGCCGGCCTCCTCCTGACCGGCTCCACCCTGCACGGCTTCGGCCTCGACGACGCACGCCTGAACTGGAGCACGCCCGCGCTCGGCGTCGATGCCTGCTGGACCCGGCGCCCCGGCGGCGTCCACGTCCCCGTCGTCGCGGGTGGACTGCTGCTGCACTGGAAGGACGGCCGTACGCTCACCGCTCTCGATCCGCGCACGGGCCAATCCCGCGGCCGGGCAAAGCAGTTCGAGGACACCGGCACCGCCCAGTGCCCGCCCGCCGTCGCACCGGACGGCGCCACCGTGTACGCGGCAGCGGGCCGTACCTGCGCGGCACTGCGGACGACCGCGAAGGGCCTGACCGAAACACACACCCGTACAGCCCCCGCTCCCGTCACCGCCCTCGCGGCCGACACCCGCGGCTGGTATGCCTGCGCGGGCCGCAAGACCGTGATGGCGGTCAACGGATAGCCCTCGGCAACCGGCCGCGCGACACCCTCGAAGGGGTTCGGTGCAGTACCCGCACGTCACAAGGCTTGCATCAATTGCTAATGGGATCCATTTTCATATAGCGTCGGTCGTGCTCGCCCACCAAGGAGGACCGACATGGCCGTTCCCAAGCGGAAGATGTCCCGCAGCAACACCCGTCACCGCCGCGCTCAGTGGAAGGCGGCGACCTCGCAACTCGTGCCGGTCACGGTCGACGGGGTCGCCCAACTCGTGCCCCAGCGGCTGGTCAAGGCGTACGAGCGCGGGCTGCTGCGCCCCGAAGGCTGACCGGACATGAGGTTCGACCGACTGCCCGTGACCGTCCTGTCCGGATTCCTCGGCGCGGGCAAGACCACCCTGCTCAACCACGTCCTGGGGAACCGCGAAGGCCTGCGCGTCGCGGTCATCGTCAACGACATGAGCGAGATCAACATCGACGCCGCCCTGGTGCGCGGCGGTGAAGCCGCCCTGTCGCGGACCGAGGAACGACTGGTCGAGATGACCAACGGCTGCATCTGCTGCACCCTGCGCGACGATCTGCTGGAGGAGATCGACCGGCTGGCCCGCGAGGGCCGCTTCGACTACCTCCTCATCGAGTCCAGCGGCATCTCGGAACCGATGCCGGTCGCCGCCACGTTCGCCTTCGCCCGTGACGACGGCGCCACCCTCGGCGACCTCGCTCGCCTCGACACCATGGTCACCGTCGTCGACGCGGCGAACTTCCTGCCCGAGCTGACCAAGGGCGACGAACTCGTCGATCGGGGCCTGGACCAGTACGAGGACGACGAACGCACGGTCAGCGACCTGCTGATGGACCAGATCGAGTTCGCCGACGTCATCGTGCTCAACAAACTCGATCTCGTCGACGAGGATGCCGCGGCCCGGCTCCGGGCAACGCTCAGCCGCCTCAACCCCGTTGCCCGGATCGTCCCCGCCGTCCATGGCCGGGTCGAGCTGGGCGCGGTGCTCGGCACCGGACTGTTCGACCTCGATCGCGCCCAGCAGGCACCGGGCTGGGTCATGGAGCTCAACGGCGACCATGTCCCCGAGACCGAGGAGTACGGCATCTCCTCGACCGTCTTCCGCTCCGAAGCACCGTTCCACCCGGGCCGGTTGTGGTCGTTCGTCACCGGAGAACTCGACAGTGGTGCCTTCGGGCAGATCCTGCGCTCCAAAGGCTTCTTCACCCTCGCGAGCCGCCCGCATGTGACGGGCCTGTGGTCGCAGGCCGGCTCCGTCGCCCGCTTCGAGCCCTCCGCCGCCCGCGACACCGACGGACCGAGCGGCCAGGAACTCGTCTTCATCGGCACGCATCTGCACGCCGATGCTCTCCACTCCGCGCTGACCGACTGCCTCCTCGCCGACGGCGAGCGCCTGCCGACCGGCGACCCGTTCCCCGCCTGGGACACCTACGGCATCGACGACACCTGCGAGCACGAGCACCCCGAACTCGTGGCCGGGGCCTGAGAACCCCGGGTCGGGCAGTGGACGCAGCCACGGCACTGCCCGACCCGGAACGGATGCCGGACCCGTTGCCGTTGCCGTTGCCGTTGCCGTTGCCGTTGCCGTTGCCGCCAGATGTTGGTCGACCGTCCAAGACGCTGCGATAAGCTGAGAGGGACACCCATTCCGTTCTCGAAGCAGGAAGCGAGCCAGATGTCTCGTATGGCAGCGAAGGACCGGCGCGAGGAGCTGATCGCGGCGGGGTTTCGGGTGATGATCCGCGACGGAGTCACGAAGGCGACCACGCGCGCGATCGTCAACGAGGCCAAAATGCCGCTGGGCGTCTTCCACTACTGCTTCAAGTCGCGCGAAGAACTGCTTCAGGAAGTCCTCACCCGCTTCACCGACAGCACGGTGGCCGCAGCCCGGAAGACGTTCGAGGGAGAGGGCGACCTCGAATCGCGTATCACCAAGAGCCTGAGCGCCTTCTGGGGCACGGTCGAGCTCAGTCCGGGAGAACACCAGGTCAGCTATGAACTGACGCACTACGCCCTGCGCCAGGCCGGGTTCGAGGACCTGGCCCGACGTCAGTACCAGCACTACCGGGAAGTCCACCAGGAACTCCTGGAGGAGGCCGCCAAGGGCGCGGACATCGAGTGGGCCGTGCCCGTTCCGGTACTGGCCCGCTACCTCAACGCGGTACTTGACGGCGTCACCCTGAACTGGCTGGTCGACCGGGACAGCGAGCACAGTCGCGAGGTCCTGCGGCTGACGGGCGACCACCTCTTGACGCTGGCCCGCGAGCGACCGCGGCCGGCAGCAGAGCGGAGCCCGGCGTCGTAGTCGCCGTCGCGGTCACCGCTGGACTCGCCTACTGGAACAGATCGGGCTCTTCCGCGGTGATCTGATCCCAGAGCGGGCGGAACTGAAACCAGCCCGGCAGCGCACCGGAGATCTGGTCGCGGACCATCCGTGCCGTCTCGCCATCGATGAGATGCGGCTCTCTGGCGGCCATGGCCAGCAGCTGGGCCTGGCAGGAACGCTCCATCGTGATGAAGTACCAGGCCGCCTCGGCGACGGACGACCCGACCGTGAGCAGTCCGTGGTTCCGCAAGACGACCGCCTTGCCGTCGCCCAGGGCCACGCCGATGCGCCGGCCCTCCTCGGTGTCGTTCACCACGCCCCGGTAGTCCGAGTAGATGCCGTGGTCCTCGTAGAAGGCGCAGGCGTCCTGGGTGATCGGCTGCAGCGGGACGCCGAGGCTGGAGAACGCCTTGCCGTGCACGGAGTGGGTGTGCGCCGCCGCGACCACGTCCGGCCTGGCCCGGTGCACCTCGGAGTGGATGCAGAACGCGGCGTTGTTCACCGGGCGCCTGCCTTCCAGGAGCGTGCCGTCGTGGTCGACGAGGATCAGGTCGGAGACGCTGATCTGGCTGAACGACATGCCGAAGGGGTTGACCCAGAAGGCCGACGGGTTCTCGGGGTCACGGGCCGTGATGTGTCCGGCCACGCCCTCGGAGAAGCCGAAGCGGGCGAACAGCCGGAAGGCGGCGGCGAGTTCCTGCTTGCGCACCTCGCGCTCCTGCTCGAAGCTCAGGTTCTGCTGGGGCAGCGGCAGGGAGACGCCTTCGGGCAGGGTGGCGACGGAGGCGTGCGCGGGCGTCGCGGGCGCCTCGGGAATCGTGGACATCTCGGGTGTCGTGGTCATGGTCTGGCCTCTCGAAGGTCTGGCAGGTGGGTGAACAGCGGGACGCGAACCGCTACTTGGCACGGCCGCGCAGACCGCGCACGCCGGCGCCGTACATGACGTCCACCAGGCGGAGGATGAACCGGTACGCCGAGGGCTCGTACGGGATCATGTGCATGTCGCGGCGCATCGGGAACCGGTTCGCGCTGATGGCCTGGAGCCTCGTGTACTTGAGGAATCCCTCGGCCCCATGGCGGACGCCGAGGCCCGATTCCTTCCAGCCGCCCATGGGCAGACCGAGGGCCATGTAGTTGGTCTGGGCGTCGTTGATGGTGACGCAGCCGGCCTCGAACCGTTCGGCGAGGCGGCGGGCGCGCTTCATGTCCGACCCGATGATCGAGGCCTGCAGCCCGTACTGGCTGTCATTGACCAGCCGGAGTGCCTCCTCGGCGTCGGCGACCTTCATCACGGGCAGAGTGGGGCCGAAGGTCTCCTCGCGCATGCACTTCATGCTGTGGTCGACGTCGACGAGCAGCGTGGGTGCGAAGAACCGGCCGGGTCCGTCGGAGGCCTGCCCTCCGACGAGTACGCGGGCGCCCTTGCTCACCGCGTCGCCGACATGGTCCTTGATGACCGCCAGCTGGGGAGGGAAGGTGACGGCACCGACGTCGACGCTGCCGAGCCCGGCCGGCCTGCCCGAGGTGACCTGCTCGAACCGTTCATGCAGCAGGGCGATGTACGCGTCGTACACCGGCTCCTCGACGTAGACCCGCTCCACCGAGGTGCACATCTGGCCCCCGTTGGACAGAGCCCCCTGGATCGTGACGCTGACGGCCCGCTCCAGGGAGGCGTCGGCGAGGACGACCAGGGCGTCCTTGCCGCCCAGCTCCAGTGAGCAGGGGATGAGACGCTCGCCCGCACGGGCCGCGACCAGGCGGCCGGTCCTGGTCGAGCCGGTGAACATCACGAAGTCGACGGTGTCCACGACCGCGCTGCCGGTGGCCCCCGCGCCGGTGACGACCTGGAAGACGTCCTCGGGCCAGCCGCACTCACGGGCCATGCGCTCCATCAACAGCGCGGTCAGGGGCGTCTGTTCGGAGGGCTTCAGGACGACCGCGTTGCCCGCGGCGAGGGCGGGGATGGCATCTCCGAAGGAGTTGAGCAACGGGTTGTTCCACGGGCCGATGACTCCGACGACACCTCGCGGCACCCGCCGCGTGTACATGCCGCGGCCGAGGACGAACGGCGAGAGGGAGCGGACTTTCGTGGTGGCGAGCAGGCCGCGGGCATGCTTCGCCCAGTAGGCGAAGGCACTGGCGCAGTAGACGATCTCGACGATCGCGTCCTCCTCCGCCTTGCCGTTCTCCTCGACGATGAGGTCGGCGATCTCTTCCCGGTGGGCCAGGAGCCAGCGGCGGCCCCGCGCGAAGAACTCGGCGCGGGCACGGGTGTCCAGCCCGGCCCAGCCCTTCTGCGCCCGCCGGGCGCGCTCCACCGCCTGCGCCACCTCTTCCGCGGACGTGTCGGACACCTCGCCGACCACCGCTCCGGTGGCGGGGTTGTCCACCGCGATGCGTGCGGCCGTCGGGGGGCCGCCTGTCATGAGCGCTTGATTCTGAGCCACGGAAACTCCCCACCGGAACGTTGACTTCTCTTCACTCAGAATGAGACGGTCAGTCGTACAAGTCAAGCGTCTTGTACGAGCGTCCAAGTAGACGCGAAGGAGCGGTCGGATGAACGGTCGGACGAAGAGGACGGCATCGGTCGCACTGAGCGGCCTGGGCGTTCCCGAGTCCCTGCGCTGGCACCAGGGAGCCCTGTGGTTCTCGGATCTCGCACACGGGACAGTGCACAGATGGGACGGCACCGCGGAGCCGGAGACAGTGATCGAGGTCCCCGGCCGGGCCGGCGGGCTCGGCTGGCTTCCCGACGGCCGCCTGCTCGTCGTATCCATGGACGGGGGCCGCGTCCACCGCCTGGAGGCCGGGGGCGAACTGGTCGAACACGCCGATCTGCGCCACATCGTCGGCGGCCCGGTCAACGACATGCTCGTCGACCCCGAGGGGCGCGCCTATGTGGGCAACTTCGGCTTCGACTACCACGCCCACTCCCGCGAGCACCCGAACTCCATGCTCTACGCGCCGCCCGGCCCCCCGAGGGCCCCGATCGCCTGCCTGGCGCCGAACGGGAGCCTGCTCGGGCTGACGGATCCCCTGCTCTTCCCGAACGGGACCCTGCTCTCCGCCGACGGCAGGAGCGTGATCGTGGCCGAGACCCTGGCCATGCGGCTTACCGCCTTCTCCAGGAACCCCGACGGCTCCCTGACGCGCCCAGAGCCGTGGGCGCCCCTGATCTCGCCGCTCCTGTGGCGTCTGGTGAACCACCCGAGGACGGTCGGCCGCATCACGCGCAGGATCTCGGCACTGCTCGACCACCCGGCCGTCTCGAAGCGCTCCTCGTCCCCGATCGCACCGGACGGCATCGCGTGGGACGCCGACGGCACGTCCATCTGGGTCGCGAACGCTCTTCGAGGTGAGTGTGTGCGCGTCGCCCACGGTGGCCGGGTCCTGGACCGGGTCGCCACGAGCCAGAACACCTTGAGCTGCCTGATGGCCGGACACGACGGGCGCACCCTCTTCGCCGCCACCGTCCCGACGGACGACCCCGTCCGCGCCGCCGAGCTCAACGGCGGCCGCATCGAGATGGTGCAGCTGTAAGCCTCTGCCCCTACCTCCGCCCCTGGGTAACAATCCAGGAGAACTCCACTTGAACAATTGACTTGGACAGATGACCAGGAGAATCTGAGGCCATGTCTCAACCATCCGAACCATCCAGGCCCTCCAAGCCCGCCAGACCCTCCGAAGAAGGCAAGGTCCTTCTCGTGACCGGCGCCGGAGGCGGCATCGGAGCCGCCATCGCGGAGCTGGCGATCACGCGCGGCCATCGCGTCCTGCTGACCGACGTGGACGAAGAGGCCGTCCTGGCCCGAGCCCACTCCCTGGGCGAGCGGGCCGCCGCACACACCCTGGACATTCGCAGTCCCGCGGACTGGAGCAGGGCCTTCGACGCGGCTCAGGCGCGATTCGGGGTCGTCGACGTACTGGTCAACAACGCCGGCATCACCCACACCGGACTCGCCCGCGATCTCCGTCCCCAGCAGCACCGCGACATCGTCGAGATCAACCTGCTGGGCACAATCACGGGGGTCTGTACGGCGCTGGAGCGCATGACAGCGCAAGGCCACGGTCACATCATCACCGTCTGCAGCATGACGTCGTTCCTGCCGCTGCCCGGCTACGCCACCTACGGCGCCACGAAGCACGGCCTTCGGGCCTTTCACCACAGCGTCGCGATCGAGGAACGCGACCGACCGCTGGACTTCACGATCGTGCATCCGCCATCCACCCGCACCGGCATGCTCGACCAGGAGATGGCCGACCCCTCCGCCGCCATCGCCTTCGCGGAGAAGTCCTACGCCCCGGAGCAGATCGCCAAGGCGGTCGTCGACGCCATGACCGCCAAGCCGGTCGAAGTGGTGTTCCCGCCGCTCGCCGGACGCTTCCAGCGGATCGTCGGAGTCTTCCCCCGGCTGATGCGCCGCGCCATTCCCATCGTCGAGGCCCAAGGCCGACGCCGACGGGACAAACTGCGCTCTGCTCAGGGAGTCCCGGCCTCCGGGAACTGAGAGGGCTTCCCCTACCCGCTTCCGCAAAGACCTCCCAGAAAGGGTGCGGATATGAATACGCACACGACGTCCCGACCGGACATGAGAAACGCGGACGCGAGAAACCCGGACGCGAAGAGGGCCATATCCGCTGCCGCCGGGCCGAACGAGGCCCGGATGATCCAGCTGAACAGGGCGACCGAGCACCTGGACCCGCCGTTCGCCGTCGTGGACCTGGACGCCTTCGACGCCAACGCCGCGGAACTGGCACACCGGGCGGCGGGCCGGGCGACCATCCGTCTGGCCAGCAAGTCGGTCCGCAGCCGCGAGCTGATCGGTCGTGCCGCCCGGCGTGAGGGGTATCGGGGAATCCTCGCCTTCACCCTGCCCGAGGCCCTGTGGCTGGCCGAGGATCACGAGGACGTGGTGATCGGGTATCCGACGACGGACCGCACCGCGCTGAAGCGGCTCGCCTCGGACGAGCGCGCGGCGTCCCGCATCACCCTCATGATCGACTCGATCGGCCAGCTGGACTTCGTCGACGAGGTGGTGGGCGCCTCCCGCCCCGACATCCGCGTCTGCATCGACCTGGACGCCTCACTGGAACTGGCCGGAGGCCGTCTCCACCTGGGCCCGTACCGCTCGCCGGTGCACTCCCCCCGGCAGGCCGCCGGACTCACCCGTGCCATCCAGGACCGACGCGGATTCCGGCTGGCCGGGCTCATGTCCTACGAGGGC
The DNA here is from genome assembly GCF_042715345.1 of Streptomyces sp. NPDC058697. Classification (NCBI taxonomy): domain Bacteria; kingdom Bacillati; phylum Actinomycetota; class Actinomycetes; order Kitasatosporales; family Streptomycetaceae; genus Streptomyces; species Streptomyces sp. NPDC058697. The sequence continues at coordinate 722,385 of NZ_JBHXSU010000002.1, forward strand.
CAGATCGCCGGACTGGGCGACAACCAGCCCGGTTCGCTGCTCAGGCGGGCCGCCATCCGCGCCATGCAGCGCCTCTCCGCCGCCGAACTGGCCGACCGGCGCGCGGCGGTCGTAGCCGCCGTCGAAGCGGTGGCCCCGCTGGAATTCGTCAACGGCGGCGGTACGGGCTCCATCGAGCAGACCTCCGCCGAACACGTCATCACCGAGATCGGCGCCGGATCGGGGCTCTACGGGCCCGGACTCTTCGACTTCTACCGGCGCTTCCGCCCCCTGCCCGCGGCCTTCTTCGTCATGTCCGTCGTACGCCGCCCGGACGCCAGGATCGCCACCGTGCTCGGCGGCGGCTGGATCGCCTCCGGCCCGACCGGCCTCGACCGCCAGCCCACTCTGGCCTGGCCGCGCGGGCTGCGTACGAATCCACGGGAAGGGGCCGGCGAGGTCCAGACTCCGGTCCTGGGCGCCGCCGCGCACGGGATGCGGCTCGGCGACCACGTGTGGTTCCGGCACGCCAAGGCCGGCGAACTGTGCGAACGCGTCAACACACTTCACCTGGTGTCGGGCACGGAGATCATCGACGAGGTCGCGACCTACCGGGGCGAGGGACACGCCTTCCTGTAACCCGTGCTTCCTGCAACCCGTTCCTGAACAGGCCCGTTTCCGCCCCCGGAGGCCGTATGTCCACCGAGTTCCACGCTCAGGCCCCGGTGCCGGTGCCGGCAGCCGCCGCGGCAAAGGCCATCCCGTCAGACGCCGGCCATGCGCCGACCGAGCAGGTCTCCCGTGCCTGGATCACCTTGTTCGGCCTGGTCTGGTTCGGGTTCTGGATGGCGAGTCTCGTACCCCTTCAACTGCTGCTGCCCCAGCAGCTGGAGATCATCGATCCGACGTCCAAGGTCCACAGTTTCGCCGTCGTCAACGCCCTCGCCGGACTGGTCTCGTTGCTCGCCCTACCGGTGTGCGGGGCACTCTGCGACCGCTCCCGAAGCCGCTTCGGACGCAGAAGGCTCTGGCTCGCGGGCGGCGCGCTGTGGTTCGCGGCGGGGCTCGCGATCACCGGGGAACAGACGACGGTGACGGGCATGACCCTCGCGTGGTCGGCGAGCATGCTCGGTCTCAGCGCCGCCACCGCCGGGCTGACCGCCATGATCGCCGACCGCGTCCCCGTCGGCCAGCGCGGGCTGGTGTCCAGCGCGATCTACGGCCCCCAGGCCCTCGGCGTGGTGACCGGCATCGCCCTCGTCTCCGTATTCGCGCTGTCCCCCGCGAGCGGCTACCTCGTCATCGCGGCCCTGCTGATCGTCTGTACCGTGCCGTTCCTCGCGCGCTTCCGTGACACCTCGTACGACGCCGAGCCCGCGCTGAATCTGCGTACGCTGCTCATCTCCATGGGCCGCTCGCTCAGGAACCGCGACTTCGCCTGGGCGTTCGGCGGGCGGCTCCTGGTCAACCTGGCGAACTCCCTGGGCGTCTGCTACACCCTCTACTTCCTGACCGACGACCTGAAGGTCCCCGATCCGGCCGGCAGCCTGCTCGCCTGTACGGCCCTCTACCTCGTGGCCGGCGTCCTGGCCAGCTCCGTCGCCGGAGTGCTGTCCGACCGCCTCGGCAGACGGCGGATCTTCGTCGCGCTGGCGGCGCTGCTCCAGGCGACCTCGGGTTTCCTCCTGGCGAGCTTTCCCAACCTGGGCGTCACGCTTGTGGCGTCAGCCGTCATGGGCGCGGGTTTCGGTGCGTACATGGCCGTCGACCAGGCGCTGATCACCCAGGTCCTGCCCGACGCCGAGAGCCGGGCCCAGGACCTCGGCATCATGAACATCGCCGCGGTCGTCCCGCCCTCGCTGGCTCCTCTGATCGCCAGTTTCATCATCACCTCCGACCGCGGCTATCCGCTCCTGTTCTCCTGCGTTGGCGTGGCCGCGACCGTGGGAGTTCTGCTCGTGTACCGCGTCCGGTCCGTCAAATAGATCCGCTAGATCGGTCAGTTGGATCCACTGGAAGGAAGGAAAGCCGTGGACACGCTCCCCTCCAACGCGCCCCGGCACAGAGCGAATCCGAAGCCGGACCCGAAGCCGGACACCTGGCGGAACTGGGCCGGGAACGTCACCGCCCGCCCGGCCAGAGTCGTCTCCCCCGCCTCGGTGGAGGAGCTCCGCGCCGTCGTTCGCCAGGCGGCCGAGGACGGTCTGCCCGTGAAAGCGGTGGGCAGCGGCCACTCCTTCTCCACCGCCGCCGCAACGGACGGCGTACTGATTCGCCCCGACCGACTCGGCGGCATCCGTGCGATCGACCCGAAGGCCGGCACCGTCACCGTCGAGGCGGGTACTCAGCTCAAGACGTTGAACATGGCCCTGGCCCAACAGGGCCTGTCGCTCACGAACATGGGCGACATCATGGAACAGACCGTGGCCGGAGCCACCAGCACGGGAACCCACGGCACGGGCCGCGCGTCGGGTGCGATCGCGGCGCAGATCCATGGCCTGGAACTGGTGACGGCGGACGGCTCGCTGCTGACATGCTCCGCGACGCAGAACCCGGAGGTGTTCGCCGCGGCGCGCGTCGGACTCGGCGCTCTGGGTGTCGTCAGCGCCCTCACCTTCGCCGTCGAGCCGCTCTTCCTCCTCGCCTCTCACGAGGAACCGATGACGTTCGACACGGTGACGGCAGCTTTCGACGAACTCCACGCGCACAACGACCACTTCGAGTTCTACTGGTTCCCGCACACGGACAACTGCACCACCCTGCGCAACAATCGAACCGTCGGCCCCCACGCCCCGCTGGGCCGGCTCAAGACATGGTTCGAGGACGAGTTCCTCGCCAACAACGTCTTCCAGGCACTCAATTCCGTCTGCCGCACCATCCCCGCCACCGTCCCGGCGATCGCGCGGATCACCAGCCGGGGCCTGTCGGCCAGGTCCTACACGGACATCCCGTACAAGGTCTTCACCAGCCCGCGCCGCGTCCGGATGATCGAGATGGAGTACGCAGTCCCGCGCGAGGCCGTCCTCAACACCCTCCGCGAACTCAAGGCCATGATCGAGCGCTCCGATCTGCGCATCAGCTTCCCGGTCGAGGTCCGCACCACGCCGGCCGACGACATCACCCTCTCCACCGCATCCGGACGTGACAGCGCCTATATCGCCGTACACGTCTACCGGGGCATGCCGTACCGGCGGTACTTCGCGGAAGCGGAGCGCATCTTCGTCGCCCACGAGGGACGCCCGCACTGGGGCAAGCTCCATACCCGGGACGCCGCTTACTTCGCGGACGCCTACCCCGGCTTCGACGAGTTCACGGCACTGCGCGACCGGCTCGACCCCGACCGGCGCTTCACCAACGCCTATCTGCGCAGAGTGCTGGGCGACTGACCCACCCGGCACCTCCGGGAAGGATCTGCTTCATCTGGCAGGCAGGGCCTCAAGGATGGGATCCATTCGGCGTAACACCCTGACAGGAGTGCGTAGTTCATTGCGTTTTGATGGGGTCTCTTCAGGACTCCTGCCTGAAATCTGTCCGACCTCTTCCCAACATGCGGCGGCAGTGCCATATTGGCCACCGTCAATGAATCAGATTAATCCGTGGTGCAAGACCGTGGTGCAAGAGGGGGCTCGCCTTGGGCGACTCAACACAGGCTTCCGGCACGGCAGATGACGCGACGTCACGTCCCTACCGTCCGGGGTACGAACTGGTTGCGGAACAACTGCTGAACTACATCGCCGAGCAGAACCTGCGGCCCGGCGACCGCCTCCCCACCGAACAGGGCCTGGCTCAGATCCTGGGAGCATCCCGCAACGTGACCCGGGAGGCCGTGAAGGTCCTGGCCGCCATCGGTCGGCTCAATGTGCGGCGAGGCGCCGGTATCTTCGTCGCCGCCTCGGTCGGCGGGCTGCTGGACGACGAGCTCTCGCACTTCCGGCCGACCAGCATGGAAGACGTCCGCATGCTCCTGGACTACCGCAAGGTGATCGAGTCGGAGACAGCACGCCGTGCCGCCTCCCACGCCACCCCGATCGAGGTCCGGGCCATCCGGGAGAGCGCGGAGAGCTCCCTGACAGCGGCCACGATGAACGACGTGGACACCTTCGCCAAGGCCGACGCCGCCTTCCACGACTCGGTGGGCGCCGCCTCGCACAACGTGTTTCTGAGGGCGAGCGTCGCCGGCGTGCGGCGCCTGGCATCCCAGTCCGACGTGCTGCTCTTCCACGGTGACGTGCCCGGATCGCTGGAAGTCGCCGCACACCAGCATGTGGCCATAGCGGAGGCGGTCGCCGCGGGGGCGGCCGATCTCGCCGAGCGGCTGATGGTGGAACACATCGCCACCACACAGAGCCAGTTCGAGAAGAAGATTCGCGACCGGCTGTTCAGTTCCGACGCTCACGCGGCCGTTGAGGAACCTCCGGGGCCCTAGCGGAGCGGCAGCACCGAAGCTCCACCAGCCGACCCCGAAGGCCACGGCCCCGTAAACCGGCCGACCCCGAAGGCCGCAGCCCCGTAACCCGGCCGACCCCGCATGTGCCGCAGCACGGCGATCGGGCCGCCCAACGCCCTGACAGTCCCGGTGGACGACCGGGACTCCCAGGTATCAACCTCCCTCAGGCGATTGGATACGTGTGTCTCATCCGTCTGCGCGCAGGCGCGTCTTCGCGCCGCTGCGAAGAAGTCTCACGGCCGCCTTCTCGGTGGCCGCGATGGCAGCCCTGCTGACCGCCGCGCCGGCCCAGGCGGCTCCCCCGTCGCCGGACCTCTATGTCTATGTCTCTCCCACCGGCCGGGACGCGGGCTCCGGCACCGCCGCACACCCCTTCAGGACCCTCGACCATGCGCGGGACCACGTACGCGACGTCAAGCAAAAGGCCAAAGGCGACATCCGTGTCCGGCTCATGTCCGGTACGTACCAGCTCAGCCGCACCTTCGCGCTGACCGGCCGGGACTCCGGCCGCGACGGACACAAAATCGTCTACGAGGCCGCCCCCGGCGCACACCCGGTGATCAGCGGAGGCAAGCGGATCACCGGCTGGGTTCCGGCCGACGGAGCAGGAGGGGTCTACAAGGCCAAGGTGGGCGACATCGACACCCGCCAGCTCTATGTGAACGGCGAGTTGGCGACCCGGGCACGCAGCGGCAAGAACCCCTCCGGCTTCAGCAAGACGTCCACCGGCTACACCTTCACCGACTCCAGTCTCAACGCCTACAAGCGTCCCGCGGACCTGGAGGTCGTCAGCTCCTGGGGCTGGAAGCTGATGCGCTGTTCCGTGCAGTCGATCGCCGACAACAAGATGACCATGCGGCAGCCCTGCTGGAACAACGCCCATCTCCAGCAGGGTCAGGAGATCCAGAACCCGACCTGGCTGGAGAACGCCCGCGAACTCCTCGACACACCCGGTGAGTGGTACCTGGACAAGGGCAAGGGCGAGATCTACTACATGCCCAAGGCCGGCCAGAACCTGTCCACCGCGACCGTCACCGTGCCGCTGGTGCAGGACCTGGTGGACCTCAACGGCACCAGGACCGCCCCGGTCAGCAACGTCTCCTTCCGGGGCATCACCTTCTCCTACTCCACCTGGCTCGCGCCCAGTTCCTCCGAGGGCCTCATCGAGGGCCAGGCCGGTTTCCGGATGGTCGGCAACGACCCCGACTTCGACACGACCCGCCTGAAGTGGCAGAAGACGCCGGGTGCCGTCAATGTCAACTACGGCCACGACATCGCCTTCGAGGGCAACACCTTCACCCATCTCGGCGCGGTCGGACTCAACCTGAACACCGGCACCCAGGGCACCGACATCACGGGCAACGTCTTCCGCCAGATCGCCGCAACCGGCATCCAGATCGGCGGAGTTGTGGTGATCGACGCCCACCCCGACGACCCGCGGGACATCACCAAGAACACCATGGTGGCCAACAACGTGGTCACCAAGGTCGCCGACCAGTACAACGGTTCCGTCGGCATCCTGGCCGGCTACACCGACCGCACCACCATCACCCACAACAAGGTCTACGACCTGCCCTACACCGGCATCTCCGTCGGCTGGGGCTGGGGCCTCACCGACCAGGGCGGCAACAGCAACTACGCCCCGGGGAACCTGAGCGTACCGATCTGGGACACCCCCACGACCAGCCGCGACACCAAGGTCACGGACAACGAGATCTACGACATCATGAAGTCGCAGGCCGACGGCGGTGCCATCTACACGCTGAGCTCCAACCCCGGCGGCCTGGTGTCCGGCAACTACATCCACGGCATCCCGTCGCCCGCCTACGGCGCGATCTACCACGACGAAGGCAGCCGGTACTGGACGAACACGGGTAACGCCCTGTGCGACGTCGCCTACCAGTGGCTGTTCCTCAACCACGGCATGGACATCAACGCCACGGGCAACTTCACCTCCCAGCCCGCCTACTCCGCCCAGGCCAACAGCACGGGCAGCACCACCAGCGGCAACACCACCGTGGACTCCTGCACCCAACTACCGGCGTCCATCATCAACAATGCGGGCCTGCAACCGAGTTACCGCCACCTCGACCCGGGCCCCGACACCACGGACCACAAGGCGCCCAGCAAGCCCGGCACTCCGAGCGCCGTCACCGACTTCCCGACGGTGGCAGACCTCACCTGGACGGCATCCACCGACAACACCGCGGTCACCGGCTACTCCGTCTACCGCGACGGCAAGCTGATCAGCGCCACCGGCAAGACCTCGGTACGTCTTCCGGGCCTGACCGCCGGAAAGACGTACGCCTTCAAGATCACCGCCCGTGACGCCGCCGGCAACGAGTCCCGTCCCAGCCCGACCCTGCACGTCACCATGCCCTCGGGCACGGACCTCGCCCTCAAGAAGACCGTCACCGCCTCGTCGTACTCGGAGGCCAACACCCCTCAGAAGGCGGTGGACGGAGACCTGTCCACCCGCTGGGCCCAGGGCCTGGGCCTGCCCGACCCGTCCTGGATCCAGGTCGACCTCGGTGCGTCGTACGACGTGAACGGCGCGATCACGACCTTCGAAAAGGCGAGCGGGTACAAGTACCGCATCGAGGTGTCACCCGACGAGGTCCACTGGAAGACACTCGTGGACCGCACCGCCGCGAACACCACGGCGGCGACCGACTACGCCCACACGGACGATCCGGTCGCGGGCCGTTTCGTACGACTGACCGTCACCGGCTCCAGCTGGAACGGCGGCAGCATCTACGACTTCCAGGTCTACGGCGCTCCTAGGACCGTCACGGACCATACGGCCCCCACGGCACCCGGGCAGCCCACGGTCAAGCCGTTGCTGCCCGGCCTGGTGGATGTCAGCTGGTCCGCGGCCACCGATGACAAGGGTGTGACCAGCTACGTCGTCTACAAGGACGGCAAGCGGATCGGCGTCACCGACGCAACGACACTGCGGGTCTCCGGCCTGACCGCCGACACGGAGTACTCGTTCACCGTCGTGGCACGTGACGAGGCGCTGAACGCCTCCGACCCGAGCAAGGCGGCTGTTGTCACCACTCCGGCCGACCACGACCTGGCCCTGGACAAGCCGGTCACCGCCTCGTCGTCGTACTCCAACGACCACGCCCCCGAGAAGGCGGTGGATGGGGATCTCTCCACCCGCTGGGCGCAGGGCTCGGGCCTGCCCGATCCGTCCTGGATCCAGGTCGACCTGGGCAAGGACACCAGGGTCTCCAGTGTGGTCACGACCTTCGAGAAGGCCGCCGGCTACAAGTACCGCCTGGAGTACTCCACCGACGGCACGACCTGGTCCGTGTTCGAGGACCACACCTCCCACGCCACCTCGTCGTCGGCCGTCTACTCCTTCGCCGACGAACCCGTCACCGCACGCCACCTGCGCCTGACCGTCACCGATTCCAGCGGGAACGGCGGCAGCGTCTACGGGCTCCAGGCGTACGGCGGCTTCTGAGCACCCGGCTTCCCAGACAAAACGTTTCCCTACAGAAGACGAAAGCCAGGATGAAGATCACCCATGTCGAAGTACACCGGATCGATGTTCCGGCAGCCAGTCCGCCCTTCCGCTGGCGCGACGGGCTGAGCGGAAGCGCTCCGGTGGGCGACGGCGCGGTCCTGCACATCGGGACGGACGAGGGTGCTGAGGGAGTGTCGGTGTTCGCTCGCCCGGGCGCCTACTTCATCCTCCAGGACCTGGTGGACCGGGTCTTCCGTGAGGAGTTGGTCGGAGCCGACCCGTTCCAGCGGGAATGGCTGTGGCACCGGGTGTGGGAGCTGGACCGTATCCACGAACTCCCGCTTCCCACCCTGGGCCTCATCGACATCGCCTTGTGGGACCTGGCCGGCCGTTACCACGGCGAGCCGGTCTGGCGTCTGCTCGGCGGCTTCAGAGATGCCATCCCCGCCTACGCGTCCACCTCGACGTTCTCCAGTACCGCGGAGTTCCTCGACGTGGCGGACCAGTGCCTGGCCCTGGGCTATCGCGGCATCAAACTGCATGCCTGGGGGGACGCCCGCCGTGACGCGGAACTGTGCCTGGCCCTGCGCGAGCACGTCGGTCCGAGCGTCCCTCTCATGTACGACGGGTCGGCGGGCTTCGACCTGCCCGACGCGATCCGGCTGGGGCGGGCGCTCTCCGAGGCCGACTACCTCTGGTACGAGGAGCCGATCCGCGAGTTCAGCATCTCGGCCTATCAGCGGCTCGCCGAGACCGTGGACGTACCGCTTCTGGTGGCCGAGACCTCCGACGGGGCGCACATGAACGCGGCGGACTTCATCCGGGCCGGTGCCGCCACCTTCGGAGTCCGGGCCGGCACCACACTCCGGGGCGGTATCACCGGCGCCATGCGCACCGCGCATCTCGCCGACGCCTACCGGCTGCGGGCCGAGGTGCACGGTTCGGACATTCCCAACCACCACCTGTGCATGGCCATCTCCAACACCACCTACTACGAGTCCCTGGTGACCTCGGTGAACGTCGTCCGAGAGCGCCATGTGGACGACCAGGGCCTGGTGCACGCCCCCATGGGGCCCGGCATAGCCCTTCCCCTCGATTTCGGCTACGGCAACGAGCTCCTGCCGTTCGTCGAGCAGCCGCGCTGACCGGCGCAAGAACAGAAAGGCAAGACAATGGGGTCTTCCCGATCTCCGAGAACCGGCCGGAGTCACCCACTGCTCCGCACGGTGGCAGTCACACTGTCCCTGGCCACCGCGACCGCCCTGGCAGGCTGCGCCAGCGCCGACACCAACACCGATTCCTCCTCCGGGCAGTCGGCGTTCAAGCCGGTCACGCAGAAGGCAGGCTCGCAGATAACGGTGTGGGCCGACTCGACCAGACTGCCGTCGGTCGAGGCGTACCAGAAGTCCCACCCCGACGTGAAGATGAAGATCGTCACGTACGACGGCGGAGCCGACGGATCGACGTATCTGAAGTCGAAGGTCCAGCTGTTCGACAGGACCGGCAGCGGTTGGCCGGACGTGGTGTTCAGCACGCCGACCGACGTGACCTGGGCCTCGGAGGCCACCAAGCCCGGAGCGCAGCCGTTCGCCGCTCCCCTGGACGAGAAGCTCGTACCGCGGAGCACCCTGGACGGCTTCGCCAAGGGTTCGCTGACGCCCTGTCAGTTCAACGGCCACACCTACTGCATGCGCAATGACATCGCGCAGGTCCTCCTCTGGTACAACAAGCCCCTCATGGACAAGTGGGGCTACAAGGTTCCGACCACGTGGCAGGAGTACGAGGCCCTCGGCACGAAGGTCGCGAAGGAACACCCCGGCTACCTCGTCGGCTCGGTCGGCGACACCAACTCCCATGAGTCGTACTTCTGGTCGGGCCAGTGCCCCGCGTTCAGCCTGGTGAAGCCCGACACTCTGCGCACCGACCTCCAGGACCCGAAGTGCACCCGGATGGCGAAGCTCCTTGACAACCTGATCAGCGCCAAGGCCGTCGCCACGCAGGGCTTCTTCAGCCAGGGATTCGCCAAGAACAGCGGCGGCAAGGTCCTGATGGCGTACGGCCCTTCCTGGTACGGCCAGTACCTCTTCAAGGCCGGCTTCAAGACCCCGGCCAAGCAGATAGCCGCGGCACCCCCTCTGACCTGGAAGGGAGAGAGCACGACTGCCACGGGCAACGTCGGCGGTGGCGTGTGGATGGTGTCCTCGCACAGCACCAACCTCAAGGCCTCCACCGACCTGGTCACCTGGCTCACCACCTCCGACGAGAACCAGGCCTCCGCGCCCACCTATCCGGCCTACGCCCAGGCCGCGAAGGCCTGGCTGGCCAACCCTGCCAACAGGGACTACTTCGCCAATGATGTGAGCCAGCCCTTCGAGCAGGCCGCGAACGAGGTGTGGACCGGCTGGTCGAACACCAGGTTCTCGGACTCCACCGCCTGGTCCAGCGTCGTCCTCCCGGCACTGACCTCCGGAAAGAGCCTCACCGACACCCTGCCGGCCTGGCAGCAGGAGATAGCCGACGAGGCCAAGACCCAGGGCTACAAGGTGGTCGATCAGTGACCTTGCTGGAGACCGAGCGCGTCGCCGTCTCCCCCTTGCGCCACGGCACCACGCCGCGGCGCAAGGGCCGCAGCCGCGCGGGCTACTACTTCGTCGCCGGCTACGCGCTGCTGCTGCTCGCGTTCGGCGTCTTCCCCACCGGGTACGCGTTCTTCCTCGCGTTCACCAATGACCGGGGCCAGTTCACCGGGTTCAACCAGTTCGTGAAGGTCGTCCAGGACTACCGCTTCGCCCCGGCCTTCACCCACATGCTGATCTATCTGGTCATGTGGCTGGTGACGCTCGTCGTCCTGGTCGTCCTCACCGCTGTGATCCTGCGCAGCCGCGTGCGTCCGGGCACGTCGGCGCTCTTCCGCTTCCTGTACTACATCCCCGGCGCCCTCGCCGGAGTGGCGAGCGTCCTGGTCTGGCTGTTCATGCTGGACCCCGACGTCAGCCCGGTGTCCTGGCTGCTCACCGCCATGGGGCTGAAGACGTTCGCCGCCGTCCTGGCACCCGGCAACCTGCCGCTGATCCTCATGCTGATCGCCTTCTGGACCGGCGCCGGAGGCTGGATGGTCGTGATGTACGGGGCCTTGAACAACATCCCCGACGAGGTGCTGGAAGCGGCCCGCATGGACGGCGCGGGCCCCTGGCGCACCGCCTGGCACATCCAGATCCCGATGATCCGGCAGTGGATCGTCTACATGACGATCATGGCTTTCGCGACGGGCACCCAGCTGTTCGTGGAGCCCCAGCTTCTCCAGACCGCCAGCCTCGGCAGGGTGAGTCCCACCTGGTCGCCGAACCAGCTCGCCTACGTCTACGCCTTTCAGCAGGGCGACTTCAACGGCGCCGCCGCCATCTCCGTCGTCCTCCTTGCCGTGGGCCTCCTCGCCGCCGGGCTGCTGGTCGCTCGCTCGAACCTGTTCAAGTTGGATGAGAAATGACGCAGACCACTCTCTTCCTGACGGCCGTCAGGCGGCGTGTCCATCCGTCGAGGACCCTCCCCTTCCTGGTCGTGGGACTCCTTCTGGCCCTGCTGCTGGTGTTCTTCGTGCTGCCGGTGATCTGGCTGCTGCTGGCACCGTCGAAGACCGCCGGCGAAGTGGTGCGGGACAACCCGCTCTCCTTCGGCTCGTTCCATCAGATCGGTACGGCCTGGCAGCACCTGTTCGCCTTCCAGGACGGCGCCATGACGAGGTGGCTGCGCAACTCGGCCGTCTACTCGGGCGGTTCACTCATCCTGACGCTGGCCGTCAGCGTTCCGGCCGGCTACGCGCTCGCGCTGACGAAGTTCAGGGGACGCAGGACGCTCCTCGTGATCACCCTGGTCACCATGATCATGCCGCAGGCCACCCTGGTGCTGCCGATCTTCCTGGAACTCAACCGCCTCCATCTGATCGGCACCATCTGGTCGGTGATACTCCCCTTCTCCTTCTTTCCGTTCGGCGTGTATCTGGTCTACATCTACTTCGGGAGCAGCCTCCCCAGAGACCTGCTGTCCGCCGCGCGGATCGACGGCTGCACGGAGTGGCAGCTCTTCTCACGCATCGCGCTCCCGCTCGCCAAACCGGTGGTCGGACTGGTCGCGTTCTTCAGCTTCGTGGGCAACTGGAACAACTTCTTCCTGCCGTATCTCGTCCTGCCGAACAGCGAGCAGTTCCCCGTCCAGGTGGGCCTGAACCAACTGCTGACCTCGACGCCGTCCTTCAATCCCGTCGCGGGCGCCGGATTGAACGTCACCATCCCCGAACTCGCCCTGGCCATCATCATCGCCATCGTGCCCGTGCTGGTGCTCTTCGTCTTCTCGCAGCGCACGCTGGTGTCCGGGATGCTCGCCGGATCGAGCAAGGAATGAGCTCTCCCCCTGTCTGTGAAGGAGACCGTGTGTACCGGCTCGATCCGCGCTACGCCCCCGCCCCGCAGGCCATCCTCCACACGGGATGGCAGGCAGTGGCCGCCCAACTCCCCGACGGCCCCGCGGTGGTGGCCATCGAGGGGCCCCCGTCCGTCGACTGGTCCCTCCTCGGTGATCGCCTCGAACACGAGCTGACCGACCGCGGCATCCCCGTCACGCTGCTCGACATACGCAGCCACTACGCACGGCCGGCGCACGTCAGAAGCCGTACCGAACGCCCGGCGGACGCCGACGACCCCTACTTCCGCAAGCTCGCCGACAATCCCCTGGACGACCTCTTCGAGACCCTCCCCGTAGCCAGTGCACCTCAGGAAGGACTGCTCCTCGTCTACGGCCCCGGTGCCGCCCTCGTGGACCACGACCTGCTCTGGTACGCCGATGTGCCCAAGCGGTCCGCGGAAGCGGCGGTCGGAGCAGGTGAAGTGGGCGTCAACCTCGGCCTGCCGGACGAGAAGCCCGACTTCAGGCGGCTGTTCTACATCGACTGGCCGATGATCGACCAGCACCGCGACTCGCTCGCACCCCGCCTCGACGCCTGGCTCGACATGCAACGCCCCGACCACCCGGTGTGGATCGACGGAGCAGGCCTGCGCGCCACGTACGCCGCTCTGTCCCGGGGGCCCGTCCGCACCCGTCCGTACTTCAACTCCACTCCCTGGGGCGGCCATTGGGCACAGCGCGAGCTGGGCTTCAACCCCAACTCCCCCAACACCGCGCTCGGTTACGAACTGATCGCCCCCGAGGCCGGCATCCTCATCGGCACCGGACCGGAGGCGCAGGCCGAGGTGCCGTTCCAACTCATGTGCGTGCTGGAACCGTTGAGCGTGCTCGGGGCAGAGGTGCACGCCCACTTCGGCACGTCCTTCCCGATCCGCTTCGACTACCTGGACACCGTCGGCGGCGGCAGCCTCTCCGTGCACTGCCACCCGAAGAAGTCGTACATGCGCGAGCGTTTCGGCTGGGACTACACCCAGCACGAGACGTACTACCTGACCCTCGGCAGCACCGACACCAAGGTGTTCCTCGGCCTGCGCGAGGACGCCGACGCCGACGGCTTCCGCAAGGATGTGGAGCGGGCCATCACCGACGGAGTGCCCATGGACCCCCAGGACCATGTCCTGGCCTTCCCCGCCGAGCAGGGCCAGTTGTTCATGATTCCGGCGGGCACCCCGCACGCCAGCGGCGCGGGCAACCTCGTACTGGAGATCAGCGCCACCCCCTACCTGTACAGCCTGAGGTTCTACGACTGGCTGCGGCCCGGTGCCGACGGCAACCCGCGCCCCCTGCCCTACGAGCACGGGTTCGCCAACCTGGAGACCGGACGACGCGGTGAGGCCGTCGCCCGTGACCTGGTGCAGAAGCCGCGGACCCTGCGCGAGGGCACCGGTTGGCGGGAGGAGGTCATCGGCGGGCTGGCCGAGATGTTCTACGAGGTCAGGAGGTTCGTGCTCGACGCCGGGGCCGAGGCCGCCGACGACACGCAGGGACGGTTCCACATCCTGAACGTGGTGGAGGGGGAAGGCGTCACGGTGCACACCACGGCCGGAGACCGGCACGAACTGGCCTTCGCGGAAACGCTGACCGTGCCGGCCGCGGTCGGCCGCTACACCCTGCGAGCGGCGGCCGGCGGTGGCCCGGTGTGTGTCGTGAAGGCGCTGGTCCGTTGATCCCTGTCCTGGAGATCGGCGGCACCCATGTCACCGCGGCGCTCGTCGACCTGCACGACGGGCGTGTCACCAGCCGTACGCGCGAGCCGCTCGACGCGGACTCCGATGCCGACGACATCCTCGCGGTCGTCCGACACTGCGCCGACGGGCTGCCGGTACGTTCCGGCGCGCGGTGGGGCGTGGCGGTGCCCGGGCCGTTCGACTACGCGAGGGGGATTGCCCTCTTCAGGGGCGTGGGCAAGTTCGACTCCCTGTACGGGATGGACGTGCGAGCAGCCTTCCTCGACGGGCTGCGGCAGCGTCCCAGTGACGTCGTGTTCCTCAACGACGCCCACGCCTTTCTGACCGGCGAGTGGTCCGCGGGTACCGTCCGCGGGCACCGCCGCGCCGTGGGCATCACGCTCGGCACCGGTGTCGGCTCGGCGTTTCTCGCCGACGGCCGCATCTGCGACAGCGGTCCCGGCGTGCCACTGGAGGGGCGGATGGACCTCACCGAGATCGACGGACGACCGCTGGAGGACGCCGTCTCACGCCGGGCGATCCTCGCCCGCTACGCCGACCCCGCAGCCGATGTACACGACATCGCCCGGCGGGCCAGAGCGGGCGAGGAACGGGCCCAGCGGGTGCTGGACAACGTCTTCACCGCACTGGGCGTCGCGCTGGGCCCCCGCCTGGTGGACTTCGGCGCGACCGCCCTGGTCGTCGGAGGCTCCATGGCCCGCTCCTGGGACCGCGTCGCCCCCGCACTGTCCACCGGTCTCGTGACCGGGGGCTGGACGCCGGACGACCCATGTGCCGACGCGGCTTCCCTGCCTCCCGGAGCCCCGGAGCGCCCCGCGGGAGACGCGCCCCCTGGTCCGGATCACGCCTCGGCGACCGGCCCACGGCGTACTCGTGAGATGAAGCCCGCCGACCCAGCCGGAGACGCCGCACTGGTGGGCGCGGCTTGCGCGGCTGTGGCGTAAGACCGACGAAGGGGCGGCACTGCCCGTCCTGACCGGCCAGGCCCAGGTCGACGGGAACGGTCGGATCAGCGCGGCGCCGGGGCAGCACAGCGCTCCCGAGGATCCAGCCCTCGCGACCCTCGCGGCCGGCCTGCGCCCCGACGACGGCGTCACCGTCCACGAACTCCTCACCGAGCCCCGCTTCGCACCGTTCCGCGCAGCCCTGGAAGCACGCCGTGCTCCCCTGCGCCGGTGCTTCGGCGCATACCACGTCCCCGCGCTGACGCTGGCCGGCGAGAGCCCGGAGAGCGGATTCAGCGTCTCCAGAAGGGCGTTCCCTCCGCCCACCTCGCGGGCGTCCGCAGCCGGTGCGAGCGTCCGTCGCCCCCGGGAGGAATCCACCGACCGCACGGGGCGCGGGGACCCCGCCGAACTCCCCAACTACGCACCGGACTTGGATGTGGACCACGGCAGCGGCTTCGGCGGAGGTGACTGAGGCGGGGCGCGACACGCCGTCAGTGGCCAGTTCGAAGTAGTTGCGCCATCAACTTCTGTACTCTCGGTGCGCATGACGGCCGTGGACGACCGTCCCGCCCTGCCAACTCCCTTACAGGGAACCGGTATGCGCTGGTCGCCCGAGGGGACGGCCGACGGTTGCCACGACTACTCAGCAAGGAACAGCCATGAAGATCGGTTTTGCGCTCCCGCAGTTCCACAAGCAGGCCTTAGGCATAGCCCGGACCGCGGAGTTCGCGCGCGAGGCGGAGAACGCGGGCGCCGCGAGCCTCTGGGTGGGCGACCGCAATCTGGCTGCCGTCAACCCCAAGGTCGGCTACGGCGGGCAGGGTGACTCGATTCCGGCCGAACTCAACACGGCCGCCGACCCGTTCGTACTCCTCGCCATCGCCGCGAGCGCCACCGAACGCGTACTGCTCGGAACGCATGTCCTCATAGCCCCGCTGTATCCGCCCGTCCAACTGGCCAGGTCGCTCACCAGCATCGACGTGATCAGCGACGGCCGTCTGCTGCCCGGCTTCGGCATCGGCTGGTCACCGGAGGAGTACGAGGCCGCGGGTTCGGACTTCACGCGGCGCGGCGCCCGGATGAACGAACTGCTCGACGCCCTCGACGCCATCTGGACCACCGACCCGGCCCAGTACAGCGGTGAGCTGATTTCGGTGCCCCTGCACCACTCCCCCCTCAAGCCCGCCCGGCGCCCCCGTCCGCCGTTCTACCTCGGCGCCATGTCCGAGCGCGCCCTGCGGCGGGTCGCGGAGCGCGGTGACGGCTGGCTGCCGCTGCTCGTGGTGCCCAGTTACGTGGACATCGACGGGCTGGTGTACCAGCGGACTGCCATCGACGAGCTGGCCCGGGAGGCCGGCCGGGACCCGTCCGCGATCGATGCCGTCCTGCGGGTCAACATCGACGCGGGCACCACGACCCAGCAGGTCGCCGACACCATCAGGACTGTCCACGAGCGCACCGGCATCGACCACTTCATGGTCGACTCCATGTACGCAGTCCACAGCGTCGACGAGTCCCTGGCCCTCGCCACCGAACTGATCGCCCTGGTCCAGAAGGGCTGACGGCGCCGCGCAACGTGCTTCTCGATTCCCGACCGGTTCGGCGCGGTTGCGCGCTACGCTCTCGGCGCTCCGCCCGGGCCGGCCGGGCGGGACACGACGACAGGGGGCGCGATGCGAGCCGCTACGGGGCTTCGGTCGCTGATACCGCTGCTGGTCTGCGGGGTGCTGGCCGCGACCGCGGGCTGTGGAGGTTCCACCGACGAACAGGGCGGCGAGTCCCTGGAGTTGGAGTCGAAATGGCACGACAGGATCAGCGAGGCGGTGAACGCGAAGCCCGACGGCTGCACGGCCGGCGTGGGCAGTGCCTGCGAGACCCATGCGGCGGCCGTGCACGCGATCACCGAGCGGCTACACAAGGAGGTGGAGGCTCGTCCCGACAAGGACCGCTACCAGGCGACACTTGACGGCACCACCGCCATCGACGAGCAATACGACCAGTACTTCACCCAGTTGTGCGCCACCGTGCCCGAGACCACGGTCGATGCCGCCACCACCCAGAAGTTCAATACCTGCTCCGGGCTCTACACCTCGATCATCACGGGCGCGGGCGACCTCCAGGACAACCTGCGCCCGTCCGAGTAGTACGGGTCCAGGGCGGGCTGAGCCCAGGGCGGTAGCGGGAATACCACCTGCTCTCGACGTGGCCGGGCCAGGTCGCAGCCGCCCTGAGTCAGTCGGTCCCTTCCAGGTACGACGCCAGGTTGGCCAGCGAGGAGGCGATCCCGGTTTCGTGGTCCGTCCGGTCGATGCCGGGTGGCACATCCGTGGCGGTGACGGTCACCTCGGTTCCGTCACCGGCGGCGGCGAGATGCCAGGTCATCGTCATGGTGCCCGCGAACGACGGGTCGTCGGCCTCGAACACCGCCCGCTGCACCACACGCTCCGGCGGCACCAGTTCGGCGAACCTTACGTCGACGACATCCGTCGCGTCCGAGGTCTTGCCGGGGCTGTCGGTGGGGTCGAGGTAGGTGAGGACCATCCGGAATCCGCCACCGGGCCGGGGATCCCACCACTCGACCCGCCCGCGCATGCCGTCCGGCGGCAACCAGGTCTCCAGGGACTCCCGGTCGAGGAGGGCGTCGTAGACAGTCGTTGGTGGTGCCGCGATCACGCGGCTGGCGCGGTCGGTCCTGTCCATGGCCCGAGTCTAGGGCGAAGGCCGCGCCGGCGAGCCGGTTCCCTGAGCGGCGCGGGGCGGCGGTGTCGTCGTGGCCGTGCCGGGACGGACGCCGTACCAAGTGAACTGTCACCTGATGTGTCCGCTCCCGTACAGTCCGCCTTGGTGCCGGCGCTCCTCCGTTGCGGCCGAGCCCGGCGGTTGACCAGGAGAGGAAACATGGACACTGAAGCCGGTCCCGGCTCCCCTTCGTACGTCCCCGGAACGGGACGGCCGGTCCCCGAGGCCGAGCCCGCACTCGTGCAGCGGTGGCATTCGGGCGGAGGTGAACTGGTTGAGCTGCTGTCCCAGGTGCGCGAGCGGTTAGGCGGTGTCGCCGCGTTCCGCCTCGGGCCGGCACCGACCGTTCTCGTCACCGACCCGCAAGCGGTCCAGCACGTACTCGCGCGGCATCCGGAGCGGTACGTCAAGCGCTCGCACCGTGCCCGTGTGCTGATCGGCGACGGTGTCCTGGCCGCCACCGGGGCGGCGTGGAAGCAGCAACGCCGTTTGCTGCAGGCCCAGTTCACCGGTACCGGGATGCGCCGCTACGAACAGCGGATCACCGGGGCCGCCCGGACCACCGCCGGACGCTGGGACGGGTACGCCCGTACCGGACAGCCCTTCGATGTCGGGCAGGAGATGCGCCGCTTCGCCCTGGACTCCATCTGGCGCTCCCTCACCGGGCATGCCCTCGATGACGAGACCGAGCGCGAACTGGCCGCCGTGGAAAGCGTGGGGGCCGCCCTTCCGACCCTGCCCGCCGATATCAACGACGCCCAGGAAGCCGTTGCCGCCGATCTCGCCCGGATCGACGCGGTCGCGCGGCACGCGATCGAGGCCGCCCGCGGCGGAGCGGCCGGACCCGACGGCCCGGGCCTGCTGCACGTCCTGCTCGACGCCGCCGCCGAGCACCCCGAGTACACCGACCGGCTGATCCGCGACGAACTGGTCACGCTGCTCGCGGCCGGGCACGAGACCACCGCCACCACCCTGACCTGGCTCTACCTGCTCCTCGACCGGAACCCCGCCGCCCGTGAACAAGCGCTGGCCGCCGGCGGCGAAGGGTCCCCGGAACGCCGCCAGGCCATCCAGGCCCTGATCCACGAAACGCTCCGGCTCTACCCGTCCGCATGGATCCTGCCCCGCCACGCCACCGAGGACGACACCCTCGCCGGGTACGCCGTCGAGGCGGGCACCGACCTCCTGGTCTGCCCGTACCTCACGCACCGCGATCCCGAACTCTGGCCGGACCCGGACCGCTTCGACCCCCAGCGCTTCACCACGCCGGGCGCCCGACCAACCCACCCGGGCGCCTACTTCCCCTTCGGCATCGGCCCCCGCGCCTGCCTCGGCCTGCAGTTCGCACTCCGCGAATCAACAGTCCTACTCGAGCACCTGCTACCGCCCCACACCCCGACCTTCTCCTCCACCCCCACAAAGGCAGTACATGGCATCACCGTCCGCCCTGATGGCCCCACCCCGGCGACCTTGACACCGCCACTTACCTGACACGGGCCATCGCGCACCATGAAGTTGCCGGAGGGCAGCAGAGTTCTGCCGGTCATCGGTGCCGGAAGCGGCTGTTCGTCTGTGGCCGCCCGCTGGATACGGTGGCCTGGGTGGCCCTGAGCGGTCTGCGACGGGGCGTGATGGTGGTGAACGGTCCGAGACGAGAACGGGGTGGGGATGGTCTACCTGGTCCTGGCTGTGACAGCGGTCGTGTCCATCGTTACGGCCGCCGTGACCGTGCTGGTGGGCCGTCAGAGGCGCCGGATGGAATCCGGTCCGGAGTCGCGGCGAATCGAGGGGGCGGCCACGAGAGGCGTGCGCGAGGCGCGCCGCCAGGCTCATGCCCAGCAGCATTTCAACGATGCCGGCGGCTTCAGCGCTCTGCGGGATCGCGACTCCCTCTCGTAGGGACTCGTAGGGACTCGAAACGACTCGGGGAGACAGGGATAGCGACGACTGCAATGGCGTCACCTCCCCGTCCATGACATCACGCCCCCGCCCATGACCGGATCGGTCCGCCCCCGGACCCGATCCGGCCTGGTCCTGGCCCTCTCTTGCGGTCCAGGCTTGGGGCATGACCCGAGCACTGATCGTCATTGATGTCCAGGAGTCCTTCCGGGCCCGTCCGCTGTGGGAGACCACCTCCGACCTGAAGATCGCCGACCAGGTGAACCGCCTGGTCCGGCTGTCCCGTCAGGCCGGGGACCTGGTCGTATGGGTGCTGCACTCCGAGCCCGGCAGCGGGGATGTCTTCGACCCCGCCCTCGGCCATGTCCGGCTCATGGAGGAACTGGAGCGGGCGGACGGGGAACCACTGATCCACAAGACCTCGCACAACGCCTTCACCACCACCAACCTGCAGCAGCTGCTCACTGAGCGCGGTGTCCGCGAACTCACCGTCTGCGGCATCCGTACCGAGCAGTGCGTGGAGACCACCACCCGCGTCGCGAGCGACCTCGGCTACCAGGTCACCTTCGTCACCGACGCGACCGCGACCAATCCCATCCCCCACCGCGACGCCCCCGCCGACCAGAGCGTCGCCGAGCTGCTGGCCGACCCGCTCACGCTGCCTGCCGAAGAAGTCATCAGGCGCACCGAGTACGCCCTCGCCGGACGCTTCGCCACCATCGCGACGGTCGACCAGCTGGAGGCGGCGGCAGAGCGTAGGGCATGATGACCGAATCGTGAGCCACATCGTCTTCTTCCTGGTGCCCGGAGTCCATCTGCTGGACCTGGCAGGACCCGCGCAGGTTTTCTCGACGGCCGCCGACTTCGGGCACCCGTACACGCTGTCCTACGTCGCCGAGAGGCCGCAGGTCTCCACCGCGCAGGGGCTGCCGCTGGTGGCCGGGCTCGACTGGCCCGAACTCGGGCCCGAGGACCTGATCGTGGTGCCCGGCTGGCGGGCGGCAACCCTGGCCGACACCCCCGCCATCGGTGCCGCGTCCCTCCAGGTCCTGCAGGACCACCACGCCAGAGGTGGGACGGTGGCCAGCGTGTGTGCCGGGGCCGAGGCGCTCGGCCGGGCCGGCCTGCTGGACGGCCGCCGCTGCACCACCCACCACGACGTGCAGGACGAACTGGCCCAGCGCCATCCCCGGGCGTTGGTCGTCCGCGACGTCCTGTTCACCACCGACGACCGGGTGATCACCTCGGCCGGCATCGCCAGCGGTATCGACCTGGCCCTGCACCTGGTGGCCACCCAGCGCGGCCCGGCCGTCGCCGCCCAGGTGGCCCGCGACATGGTCGTCTACGCCCGGCGCAACGGCCATGAGCCGCAGTCGAGCGAGATGCTCCGGCACCGGTCCCACCTCGACGACACCGTGCACCGGGCCCAGGACCTCATCGACGCCCGTTTCGACCAGCCGCTCCCCCTCCCCGCCCTGGCCGCGGCCGTCGGCGTGAGCGAACGGACCCTCACCCGCCTCTTCAGCCGCGCCACGGGACTCACCCCCCTGCGATACCAGCAGGCCCTGCGCCTCGAACGCGCCCAACACCTCATCAGCCACGGCGCGACAGCCGACGCCGCGGCCCGCTCCGTCGGCTTCGAGGACCCCCGCATGCTGCGCCGCCTCCGCGCCCGCACGGCTTGACCACGCCAACGCAGATCCTTCGGCGCGGCCGAGTTCCCGGAGCCCTTGGCGGCCCGGCGCAAGTTCCGGACTCTGTCACTGCAGGTTGGCATCACCTGGGCGTGGGGGAACCGTCCTGCAAGGTTCGCGGCACACACGCCGGACGCCGCTCCTTCTATCCGACGCCGTGGAGGAAGGAGGCCACCACGAGGTCGGCCGCCGGACCTGGTTCGATGTCGACGAACACATGGGCCATGTTGTCGATCATGCTGCCCAGCAGGGCCCTCGCCCACCCGGGGGGCAGATCCTGGCGGATCAGCCCCTCGCGAGCCGCTCGCCGGAGAAACGCCTCCAACCGCTCACGCTGCGCTTCGGCCCGCTGGTCGGCCTCGGGATCTTCCTTCATCATCCGCCGGATGCCCAACGGCCAGCGCC
Source organism: Streptomyces sp. NPDC058697 (assembly GCF_042715345.1). NCBI lineage: Bacteria > Bacillati > Actinomycetota > Actinomycetes > Kitasatosporales > Streptomycetaceae > Streptomyces > Streptomyces sp. NPDC058697. Next base: position 744,116 of record NZ_JBHXSU010000002.1, read on the forward strand.
GGCTGACCGGGATGATCGACTCGACGTATCCGTGCAGTGCGATCGCGACCGGGGCCTCCGTCAGGCGTGCCGCGTCCAGGACCGCCTCGGAGGCGTCGAGTTTCGCCGTGTAGACGGCTGACAGAAGCGCTTCCCGGTTCGCGAACCGGCGGTAGACCGTGCGCCGGTCCACGCCGGCCTCCGCGGCGATCGCGGCCATGGTCGTTCCCGGGTCCTGAGCGAGCAGCCGTGCTCCCGTCAGCAGGACGGCGTCCAGGTTGCGGGCTGCGTCGGCTCTCATCGCGGCGGGCACCTTCCGTCGTTCCAGTGTGTTCCAGGGCTTCTTGGATGCGCCGTCCAGGACGTCCAGGGGGAGAAGCGGCAGCGGGTCGGCCGCCTACTGTAGCGCCACACTACCATCACGCTTGTTGCATTAAGTGTCACATCGACGTAGCGTTTGTGGCGGAGGAGAACTTGGTTCAAAATTCGTCGCGGTCGTCCTGCGCCCGAAGGCCGAACTCACCCCGCCGGTCCGACTGCCGCTCGGCTCGGACGAGGTGTGTCCGACACCGCAGATGGTGGCGGCGCGAGCGGCTGAGGACGACGCCTGGCGCGACCCGAGTCCGTCCAAGGACTGCGAGGGATTGCGCGACTTCACCGGTACGAAGGTCGTCCGCATGGTCCGCCCCGACCGGCCCTGCCCCGCTCTGACCGGCGACAGCCCTTCCACAGAACCGGCTGGAGCCCTCCCACAGACGGCGAATACACAACACAGCAGAGAGAAGACAGCACCATGATCGTGCGCGACAAGCTCTACATAGGCGGTCTTTGGGCCGAACCCAGCGACAACACCCCGCTCGACATCCGTTCCCCCCACGACCAGTCGCTGGTCGGCCGGTCCGTCCAGGCCCTGCCGGCCGACGTCGACGGCGCGGTCGCGGCGGCACGGACGGCTTTCGACGAGGGACCCTGGCGGCAGACGACTCCGGAGCAGCGCCAGGACCTCATCGTGCGCCTCAACGAGTTGCGCGAGGCGCGTGCCGAGGAGATCGCGCGGCTCATCACCAGCGAGCGCGGCAATCCGCTCTGGTTCAACAGGGCGGGCCAGGGCGGACTGACGCGGCAGGCGCTCGGCTACCTCAAGGGCGCCCGCGAGTTCGGCTGGGAGGAGACGCTCGACTCCTCCGTCCCCGACGCCGCCTTCCGCAGCGTCGTACGCCGCGAGGCCATCGGAGTGGTGGCCGCCGTCATTCCGTGGAACTCACCGTTCTCGGCGGCGCTGGCGAAGATGATCCCGGCGCTGCTCGCGGGCAACACCGTGGTTCTGAAGACCTCGCCGGAGAACTCCCTGAGCATGATGCTGCTGGCCGACCTCTTCGACGAACTGGGGCTGCCCAAGGGCGTGGTCAGCATCCTGCCGGCCGGCAAGGAGACCAGCGAGTACCTGGTCGCGCATCCCGACGTCGACAAGGTGGCCTTCACCGGCTCGACCGGCGCGGGCCGTTCCATCGCGGCTGTCGCGGGCCGGCAACTCAAGCGGGTCAGCCTGGAGTTGGGCGGCAAGTCGGCGGCAATCATCCTGCCCGACGCGGACCTGGACGAGGCGGTGCCCGCGTTGCGGTTCTCCTCGCTGGGGAACAACGGCGAGGCGTGCATCGCCCAGACCCGGGTGCTGGCGCCGCTCAGCCGGTACGACGAGGTGGTGACCGCCCTCAAGGACCTGCTCGACGGGCTGAAGGTCGGCGATCCGTCCGAGGAAGACACCTTCATCGGTCCGCTGGTCCGCGCCGAACAGCAGGAACGCGTACGGTCCTACATCCGGCTCGGCATCGAGGAGGGAGCCCGGCTGGTCACCGGAGGCCCCGAGTCGCCAATGGGGCTGGAGCAGGGCAACTACGTCAAGCCGACCCTGTTCGCCGACGTCGACAACAGCATGCGGATCGCGCGTGAGGAGATATTCGGCCCGGTCCTGGTGGTGATCCCCTTCGAGGACGAGGACGACGCCGTGCGCATCGCCAACGACTCCGAGTACGGCCTGAGCGGCGGCGTGTGGACGGCGGACGTCGAGCACGGCCTGGAGATCGCCCGCCGGATCCGCACCGGCACTGTCACCGTCAACAGGGCGCCCATCGGCTTCGACGGCCCGTTCGGCGGCTACCGGGCCAGCGGCACCGGGCGCGAGTACGGAGCCGTAGGCCTGGCCGAGTACGTCGAGCACAAAACGATCACGGTCCCGGCCTGAAGGTGATCAACTCGGAGGCGGAGAAGTGGGCCGCCGTCAGCCGGTCGATCGATTTTCCCGGACCTGACGAGGAGTAGGTCAGGCGTGCATGCGGCGCAGGGCGTCCATGGCACTTTCGACGACTTGGCGGTCGGTGAGGCGGGCGTGGTCGTGGGCGGGGCGGCCGGCGTTGAAACCGAGGAGGATCGGCTTGCCGAAGGCCCGGTGTCCGTTGACCCACAAGGACCAACGGCCGGGGTCGTCGGGGTCGAACCATTCGATGAGGTCGGCGTCCTTGTCCCAGAAGACGGACGGGAATTGGAGCCAGAGCTTGTCGAGGAGACCGGATCCGAGGGCGTCGATGGCCTCGCGCTTCTGGGCGGGCAGTTCGGGTTGAAAGGCGATCTTCCGGGCCTTGAGGACACCGATGGGGACGGTGACGACGCACCGGTCCGCGCGCAGTGTCTCATCGCCCGTGAGGGTGAGTGTCACGCCGCCGGTGCTGCGGGCGATGCGGGTGACGATGGCGCCGGTCCGTACGGGGATGCCGCCCCGGACATGGGCGAGAAGGCTGTCATAGCCGTCGGGCAGGAGGAGGTCGCCGCCTCGGCCGCCGGTGCCTTCTTCCTCGGCGGAGACGGCGAGTTGCTCGGGGTCGGCGCCGTACTCCTGCACCAGGACGGAGCTGACCGCATAGCGCAGCGCGGGTGACATCTTGCGCGGCAGGAGGGCGGAGAAGGGGGTGGTATCGGGGTCTTCCACATCCTCCGCCTTGGCCAGGTATGTCTCGAGTTCCGCCAGCGCCTTCTTGTCCTGGCCGACGGCGTTGTCGTAGTCGAACGGGTAGGAGAGTCCACCGGTTTCACGCAGGAGCTTGGTCATGGGGTTTCCCTTGTGCCCGTGGATCCAGGAGGCGCCCATCTCGGCCGGGATGCCGTCGAGGTGCTCGGTCCAGGTCCGGCCGCCGATACGGTCGCGGCCCTCCAGGACGGTGACGCGCAGACCGGCGTCGGTCAGGTCGCGTGCGCAGCCGAGACCGGAGAACCCGGAGCCGACCACGGTCACGCGTTCGCCGGGGCGCGCCGCCTTGATGATCTCGGCGGCAGCCCTCCGGCCGCTGAGCAGGGCTCCGGTCTGAGTGGCCGGTGCCTCGCCGGAGGTTGCCTCGCCAGCGAAGTGCAGGCGCCCGACGGGGGCGGCGAGTTTCTCACGTACGGACACACCGAGCGGGCTGGGGGCGAGGTAGGAATAGGACCCCAGCGCGAACGGGTCGGTCGACCAGGACGTACGCAGGAACGCGACCGGCTCGGGCGGAGAGCTCGCGTGGGGCTGTGCCCCGCCACCACCGGTGGGGGTTGGGCCGCAGGCAGAGGTGGCGCCGGCGGACACGGCCGCCCCGGTGACGGTCAGGAACCAGCGCCTGGTCATTGCGGTCATGTCCTGCACTCCTTGGGCGATGCGCCCGGCGGGGGGTCGGTTGTAGGTGATGGAGTACGCCTGCCGGTGAGGGAATACGGCTGTTGGTGACGGCGTACGCCGCAGGCGGCGGCCCGGACCGACGGGCTTGGCCGGCTGACCGGTGGTCAGGTCAGGGGCGTGCGCCGTCGAGGAGCAGCTTGGTGAGGTAGTCCGGGGCCTGGCGTTCGCCCATGCCGCCCTCACCGACGAGTTCCCAGGCGCACTCGGCCAGGGAGCACAAGGTGGAGGCAAGCCAGGTCGCGGGCATGTCGGTGCGGAACAGGCCCTCGCCCTGACCGCGGGCGACGAAGGCGATGATGCGTTGCATGACCGCGTCCGCGGCATCACTCAGCTCGGCCACGCCGAGCACGTCCGCCTCCACATAGACCACGTTCCACAGCTGCGCGAGCACGTCGTAGTTCCGCACCAACGCGGCCAGGGCCTCATCGACAGGTGCCTCGTCCAGGCCGGCCTCTTCGAGTGCCTCTTCGCAGTGGGCGAGGATCCTGCGGCCCATCGCGTCGATCATCCCCTCGCGGGTCGAGAACAATCGCGTCAGCGTCGCCCGCGACACCCCCACCCGCGCGGCGATGTCCCCCATCGACGCCCCCCGATCCTGCGCGATCACCCGGATCGCCCGCTCCAGCACCGCATCCATGTCCGTACGCACCGGCACACCACCTCTCACTTCAGACGCAATCATGCATCACGTGACGCAAAAATGCATCAGCAGGTAGTGCGACCCCCATGGAGCGGCGTGGCTTCGGCTTCCACCGTCTGGAGCTGGACCACTCCACCCGCAACGAGGATGTCTGTCGCGTCTGCGGTTACACGGACGGTTACCTCTTCTTCGAGAACACCTGGCCGACGCACATCATCTGCGACTGCTGCGGATGGGAGTCGGGCACGCCGGCGCTCGACCTTTCAGCCACCCGGGAGTATCGCGGCTACTGGACCGGGCAGGGCGCCGAGTGGTCCTCCCGTGGGGCACGGCCCAAGGACTGGGATCTCCTCAAGCAGTTGCGCAACATCCCCGAGGACTGGCGCTGACGATGGGGTCGGCAAGCCCGTACGCCCGTCCGCACATGGGGCATCCGCCACGCGCCTCCGGTCAGTCCGTGCTGGGTGAGCCAAGGCCTGCGTCGCGGGCCTTGGCGACTGCGGCGGCGCGGTGCGGGACGCCGAGTTTGAGCAGGATGGCTGAGACGTAGTTGCGGACGGTCTTCTCCGACAGGACGAGCCGCCGCGCTATCTCGTAGTTGCCGCAGCCGGTTGCGATGTGTTCCAGGATCTGCCGTTCCCGGTCGGTGAGTTCAGGGAAGATCTGGGCCGCGTAGTGGCGGTGGGCGCCGGTGAAGAAGGCCACGATCCTGCGGGCGACGGCTTCCCCGTACACGGCGTCGCCGGCGGCCACCGACAGGACGGCCCGGACGATCTCCGTACGGTCGGCGCCCTTGAGGAGATAGCCGCGGGCTCCGGCGCGCAGTGCGCCGAAGAGGGCCTCGTCGTCCTCGTGCATCGTCAGAACGAGGACGCCCACCCGGGGATGGCGGGCCAGCAGGGCCCGGGTGGCGGCCGCGCCGTCCAGGCCGGGCATGGCCAGGTCCGTGAGGACGACATCGGGAGTGGTCCGGTCGACGACGGCGAGCAGTTCGTCGCCCCTCGCCGCCTCACCCACGACCTCGACCTCGTCGCCGGCGGTGAGAGCGGCCTTGAGACCGTAACGGAACATGGGGTGGTCGTCGGCGAGGACCACTCGGACTGCGGAGGGGACGGTCACAGTGCCTCCAGCGGAAGGGTGGCGGCGAGAACGGTACCGCTCGTCAGTTGGCGAAGTCCTCCAGCCGCTCGAAGCGGGGAAGGGGCACGATCCAGACAGCGCACCCCAGCGCCGCGGTGCTGCACAGCACCACTGTCCAGGCAACCGTTCGCGCGGCCATGCACCAAGTGTGCTGTGCCTGGCGGCCCGTCCGGTATACGCAGTGTCCCGGCCGTCGTGGGAAGTCCGCCCGCCCGGTCCGGGACCAGGGCCTCAGGCGGAGCAACACCTGGGCGGTGCAGGGTCGTTGACGACCTCATCCCACGCCTTGCGGGTCCGCCCGCTGCCGGTCGCGGGAGCGCGGCGGGGGTCCCGGCCACCGGCCGGCAACAGCACGATCCCGAAGGGTAGTTCGGCGCGGGCGAGTTCGCCGAGGTCGCCGCCGCCGCGGCCACCATCCTCGTCGGCCTTCCGTTTCTCCAGCAGGCCACGCGACATGAAGGGGAACGCGCCACCGCAGGCTCCGCGGCATGGTCCCCGGACAGGAACACGTCCTCCGCGGTCCGGCGTACCGATGTCGTTCCGTCGTCCACGACCGTGGCGCTGTGTGTCGTACTGGCCGCTGCCGTGTTCTGGCTGACCGAACTGCTGACCACATGGATGGGGATCGGCAGCCTGGGCTGGCCATGGAGGCCGCACGCCTCCGCGTGCGCGCTCGCAGCCGCGCCTAGCGTGCCGGTTCTCAAGGCTGAGGGACGGCTCAGGCGTCCAGCGGAAGTTCGACGCGCACCGTGTTGCCCCGGCGACGGCTGACGATACGGAAACTGCCGTTGAGTTCCTCGGCGCGGCGGCGCATGGAGACCAGCCCGACCCTGCCGTCACTCTCCCGGTCCGGGTGCAGGCCTCGCCCGTCGTCGTGCACTTCGAGGGTGAGGACCGTGCCGTAGGACAGCCGGACCAGACAGTGTGTGGCACCGGCGTGCTTGACCACGTTGGTGAGGGCCTCGTCCGCGATCCGGAAGGCCGCCGTTTCGACCGGTTCCGGGAGTGCGGGAAGGTCGTCGGGCGCTTCCACCTCGATCTGCAGACGCCCGCCCGCCGCCAGCGTCAGGGCCAGCGCCCGCTCGCGCAGCGCGGGCACCAGGCTGTGCAGGTCGAGGGCCGACGGCCGCAGGGCGTCGATGACGCGCCGTACCTCCTCGACCGCGCGTCCCACCTCGGAACGCAGCCGGCCAACCAGCTCCTCCAAAGTCGCCGAGTGGCCGGTGACGGATGCCTGCACCGCTTCCAGCCCCAGTGCGACACCGGACAACGAGGGGCCCAGGCCGTCGTGCAGGTCGTTGCGGATGCGCGCCCGCTCCGCCGCGGAGGCGTCCACGGCCTGCTGTCGGGCGGCCCGCAACTCCTGGTTGAGACGGTCCGCGTGGACGATCAGCGCCACCGGAGCCGTCAGAGCATCGACGATCCGGGCATCGGCGGGCAGGAAGCCGCCCGGATCGGCGGGGCACAGCGCGAGGTCGCCGACGTGCGCGCCGGCCACGGTGAGCGGCCGTACCACCGGCGGCGCAGACCTCGTTCCGGTCTCGGCCAGGAGGGTGCCGTCGGTCGCGATGAGTGCGGCGTAGGGGGCTCGCACCGCGGAGGCGACCGCCGTCACCACGGTCGGCAGGACGTTGGCCAGGTCGGCGGAAACATGGCTGCCCAGCCGTTGGAAGGGGCGTAACGGATCGTTCCGCGCCCCGTAGACGAGCCGGTCGACACCCTTCTGAAGGCGATCCCGTACGGGGGTGAGCAGCGCGGCCACCGTGGCCGCCGCCAGGACCGCGGGCGTCGGACCTGTCGGCACCGCGACGGTCACCACGGCGGTGACCGCGGCGTACGTGCACAGGACAACAGCGGTGAGGCCGCCGTACAACAGCGTTCGCCGCAGGATGAGTTCGATGCCCAGCAGCCGGTACCACAGCACGCCCACCGTCACCGCGAACGAGACCAGGCCCAGCGCAAAGGGAAGGAGCCAGCCCCACGCCGGTACGAAGGACACCGCGAGCAGCAGCCCCAACGCGACGAGAAGCCACAGCAGTTGCTGACGCTCCGGTGCCTGCCCGCGTCTCACACGCAGGCAGGCGCCGCCGAGCACCAGGACTGTCGCACCGGCCACCAGCAGCGCACCGCCGAGTGTCAGCCCGGTCGTCCAGGGTCCCGGCAGTTCGACCGCGGGTCCCGCACCCCTGTAGTACTCCGCGGAGGGCTGAGCCGCCGTGGCCATGCCCAGGCCGGCCGACAGTGCGCCGATGGCGATGACCCGGTTCACCCAGCGCCATCCGGCGGCCGGTAGCCGCCCCTCCGGATAGAAGACCACCAGGACGACCAGCAGGGAGAGCGCCGGCACCCACAGGGAGTCGCCCAGCGAGTAGGCCAGACCGCCCAGCGGAAGATGCTCCTCGGGTCTCGCCTGCGCGCGCACCGCGTAGACGGATGCGGCGTCCTGGGCCGTTCCGAACACCGGCACCGCGAGCAGCAGCCAGCCGATCGGATTGCGAGGCCGCGCGGTGATCAGTACGACACTCGCCGGGATCGCCAGTGTGACACCCACCAACTGGGCGTACGGTACCGGCTGTTCGCCCGCTTCCGCCGGGAACCGCAGCCCGCGCCCGAGGTGGACCGTCAGCGCGGCGGCTGCCAGGGCGGCGCCGGCCAGTGCACATCCTGTGCGACGCAGTACGGCGTCGGAGGGGCGCGGTCGAGAGGGCACGGCCCCAGTGTCCGGGAGCGTGTGCCGTCTGTCAGCCTGCCGTGCTGACCCGACGTTCATGACCAGGGGGAAAGGTCCGGAGGCGGGATCAGGATGGGAGTGTCCGGGCAGCCGATCTCACCCCAGTAGGCGCAGCCGTTCGCCGGCGGATCGGTCCAGACGTCGGCCTCCGGGACGTCCGGCGGATCCGGGACCTCGGTGTAGCCGCCGCCCGGCTCCTCACCGACCGACTCCTCACCAACCGGCTCCTCGCCAACTGGGTCCTCACCGGCCGGTACCTCGGTGCCCGGTCCTTCGTCTACTGGTGCTTCATCCACTGGCGCTTCGTCCTCCTGCTCGTCCTCCTCCGGCGCCTCGATGTTCGGCTCCTGGCAGTCCGTCGTGCTGGAGCAGTAGACGATGTCCGGCAGCGGCAGCGGGTCGTCGGCGCCCTCACCGCTCTCACCGCAGGAGGAGACGAGGAAGATCAGCAGCGATGCCGCGACGGCGACGGCGAGTGGTTGGGCTTTCGCGAACACAGTGGCTCCCGGTGATTGCAGAGGGTCGATCGCCCCGGACTCGTCCCGTGGCACCGGAAACTGTGCGGCGCCGGGCCGTCCGGGCACCTGATGCACCCGTCCCGACCACCTCGGGCCAACCTCCCGGAATCGTTGGGACATCTGCCCCTACGCGACTTCCGCCGGACGGCGCATCCTCGTTCTCACGGCGGAACACCGAGCCCCATCGGGGGTGGGCTCGGTGCTCCGCCCGCCGGCAGAAGACGCCGGAGGGACGGCGAATGAGGTGCCCTGTGCGCGCAGTCGTATGGCCGATCGCGCTGTCCGCCATCGGGGCGGTGACACTCGCCGGCTGGATCGCGGCCCAGCCCGATGCCGAACGGGCGTCGGCGGGCCCGGTTCACGTGGCCGCCGCCGGGGGCGGGAGCCTGGCATGGGTACTGATGGGGGCAGTACTCATCACACTGCGCCCGCGCAACGTGCTGGGGTGGCTGCTCCTGGCCCTGGGGACGTTCGCGGCGTGGCAGGTCGGGCTCGCCGCCTACGGTGGGTACGGAGTTGTCGTGGCGCGGCCTTCGTGGCCGGGGGCCGACCTGGCCGCGGCGGCGGGCAGCGTGCAGTTCGTTCCGGCGGTGTTCGCCACATCGACCGTGGTGCCGGCCTTCTACCCGAACGGACGCCTGGTGAGCCGCTCATGGCGCCGGCCGGTCGCTGCGGCGGGAACGGCGATCACGCTGATGATCCTCGCAATGCCCTTCGCTCCGGACGCGTGGGACGAGATCGCCCCGGGTCATGCTCCTCCCGTCTCCCCTCCCCTGGCCGCCCCCCTCCCCAGGCGCTGCCCATCGCCCTTCCTCCGCACGTACTGACCGTGCTCCTGATGGGTGTGTGCCTGCCGTTGACGGCTCTGTCGGCGATCGCGATCTGGGTGGGTGTTCTCAGGCGACTGGTGCGTGCCACTTCGCCCGAGCGCCAGCAACTCGCCTGGTTCGTCTGCGCCGCAGGGCCGCTGTTGGCCATCCTCTGCCTCGGCGCGCCCGCGCCCGTCGTCGCCGTGAGCCTCTGTCTGGTGCCTGTGGTGGTGACGGTTGGGGTGTTGCGCTACCGGCTGCCCGGCATTACGGCCCTGATGCGCCGCGGGCTCGTGTTCGGATCGTTGACGGCCCTGGTGATCGCCATCCATCCGGTGGCGGCCAACACGATCGGTGCGGTCCCGGGCCCGAGTTGGCTACCCGGAGTCCTTGCCGCCGCTGTGGTGGCCATCGGACTCGCCCCGGCCCGCGAACGCCTGCGGCGGACCGTGGACCGGTGGATTCTCGGCTCCAGCCACGATCCGCTGCGCGCGCTCTCCGGCCTCGGCGACCGATCGGCCGACGCGGACGGGGCCGACGACGCGGACGAACACGGTCTCCTGCCCGCCGCGCTCGACGCCGTGATGCGAACACTCCACGCTCCCGCGATCCGCGTGACCGCGTCCGACGGTACGGTCCTCGCTGCTCTGGGACCCGTCGGGAGCCCGGGGTGTCCGGTGGAACTACGCCTGGCCGGACGCACCCTGGGCACCATGACGGTCGCCGACCGAACCCCTGGCGAACCGTACGATCGCGACGACATGCGTCTGCTGGGAGCGCTTGCCCAGCAAGTCGCCGTTGTCGTACGGGCCCACGAACTCACCGCCATCGTCGCGGCGCAACGTGACCACCTCGTCGATGCCACCCGGACCGAACGCGATCGGATACGCGAAGACCTCCGGAACGGACTCGGCCCGTCCCTCGCCGACATGGGACTCGGACTGCAGGCCGCGCTCGACGGCCTGGCCCGGGGCGACACCGAGGCCGTCGGCCCCCTGCTGACCCGCACCCTCGACGAAGTCACCGCCGCGGTAGGTGAGATACGGCGCATCATCGACAGCCTGCGTGTGTGTTCCCGGCATGCGTGATGCCATCGGCGTCGGGCGCCGATGGCATCACCGGTGAAGCGGGTAGTCGCTACAGGCAGCGGTCGCGACACCGAGTCAGCCGGGCCGCACCGGCGCCGATGCCCGAAAGCACGACCATGCTCGGGCCGAATGCCGTGGCGAGGGCGACACAGCCGACTGTCTTTCTTCCCGTATGGATCATGTTCGCAGCCACTGGATCATCCTCCAGCTGCGAGAAGTGGCTCTGGATCGCGCCAGCAGAGCAGGAGTGGGGCCTGCCCGGGCTCACGCTTCGCAGAAGCTCTTGGGGTCGCCGACGTCGGCGGTGCAGGTGTCCGTGTCGGCGCCCCCGTCGAGGGAGTCGTTGCCGAAGATGTTGTCCACGCCGTTGAGGTTGTCGTTCCCGGGGCCGCCGATGAGGGTGTCGGCGCCGACGCTGCCGCCGGTCTGGACGAGGTCGCCGTGGAGCGTGTCGTTCCCCGCGCCGCCGACCAGCCGGTCGCTGCCCCCGAAGCCGAGCATGCTGTCGTTCAACGCGCTCCCGGTGATCGTGTCACCGAACTGGCTGCCGTAGATGGCCTCCACATCGGTGAGGACGTTGTCGCCCTCCCCGCCGACTCCGTCGTCGGCGGCGTTGTCGAAATCGACGACGACGCCCGCGGTGCTCTCCAGGTAGGTGACGATGTCGAACCCGCCCCCGCCGCGGAGCGTGTCGGCGCCGGGCCCGCCGACGAGGAGGTCGCTCACGGGGCCGCCGTTCACGGTGTCGTTGCCTGCCCCACCGTTGAGGACGTTGGTGTTGCCCTGGGTGGAGCCGCCGTTGATGGTGTCGCCGCCCGCATCCCCGTTCAGTTCCCCACGGACGGCGGCGGTCTTGGTGATGGTGTCGTTGCCGTCCCCCGCGTTGACCACGACCGAGGCACGTATGAGATCGATCGTGCAGGCCACCGAGCCGTTGATCTGGACCGCGCAACCGGTGCCTGCCGTCAGAGTGTCGGCGGTGTCCTGGATGACGACGAAGCTCCCCGACAAACTGACGGTGATGTTGTTCGCGCGGCCCGACGCCGCGTTCACGACCACGTTGTCCCCGCTCCTGAAGACTCCGGTGGCCGCGTTCGCCGATCCTCCGGTCAGGGTTACCGCGGAACCTGCCATCGCGGCGACCACCATGACCCGTAACAGCGCGTTTCTGCCCATCGACTGCCCCTCCGTTGTGTTTTCCGCGACCGCCGTGCGGTTGCGGGCCGGCACTCTCCTGAGCCCATGGCCGGCCTTTCCATGACTGAGCGTGCCGGTGCCGCGGTGGGATGGCGTGAGTAGTCGGTACTCAACCGCCGGTCGCGGTCTACGACCGGCCGTGCTGGTGATCGGGACGTGGGACGGGTGTTGGTGTCCTCAGGGTCTGGGCCAGTTCGCGCCGGGTGGTGACGCCGAGTTTGGCGTAGGCGTGGTGGAGGTGGTTGTCGACGGTGCGCACCGACAGGGCGAGGGCGTCGGCGATGTCCTTGCTGGCGTTGCCGAGCGCGGCGAGCAGGGCTATCTCGCGTTCGCGGTCGGTGAGCGGAGCGGTGGACTGGGCGGTGGTCAGCAGGGGTGTGCAGGCGCCTTCGCAGCGGGCGGGGGCCGCGGCGGCCCGGTGGGCGGCCGCCGAGGCACGGCGGGCCTGGTGTGCCCGGCGCCAGGCGGCAGCGGCTGCGGTGGCCGCCTCGGCGGCGAGCAACTCCGCGCCGACGGCCTGGCAGGCGTCGGCGGCCTGGAGTAGCTGGTCGGGGTCGTCGGCTGCCAGTGCGGCCGCCAGCTGGGCCCGGGCGGGGGCGAGTGCCCCGTCGCAGCTCTGCGCGAGTGCGGTCAGCCTGTCCGTGACGTCCTTCGCTCCGCCGAGACGGGCCACATCGGTCAACAGCAGTGCCTCGCCGGTGACGTGGCCGGTCGAGCGGGCGACAAGGGCGGCGGCGGTGAGCACGGACCGTGCCCGGCCCAGGTGTCCGCGGGCGGCCAACAGCCAGGCCTCACCCAGGCGTTCCTCCCCTACGGACAGCAGGCCCGGTGCCAGCGGCGGCAGGGTGCGGTGTTCGGCCAGCGACGCTTCGGCCGCGTCCAGGTCTCCCAGCACGGCCGCACAGGCGGTGAGGCCGCCGAGCACCGGGCGCAGGGCCATGGTGTGGTCGAAGGAACGGGCCAGGGCGGCGGCCTCGGCCCACCAGCGGCGGGCGGTCGCCGGGCGGCCGGCCAGCCACTCCGTACGGCCGAGGAAGACCGCCAGCCAGACCCGTACGACGGAGTCGGCGGCGACCAGTTCGGCGTAGGTGCGCTCGCCCTCGCGGCGGGCCTCGGCGGGGCGGCCGGCTTCGGTGAGAGCGAGGACGAGCGGGATGCGCTGGACGGCGGGATGGGAGACGAGGGCGTGTTCGTCGACCTTCCGGTGGCCTGCGTGGGCGCGCTCCGCCCAGGTCGCGGCCTCGCCGGTGCGGCCCACCAGTGCCAGCGCGAAGGGCTTCATCCAGGCGCCTCGCAGCCAGACGTCGACGTCTGGGGCGTCAACGACGTCGGTCTCCACGTCGTCCAGCAGGGCCAGCCCCTGGGCCGGCAGGCCGGCGGCTGTCCGCATGAAGCCCTCGTTGATCCTCAGCTTGCGGCGGCCCTCGGGGCTGGTGATCCGGTCCAGGGCGGCGTCGTTGACCGCAAGTGCCGCGGTGAGGGGGGCATTGCTCCACAGCAGGTTCATCGTCCGGACCAGCACGACCGCCAGTTTGTCCTGCTCACCGACGGCCACGGCGTCGGCCTGGGCGATCGCCGCCTCGGCCTGATCCCAGCGGCCCATCTCGAAGAAGGCGTGGCCGAGCATCAGGCCGGTGGCTGTGGTGCGGTGCTTCTCGGGCAGGGCTTCCAGGAGAGCGACGGTCTGGGGGTAGTCGTGCGCGTGGCGGGACAGTACGGCGGCCTGCGTGAGAAGGGTGGGGTCGGCGGTGCCGGTGGCGGCCAGCCGCCAGGTGGCGATGTGCAGCAGGTCGCCGCGGCGGCGGGCACCGCGGGCCTCGACGCGTGCGGCCTGGTCGAGGAGCAGGGCCCGGCGTCGCAGGACCGGGAGACCGGCCCGCAGTACCTCGCCGTACAGCGGATGGGCCAGGGACACGGCGGTGCGCCGCCGGTCCTGGGTGACGCGGACCAGTCCGGCCTGTTCCAGGGCGGCCATCACCTGCGGCGGGGCCAGGACTTCGGCATCGGCCAGGGACAGTGGCTCGCACAGTGCCAGCAGTTCGAGTACGGGGCGTCCGGCGGAGTCGGCGGTGGCCAGCCGGCTGCCGATCACCTCGGTCAGCCGCGCGGTGGCCGGCAGTCTGCCCTCGGCCAGATGCCAGATCTCCCCGTCCTCGGTCAGATCCCCGGCAGTCAGGGCGCCCAGGACGAGTTCGCGTAAGTACAGCACGTTGCCGCCGCTGGCAGCCGACAGCTCGTGCAGGCTGCGCCGGGCGACGGCTCCGCCGAGCGCGGCCTGGAGCAACTCCTCGATCTGCCCCGGGTTCAGCACGGTCAGGTCGACCCGGTGCACCGCGTCTCCGCCCCGCAGCGCCGTGATGGCCTTCCCGTACGGTTCGCCGCTGCGGACGGTGCCGATCAGCAGGAGCACGCCGGTGTCCATCAGTTGCCGCAGCAGCACCGCCGAGGCCGAGTCCAGCAGATGCATGTCGTCGACCAGCAGCGCCCATCTTCGCCGTCCCTGCCCGGCGGCCAGCCGCTCGGCCACCGCGGCGAACCCGGCCACCGGGTCCGACAGATCCACCCCCGCGGGCAGCAGGTGCGCGATCGCTCCCAGCGGCACCGCACCTGCGGCGGCGCTCGCCGTGGCCCGGCCCACCCGGAAACCCGCCGCCGAGGCCCGGCCCAGACACTCCTCGGCCAGCCGGGACTTGCCCACCCCGGCCGGCCCTCCCACCACGAACCCCCGGCACTCCCGGTCCACCAGCGCCGCGGCGAAGGAGTCCAACTCCCCCTCGCGGCCCACCAACGGCCAACGACCCACCCAACCCCGCACCACGGCTCCCCCTGGCAGGGCACAGCACGCGAACACCCCCGACGGGCACCCCCGGACGCGCTCCACCCACTCAGCACGTGCACGATCCGCATGACGCCAAGTGAGTCTAGGAACGCCCGGCGGAGCGGGCCAACCGGCTCTCCGGCACTTCTTCGAGTTGGTCTACGTGGTCGACGTGGTTGCCTTGTCCACGAGGGGACCCATGTCCCCCTAACCCCATTCGGTATAGCCGTTCACATGCTCGAAGCAGCTGATCGTCTTGGGCCCCGCTATTCCGTCCGCACCTCCCGCACACCAGGAGTACTGCTGGGAGCCCTGGATCCGTGTGGTCCAGTCCCTGGTACGGGGACCGTAGATGCCGTCGACGGTGAGCACCTGGCCGTAGCGCCTGTTGATCTGCCTCTGCCACGACGTCACGCAGAAGTCGGTCATGCCGGGCGAGAGGTTGTACTCGGGCACCAGGTAGTGACCGCTCCCGGGGATGAGTGGATTGTCGTAGCTCGTGATGTAACACGTGCCGGGAGAGGCCTCGGCCGGAGCGGCGACGAGGAGCGAGGCTGCGGCCAGTGCGGCCGTCATGCACGATGCGGCAATTCGCCGGGCGTGGATCATAGGTGTGTGTCCTCCGTTGCTCGTCCGCCACTGCGGCTGCGGCGGCGGAGGTGCAGGGCAATTGACCAGTACTCCCGAAACGCCCAACTCCCCTTGTCCCAGGGGGCTTTGCGACTTCGAGCGATGGAGAGTACTACGCTCGGCCATAGGCGTCGTCAGGCGGGAGCGGCCCGGGAAGAACGCCTCGGATCTGACCATGCCTGGCGATCACCGACGTGTGGTCACCCGCCCTCGGGCAGGTGACCACTGGACAGCAGCCAACTACTCCGGCTGTGTCACGGTCAGCGCCCACCGAAGGGACTCCGTGGAAGCGTCGACGGCCACGGAGAAGGATCCCGGACGAACCACGCCGGCCTCCATGGTCACCGAGCCCACCCCGGCAGTCCCTGCCGGACAGTCAACCGAGAACGCGGCAACCCCCACCTGCTGCGACTCCATCGTCACCCGCACGCTGCCGCCGCCCTCGCAGGCCACGGTGAGGACGGTCGGCAGCTCCTCCCATGCGCCGCCCGACACGACGCCACCGTCTCCCACGCGTTCCTCCACCCACACCAAGCCCTCCGGGCCGGGGTGGGGCAACAAGACATCGGCCGACGCAGCAGCAGGCCCCGCCACCACACCGGTAAGCCATAACGCCGCCAGCGCCGTCGCAGCCAGCGCTTTCCTCGTCCGTCTCATGTTCGCTCCTACTTGATTCGTCATGGACACCACAGTCTGCCGCGGCGTGTGACCGCACACATGAGTTCCCGTACTCAAGGTCACCGCGGCGTGGTCGTCCTCCGTGGCGGTACGGACGGCGGGTCCGTCGGTGTCCATTGCAGGAGGAAGCGCAGTGCTTCCTGGGACGTGGAGTCGGTTGCGGTGTAGGCCACCAGCAGCTGGTCGGGGTGGGTGTCGACGGAGAACTGCTGGACGTCGAGGGTCACGGTGCCCGCGACGGGGTGGTGGTAGGTCTTGGTGAGCTGCCTCGGTCCGCGCACCTGGTGGCCGGCCCACCAGGTGCGGAAGTCCGCGTCGTTGACGCTGAGTTCACCGACCAGGGCGGTCAGGGCCAGGTCGTCGGGGCGGCGGCCCGCCTCCATCCGGAGGACGGCGACGCACTCGCGTGCGGCGCGTGGCCAGTCCGCGTACAAGGACCGGAAGGCGTGGTCGAGGAAGGTCAGCCGGATCAGGTTGCGCTCGGCCGGCGGCAGCGTGCCGAAATCGGTCAGCAGGGCGACCGCTCCCCGGTTCCAGGCCAGCACGTCCATGCGCCGGTGCAGCACCATCGCGGGAACGTCGTGCATGCCCTCCAGCAGGCTCCGCAGCCGTGGGGCGACCTCCGGGCGACCCGACGGCCGCGGGCGGGCGCCGGGGCTCACATCGGCCAGGGTGAACAGGTAGGAACGTTCGTCCGGTGCGAGCTGCAGCGCGTCGGCGAGCGCGTCCAGGACCGGACGGGAGACCCGGCGGGTCCGGCCCTGTTCCAGCCGGACGACGTAGTCCACGCTCACGTGAGCGAGCTGGGCCAGCTCCTCCCGGCGCAGCCCCGGGACGCGGCGCAGCCGCCCGTCGTCCGGGAGGCCGATGCTGTGCGGGTCGAGGGCCGCCCGGCGGGCGCGCAGAAAACCGCCCAGCTCGTTGGCGTCGGAAGGGTTCCCTGGGTCTTCCATGACTCCAGTGTCCGCAAGATTGCGGCCGCGTGCCTGGTACTGGTCTGCATAGGCAGCACCGTCCCTGGCACCTGCTGCCGGGCGGCGTGACGGTGGTGGACGCGGCCGACGGATTCTGGGCGGCCGCCGGAGCCCGCCACCGATGCGAGCCCGCCCCTGTACAGCTGGAGACAACGATCATGACGACAGACATCACAAGGACAGACGTCACGAGGACAGACGTCACCTTCCTCAGCGCCGGCCTGACGCTCGCCGGCCACCTCTACACCCCCGGAGACATCCCCGCAGACACGCCCTCGGGCGAGGCCTCCGCGCCGCGCCCCGCGATCGTCGTGGGACATCCCGGCAGCGGTGTGAAGGAGCAGGCCGCCGGACTGTACGCGCGGCGCCTCGCCGAGCAGGGCTTCGTCACCCTCGCGTACGACGCCGCCTTTCAGGGTGAGAGCGAGGGCACCCCGCGTGGCCTGGAGGACCCGGCCCACCGGGTCGAGGACATCAAGGCCGCGGTGTCGTACCTGGCCACTCGCGAGGAGGTCGACGCCGACCGAATCGGGGCTCTGGGTATCTGCGCCTCCGGCGGGTATGTGCTGTCCGCCGCCGCCTCCGACCACCGCGTCAAGGCGGTCGGCACGGTCAGTGCCGTCGACATCGCCCGCCAGTTCCGGCTGGGTGCCGACGGCACGCAGGATCCCGCCGTCATCCAGGGCATGCTCGACGCGGCCTCGGCCGCGCGTACCGGCGAAGCTCTCGGTGAGGGCGTCCAGAGCTTCCAGCTCTTCCCCGACACCGCCGAGCAGGCCCTCGCCCTCGGCGGCCGGCATGCCGCCGAGGGCTTCGAGTACTACTGCACGGACCGCGCCCAGCACCCGCGCTCGGCGAAGTTCCTGACCTGGTCCAGCGTCGACCGGATGGTCACCTTCGATGCCTTCGGCTTCGTCGGCCTGATCTCGCCGCGCCCCCTGCTGATGATCGTCGGACGTGAAGCGGTGACCTCCTGGATGAGCGTCGAGGCGTTCCAGAAGGCCCGCGGCCCGAAGCAACTCCACTGGATCGACGGCGCGAGCCACGTCGACCTGTACGACAAGGACGAGTACGTCACGCCCGCCATCACCGAGCTGGCCGGCTTCTTCCACACCCGGCTGGCCCCGACGCCCCGGAGCGGCGCCCGTTCCGGGGACCGCACACGGCCGACCGGGCCGGCAGGACCCAGGTGACCGAATGTGCCCCCTTGCCCGGACAGTTGGGCTCCATCACTGTCGTTGCGCACTGCCGTTCACCTGATGACCGCCCACCGTCGGAGATCCCCATGCTGCGGGTGCACTTCACGCCCGACGACATCGCACGCGTACGTGTCGCCGCCGCCCCCGACCCCCTGTGGGAGATCGTGAACAGCTTCCAGGCGCTGATCAGGGAGGAGAACGCCCTGGCGTTCGGCGATTGGCGGCGGATCGTACGGCCACGGCTGGGTCCGACGGACGGGCTGCTCGCCGCGCTGCTGCCGCCCCACGGGTACTTCCCTGACTTCCTCACTCCCGACCTGGGCGGCTCCCTCGGGCTGGAGGACGCTGTCGACACCGTGCTCGGCACGCCCCGGGCCGGCCTGCGTGGCGATCTGGCCAGACTCGTCGCCTCCCCGGCCCGGCCGAGAACGCTGCCGGCCGAGGCCCGTGCCCTCGCCGAGGGCACCCTTGAGGCCCTGCAGCGGCTGGGCGCCGCGCTGCACGGGTACCACCGGCGGGCGCTCGCCGCCTTCTGGCCGCACATCCGGGCGCAGGTGGACGCCGACCGTGCCGTACGCGCCCGGGCGGTGCTGGGAGGCGGGACCGACGGGCTCCTGGCGAGCCTCAGGCCCGTACTGCGCTGGCAGCCCCCCGTGCTGGAGGCCGACTATCCCGTCGACCACGAACTGCGGCTCGATGGAAGGGGGTTACTGCTGCAACCGTCCTTCTTCTGCTCCCGACGCCCCGTCACTCTCGCCGTACCACTCCCCGACCGCACGCCGGTCCTGGTCTACCCGATCCAGCACACGCTCGGCTGGGCCCTGACGCCCGGCGGCACAGGCCGTGGCACGGGACCGGGCGCGGGACTTGGCGCGCTGCTGGGCCGTACCCGGGCCGCCATCCTGCAGGACGTCGTGACCGGGCGTACGACCGGTGAACTCGCGGAGCGGCTCGGCATTTCCGGTGCTGCGGTGAGTCAGCACACGGCCGTGCTGCGGCAGGCCGGACTGCTGCTGAGCGTGCGCCGCAGCAAACATGTGCTGCACACGATCACTCCCGCGGGGCTCGTCCTCCTCGACGGTGCGCCGAACCCGCCATTCGACTACTGACCCCGCCCCATGAGCCAGACGCCTGGCCCCTCCCCCTGACACCTGACACCTGGCCCCCGGCCCCCGGCCCCCGGCCCCCGGCCCCTGGCCCCTGGCCCCTGAGTGGCGGCTTCCGTTTAAGCCACCGCTTCAACGTGTGGCGGCGACACGGCGGCCGGAGACAGCCTGGCTCCACGAACGGGGTCACACCGCCACCGGGTGCCTCGTATGTCGCGTCCCGAACAGGGGGATCAACCGAATGCGCAGAACCCGTAGCGTGCACGGAGTGCGTGGCAGGCGCTCCATCCTCGGCCTCATCGGTGCCTTGGCTCTGATGCTGGCCGCTGTCTTCACCGCCGGCCCGGCCCAGGCAGCCGTCGCCTCGGACGACGGTGCGGCCGGCCGGGTCCTGACCGCGCCGCCGGCACCGCAGGACGCACAGTCGGCGTCGACCCGGTCAGCGGCCGCGGACTCTCCGAGTGTCTCGCCGTCCGCCAGGTCCATCCACATGGCACCCGGCACCACGTTCACCTGCCCCAGCGGAAACCTCTGCACCGAGGTCTGGGATCCCACCACGAACAGCTGGGAGATCTTCTTCCTCTACACCTGCAACCGCTACTACACGTCGTACTGGAACGGCGTCGGCTACTACTACGACTTCCAGACCGGAGGCGTCACCTCGTACCTCTACGGCCAGAGCGGCAACGTCCTCCACTCCTTCAGGCCCGACTCGGCCCTGCACACCTACACCTGGACCCCAGTCTGGAGCATCCGCAACTGCTGAGCACGGATACGCGATGACGTCCGCCCCGGCACCGCACTCAGGAGAGTGCCGCGCCGGGGCGGACGTATCGGAACCGGAACCTTCCGCCGACCAGCTACTCGTCGTTCACCCAACGCATGAGCCGCTGCAGCGGATAGAAGCCGTCGTGGGAGAGACCGGGTGGCATACGGCCCGCCTTCCCGAGCGACACCACGCGCTGCACACCCGCGCAGGCGAGGGCATCGCGCAGTTCCGGCTTGCGGGTGTCGGGGTACACACCGACCGTCTGGGTGGCGACTCCGGCGTGCGTGACGGCGTCGGTGAGCGCGGCGACCGGGACGACGTTGACGATCTTTCCGTCCGGGTGGAAGTCGACCGGTTCCGGTGAGCGGATGACGAGGCCTCGGCCGTCGTACGCGCCCCACACGCGGTACTCCGGTGCGAGGGACCGCAGTACGTCGATCTCCTCGCGGAGTTCCCCGGCGACCCGTGGGCCGTCGGCCGAGCTGAACTCCCGGGCGACGCCGAGGCGTTCGCACAGCAGCTCGGCGTAGCGGTCGGCGTCCTGCTCGGAGCCCTCGACGAACTGGAAGCGACTGGCCACGCACGCCTGCTGGTTGAAGAACGTGGCGTCCGAGGCGGCCGCCTCCGCTGCCTGTCGCAGAGTCTCCTCGGAGGCGAAGGCCTCGCGGCCGATCACCGAGATGGAGGTCTTGGGATCGAAGGAGACGAGTTCGAAGCCGGGGCCGACATACTTCAGGGCTCCGCGGATCGTGGACTCACCGCCCCAGGCGACCAGTTTGTCGAAGAACTGCGGGCGGAACAGCACGCTCTCGGCCGTCTCGTCGCCGCCCCTCCAGTACACCGCGGAGAACGAGCGCACCACGGGGTGACCGGGTGCCACCGCGGCCATCGTGCGCAGGATCGCGGTCGCGGTGAACAGGTCGTTCGAGGGCAGCTTCAGGAGGTTGACGCCCTTGGTGAGGGCGCCGCGTACGACGGACATGGCCGCCACGCCGGGCGCGTTGCCCGCGATGATGTGCACCAGGCGCGGCGGGAAGGCGCGCGTGGCGGCGATCCGGCCCTCGGGCAGCCGCACCTCGCGCCAGCCGTCGAGCACGTCCGCTCCGCCGAGTTCGTGGTCGATCTGGGCGTGCAGGCCGGCCCGCTGGAAGCTGCGCCACAGCACGGCGTAGGCGCGTTCGAGCACCTCGGCGGGGAGCGGGCTGATCCGGACCATACGGTCCAGCGCTTCGGCGAGCAGGCCCTCCCGGTCGGCCTTCAGTGCTTCGCCGGTCTCCACCAGCAGGTCGACGATCTCCGCGCTGGGCACGTCGAAGGCGGGTCCGGATTCGGTGCGGGGCCACACGAGGCGGTCCAGGTCCAGTGCTGGTGCCGTGAAGGCGGAGTCTCCGCGACCGTGACCGACGGGCGGGGCCTGGTCCACCTCGCCCCGTACGACGTGCACCACCTCCGTCCGGACCGAGGGCTCGTCCTGCAGCGTCGTACCGCTCATCAGTGGATCATTCCCCTCACATAGGAGTCGAGTGTCGCCGCGCAGGTGATCTTGTCGTCGCCGCCAAGGTCTCCGTAGCGCTGGATGTCCGGCAGGACGGCCGGGCCGGACCGGCCGCAGGCGCACGGTGAGAAGTCCACGAAGACCCGGTCGCCGCTGATCAGTCCGCCCCAGCGGCCTTCCAGGGAGACGTCCAGGAAGGCGAACCGCCCTTCCACGACGCCGAGTTCAGGGTTCAGCAACTTTTCGCCGGCCTGGTCGAGCACCAGCGGGATCACCCAAGGGGGCACGTGGTAGTTGCCCTTCTCGCAGGCGAGGCAGGAGCCCTGAAGCTCCGTCATGCCGTAGCTGCGTACCCGCCGTACGCCCTGGTAGAAGGCGGCGAACTGCTGCTGGTAGTCGTCGGGCAGCGCACGGCCCTTGTTGCCGCCGCCGCTGAGCACCAGCGTGTCCGGGTGGAGTCCGCCGTCGGGTACGCCTCGGGCGCGCAGGGCCTGGATCAGGGTGAACTGCTGGTTGTTCATGCCGGCGATCAGCAACGGCTCGTCGCGGTGGGCGGCGATGTCGTCGACGATCCGGGTCATGGCCGCGCCCAGTTCCTCCTCCCGTGAGCCGGAGGCGGACTCGAAGGAGCTGATCTCCTGCGGGGTCGCGACACCCTCCGCCATCCGCCGGCGCAGCAGCGCGCTGCTCATCAGCTCGGACACCCGCATCGGGTCCTCGGTCAGCAGCCGGGTCTCGCCGGGCAGCGCGAAGACGTCCGCGTGCCAGCGGAAGCCGTCGATGGACCGCATCGGTCCGCTCGCCGGAGCGAGCAGGTAGCCGCGGCGGACGGGATCCGGTGGCAGGGGGTCGGGCCAGCAGGTGAGGTTCTCCAGGATGTCGTGCAGGAACCGGAGGTCGGTGCCGTCGCAGTTGAGGAAGGAGACCTTCCCGGACGTCCCGCTGGTGATGTAGGGGCGGTGGCCGGCGGCGGTGATGCGTTCGGTCCACTCGTCGATGTCGCGTACGCCGTCGACGTCGACCTCGTCCGGTTCGACCACCGACACGGTCGAGTACCAGCGCAGCAGCCGGTCCCAGCGGCCGGCGGTGATGAAGGAAACGGGGTACGACTTGTAGCTGGTGTGCGAGAAGAGGAGGGGTACGAGGTCGTCGAGACCGGTGACTTCGCGTACGCCGGTCTCCGCCGCCCGGGTGCGCAGCAGCGGGATGCGCTCGCGGTGGGCGGCGAAGGCCTCCCGCGCGGCCTCCAGTTGCAGTCCCGCCATGTCTTCGGCGGGTTGGTCGAAGGTGTCTCCGGACCTGACCAGGGATCGGATCTGCTCGCGTGCGCTTGCCACAGCACCTGCCTCAATCGGTTGTCACAGTTGCCTGGTGCGCGAGGTAGGACGACTCGATCTCGTCCAGGTTCGCGCGCAGTTCCTTCGGTGTCCCGGTCATGACGATCCGGCCGCGGCGCAGCACGTACACGCGGTCGGCGATGTCCAGCACCTTGCGTACGTGCTGTTCGACCAGAAGTGCGCCGAGCCCGCGGTCGGCCGCCTCGCGCACGGCGCGCAGGAGGCGGTCGACCACGAGCGGGGCGAGACCGAGGGAGAGTTCGTCGGCGAGGAGCAGCTTGGGCGTGCGGCACAGGGCCCGTGCGAGCGACAGCATCTGCTGCTCGCCGCCCGACAGCATTCCGGCACCGGTCCTGAGCCGCTTCTCTAGCTCAGGGAAGAGCGCGAGGGCCTGGTCCGTCGTCACCCGGCCCACGCGCAGGTTGTCGGCGGTGTCGAGACGGGTGAAGACCGCCCGCTCACCGACGTAGGCCAGCCCCTCGCGGGCGCGGCGGTGCAGTGGTGCCTGGCCGGTGCCGCCCAGCCAGCGCACCTCGCCGCTCATCGGGGCCAGTTCGCCCGACAGCACCCGGAGGGTCGTGCTCTTGCCCGCGCCGTTGGGCCCGAACAGGGCGACGACCTCACCGGGGCGGACCTCAAGGTCGAGGTCGCGCAGTACGGGCACGGTGCCGTAGCCGGCGGACAGTGCGCGGGCTTCGATCAGGGGCTGTCCCGTGTCGTGCACGGACGTTCTCCTTCCTCGGGCTCCAGGGCTCTCGTACGCCGGAGGTCAGCCGGCCGAGCCGCCCGTCAGCACCTTCCGGACGTCGATGAAGGTCGACCCGGACTTGGCCCACTCGATCTTCCCGTCGCGCATGGTCAGTTCGGTGGCGGTGGTGTTGTGGATGCGGTTCAGGCCCTTGATCGGCAGGGCGGTCGACTCCGCCCAGGTCAGCGGTGGGGTCAGGCCGCCGGTGTCGATGCCCTTCGTGGTGTTGAGCTCCTCCACCAGGGCCTTGGACGAGATCGTCGGCAGCTTCTTGGCGGCTTCGGTGAAGACCTTGAACGCCACCCAGGCCGTCGCGTTGGCGCCGTTGGACGTGTCGAGTCCGTCACCCTTGGTGGCTTCGACGAAGTCCTTCCAGGCCGGGTCGGAGGTCGGCGGGTAGTAGCCGGTGATCGCGGCGCCGTTCAGCGGGCTGCCCGCGCCACCGGTGCTCTCGGCGAGTTCCGGGGTGAGGTTGCCGACGACGCTGCCCAGCTCGGTCTTGGCGCCGGACTGCACGTACGACTTCACGAACAGGTCCGAGTGCGTGCCCAGGATGACGCTCACGCAGTCGGTGCCCTTGGTCGCCGCGGCGACCTGCGGGGCGAGGTCCGTGGCGGTGAGCGGCACCTTGAGGTCCTTGGGCGGCGCTCCTCCGGCCGCGGTCACGCCGAGCGCGAGGAACTTCGAGACGGTGTCGGCGGCGGCGACGTCGTACCGGACGCCGGAGATCTTCTTGCAGCCCTCGTCCACCAGTTGCTTGCCGTGTGCGGCGAACACCACGGGGGTGCCGCCGTTGACCGGGAAGGACATCGGGCTGGAGAACTCGGCGGCCGAGACGCCCGTCCCGCCGAGGTAGGGGATGCCGGCCTTCTCCAGGATCGGCATGTAGCGGTCTCCGGCGAGGCTGTACGAGCCGACGACCGCGACCACCTTCTCGGCGACGGCCTTCTGGGCGCAGTTCTCGGCCTCGTCGGCGTCGTTCTTCTCGTTGCAGGTGAGGACCTTCAGCGGGCCCCCCTTGATCCCGCCGTTGTCGTTGATCCACTTCTCGTACGCCTGGGCCGTCTGCCGGACACCGGGCTGGGCGCTGCCCTGGGTGTTCTCCGGTGCCCAGACCATCACCTTGACCGTGGCGCCCTTGAGCGAGGACGTGTCGGACGAGCTGCTGGAGGCCTCTCCCCCACATCCGGCGGCCAGTAGGGCTCCGGTCACGGCGAGACAGCTCGCTGTGGCACTTCTGCGTCGTCGTGAGTCGTTCATGGTCCCTCCGCGGGGCTCGCGCCCGTCATGGGCGACGTCGAGATGCCGACAGCATGGAGGGTGGCGTTTGTTTAGTGAAGTACTCTCGGCACAATTATTTAAATAAATACGCTGTCTGGTCTTGTCGGGCGAACCGGCGTTCGCTACTCATGGAGCTCTGAGAAGTAAGGCCCTGGGAGGTTCTTCACGTGGACGACATCCTGCGTTTCGCACTGCTCGGCCTGGGGCTCGGTGCGCTCTACGCGCTCACCGCGCACGGCATCGTGCTGGTCTACCGGGGCTCCGGCGTCCTGAACTTCGCGCACGGCGCGATCGGGATGGCCGGCGCCTATGTGCAGTGGGAGCTGGCCGTCAACCACGGCGTGCCGTACTGGCCCGCCGTCGCCTGCGGGGTGCTCGGGTCCACCGTGCTGGGCGTGCTCACCCATCTGCTGGTGATCCGGCCGCTGCGCAGGGCGTCCTCGCTGGCACGCCTGGTCGGCACCCTGGCGGTGTTCATCGTGCTCACCGCCGTCGCGGTCAAGCGCTACGGCGACAGTGTGCAGTTGGTGCCGGCCAAGCTGCCGTCCGGGCTCGTGGAGATCGCCGGCGCGACGGTCTCCGAGGACCGGATCTGGCTGCTCGGCATCGCCGTCGTCGTCACCGCCGCCCTGCACGCCCTCTACAAGCGCACCCTGTTCGGCCTGGGCACGACCGCGGTCGCGGAGAACCAGGGCGCGGCCGCCTCGCTCGGCTGGTCCGCGGACCTGATCGCCGCCGCCAACTGGGGACTCGGCTCGGCCCTCGCGGGCCTGACGGGCATCCTGATCGTGCCGGTCATCGGCCTGTCGGTGACCGGCCTGACCACCCTGTTGCTGAGCGCGCTGGCCGCCGCACTGGTCGGCAGGTTCTCGTCGTTCCCCGTCACTCTGGCGGGCGGCCTGGTCATCGGGGTCGTGCAGTCCGAACTGACCCGCTTCGGATCCGACGTCACAGGGCTCGCCGCGTCGGTGCCCTTCCTCGTCATCGCCCTGATGCTGGTCGCCCGCGGCCGGGCCCTGCCGCTGCGCGGCACGTTCCTTGAGCGGCTGCCGGCCCTGGGCAACGGAAGGGTACGCCCGGTGCCGCTGGCGCTCGCCTTCGTGACCGGACTCCTGCTGATCGGGCTGTCCTCGCCGCTGTGGGCCGACGCGATCACCAACACCCTGGTGCTCTCGCTGATCATCCTGTCGATCATCGTGGTCACCGGGTACGCGGGACAGGTCTCCCTCGCGGCGTACGCCCTGGCCGGGACCGGCGCCTTCATCGCCGGGCACGCGGCGGCCGACTGGGGCTGGCCCTTCGAACTCGCCCTGCTCGCAGGCGTGTTGGGCACCGTGCCGATCGGTCTGCTCTTCGCTCTTCCTGCCGTCCGCACCCGCGGGGTCAACCTCGCGATCATCACGCTCGGGCTCGGCACCACGCTGGAGACGATGGTCTTCCAGAACACCGACCTGTCCACGACACCGGGCAGCGACGGCATCGCGGTGGGCAAGCAGACGCTCTTCGGGATCGACATCTCCGGCGTCGACCACCCACAGCGGTACGCGGTCGTCGTCCTGGTGATGTTCGTGGGCGCCACCCTCGTGGTCGCCAACGTCCGGCGCAGCAGAACCGGCCGTCGGCTCATCGCGGTACGGGCGAACGAGCGGGCCGCCGCGGCCCTCGGCATCGACGTCCGCGCGGCCAAGCTCTACGCCTTCGGGCTGTCCGCGGCCATCGCCGCGCTCGCCGGAGTGCTCACCGGCTTCCGCTCGACCTCGGTGGTCTTCGCCGACTTCGCGAGCTTCGACTCCATCACCGCACTCGGGCTCGCGGTCATCGGCGGCGTCGGCTTCCTCGTCGGACCGCTCTTCGCGGCCACCTTCGCCGCGGGCACGGTCGGCGCCCGCTTCGGAGACCTGGTCCTGCCCGGGCTCAGCGAGTGGATGCCACTGATCGGCGGGATCATCCTGGTGCTGACCCTGGTGGGCAACCAGGACGGCATCGGCCGGGAGGTCGGCAAGCAGACGGCGGCAGCCGAACGCCGACTGCTCTCGAAGCGAGGCCCTAAGCACGCCGGCGCCGCACAGGACGCGGGAGCGGGAGCAGCAGAGGGAACGACACAGGACGACGAGTCGGCCGCACCGGACGCACGCCCCGCAGCCCCCTCGCAGGCCTCGCACCGCACGCCCGGACTGCCCCTGCGTGTGCGAGACCTGACCGTCCGGTACGGCGGGGTCGTCGCCGTGGACGGCCTGTCCTTCGACATCGAGCCGGGCCGGGTCGTGGGTCTCATCGGCCCCAACGGAGCGGGCAAGACCTCCGCCATCGACGCCGTCACCGGCTTCACCCGGGCGGCGTCCGGAAGCGTCCGCCTCGGAGACCAGGACGTGACCCGCCTGCCGGTGCACCGACGGGCCGGATCCGGGCTGAGCCGGTCCTTCCAGTCGCTGGAACTGTTCGAGGACATGAGCGTCGTGGACAACCTCTACGCCGCTTGCGACCGCCCCGGACCGTGGGCGTACCTCAAGGACCTGGTGCGCCCCGGCAGCCGCCCGCTGCCCGCCCATGTACTCGTCGCCATAAGGGAGTTCGGGCTGGAGGCCGCCCTGGACCGGCCGGTGGGCGATCTGTCGTACGGCGAGCGGCGGCTGCTGGCCATCGCCCGCGCGGTGGCGACCTCGCCGTCCGTCCTGCTGCTCGACGAACCGGCCGCAGGACTGTCGGACGACGAGTCCCGGGAGCTGGCCCATCTGGTCCGGCGGCTCGCCGAGGACTGGGGCATGGGCGTGCTGCTCGTGGAGCACGACGTCGACATGGTCATGAGCGTCTGCGACGAGGTCGTCGTCCTCGACTTCGGCCGCCGAATCTGCGTCGGCACACCGGAGGAGGTCCGCGGCGACCCGGCGGTCCGGGCGGCGTACTTGGGCGACCTATCACCGGAGGAGGTCGCCCCTTGAGGGGCGCGGGGAACTGCGCGACAAGCCCCCACCGGCCCGCAGACAACGAACCGCACCCCAAGCGGAGCTACGCGTCCCGCAGGTCCGCAACGTACGGCTGGTGGGCCAGCAGCCCGCCGTCCACGCGCAGGGTGTGCCCGGTGATGAAGGCGGACTCCTCGGAGGCAAGGAAAACGACCGCGGAAGCGACATCCTCCGGCTCGCCAAGACGCGGCGTGAGGTGATGACGGAGCATCGCCTCACGGATCGCACCGTGCGCCGAGCCGGAACTGGCCGGCGTGACGATGAACCCCGGCGCGATGGCGTTGCAGCGCACCCCCTGCTTGCCGTACTGGGTGGCGACGTACTGCGTGAGGTTGATGAGCGCAGCCTTCGAGGCACCGTACGCGGGATTGCGCAGGTCGCCCGCGAGCCCGGCTCCGGACGAGGTGTTGATGATCGAGCCGCCGCCGCGCGCGACCATGTGCGGGACCGCGGTCTGGATGGCGACCATGGTCCCGCGGAGGTTGATGCGCATCGTCTCGTCCCAGACCGCGGGGTCGGCCTCCACGACGGCGAGGTCCTTGCGTGCGGCCAGGTGGGTGGCCGCCGCGTTGTTGTGCAGGACGTCGAGTCCGCCGTACGTCCGAATCGCCGCGTCCACCATGGCCCGTACGCTCTCGATGTCGCCGAGGTCGACCGGGACCGCGGTCGCGGAACCTCCGGCGGCACGGATCTCCTCCGTGACCGCCTTGGCGCCGTCGAGGTTCAGGTCGGCCACGAGCGTGTGCGCGCCCTCGGCCGCCACGCGACGGGCGGTGGCGGCGCCGATGCCGGACGCGGCTCCCGTGACAATCGCGATCTTGTCGTCCAGTCGTCCCATGACCGAACCGCCTTTCTCAATCGGTGAGTTGGTTTCCGACCACCGACACGAAGGAGACGCATTCGCCCGGTCCGCCGCCCAGGTTGTGCGTGAGGGCGAGCGAACGCCCCTCCGCCAACGTGCGGACCGCCCGCTCCGGCGGGGTCTCGCCCCGCAGCTGGAGCCAGGCCTCGAACATCATGCGCAGGCCCGACGCGCCGATGGGGTGGCCGAAGGCCTTGAGTCCCCCGTCCGGGTTGACCGGCAGTGAGCCGTCCAGGTCGAACGCCCCGCTGGTGACGTCCTTCCATGCCTGGCCGCGCTCGGCGAAGCCCAGGTCCTCCATCAGCACCAGTTCGGTGGGCGTGAAGCAGTCGTGGACCTCGGCGAGCGCGATCTCGGCGCGTGGATCGGTGACTCCGGCCTGCCGGTACGCCTCCTGGGCGGACGCGACGACCTCGGGGAAGGTGGTGAAGTCGTACTCCGGATCGAGCAGCCCGTCCGCCGGACCGGCGACGAAGGACAGCGCCTTCACGAAGACGGGCTTGTCGGTGTACTTGTAGGCGTCCTCGGCCCGTACGACGATCGCGGCGGCCGAGCCGTCGGACACCCCCGAGCAGTCGAACACCCCGAGCATGCCCGCGACGATCGGCGCCGACCTGATGCGCTCCAGCGGCACCTCCTTGCGGTACTGGGCGCGGGAGTTGCGGGCGCCGTTGACGTGGTTCTTCCAGGCGATGCGGGTGATGACGTCCTTCAACTCCTCTTCCGACAGGCCGTACTTGGCGGCGTAGGCGGGGGCGAGGAGGGAGAAGTTCGCGGGGGCGGTGATCTCTCCGCGGCTGTCGTCGCCCGCGCCCGGCATGGTGGTGCCCGAGAGCCCGGACATGCCGGAGTCCTTGAGTTTCTCCACGCCGACCGCCATGGCCACGTCGTACGCGCCGGAGGCGACGGCATAACAGGCGTTGCGCAGCGCCTCGGAGCCGGTGGCGCACATGTTCTCCAGGCGGGTGACCGGCTTGTACTGCAGGTGCAGCGGCCTGCTGAGGGTCAGCCCGGAGACGCCGGACGCCTGGGTGCCGAGCCAGAACGCGTCGATGTCGTCGAGGGTGATGCCGGCCGAGGTGACGGCCTCGCCGACGGCGTCGATCAGCAGATCGTCGGCCGAGCGGGTCCAGTGTTCGCCGAAGGTCGTGCAGCCCATGCCGACGATCGCGACCCGGTCCCGGATTCCGTGCGAGCTCATCCGTCTGTCCCCTCGGTCTCGCCCGTGCGCACCGGCCGGGCCTTCCAGAAGTAGTTGTGGACGCCGGACGCGGTGACCGTGCGCCGGAACGTCATCTCCACCCGGGCGCCGATGACGGCGTCGGCCTCGGTGGCGTCGGTGAGCTGGCAGCGGAACCGGCCGCCGCCGTCGTAGTCGACGACCACGACGAGCATCGGCGGACTCGGCGTGTGGGCCAGGCGGTCCACGGTGAAGGTGGCGACCGTGCCGCGCACATGCTCCATCGGCTCGTCGGTCATGGCGTCGACACTCCGGCAGCTCGCGCAGACCCGGTCCGGCGGCAGATGCCGGGTGCCGCACTTCTCGCACCGGGAGGCTACGAAGCCGTACTTCCAGCCGCCCCGGCGGTACGCGGGCGGGGCGTAGGGCGGCTCGGGGTCCGGCCGGCGTGGCGGCTCCCGGTCGAGGAGACCGCGCCAGGAGAGGTACGTGGCGTACGGCACCGGGGCGCTGCCCGCGGCGATCTGGGCGGCGACCGGGCGGACGCCGCGGTGGGTGGTCAGCGCCTCGGTGGTGCGCAGCAGGAGGACGCCGGCGCCGTCACCGAGAACGACCAGCGCGATGGTCTCGCCGGGGCGGGCGCGGTCGAGGACATCGGCCAGGAGCAGGCCGGGCTGGGCGGTGCCCGCGTTGCCGATCGCCCCGGTGAGGTCCGGGGTCACCGCCTCGGGGCGTACACCTGCCGTGCGCCGCACGGTCGCGCAGGCCCGCGCGTGCAGTCCGGAGACCACGAAGTGGTCGATCGCGGCGATGTCCAGGCCCGCCTGGTCGAGTGCGGCGACGAGCGCCTTGCCGGCCAGGGTCACGTAGATCTCCTCGGCGAAGCGCTCCTCCCAGACGCGGGAGGTGGGCGATCCTGGCAGCCGCCAGCGTTCGAGGATCTCGTCGCTCACGGTGTCGTGGGCGAGCAGTTCCGCGATGACGGGCGCCCCGTTGCGGTGGCCGCCGAAGACGAAGGCGGCCGCGCCGTCGCCGCCCGCGATCTCGTCGCTGCCGCCGGGCAGTCCGGTGCGCAGGTCGGAGAGGACCGTCAGGGTCGGGACCGGTGAGCGGGCGGCGGTGACCAGTGCGCCGAGGCCGGAGCGTACGGAGCCGGCCATGTCGGCGGCGAGGACGTGCTCGTCGAGGCCGAGCGCGGCGTGCACGGCGGTCGCGTTCGTCTTGTCGAGGTAGGCGGGCGCGGCGGTGGCGAGGAAGAGCTGGCCGATGCGGGGGCGGAGGCCGTCGAGGGCCAGGGCTCCGCGGGCCGCCTCGACGGCCATGGACGTGGTGTCCTCGTCGTAGCCCGCGACCGCCCGGGTTCCCTTGCCCGCCTTGGTGCCCAGTACCGCGGCGACATCCGTTCGCGCCAGGCGGTGGTACGGCACGTACGCGCCATATGCGATCAGTCCGGCCATCAGCGTCCTCCAGGAGCGTTGAGCGCGTTGTGTGCGTGCGTCGGCCGTTCGAAGACCGCGGCCAGGCCCTGTCCGCCGCCGAGGCACATGGTCTCCAGGCCGTAGCGGGCCTGGCGGCGGTCCAGTTCGCGCAGCAGGGTGGCGAGGATGCGGCCGCCGGTGGCTCCGACGGGGTGGCCCAGCGAGATGCCTGAGCCGTTGACGTTGAACCGGTCGAAGTCGGCCTCGGTCAGGGCCCATTCGCGGGTGCAGGCGAGGACCTGGGCGGCGAAGGCCTCATTGAGTTCGATCAGGTCCATGTCGGCGAGCTTCAGCCCCGCCCGTTCCAGCGCCCTGGCCGTGGCGGGCACCGGTCCGATGCCCATCGTCTCGGGCGGCACGCCCACGACGGCCCAGGAGACCAGGCGGCCCAGCGGACGCAGGCCCAGTTCGGCCGCGCGCTCGGGATGGGTGACGACACAGATCGAGGCGCCGTCGTTCTGCCCGCTGGCGTTCCCGGCGGTGACGGTCGCCTCGGGGTCCTGGCGGCCGAGTACGGGACGCAGCGAGGCCAGCTTCTCCAACGACGAGTCGGGGCGCGGGTGTTCGTCGGTGTCGACGACCGTCTCGCCCTTCCGGGTGCGTACGGTGACGGGCACGATCTCGTCGGCGAACCGGCCCTCCCGCTGGGCCGCGACGGCCTTTTCGTGCGAGCGCTGGGCGAGTCGGTCCTGCTCCTCACGCGAGATGTCGTACGCGCGCCGCAGGTTCTCGGCGGTCTCCAACATGCCTCCGGGGACAGGGTGGTTGACGCCTCCGGACGTGACCCGGCCACGGGCCAGCCGGTCGTGCAGCGTGGTGCCCGCGCCGCGTACTCCCCAGCGCACATCGGTGGTGTAGAACTCGGCCTGGCTCATGGACTCGACGCCACCGGCCAGCACCAGATCGCTCGCGCCGGTCTGCACCTGCATCGCCGCGGTGATGACCGCCTGCAGTCCGGAGCCGCAGCGGCGGTCGACCTGGAGCCCCGGCACCTCCACGGGCAGGCCCGCGTCCAGGGCGGCCACGCGGCCGATGGCCGGGGCCTCGCCGTTGGGGTAGCACTGGCCCAGCAGGACGTCGTCCACGGCTGCGGGCGGTACGCCGGTGCGTTCCAGCACGGCGCGTACGACCGTGGCCGCGAGCTCGGCCGCCGTCACGTCGCGGAAGACGCCTCCGTAACCACCGACCGGGGTACGCAGGGGTTCGCAGATCACCGCGTCACGCAAGAGGGCGGGCATCCGTCGTGCCTTTCATGAGGGGTACGGGGCAGGAGCGGGGCGGGGCAGGGCAGGAGGGGCACGGAGTGGACGGGGTCACATGTACCGCCCGCCGGTCACCTCGACCACGGCTCCGGTGATGTAGCTCGCCATGTCGGAGGCCAGGAAGAGGACGACCTGGGCGACCTCGGCGGGTTCGCCCGCGCGGGCCATGGGGATCTCGGCGAGTTTCGCGTCCCAGGCGGCCTGGGGCATCGCCTCGGTCATCGCGGTGCGGATCAGACCGGGCTGCACGGCGTTGACGCGGATGCCGGCCCGGGCCAGTTCCTTGGCGGACGCCTTGGTGAGGCCGACGAGCCCGGCCTTGGCGGCGCTGTAGTTGGTCTGCCCGAAGTTGCCGACCTTGCCGGCGATGGAGGAGATGTTGACGATGCTGCCGCCCTGTCCGTGGGCGCGCATGGCCTCGGCGGCGTACCGGGTGCCGTTCCAGGCTCCGGTGAGGTGGACGTCGACCACGGCGCGGAAGTCGGCGAGGGCCATCTTGCGCAGGGTCGCGTCACGGGTGATCCCGGCGTTGTTGACCATGACGCCGACCGGTCCGAACACGTCGGTGCCATGGGCGACGAGGGCGGCCACCTCGTCCTCGTCGGTGACGTCGCAGCGCAGCGAGGTGGCGGCCACGCCGTCCTTGGCGAGGCGTTCGGCGGCCTGCGCCGCGGCGTCCTCGTCGATGTCGCCGATGACGACGGACGCGCCCGCCCCGCCGAGCACGCCGGCGATCTCGAAGCCGATGCCCTGTGCGCCGCCGGTGATCACGGCGTTCCGGCCGTCCAGCAGTCCCATGTCAGCCCGCCCTGGCTCGTCGCTATTCCTCTTAAATAGATAACCTATTACACTGAAACAATCAATACCGCGATGGGGCGGCCGAGCGCAGGAGGCACTGCAGGTGGACATCACCTATCCCCCGGAGACCGAGGCGTTCCGCACCGAGGTCAAGGCGTTCCTCGCCGACGCCCTGCCCACCGGCTGGAAGGGCATCGGCGCCCTCGACGAGGAGGCCGCCTGGGCCTTCGCCCGCGACTGGCGCCGACGGCTCGCCGAGCGCGGTTTTCTCTCGCTTGCCTGGCCCGAGGAGTTCGGCGGCCGCGGCCTGTCCAAGCTCCACCAGGTCGTCCTGATGGAGGAACTGGCCCTGGCGGGTGTGCCGTTCGGTCTGCCGCAGGACACCTTCGGCGTGAAGATGCTGGCGAACACGCTGCTGCGCTGGGGTACGGAGGACCAGAAGCGTCACTTCCTGCCGCGCATCCTCAGCGGCGAGGACACCTGGTGCCAGGGCTACTCGGAGCCGGACGCGGGCTCGGACCTCGCCTCCCTCAGGACGCGCGCGGTGCGTGACGGCGGGGAGTGGGTGATCGACGGGCAGAAGGTGTGGACCTCCGGCGCCCACCACAGCGACTGGATCTTCGTCCTGGCCCGCACCGACCCCGACGCCTCCAAGCACCGCGGCATCTCGTTCCTCCTGGTGCCGCTCGACCAACCCGGTGTCGAGGTACGGCCGTTCCGGATGATGAGCGGGCAGCTCCACTTCAACGAGGTCTTCTTCAACGGCGCCCGCACCCGCGCCGACCTCGTCGTGGGCGGCGTCGACAACGGCTGGACGGTCGCGCAGAGTCTGCTGGGCGTTGAGCGCGGGGAGGAGGCGGCGACCAATCCGATCCTCTTCCGGGCGGAGGTCGAACGCCTCGTCGAGCTGGCCCGCCTGTACGGGAGGGACCAGGACCCGGTCATCCGGCAGCGGATCGCCTGGTGCTGGTCCAAGGTCGAGATCATGCGGTTTCTCGGCTACCGGATCCTCACCGGGTGGCTCAAGGGCGCCGAAGCCGGGCCCGAGACGTCGATCGCCAAGCTGTACTGGAGCGAGTACCACACCAAGGTCACCGACCTGGCGATGGACATCATGGGCCTGCACGGTCAGGTTCCGGTGGGGCGGGCGCCCCTGCGTACGTACCGTGCCGACGATCCCGGCGCCGCGAACTCCTCGGCTTCCTGGTCCACGACGTATCTGATCGCCCGCTCCGGCACGATCTACGCCGGGACGTCTCAGGTACAGCGGAACATCCTCGCGGAAAAGGTACTGGGACTCCCGCGCGAGCCAAGGGCTTGATTTCGCCCCCGCCGCCCCTACCCATTCCCGTCCCTTACTCGGGGGCCAGCCCCCGAACCCCCGCTCCTCAAACGCCGGAGGGGCTGGGGGTGGGGGCTGTTGGGGG